>NZ_CABVHQ010000030.1 GCF_902497895.1 Pseudomonas fluorescens
CCGTAGCAGCTGTCGAGTGGAACGAGGCAGCGTCCGAGGACGGAGTCCTCGTAAAACCTGTGCTCGCGGTTTATCTGAAACACCGAGGTGCAGGGTCTTTCGGCTGCTTCGCAGCCGGACGCTGCCTCGTTCTACTCGACAGCTGCTACGCCCTGCCAAGCATCAAAAAATGTGTAGATACCTATGCCCAAGGTTTTAGAGCATCACCTGCAGCAACCATCTCCAACCCGGCAAAAACACGATGCACTGATCTGCACATCGGCCCGGGCCACGGCCAGGTCGAGGCGGCTTTGTACGACCGCCGCTTCGGCGTGCTTGCCCAGCCGGTGCAGACACTCCACATACCCGTGCAGACTCCACACATTGTCCGGATGCCGGGACGCTCGACTGAGTGTATTGTCGAGCCCCAGATCGGCCCGATAAACCGCTGCGGCTTCTTCTATCCGGCCTTGCTCCAGGAGCAGCGCACCCAGCGCATGGCGGACCGGTTGCATCCATCCCCAGGGCTCGTCATAGGGCAGGTTGTCGTCCAGTTCCAGCGCATGGCGCAGATGGCCGAAGGCGCTGTCGTGGTTGCCCTTGCGGTACTCGATTTCGCCTTGCAGCATGGCCGCGGCAATTGCCAGGATATCCGTGCAGGTGTTGTTGAAGATATACCGTGTCTCAGGTACTCGGGCCATTGCCTCAAGGAGGCGCTGTTGCTCGGCTTCTGCGGCGGCTATCTGCGCCTGAGCCGCGTGCGCCACGCCTTTGGCGTAATGCAGCATCGCCGTGGTCACGCAGTACAGCTGCGGGTCGTCGGGCAGGGGCTCGGCAAGAATCTCCTGCCACCGGCCAAATCGTACCAGAACGTGCATCTTCATCGGCACGAAGCCTTCCACCCAGTCGGCCATCGGCGGCTGAGTCACCCGCAGCAGTTCTTCGGGAATAGTCTCGATCAGTTCATTGGCGGCTTCCAGGGCAGGGTGGTACTGGCCGAGAAACATCGCCGAATAGAGCTTGAAGTGATAACTATGGCTGCGGTAGAGGGTGTAGAAATTGATCGGGCCTTCGCGTTCGAGGTATTTGCGGTCAGCGAGGATCGCCTGGCTATTGGTCACCAGCCCGGCATGGTAGTCGCCGCAGAGCACATCGATATGCGACGGCATATGGCGCAAGTGTCCGGCGTCTGGCACCAGGTCGCGCAAGGCATCGCAGGCGCGCAATGCGCGTTCCGGCCAGGGTGACATCTCCATGGTATGGATATACATGTGCAGCAGGCCGGGGTGCGGTGCATCCCCGCGCTGGTCGATCAGCCGCAGCGCCTGTTCCAGCACGGCCACCGCTTCAAGAGTGTCCGCGCCCTGGGCTGGAGCGCCACTCTTGAGCTCCCATAACAGCCAGGGCGTGCGGTTGATCAGCGCTTCGGCAAACAGCGAGCTGACATCAAGATCGTCGGCAAAGGCGGCATAGACACTGCGCATGGAAGCCGAGTAGGCATCGTTCCAGGTGCAAAGCTCGTCAATGCTCGCCGCCTGATCTGCCTGGTAACGTTGTTCCTGCGCCCGGATCAGCGCCTGCTCCACCGGCGTTGTTCCATCCATGCGCGCCAGCGCAGCTTGGGTCGCCCGGCGTGCCTTGGCCACGGCTTCTCTCAACTCCTGCTCGGCAAATGCATCCCAGCGCTTGTTGTAGTTAGAGCCCGAGGCATGAGCGATGCCCCAATAGGCCATCGCGCAATCATTGTCATGGTCGATGGCCTTGCGAAAACAACGTATGGACTCTTCGTGGTTATAGCCATAGCTCCAGAGTAAACCGCGATCGAACCAGACCTGAGCCTGCGGCGAGCTTGTGGTCACTGGACGGCTATAGGTGCCCAGATCGTAGTAATCACCCATAGGTTTATCCTCTCTCCAGGAGCATGGAAAGACGCCTTTTCGGGACTGGCAGGGTGCAGCGATTTAATTTTAGAGGACGCCTCGACAGGCGCAGATGTCATTCGTTGCAAAGTTTTTCAGAAACCGTAAATGTCAGCAGGACTGTTCGCAAGCTGCCAGATCGCTCCACATGCGCTCCCAATAGGCTTGCGATTTATCGAACCTGAATTTCATTTCCTTTTCGAGGATTTGCTGTCTTTCCAGCGATGCTTCCCCCAGGGATTCCAGATACCTGATCTGCGCTTCGATGGCGCTCTGCTGCAAGCGAGTACTATTTACGCACGCCATGATCCAGGAGGTGCCCGTAAACTGGGCGAACCTTTTATGAATCTCGAGCAGTGCCATGGTCGCTCTCCGACAAATAATCAGAGCGTAGATCAAGGCTGAGCATCTGGATGGTCAAGGCCTATGGCGGACTGCCCGACTCAGAGGCCCGGTACTGAATTTTCTCCATTATCACTCAGACGAAATCAACGGATGACGGGCGTCAACGGAACTCTGTCAAGGACGGCGGGGCGTCGTACTCGGTCATGATCGATCGCAGATGCTCGATGGCTTCATGGTATTTACGATCGGCGTGCTGTCTGCGCTCCTGGTACTGCATGAAGACTTCCGCATCCATGTAGGGCCGATCGAGAAGGTCGAGGGCGGCGCAGCTCAATTTATGTGCTTCGCTGAAAAGCTGTTTGTTACGTTCAAGTGCCAGGTTCAGACATGCCGTGGCTTGACCGGTGATCCTCGTTCCATTCATTGCTGCACCCTTTTATTGACCTGTTCTTGTTTTTTTGCGCCGGATCCTGCTCGAGGCTGTGTTTGTCGAACAGCCTGGGCGGACGGCGTTGGACTACACCACAACCGATTTCAAGAGCGTGCCCTGCAGCGAAGCCCCTGCACCGGCTTTGCCAGCTGAGTACGTTTACCGGTTGATCTTGTCTTTGGTGTCGAACCACGTGCGGCGGGCTTCGATGTACTTATTGTCCGCACGCCTTTTGAGTTCCGAGAACTCATTAACGGTCTGAGTCGAAACAGGGTGGTTACTCAAGTGCGCATAGGCTGCTTCGCTGAGCCGATCGGCTTCAAAGAACAGCTGACTGCTGAGGTTGAGGGATTGCGGCCATGCAGGGTGGGGCAGTTGCTGGTTTTTTTTTATGGTCATAGCGACATTCCTTTCTGGCAGAACTCGAAGGTGAAAATGCTCTCCTGGCATTCTTCAAGTCATGACGCCGAACGAAAGCTCCAGTTCGGTGTGTGGTTATCTATCCTGATAACAACGGCCTATGGCGTCGAATGAGTTTGTACCAAGTTGAGCCATTTTGCCGCCGTCGGCGATGAGTGGTTTCTGGTACTTTAGTCCATGGTTGGCGAGCTGGAGCGCATCGGCATTATTGATAGTGACGAGTCACTTACTCCTGAGTAGCCGGCGGCAAGAACGTGAGATCGAACTGCCTGGCTATCTCCAGTATTCGAGGTAGGTCTTCAGGCACTTTGAGCCGATCCACGGCCGCAAAAAACTTGCCTCCTCTGGGATCGGAGACCACTCCGAGCATTTTTGCGGTGGCGCTGATGTTCTTGTAGGCATGTACGGCGCCACCCGGGATATGCACGTAACCACCGGTTGCCACGGTGGTGGATTTGCCTTCCACGGTGACCTCGACCTGCCCATCGATCACGTAGAACGCCTCGTCCCAAGGGTGAAAGTGCGGGGGTGGCCCGCCGCCTTGCACTCCCTCCTGGATATGCACTTCGAAGGGTTTGGTGAGATCCCCGCCGGCGAGAATCGTGATCGCCTCGCCCACTACATTGACAGGCTCGGGTGTGTTATCCGCTTCGATAATATGGACCGTTCGCATGATTGCTCTCCGGAGGATGACTGCGCACCAAACAGTATATTCACTCGTAGAACTGCTGCCGTGGATCTGCCCTGAATCCACTGAAATCGCGCTGCTTGATGACCGTCGGTAACCCCGCAGGGGTACCTGCCCACGCTTCGCTACTCTTAAATAAACGGACCGTCGGGATTAGTCAGGCGGCAAGAGAAGCGGCAAGCTCTGGCTCCAGGCCGGCAAGTCGAAAGAGGATTGAATGATGAAGATGCTACTGATGGTCGAGTTTCCTCATGAGCCCTTCAACTCCTACGTCAGAGACGGCAAGGTCGGCGAGATCATCAGGCGTATCCTGGAAAGCATCAAACCGGATGCTGCGTATTTTACCGAGCAGGATGGAATGCGCAGCGGGATCTTCCTGATCAATGTACAAGACTCATCCGAGATCCCTGCTTTTGCCGAACCGTTTTTTCTAAACTTCGAGGCCAACTGCAAGTTCCGTCTGGCGATGAGCCCGGAGGATCTGCAGAAGGCCGGTCTCGATGTGCTCGGGAAAAAATGGGGCTGAGGAGGGGGGTAGGAGCTGCCGAAGGTTCGGGCCGCGTTCGGACGATCTTTTGATCTTCTGGCCGGCAAAAAGAATCGCCCCCCACTGAGCTCAGCTCCCGGTCGAAAGCAGCCGCCGCGACGCGGTCCCTGTCGCCGTGGCTGTCAGCATTACTCCGACACAGGCGCGATCCGGCAGCTTTTGCGGTTACGGATCTCATGGTCTGAAGGCCGCTCTTTGACGAACTCGAACCGCGGTTCTCCCTCGTTGTATGTCAGCAGCCAGCCCCACTCCAATTCAGACTCATCCTGACCCGGTTTCGGTGGCGCAGCCCACCATGGCTCTTTGTTAACGATCTGGCGCATACCCCCCCCTCCCGTTAATTCGAATCCTTTCAACTATAACGTGCATGCCTGGAGGCACCAGGAATTTGATTCTTTTTGCCGGCCGGAAGATCAAAGGATCGCAGCCTGCGGCAGCTCCTACGCCGACCGAGCAAATCCGCCGCAGCACCCAACCCGCGACGCCACGGGTGTCCACAATCCCCCGTAGGAACTGCCGCAGGCTGCGATCTTTTGATCTTCGGCACCTCGGACAGTATCACGCGCAACCCATAGCGCTTTGCGCGCCCCCCCACGCTGACCTAAGCTTCAGGGCACTACCACGGTTGCATCTTGAGCTTGAAGTGACGCGGACCAAACGCGCAATCAATGCTGCCGGGACATGAAAAGGAGATGCGCATGCTCATCCGCTCACTGATCCTCGTCACCCTGTTCGCCGCTGCCGGGCCGTTACTGGCTGCCGACAGCGATGGTCCACTGGCTCGGGACCGCGGGAAGTTTCGTCCGCTGGTCATCATCGCTCCCAGTACCGTGGACCCGACGCTGGTCAGTCTGAAAAAATCCCTCGATGAGCCCGCCAACCGCAAGGCCTTTACCGAACGCAATATGGTGCTCTACACCGTGATCAATACCATCGGCCAGCGTGATGGCAAGGATATGGAACCGCAGACCACCATGGCCCTGATCCGTGAGCTCAAACTGGGCGCCAGCAGTGACAGAACCAAGATTATCCTGGTGGGCAAGGACGGCGAGAAGAAGATCGAACGCCCCGACCTCGTCGATGCCAAGGAGCTTTTCAGCGCTATCGACCAGATGCCCCCGTCGGAAAAAGAGTACGTGGTGGCTCCTCCACCAGAGCCCGAGGTCAAGCCGGGGGCTGCCGGCAAGGCCGCCAAACCCAAGCCGATGAAACCCCCTAAACCGCTGGATGATTGACGGGGTGAGCCGCAATACCAGTCAGTTAAGCGGAATTTTTGCGAGGAACGCTTCAGATTGTTCGCCAGGCTCAGGAACCACCCCTCACCCTAACCCTCTCCCCACGGGGGAGAGGGAACTGATCCGAGTATCTACCGAGTTGCTGCGACCTGTTAAACCGAGTCGATTATGGGTTCAACGAATAACGTTCAGGTCGCAGATCCTTCGGTAATCAGCAAGTGCCTAGCTTTATCAGGGATTTCGTAAGGCGCCAAGCAGGCTCTCGCGCGCTATCGCCGACGATGACGGGTAGAATCGCCCAGTGAAAGGCAGGTTCTTGAGGTTGCAGTGGTGGATTTACAGCAGGGTTTCGTCCTGACCCGACACTGGCGCGATACGCCGCAGGGCACGCTGGTCGAGTTCTGGCTGGCGACCGATGAGGGCCCGCGGTTTATCCGCCTGCCTTATCAGCCCTCGGTGGCCTTTATTGCCGCCGAGCAGCGCGAGCAGGCCGAGTTGCAGTTGCGCGGCGAGCGCGAGGTCGAACTCCGTCCGTTGGAACTGCGCGACTTTCACCATCGCCCGGTGCTGGGTCTGTACTGCCGGCAACACCGTCAGCTGATGCACCTCGACAAGCAACTGCGCGATGCCGGTGTGCATGTCTACGAAGCCGATATCCGCCCACCGGAACGCTACATGATGGAGCGTTTCATTACTGCGCCGGTGGCCTTCAGTGGCACGCCGGACAGCAGCGGCACGCTGCTGGAAGCGCAGATGAAACCGGCGCCGGATTATCGGCCCCGACTGAAGCTGGTCTCCCTTGACATCGAAACCACTGCCCAGGGCGAGCTGTATTCCATCGCGCTCGAGGGCTGCGGTGAGCGTCAGGTGTACATGCTCGGCTCGCCAAACGGCGACGGCACCGGGATCGATTTTCAGCTTGAATACTGTGATTCCCGCACGCTGCTGCTGAAGAAGTTGAACGAGTGGTTCGCCCGGCATGATCCCGACGCGATCATTGGCTGGAATCTGGTGCAGTTCGACCTGCGGGTGTTGCACGAGCATGCCCGACGCCTGGCGGTGCCCTTGCGGCTGGGGCGCGGCGGCGAGGAGATGCAGTGGCGCGAGCACGGTTCGCGCAACAATCACTTCTTCGCCGCCGCAGCGGGGCGGTTGATTATCGACGGCATCGAAGCGCTGCGCTCGGCGACCTGGAGCTTTGCTTCGTTCAGCCTCGAGCATGTCTCGCAGACGCTGCTCGGCGAAGGTAAATCCATCGACAATCCGTACCAGCGCATGGACGAAATCAACCGCATGTTCGCCGAGGATAAGCCGGCGCTGGCCCGCTACAATCTCAAGGACTGTGAGCTGGTGACGCGGATCTTCGCCAAGACGCAGTTGCTGACGTTCCTGCTGGAACGCGCCACCGTCACTGGTCAGCCCGCCGACCGCAGCGGCGGCTCGGTCGCGGCCTTCACCCACCTCTACATACCGCTGATGCATCGCCAGGGTTTTGTCGCGCCGAACCTCGGCGAACGCATGCCCGAGGCCAGTCCTGGCGGCTTTGTCATGGACTCGCGGCCGGGTTTGTACGAGTCGGTGCTGGTGCTCGACTACAAGAGTCTGTATCCGTCGATCATTCGCACCTTCCTGATCGATCCGGTGGGGCTGGTGGAGGGCCTGCGCCATCCCGATGAGAGCGAATCGGTGGCGGGCTTTCGCGGAGCGCGTTTTTCGCGGACCCGGCACTGCCTGCCGGCGATCGTTGCCCGGGTTTCCGAAGGCCGGGAAGTGGCCAAGCGCGAACATAACGGACCGCTGTCACAGGCACTGAAAATCATCATGAACGCTTTCTACGGAGTCCTGGGTTCTAGTGGCTGTCGCTTCTTCGACCCGCGCCTGGCGTCGTCGATCACTCTGCGCGGCCACGAAATCATGCGCAGGACCCGCGAGCTGATCGAGGCCCAGGGGCATGCGGTGATCTACGGCGACACCGATTCGACCTTCGTCTGGCTGGGGCGCGCCCATTCGGAGGAGGAAGCCGCGCGTATCGGCCAGGCGTTGGTGCAGCACGTCAACCAGTGGTGGAAGGAGTATTTGCACAAGGAATTCGGTCTGCAAAGCGTGCTTGAGTTGCAGTTCGAAACCCACTTCCGGCGCTTTCTGATGCCGACCATTCGCGGTGCCGAGGAGGGCAGCAAGAAGCGTTACGCCGGGCTGGTCACGCGCGCCGACGGTAGCCATGAAATGGTCTACAAGGGCCTGGAAACGGTCCGCAGCGATTGGTCGCCGCTGGCCCGACAGTTCCAGCAGGAGCTTTACCTGCGCATCTTCAATCGGCAACCGTACCAGGAGTATGTGCGCGACTATGTGCGGCGCACCCTGGCCGGCGAACTCGATGAGTTGCTGATCTATCGCAAACGCCTGCGCCGCCCGCTGGGGGACTACCAGCGCAATGTCCCGCCGCATGCGCGCGCGGCGCGCATCGCCGACGAATACAACGACCAGCAGGGGCGACCACGGCAGTACCAGAACGGTGGCTGGATCAGCTATGTCATCACCCTCGCAGGTCCCGAACCGCTGGAAACACTGCGCGCGCCGATCGACTACGACCACTACGTCACGCGCCAGTTGCAGCCGGTGGCCGATGCCATCCTGCCGTTCGTCAACGACGATTTCAGCACATTGATCGGCGGGCAGCTCGGGTTGTTCTGACTGCATCGCCGGGCTGGTGGCCTGGTTGGTCAGGCCTTACCGGTTCCTCGCTGCCTCAGGATTGCGACAGCTCGACAGGCAGGCCGGATCGGTAACCTCGGTATCAATGGACACTCCCAAATCCGGGTGATAAGAACGGATAAGCACCCGGGGTTTTTCGTCAGTGGCAATCGGCAGTCGAGAGTTGTGGAAATCATGCCCGTCCGAGATCGGCACAAATCGCTGGGGCGACGTCGATAGATAAGTCCGTGGTGGCGCAGAACGATAGGCCAGCGGCTCGGGATCGAAGAAACCCTGGTCTTGCCCGTCATAGAGGGCCAGGTTGCCAAAGCCCCGGTTGGCCGGCCCATTGTCGATTGATTGAGCCTGGACATTGCTCGCAACACTGGCGCAACAGACGAGCAGCAGCAGGTTGAGGTTTCGCATGCTGGCACCTGCGAAATGAGCCCCCGTGTCAACCCCAAGACGTTTGACTATAGCACCGCCGGCTGGGGGTCAGCGACCCAGGGGCACCTGCGAAAGGATCCCTGCCTTTGATGCCACGGCAAGAACGGTTGCTGCCGGGCCTTCCGCCTCCAGCCAGTGCAGACACCACTCACTCATCTTCATGAGTACCGGTTCCATCATGGTCCAGTCGTTTCTGGAAAAAATAACGCTGGTGGCCAGGTGGGTAGTCGTCTAACCGGCCGAACTGGGTAAACCCCAGTTTCTGATAGAAAACCGGTGCCTGGAAGTCAAAGGTATCCAGGTAGATCCCTACGCATTCTTTCTTCCGCGCCAGGTCTTCGGCCATCGCCATCAGACGTGAGCCTATGCCTTGCCCGCGCACTTGCTCGGACACCCCGAGCAACTCGATGAACAACCAGTTACCGGAAATTTTGCCGTAGAGCCCGCCGTGGATTTGCTCGCTTTGGTCGTCACGGACCAGCAAGGCGAATTTTTCCAGCCCTGCATCGCCCACCTGGGCGATGTTGTGCGCCATCAAAGGTTCGAGGATGGCCTCGCGCTCGTCTTCACTGGGGTTGTCGACTTTGTCGATTATCAGGGTCATCCGTATACCTTCCGTGCCAGTCCATTGGGATATGTTTGAAACGTCGAGCATGCGATATCCGGGGCTGTCGGTGCAACTCGGGTGGATCAGGGACGATGCCAGTCAGTGAAATGCTGGGCGCCTGCCAAAAGATCGCAGCCTGCGGCAGCTCCTACAGGTCTTGCGTTCACCGGATATTTGCGGGTGTATGGAGTCGGCGTAGGAGCTGCCGCGGGCTGCGATCCTGGCGATTTCCCATGCACCGAAGGTCTCTGGTCAGGTTTTCTTCGTATCAAATCCGCTGCCCGACTTGGCAGCGCGTTTGGTCGTAGTCGTAGCCTTGCGCTTGGTCGGTTTGCGCTTCTTCTTCCAGGGCGCCGCGCCGCTACCGGCCGGGCTCGCCGGGCCGCTGATGGTCAGGCGCAGGCCGAGACAACGGCTCACGTGTTTGCTCATCCAGGCGGCCTGCCGGGTGACGAACTCCTCGAGGCTCATCTCGCCGCTTTGCACCATGTCCAGCGCCTGCTCCCAAATCGCCGTGGTGCCGGGATCGGCGATGGCCCGGGGAACCGCGTCGATCAGGCTGAAGGCGGCCGGAGTGGCCGCCAGGGCCTTGCCGTTCTTGACCAGATAACCTCGATCGAGCAAACCCTGGATGATCCCGGCACGAGTCGCCTCGGTGCCGATCCCGGTGGTGTCCTTGAGTTTCTGTTTGAGCAGGGGATCGACTACCAGCTTGGCGACGTTCTTCATCGCCTTGATCAGATCGCCTTCAGTAAAGGGTTTCGGTGGCTGGGTCCAGAGGTCCTTCAAGATGACCTCGGCCACCGCGCAATCGCGGCCCTCGGCCAGCACCGGCAGGGTTTGCGGAGCAGGCGCTTCGCGACCCTTGGCCGGCGCCAGGGCCTCGGGCAGCGCACGTTTCCAGCCCGGCTCGACGATCAGTTTGCCCACCGCACGCAAGGCTTGCCCGGCGCAATCGAAGTCGGCCTGGGTCCGATCGTACTCGTGGTTAGGCAGGAACTGCGCCAGGTAACGCGCTCGAATCAGGGTGTAGACCGCGCGTTGTTTGCCCACCAGGCGCTCGAGGTCTTTGCTGGCGCCCGTAGGGATAATGCCGTGGTGGGCACTGACCTTTGCGTCGTTCCACGCTCGCGAGCGGCGCTGTGGTTCGAGGTATTTGAGCAGCTCGGCCAGCGCCGGATCGGCGCGCCCCAATGCCGCCAGAATCTTCGGCGCCTCGCTGTGTTGGCTCAGCGGCAGGTAGCCGCAATCGCTGCGTGGGTAGGTGATGACTTTATGGGTTTCATACAATGCCTGGGCGATGTCCAGGGTTTCCTGTGCCCCGAGTCCGAGCTTCTTCGAGCAGACTTCCTGCAGCGTACCCAGATCGAAGGGCAGGGGCGCGGCCTCGCGCACTCGTTCGGTTCGCAGCCTGACCACCCGGGCGTGGCTGGCGTTGCGCATAGCCGTCGCGGCTTCTTGCGCCAGCGCCGGGTTCAGGCAGCGGTCCTGTTCGTCGCAGGCGTCTGGCGCCGCGCGCCAATGGGCGGTGAAGGTCGTGTGGTCCTGCACCAGCTGTACGTCGATGGCCCAATACGCCACCGGCACGAAATCGGCAATGCTGCGGTCACGATCGACCACCAGGCGCAGGGTTGGCGTTTGTACGCGGCCCACGGGCAGCACGCCCTGATAACCGGATTGGCGTCCGAGCAAGGTGAACAGCCGGCTCATGTTCATCCCGATCAACCAGTCGGCGCGCGAGCGTCCCAGGGCCGAATGGTACAGGCTGAAGGTCTCGGCGCCGGGCTTGAGCAGGGTCAATGCCTTGCGGATCGACGCGTCGTCCAGGGCCGACAACCACAGCCGTTGAATCGGCCCGCGATAACGACAGTGTTCCACCAGTTCGCGGGCAATCATCTCACCCTCACGGTCGGCATCGGTGGCGATGATCAGTTCGTCGGCTTCGCCGAGCAGGCGTTTGACCGCCTTGAACTGGCTGGCAGTCCTGGGTTTGACCAGCATCTTCCACTTCTCGGGGACGATTGGCAGATCGGCCAGCACCCAGCGCTTGTAGCGAGCGTCATAAGCATCCGGTGGCGCGGTTTCCAGCAGGTGGCCGATGCACCAGGTCACGGTGATATCCGGCCCCACCCAGCAGCCGTCGCCACGGCGGCTGGCACCGAGTACCGCCGCGATATCTTTGGCCTGGGAAGGTTTTTCACACAGGAACAGCCGCATAACCACCATCATCTCTTACGGGTCTGGAAGTTGCACAGGATGCGCAGTGTCACGCATTTGGGCAACCTTTATCTGTATGGATATACAGATAAAATGTGTAGGGGATTGCGTGGTGCTGCAATTCGCTGGTTTGAATACCTGAGAATACAAATGACCGGGGCGCCGACACACTGCAGATACATAAGTGCGATTTCATGGACCGGTCCCCACATCACAGAGAGATCCGCCATGTACCGCAAACTGCAACATGCCGCCAAGTTCCTCAGCCAGAGCGCGCGCTTGATGGTGGGCGTCCCGGATTACGACAACTACGTCGCGCAGATGGCGCTCAATCACCCAGACCAGCCGGTGATGAGCTATTCGGCGTTTTTCCGCGAACGTCAGGAAGCGCGCTACGGCAATCGCACATGTACGACGCGGTGCTGCTGAAGGCTTCTCGGTCACGGTCTATAAACTGGGGAAAATCTGTAGGAGCTGCCGCAGGCTGCGATCTTTTGATCTTGATTTTGTGGGAGCGAGCTTGCTCGCGATGACTGCAGCACATTCAAAATTGATGTCGACTGTTCCACCGCTATCGCGAGCAAGCCCGCTCCCACATTGGGTCCCTGCCGCTGCTGGAATCAGCCAACCTCAATCAGGCTGGCGCTTGAGCACAAGCTCTGCGCACAAGCCGCCGCCTTTGCGGTTGCTCAAGGTCAACGAGCCGCCGATGGCCAGGGCCAGTTGCTGGGCGATGGCCAGGCCCAGGCCGGTACCGCCGGTATTGCGGTTGCGTGAGTTTTCCACGCGATAAAAGGGCTTCAAAACCTGCCCAAGCTCTTCCTCGGCGATCCCCGGCCCGCGGTCCAGTACCCGTATCGCGAGGCTTGAATCGGCTTTGCTCTGAACCTCGATATGCGCCGCTCCGGCGAATTTCAGGGCGTTGTCCACCAGGTTGACCAGCACTCGGCGCAACGCATGGGGGCGGGTTTCGATGACCCCGGCATTCTTCTCGCCGAGCTCCACCTCTTTGCCCATGTCCTGGTAGTCGTAGACCAGGCTGTCGAGGAAAGCATCCAGGTCGATCCGGCAGCTGGCCTCGGTGGCGCCATGGACGCTGCGCGCATAGGCGACGCCTTCGCGGACCAGATGCTCGATCTCGCCGAGGTCCTGCCAGAGTTTGTCTTTCTCGCTGGAGTCGTCCATGAACTCGGCTCGCAGCTTCATCCGGGTAATGGGTGTCTGCAGGTCATGGGAAATCGCCGCCAGCAGTTGCATCCGTTCCTTGAGATAGGCGCCGATGCGGTCCTGCATGGCATTGAAAGCCGCTGCGGCATGGGCGACTTCGGTCGGGCCGTT
Source organism: Pseudomonas fluorescens (assembly GCF_902497895.1). Taxonomy (GTDB): domain Bacteria; phylum Pseudomonadota; class Gammaproteobacteria; order Pseudomonadales; family Pseudomonadaceae; genus Aquipseudomonas; species Aquipseudomonas fluorescens_BP. The sequence goes on from NZ_CABVHQ010000030.1 coordinate 12,867, forward strand.
CTCATCCAGATGGACGCTGTGGGCATTCGGGTCGAGGGTTTCCACCGCCTGGGCCAGACGCGTCAACGGTCGAATGGCGACCCTGACGGCCAGCCAGGTGCACAGGAGCAGCAGCGCCAGCTGCACCAGCAACACCAGTGGCAGCCACGAGGACAGGGGCATGACCGAAGGTCTGACATCGATGGTGAGCGGGGTGCTGTCGCTGAGTTTCAGGTGAGCCTGGAAATGCTGCAGCGGCCCCGGGATTCGGGTAAAGCTCAGTGGGTACCGTTTGCCCACGGCATCTTCGATCGACTGCACGGCTTCATCGGCATCCTTTGGGTCGACAGGCGTACCGGGTTCGCCTTCACCCAGCAGGTAACGATAAGTCCGGCGCTCGAATCGCGGCACCCAGTCGGCACGCTCCGCAGCCGGTAAACGGTCGAGGACTGCAACGGCGATCGACACATCGTTCTCCAGGTTGCCCATCAACATCGCTTCTGCGCTTTGATAACGTTCGTAGAATTGCACGCCGAAGGAGAGGCCGTGGGCGACGATCAGACCGACCAGGAAAATCAGCGACAGCTGAGAGGCCAGCGTGCGCGGCCCGCGCAGCGCGAAACTCATGGCTCGGCACCGAGGATTTCCACCGGGAAGGAGAACACATAACCTTCACTGCGCACCGTCTTGATGTAGGTCGAATCGCGGGAGTCGTCCATCAGCCGTTGGCGCAGACGGCTCACCAGCAGGTCGATGGAGCGATCGAACAGATCGGCGTCGCGGCCCTGGGTCAGGTTGAGCAACTGATCACGGCTGAGCACTCGCTGCGGATGGTCGAGGAACACCCGCAGCAGACGGTATTCGGCGCCACTCAGGGCCACCAGGGTGCCGTCTTCGTCCAGCAGGTGCCGGGCGGTGGTGTCCAGGCGCCAGCGACCGAAGCCCAGCAGCCGACCGCTCTCGGTGATCACCAGGTTGGGCGGCAGCATCCGCGTGCGCCGCAGCACGGCGTTAATCCTGGCCAACAGCTCACGGGCGGAAAACGGCTTGGTCAGGTAGTCGTCGGCGCCCATTTCGAGACCGATGATGCGGTCGGTTTCGTCGTTGCGCGCGGTCAGCATGAGGATTGGCGTGGTCTTGTGTTTGCCGGAACGCAACTCGCGACACAACACCAGGCCGTCATCGCCCGGCATCATGATGTCCAGAACGATCAGGTCGACCGTGTTCGATTCGAGGAAGGAACGCATCTGCCGCCCATCGGCGACCACCGTGGTGCGCAGGCCGTTCTTCTTCAGGTAATTGCCCACCAACTCACGGATCTCGCGATCATCGTCGACGATCAGAATGTGATTCACGTGTTCCATCGCACAACCCTCTGATAGTCGGACATTGCGCATTCTAGTGGGGCGCGACGCCCGTACCGCGGTCCTTTGTATCGCCCTGTATCCGGATCGCCCTGGATACACAGGGATACAAGGTCGCCGTTTTTTCGGCTGGATGTATCTCACTGTATCCAGTTGCCATTTTGATACTTACCGACTTGATGGACGGTTGTATACGACACATTCGAGACACCTCAAGGGCATTCAATAGGCTCCCTCGAGATTGCGCAGCAGCACTGCCTGTCTCTCGATCAACGTTAGCAGGTGATCCCATGTTACTTATTGCATTCCTGGGCGGGATATTGACTGTCCTCAGCCCCTGCATTCTCCCGGTGGTGCCGTTCCTGTTCGCCCGGGCGGACCGTTCACGTTCCTCGGTCTTTCTCACCTTGAGTGGCATGGTGTTGACCTTCGCGCTGGTCTCGAGCCTGGCGGTGGTGAGCAGCGAATGGGTGATCCAGGCCAATAACACCGGGCGCCATCTGGCCCTGATGGTCATGGTGCTGTTCGCCTTGTCGCTGATTTCCGCCCGGGTCGGTGGCTGGCTGGCACGGCCCTTCGTCCTGCTTGGCAACCGCATCGATCCTGCCAGCCGCAAGATGTCCGGGCCATTGGCATCGGTGCTGGTGGGCGTTGCCACGGGGTTGCTCTGGGCGCCGTGCGCCGGGCCGATCCTCGGGGTGATCCTCAGCGGCGCGATGCTGCAGGGCGCAAACGCAGGAACCAGCCTGTTGCTGTTGGCCTATGGCCTGGGCAGTGCATTGTCCCTGGGGACGCTGATCTTCGCCGGCCGCGGGCTGGTCAGCCGCTTGAAACCTTCGATACCGGTCACTGGCTGGTTGCGCCGTGGGGCGGGTTTCGCGGTATTGCTGGCAGCGGTGGTGATTTCCACCGGAGCCGATAACAAACTGCTCGCCGGCGCCTCTTCTCAGGGATCCACCGCTGTGGAGAAAAGCCTTCTGGAAAAGATCCCCAAGGTGGTCGACTACTTTGTCAGCAAAGTCAGCGCGGCGTCATCGATGGAACTGGGAGTGAAGGGCACCCTGCCGCCGCTGGCGGGGGCGGTCGAGTGGCTCAACTCTGCACCGCTGAGCAGTGAGTCATTGCGCGGCAAAGTAGTGCTGGTGGACTTCTGGACCTACGACTGCATCAACTGCCAGCACACCCTGCCTTATGTGAACGATTGGGCAAAGAAGTACGAGAAGGACGGGCTGGTGGTCATCGGTGTTCATACACCCGAGTACCCTTACGAGAAGATCATCAGCAACGTCCGTAAGCAGGTCAAACAGCTCGGCATCGGCTACCCGGTGGCTATCGACAATAACTATGCAATCTGGCGCGCATTCGACAACCAGTACTGGCCTGCCCACTACTTCATTGATGCCAAGGGCCAGGTTCGCTACAGCCACTTTGGCGAAGGCAGCTACGCCGAGCAGGAGAAGGTTATTCAACAACTGCTGCAGGAGGCCAAGGCGGGCTGATTCTTGTGGATATACACCAATCCACTGCAGGAGCGAGCTTTCGCGATGATGGCGGCCTGACAGCCGCCTGTATCTCGCGGATGTACCCAATCCCACTGTAGGAGCTGCCGAAGGCTGCGATCTTTTGATCTTGGCCTTTGCCGGTGTACATATCCATTCCTGCGGTAACGGCATAGTAATGTCTAAGCGTTATAACGACGACTTCAAAGACTGGGTCGTACTGCAAGCGTGCCGCGATGCATGGGGCTGCCTTCTCGCTACAAGCTCAGGCGCAGACGCCTGATATCTCGCTGTGGCGGCGCACTGAACAGCCGGCTGTACTCTCGGCTGAACTGCGACACGCTCTCGTAGCCCACGCGCATTCCGGCGATGCTCGCATCGAGCTTCTCGTTAAGCATCAATTGTCGCGCTTCCTGCAGCCGAAGTTGCTTTTGGTATTGCAGCGGACTCATGCCTGCGATCTCGCGAAAATGCTGGCGGAATGTCGATGGACTCATGTGCGCATCAGTCGCCAGCGCGTCCATGCGTAGCGTTCGGTGGAAGTTCAGCTTGAGCCATGCCATGGACTTCGAGATCTGCTGACTCGGGGAGCCGGCTGCTATCACGTACTGGAGTTGTGGCCCGTGCAGTCCGGCGAGTAAACGGAGGGTGATCTCTTGCCGGATCAACGGCGCCAAGGCACACATCAGCGCAGGCTCCGCTAGCAACTTCACCAGCCGCGCCAGCGCATCAAGCAAGGCGTTTTCGACCGGCCCCAGTGACAGGGGGCGGTAGGCAAACTGCCTGGAGGGCGGTGGCAGGTCCAGTTCGCCCGCCAGCTGGAGAATGGCTTGCGCATCAAGGGTCAGCAGCACGGCGAGAAACGGCTCGCCAGCCGTTGCCCTGGAGATGTGGGAGACCACGGGTAAATCGACAGTTGTCAGCAGCGAATGCCCGGGAGCGAAGTCGAACACCTCTTCACCCAGCATGACCTGTTTCCCGCCTTGCACGATCAGCGCCACCCCCAGGCCGTAGATGCAGGGGATTGGGTCGGTGACGACGCTTCTGCGGTGCACGCTGAGTCCAGGGATCGGCGTCGGGTAGTCGCCGTCATTATGGGCAATCTCGACGATGGCGGCTGTCAGTTCTCCCAACAGCCGGGTTTGCGCTCCATCTTGATCTCTCATCTGCTCAATCTCATGGCATGGCCTCGCTGGAAGTCCGAGGCTAGCACCTTGTGATGGGCGAAACCTCGAAATAAATTCGCCGAATCAGGCAATCAAAGAGCCGGATCAGGCAATCGATTTTTGGCTGTGCGCCAACATACTTTGAGCACGACGATTCCTGATGAGGGACGGCTTGATGGGCACCACCAGGATCGAGCGTCTGGAAGAAAATCTGGGGTCGAGCTGAGTACCACGGACCTGCGCGATATCGAAAAAGTCTTCGCCACCATCCGGGTGCAGGGCGAGCGCCTGGCGGAGGAATACATGGCAAGCATCGACCGCTGAGCTTCGGCGTTATCGGCGCAGTACCCACTACAGCATTTACCTCGGAGATTTTCATGATCACGCTCAACATCAATGACCAGGAGATGCGTGTAGACGTTGCCGCCGATACGCCGTTGCTCTGGGTGCTGCGCGACACGCTACAGCTAACCGGCACCAGGTTTGGCTGCGGGATGGCGCTGTGCGGCGCCTGTACCGTGCACATGGACGGGCAACCTGTGCGCGCTTGCAGTACGCCGGTTTCCGCGGCGGCCGGTGCGAAGATCCTGACCATCGAAGGCGTGGGGCAGGGCACAACAGGCAAAGCGGTGCAGAACGCCTGGCAACATCTCGATGTCGTGCAATGCGGCTACTGCCAGTCCGGGCAGATCATGAGTGCCGTGGCACTGCTGAAAAACAATCCCAAGCCCACGGACGCCGATATCGACCAGGCGATGGGGGGCAACGTCTGCCGCTGCGCCACCTATGTGCGCATTCGCGCAGCCATCCACGATGCGGCGAAGTCGCTGGCCTGAAGAGCAAGGAGATCCTCATGACCCGGACTATCGAGAACGAAAGTCGCCGCCGCTTCCTGAAGGGCACGGCCGGCCTCACGCTGGCAGTGTATTTCCCTTGGGCGATGGCCAAGAGCCCGGATGCTGGCCAGGTGCAGGCCTCGGTCTTCGAGCCTAACGCCTTTCTGCGTATCGCCGAGGACAACAGCGTCACCGTTGTTGCCAAGCATCTCGAGATGGGGCAGGGCAGCTATACGGGCCTGGCGACAATCGTCGCCGAAGAGTTGGATGCAGCCTGGTCGCAGGTGCGTGTCGAAAGCGCACCCGCCGATGCCAGCCGATACAACAACCTGAAGTGGGGGCCGTCACAGGGCACCGGTGGCAGCAGCGCCATCGCCAACTCCTGGGAGCAACTGCGCAAAGCCGGGGCCTCGGCCCGGGCCATGCTGGTGGCCGCGGCCGCACAGCGTTGGCAGGTTCCAGCGCAAGAAATCGTGGTCGCGGACGGCGTGCTCAGGCACCCGGCGTCAGGCAAGGAAGCGAGCTTCGGTCAGCTGGCCAGCGCCGCCGCCGAGCAGCCGGTACCGGAGCAGGTCAGCCTCAAGGAACCCCATGACTTCAAGCTGATTGGCCAGCCACTACACCGCAAGGATTCCGCGGCCAAGATCAACGGAACCGCGGTCTACACCCAGGACATCCACTTGCCCGATATGCTCACCGCTATCGTCGCCCACCCGCCGCGCTTTGGTGCCGTGGTCGCCTCCTTCGATGCGACGCAAGCTCTGGCCGTCAACGGGGTGGTCGAGGTGGTACAGATTCCCACCGGCGTTGCCGTGCTCGCTCGGGATACCTGGAGTGCCAAGCGCGGGCGTGATGCCTTGAGTGTCCAGTGGAACGAAAGCGCCGCCTTCAGCCTCGGTTCCAAGCAGATTTTCGATCAGTTTCGCAAGCTCGCCGAGTCACCGGGCGCGGTCGCGCGGCAGGAAGGCAATGCAGATACCGCGCTGGCGGGTGCCAAACAGGTTCTCGAGGCGGAGTACGATTTCCCGTACCTTGCACACGCGGCCATGGAGCCGATGAATTGCGTGATCAGGCTGACAGCCGACGGTTGTGAAGCATGGTTCGGCGCGCAGATGCAAACCTACAATCAGGGCCTGCTGGCCACACTGTTTGGCCTGAAGCCGGAGCAGGTACGCATCAATACGCTGTATGCCGGAGGCAGCTTCGGTCGCCGCGCGAGCAAGGACGGCGACTACATCCTCGAGACCGCCCACATCGTCAAGGCCATCGGCGGTCGGGCACCGGTGAAGCTGGTCTGGCTGCGCGAAGACGATATGCAGGCCGGTAACTATCGACCCATGTTCCATCACCGGCTGCGGGCCGGCCTGGATCCCCAGGGCAAGCTGGTTGCCTGGCAACATCGCCTGGTGGGGCAGTCGGTGGTAGCCGGGTCGCCCTTTGCCGGCGCGATCAAAAACGGCATCGACCCGACGTCTGTGGAAGGGGCGGTCAATCTTCCCTATGTCATCCCCAACATGCTGGTTGACCTGCACACCGTTAGTGACATCGCAGTGCCGGTGCAATGGTGGCGGGCAGTGGGTTCCACCCATACCGCGTTTTCCACGGAGTGCTTCATCGACGAACTGGCACAAGCAGCCGGCCACGACCCCGTGGCCTGGCGTCTGTCCATGCTGCAAGCGCAGCCGCGTCATGCCGCGGTGCTGAAGCTTGCGGCAAAGAAGGCCGGTTGGAACACCCCTCTGCCGAAGGGCAAGGAAGGCGAGCGACGCGGTCGCGGAGTAGCGGTGCATGAAGCGTTTGGGTCCTACGTCGCCCAAGTGGCGGAGGTCACGGTGCAGACGGACGGCCGCTACCGCGTAGACCGCGTGGTGTGTGCGGTGGATTGCGGCATCGCCGTCAACCCCGACGTTATCCGCGCTCAGGTCGAAGGCTCCGTCGGCTTCGCGCTCTCTGCGGCGATGAGCGAGGCCATCACCTTCACCGGCGGCAAGGTGGATCAGTCCAACTTCCATAATTACCCACCGCTGCGCATCGCCGATATGCCCCGCGTCGAGGTCCATATCATGCCCTCAACGACCGCGCCGACGGGCATTGGCGAGCCTCCCGTACCGCCGCTGGCGCCAGCGGTGGTGAATGCCCTGGCGGCGGCGACCCATACGCGTATCCGGCGGCTACCTATTGGTAACCAGTTAGCGAGTTGATCATGCAACATCTGGATGTGCAGGTAATTGAGCAGGCACTGGCCTGGGCTCGTGCGGGTGAGACGGTCTGGCTATGTACGGTGCTCGCCACGTTTGGCTCTTCGCCGCGCGAGCCTGGCTCCATGCTGGCGGCACGAGGGGACGGTCAGCACATCGGCTCGCTGTCGGGCGGTTGCGTCGAGGAGGACTTCCTCGAGCGCCTCCAGGATGGAGCGTTCGACCGTTGCGTGACGACCCTGCGCTACGGGGATCCCGAGGGTCCTCAGGGATCGAGGATCGCACTGCCCTGTGGCGGCATCCTGAAGGTGCTGATCGAACGTCTGTCACCCGACATGGCAACACTGACCCAACTCGAGGTCCTGCGCTCCACGTTGCTTGGCCAGCGGCATCTCATACGATGCGTTGACCTGGAGAGCGGTGAGGCGTACTTCCTTGAAGACGATGGAGTGGGTCCGCGAGTGGTTCAGGATATCGAGCGCGAGCGGGTACAGATCCGCGTCGGCCCGGCCGCTCGCCTGATCATTGCCGGTGTCTCGCCGGTCTCGGTCGCTTGCGCGGAGTTCGCCCGTACCCTGGGGTTTGAGGTCATCGTCTGCGATCCTCGCGAGGAGGCCTGCACAGGTTTCAAGGTGCCGGGCATTGAAGTGCGGCCGGCGCTCCCTTCACAGTTTATCGCCTCTGGCGCCTGTCACGCGGCCACCGCCATCGTGGCGCTGACCCATGATCCGCGAATCGATGACCTGGCGATGATGGAGGCGGTACGCACGCCGGCGTTTTACATCGGGGTCATGGGCTCAAGAACAACGTCCAGGGCGCGCGCCGAGCGCCTGCGCCGCTCCGGTGGGTTGAGCGATGATGAGATTGCCCGTCTGCATATGCCGATCGGCCTGGCCCTGGGCAGCACGACGCCCGCCGAGATCGCCCTGGCGGTGATGGCGGATATTTTGCGCGTCCATCGAGGTCGGCCACGCGATGCCCTTTGAGCGCGGTGCGGCGATTACGTCATGTCCGACCCCTGGCGAAACCGTTCCGGGATGGCCTGCGCAAACGGATAGAGTGGAAAGTAGGGCCTGGCTTCGTCGATGACCCGCCGGACTGACGGCCTTTGGGTCAACCGGTCGAAATAGGCTCGCAAGTGGCGGTAGTCGTCGGGAAACGGCTGGAGCGTGCTGGCATAGAAAAGCGCCGGGGCAGCGGCGCAATCGGCCAGGCTGAAGTCTGGACTGGCAACCCAGGTTCTGGAAGCCACCTGGCGATCGAGCATGCCGTACGCCGTCTCCAGCATAGATCGTTCTCTGGTCAAATCGCCGTTAGCTCCGCGCAGGCGATCAGCGACAATCTGTTGCATCGGCACGTGGATGTAATTATCGAAAAAACGGTCCCATAGACGTACTTCCAGCTCGGTATCCCAGTCGCCTGGAATCAGCGGATGTTCACCTGGATAAAGTCGATCCAGGTACTCGATGATGATGGTGGATTCCGGCAGGGTGCGCTGGTGAGCAGAGTCACGGATCACCGGGAACTTGCCGATGGGCCATAGTGCTTGAAGCTCCGCTCTGTCTGCATCGTCCGTGAGATCGATGATTCTTCTTTCGAATTCGATAGCGTTTTCGTAGAGCGCGATCAGCACTTTATGGCAGTACGACGCCAGCGGGTGGTAGTAAAGAGTCAGCGACATCTTTTCAGCTCCTGTGAGAGTACTGCAGGGTTGAGGTGTGTTGAACCGGGAACTCGGTGTAACCTGGTTCCGGACAATCGATAGACTCGGCTGATCGTCCGTTGCTGGTGGAAGCGGGCTGCGGCGCGTTCAACTTTAAGCCAGGTATCGCCGGAACCAGGCCAGCGTCCTGTCCCATGCAAGATTGGCCGCGGCCTCATCGTAGCGAGGCGTGGAGTCGTTATGGAAACCATGGTTGGCGCCTGGGTAGATGTAGGCTTCATAGGTCTTGCCGGCGGCTCTCAACGCCTGCTCATAGGCTGGCCATCCTTCATTGACGCGCGTATCCAGCTCGCCGTAGTGGAGCAGGAGAGGGGCCTGAATCCGGGGAACATCTTCAGTCTTTGGCTGCCGGCCATAAAAGGGCACTGCAGCACCTAGTTCGGGATAGGCGACGGCAGCGGCATTGGCAACTCCGCCGCCATAGCAGAATCCGGTTATGCCGACTTTTCCCGTGGTCGAATCATGCTTCATCAGCCACTCGATGGCGGCGAAGAAGTCATTCATCAGCTTTTCCGGATCTACCTTCAACTGAAGCTCCCGACCTTTGTCATCGTTGCCGGGGTATCCCCCGACCGACGTCAGGCCATCGGGGGCGAGGGCGATGAATCCCGCCTTGGCCAACCGCCGGGCGACATCCTCGATGTAGGGATTGAGCCCGCGGTTTTCATGCACGACCACCACAGCCGGCACCTTGCCGGTGGCTTTCGCGGGACGGACCAGATAGCCACGGACTTGCCCGTGGCCTTTGGGGGATGGATAGGAGATGTACTCGGCGATGATGGCCGGGTCGGTAAAGGCCACTTGTTCGGCGAGCGCATACTTCGGACTCAGGGCCGCGAGGGTCGCGGTAGCGGTCAGACCCATTAGCGTGAAGGCCGCCGCCCGATCAAGAAACTCTCGTCTGTTGATCTTGCCATGGGCGTAGTAGTCATACAGTTCGAGCAGTTCAGGGGCAAAATCTTTCGCCGTGAGACGGTCCATCTGTGCGTTTCCTTTTCAATCACTCGCCTCCCGGCGTTGAACGCAAGGGCTGACGAGTGCGGCCTGGAGTCCAATGATTAAAGCAGTGTTTCGGGGGGGATGCCGGGTGTGCCGCCCCTTCGGGAGGTCCGGCGGGCGACAGTCTTTTGAGGCATCTGTTACCCCTCGTGGACAGACTCACTCAGCCCGAAACATCGGTCACCGCAATAGTCTTCTCGTCAGCCGATAGCGCACTGGCACTGCCTTTCTTTTCGCGCCGATCGTTTATCCAGGTGTCGACCTGGCTGGCGAACTCTGCGGGGGCTTTTCGTCCGAACTTTCTGGCGATGTCCAGAATGGTCTGTTGGGCGAGGGCTTCTTCCATGCGTTTCTGCGCCGTCAACATGGCCCCATGAACCGCGCAATAACCGTCCAGCGCCCAGGCGGGCGGAGAGCCTTCGAACACGGCGCAACGGCCGCGGATTTCGCGGCAATCGAAGATCAGTTTGCGGCCGTCGATGGCGTTGACGATGTCGAGAAGGCTGATTTCGTCCGAAGGCCGTGCCAGCTTGAACCCGCCGCGCACGCCCTCGGTGGCTACCACCAGTTTTGCCTTGGCCAGCTTGGTGAAAATCTTCGCCAGGTAGTCCTGGGGCACGCCCTGCAGTTCCGCCAGGTCACGCACGCTCGCCTCACGGCTCTCGCCACCGTCACCCACCAAAAACAGCAGGCAATGAATGCCGTACTCAACACCTGCGCTGTAAAGAGACATCGTAATCTCCGACTAAATGAGTCGTAAATTTTAGCGGCGAAAGGAGAGGGTGGCAACGAGTGTCGGCCTTGATTTATCTCCTCTCAGCTTTCAACAGGCCATCTATAGCGGCACACATTCGCTGTAGAGCGCTACGTGAAACCTATCCAGAAATTCGATGGTAATGATCAAAAAAAACCACTTGTGACGGATAACTACGACAAATATAGTCGTAGTTATACGGTCAGCAACGGTATGCGCTCTTCAAGAACACTGCACGCCGACTTCATGTCCTGCTACCGATAAGCGTGAACCTTTTAGCGAATTCATCACTTGGTTTTCCACCTGGAGTTAAAAATGAAACAGCACATCCTGGTAATCGGCGCGGGTTTCGGTGGCATGTGGACGGCGTTGAGCGCCACGCGTCTGTTCGACATCCATGGTCACTCCGACGTTGAAGTGACCGTACTGGCGCCTCAGGCGGAGCTGCGGGTCCGCCCGCGTTTTTACGAACCGAATGCTCACCAGCTGGCCGCACCGATCGGCGAGTTGTTCGATGCGGTAGGCGTCAAGTTCATCAAGGGCGCCGCAGAGACCATCGACGTGCAGCAAAAGCGTGTTGGCTACCTCGATGCGTCCGGCGTCCGGCAGGTGTGCAGCTACGACAAACTGGTGCTGGCCACCGGCAGTCGCCTCGCACAGTCCAGCACCCCGGGCGTGACCGAATATGCCTTCGATGTGGACCAGATCGAACAAGCCGTACGCCTGGAAAATCACCTCAAATCCCTGGCAAACCAGCCGCTGAGCAAGGCCCGCAACAGGGTAGTGGTCGCCGGTGGCGGCTTCACCGGGATTGAAACCGCCACCGAAATGCCGGCGCGTCTGCGGGCCATCCTCGGTGAGGATGCGGACATCGAAGTGGTCATTGTTGATCGTGGTGAAAAGGTCGGCGCGTCCATGGGAGCCGAGATCAGCCAATCAATTGCCGAGGCCAGCACTGAGGTGGGCGTGACATGGCGCTTGAAGTCGACGGTGGCTGCCGTCGATGCCAAGGGTGTCACCCTGGCTGACGGTCAACGCATCGAAGCCAACACTGTGGTCTGGACCACCGGTGTGCGGGCCAGTTCGCTGACCGAACAGATCCCCGGTGAACGCGATTCCCTCGGTCGTCTGCACGTGGACTCCCATCTGAAAGTCATTGGCCAGGCAGATATTTATGCCACCGGCGACGTGGCCTACGCTGCTACCGATGACATCGGCAACTACGCATTGATGACTTGCCAGCACGCCATTGCCTTGGGCCGTCATGCCGGCAACAACGTTGCCGCGCATCTGCTGGGCGTCGATCCGACGCCCTACAGCCAGCCCAAGTACGTCACCTGCCTGGACCTGGGCAGTTGGGGCGCGGTCTACACCGAGGGTTGGGATCGTCAGGTCAAGTTGACCGGGCAGGAAGGCAAGTCGCTCAAGACCCAGATCAACACCCTGTGGATCTACCCGCCGGCGGCTGACCGTGAAACGGCGTTGGCGGCAGCCGACCCGCTGATCCCTGTCGCTTGAGACGAGATTGCCCACGGCGCAGTCTCGATGACGCTGCCTGTTGCAAGAAAACCGCCCACGTCATTTTGGGCGGTTTTTTTATGCGCGTCTTAATGTTCGGCGCTCTCCTGAGCGAGCGATCGTCCGCACTCCCCAAACCCACGCGGATTGACGCTGAAGCGCACTCCAATGCTCGCACCGGTCAGGCCGGGGGCGCGGTGTTCTTGAGCCAGGTTTGGAAGCGGGTCGGTCCGACCATGGGTTTGCTCCCCGGCGTCAGCGATTGGTCATTGATCCGCGCGCCGAAATAAGTAGCCGTGGCGTCCGGGACGGCGTGGCGCGGATCGTGAGTGTGTTGCAGGAATATCTTCACGAACTCCACCAGTGGTTTGCGCTCCGGCCCGGCAATTTCCACGGTCTGGTTGGTCGGCGCTTGCACCGCAATCGTCGTCAGTGCCGCCGCTACATCGAGGGAGGCAATCGGTTGCAAAGCGGCGGAGGTCAAACGGATGTTCTCGCCATCCGGAATGCCGGATTGAGCAATGGCCCCCATGAACTCGAAGAACTGCGTGGCCCGCAGGATGGTGTAGGGAATGCCTGAATCCTTGATGAGTTTTTCCTGAGCCATTTTCGCCCGGAAATAACCGCTTTCGAGCATCCGCTCGGTGCCTACCACTGACAGGGCGACATGGTGCCTGACTCCGGCGGCCGCCTCGGCTGTGAGGAGGGTGCGTCCGGACGTTTCGAAGAAGTGGAGAACTTCGGTGTCCTCGAATGATGGCGAGTTCGCCACGTCGACGACCACGTCAGCGACTTGCAACGCTTGCGGCAGCCCTTCGCCGGTAAGGGTGTTGATGCCGGTACTCGGCGCCGCGGCCACGGCGTCATGCCCCAGATCTCGCAAGTTCTTGCAGAGTTGGCTGCCGATCAGGCCGGTGCCTCCGATGACGACGATTTTCATGTCCTTTCTCCAGATGCGTGTCCAGGGGTGCGATCTGGCCCGGGGCGCCCTGAGCCGGGTGGCAGAGCCAGGGTTGGATGTGTTCCGGCCCCGCTGTAGGGGCTTGCTGCATTTACACAGGATCTCCCCGGCGGCGGAGGTATCAAGTGCTTATTCGCGCCGGCCGACAGGCGGTTGGAAGCGCTCGTGATGTCAGGGCGCGTCAGCGTCGGGGCAACGGTCGACCGATCGTTCGTCCAAGCCCGGAGGCGCCGGCGGCTGAGCAACCTTTCTTGGTCTACCCTCAGTCTGAAAACCTGAGCCTGGAAAACTGAGCCTGGAAACCCACTGTCAGCGCTTGACTGCCTTGAGCAAGGGAGAATCGAGATGAGCCTGGTTCGACAGCATCAACTGGATCTGAGCGCGTATCGAGCTGCGCTGGCTGGCATAGGAGATGGTAGCGCCCAACCACTCAAGCCGGCTGCCGGCCTTGCGCGCCAGGCGTCGCCTTTCAGACTGGGGGTCAGGAGGGCCTTTTTGTCCGCCGGTGGTGCTCGACCGACCCAGATAGAACAAGAGCGGATCCTGGGGGCCAATGATCTGGTCGATGAGTTCTACTTCGACCGGGCTCTGCTGGCCGGCATGCCGATTTGTAGAATTCTGATTCGCTCGGACGATGGCCGGACTCAAGGCTACGGAACAGGTTTCATGGTCTCGCCGCGACTGCTGCTGACCAATGAGCATGTGTTTGGCAGTGCCGAAGAGGCGGCACCCTCATTGGCCGAGTTCAACTATCGCCTGGGCGTTGCCGGTGACCCCGAACCCTCCCATCGATTTCGTTTGCGTCCCGAGCAGTATTTCTTCTGTAACGATGAACTTGATTTTGCCCTGGTGGCAGTGGAAACCGAGTCTGTTGACGGGGGCACTGCATTGTCGAACTTTGGTTACCACCGCTTGATGCCGACCAGCGGCAAAGCGCTCAAGGGCGAATGGCTGACCATTGTCCAGCATCCTGGCGGGGCGCCGCGACAATGGGCCATTCGAGAAAACCAGTGCACCAATGACAGCCTGCCCGATGTGCTCTGGTATCGAAGCGATACGGCGCCAGGCTCCAGTGGGGCGGCGGTACTCAATGACAGTTTTCAAGTGGTCGCGCTCCATCACTCCGGGGTGCCGCGAAGGGATAGCGCTGGACGTTATCTGTTGCGAGACGGCCGGGCTGTCGACAGCCTTGATGGCATCGACGATTCACTGGTGGAATGGGAGGCTAACGAGGGCATTCGGGCCAGCAGTATCTGTGCTTATATCGATCAGGCCGCGAGCGAAAACCTGGGTTACCTGGCCGAGTTCAGAGCGGCTCGTGAGGGGGGCGATGTCCTGTCCAGGGCTTATCAGGCTGCGCGCGCCGGTCAGGAGGCAACGCCCGGAATCACCCCGACAGCCACCGCTGGCAGTCCAGGTTCACGCATTGAGATTGGCACCCTGGTGCTCGAGTTGGGCGGTCCCTTTGCCAGGCTTGCAGCGAATTCAGGTTTGGGAACGACTTCGCTCCAGACACCTTCTGCGGTTCCCCAGACCCCAATACAAACCCGGATTTCAGGAGCAATTTCCCAGGAGGCCATGAGGGAACCGATTGTCGACCGGGACTATTCGACGCGGACGGGGTTCGATACGCAGTTCCTGGGCCTCGAAACCCCACTCCCCAGCGTCAAGGACCCCGAGCAAATCGCGCCGGGCAAAACGGGCGAAACAGTCATCCCGTATGAGCACTTCAGTCTGGTTCTCCACCGACACCGCCGGCTGGCGATGTTCACCGCCTCCAATGTCGATGGCCAAAACAGCGCCAGGCGGCCCGAACCCGGACACAAGTACACCCGGGATGAACTGACCGGCCTGCGCGAGGGTGACTCCGAGAAGTGGTTTCCGGACCCGCGTGTGGAAGAGCGCTTCCAGATACCCGATCGGTTCTACAGCAAAGACAACGGTGCCTTCGACAAGGGCCACATTGTTCGTCGGGAAGATGTCTGCTGGGGAAGCTCCTTCGCCCAGATCCAGCGGGCCAATGGCGATACCTTCCATGTGACCAATTGCTCGCCTCAGCGCGGAAACTTCAACCGCTCCGGTAAAAATGGCATCTGGGGCCACCTGGAGAATTTCATTGGTGCCCAGGCCGACCTGGAGCGCTATTGCATTTTTTCCGGACCGGTATTGTCTGCTGACGATGAAACTTTCCCTGGCACCGAGCGCGTGCAGATTCCCTCGCGTTTCTGGAAGATCATCTGCGCAGTCAAGGATGGGAAACTCCAGGTATTTGCCTTTGTTCTGGAGCAGGACCTCTCCAGCTTGCCCAAGGAATTCATCCTGACGCCGGAATGGAAAGCCAGGCAGAAATCCCTGCGAGAAGTCGAGGACCTGATCGGCCTGTTGAGCTTCCCGCAGATCTACCATGATGCGGATCAGCTATGAGCTGGCTCAATACTGCGAAGCCAGTTGAACACATCGGATAGCTAAAATGGTGGTCGGATCCACCAGCGCGACTCTGTGTTCGCATATCTTGAAATCGTCGCAATGGCTCAGGACCAGCGGCAGTTCCGTGCATCCGAAATAAATTCCCCTTTTCCGTCCCCCTTTTCCCACTTTTTCCCAAGGCTGCTTGTAGTTCGGCGGGCTGACCGAGTTGCTGTGTAGGAATTGGATGAATTTTCTTGCGTCATTTCCTATTCGCTCCTGGTGCCCCTGCCATTGGGGTTGCGGCCTGCTAGCGTCCCACCGTCTTATTTATCAGCGCCCCGATATTCGCCCGGCTCAGTGCTCTTGCCGAGGGGAAAGACGGTCGCAACCTATGGTCGGGAACTTCCTGGACTCGGTTGGATGAAATGGAGAGGAAAATCAATGACTAAAGGATATTTCATTGGCTTGGATGACAAAACCACCTGTGGTGGCAAAGTCCTGGATGGTGACACTCGAGTCATGTTGTACGGTATCGCTCATGCTCGTGAAGGTGATCGAGTCACTTGTGGAAAGGACGGGGAGACTTATCAGATCGTCGGTGGCGTTTCGCACGTGATCAGTCACGGCAAGCGCGTGGCGGGCACGCTGGATAGCTTCAGCAATTGTCCCTGTGAAGCCCAACTGATCCCCTCGGTATTCACGGCCAGCTATCAGAATGAGACAAGCCCTGCGCCGCAGGCCACCAGGAGAGCCGCTCAACCGGCGACCTATTCCGATAGAGCAGCGACGACAAAATCTCAACTGGCTGATCCAAAGCTTATGGAGAAAGCCGTTTCTCCTTTCCCCAACTCCGGCGTATCGACAAGTCCCTCGGACTGCAATCATCCGGACCAAATGGAAGAGCTTGCCGCCTACATCGCTGGTGAGATGAATCGAAACATCAAGCATCCAGCCGTGCTGAAAATGAAAGAGCTGATCAACTACGATAGCAGCGCTGCGGCCAGGAAATTTCTAGAGCTACCCTGGTACGCCAGACTGGCCGGAGCACCGAATTTCAACAGTATCGCATGGACGAAGAAGCTTGAGGCGATGGCGATCTGGACTAAACAAGTGGGTCAGAATATGGAGTGAGACCACAAGCCGAAGCTACTGGCGATGTATAACGGCATCGTCTGGCACAAACAAGGGGACCATATTTACTACTACGATATCTGGTCGAACATTCACTACGGGGATGTAGGAGTTGCAGGAGGGCTTTCTGAAAGCGTGCTCTTGGACGGAGCAGGGGCAGAGCAAATCGCCTCAGACACCGTGAGGAAAATTGAGGAGTGGGCAACAAAACCCGAAGATGAGAGAAAGCTCCCCGGCCCTCATACCACCGCCAGCCCATGGACTGAACTGCGATCATGGGACGATGTTGCTGATAGAGTATCGATCAGCATCGGCATGAAGCTCTACAAGCAGCACCCCAATGGCGGAATAACTGCAAAAATCATCATGGACGAAGTGCTAGCAGTGGCACCAGAGAATTGGGGGAAGGGTATCGATGACCACAAGTGCACATAAGTCACGATCAGGATGCTTATGGCTGTTATTGGTTCCGTTGCTACCGCTGGTGATTTACCTTGGATGGATCTCAATATTACCTACGGCAACCGTCCACTACTCCAAAAACGGCAAGGAAGATCTCAAGTACATCTGGAACGTGCAGCACCGCATATACAAAGGAGATATGCCTCCGGGTGGTGCCTTTAGCGATCACGGGGTTTTATTTCCAGATGAGAATTTTTTCATGATGGTTGAGTGGTGGGGCGAGAATGTACGTCATCATTGCGTCCGCATCACGCCCAAGTGGCCCAATACGCATATCTATCTTGACGCGAACGGCGACATTGATAGCAGTGAAGGCAGTGGTACGGATATTGATCGACTGAAGCCGTGCCCGGGAGGGTCTTTCGATCCGTAGACGGTGGCTGCCGTCGCCGTATCAGGCTGCTACTTACGTCGTGTATCGATGGTAGTACGGCGCAGATCATGACGGGTGCGGGGCAAGACAATGGCCATGTTGCGCTGGTCAGTAGCTATCCCAGCGCGTAGGTTGGGCTTTCTCCACAACGACACCACACTTTATTCAAAAGAGTATTTCTTTTTCGTTATGAAGGCTGGCGCTTTCCAATGTGGACCTTTAATCGTGTGCCCTTTTTCGTCCGTGGCCAAAACCCCTTGGCGGATAAGCTTCTCGTAAGTATTCCATAGCTCACCCGTTTCAAGAGCCTCAAATTTATATGAACTATATAATCTATCTATTCGTGGCTGTGATGAAGTGGGTGCCAATGTTGTTAACACATCTTCTACAGATTCGTTAAGAATAATATCTATTATAATGTTGCTCATTTAATGGGCTCTTTCAGAGAGTCGGCATACTATTTCTTATCACCAATATTTTGTCTATAGAGGGATCAGGTTGCGGACAGTGAAGGCCGGCGGCCGGTTCGACGAGCATGGCAAGGCGAACCGGCCGCAAGGTGCATCACGAGGTGAGGACGTTAATGGCCACGTCTATGTTGCCTCGCGTTGCCTTCGAGTACGGGCAGATTTGGTCTGCGGCGTGTGCGATTGCTGTCGCGACGTCGTGGGCCACACCCGGCAAGCGCACATAGAAACGGGCCTGAAGGAAGTAGGCCGCACCGGTCTGGCCCAGATCGACCTCGATGTCGACGGACAGATCGGGCGGCAGCGCGACCTTCATCTCCTTGGCCACGAGTTCGACGGCGGTGATGTAGCAGGCCGACCATGCCCCCGCAAACAGTTGTTCGGCGTGTGGGTGCGGCTGGGTGGCTGCGAACACGTGGGCCGGTTTCGCGTTGCCGGGCGAGGAGAGCTCGATGTCGAGGCCGCCGTGATGGCCGCGCGAAATGTTGCTGAACGTGGTGTGGGTCTTGCCGGTGACCAGGACTTTTTCGATCTTGCTCATGGGATGAATCCTCTATGCCGCGATAGGTAATATTTAGCATCGCATTCGATTTGATCGCATACGATGTAAATAATATTGACGCAGAAGCCAATCGGTGTCAAGGGGGAGGGTTACGCCTTGGCGACGAGCGGTCAGGCCAGCGCACTCGATCCGCAACCAGTCCCATGCTTCGCGATTGACCCACTAGCGCGTGGCGAGCAGCCGGGACGCAATGGGTTTCCAATGGGTCGAGGGTCGCGACAGTGATCGCGAGGCCGCGCAACGATGGGCTGACTGACCGGTAACCAGCCAGTCGATCAATGCTTGGTTCTGGCTGAATTGAGCCCTGGTCGGCCGTGAGTGCTATTTCAATCCCAGCCGCTTCGCCAGTCGGTGCAGGTTGGCCACGTCCATATCCAGCATTCGCGCACAGGCAGACCAGTTCTCTGCGCAGTTTTTCAGCGTGTTCTCAATCAGTTGACGCTGGAAGTTATCCGTCGCATCCCGTAGACCTTGGTCAACGCCGCGGGAAGGAGCATCCAGAGCAACAGGCTGTGTATCCATCTGCTCTGGTACTTGATTGAAATGCTGTGCTTCAAGCAGCAGCTCTTCACTTTGCTGGGTCGCACGAGCAAGGATTGTCGCTCGATAAACAGCATGCTCCAGTTCGCGAACGTTTCCTGGCCACTTGTACTGCTTGAGCAACGACAGACAGTTGGCAGCCAGGGCCACCCGTTGCAATCCCATGCGTACCCGGCTCTTCTCGCAGAAAAAACCCGCTAGCAATGTGATGTCCTGCCCACGCTCACGCAGTGGTGGTACATGCACCGGGAATACGCTTAAACGGTGGAACAGGTCTGCACGGAACCGATTGTCCAACACCTCCTGCTTCAGATCACGATTTGTCGCGGCAAGCACCCGTACGTTGACCCGCAAGACGTTATCGTCACCGACCCGTTGCAGGTCACCGTATTGCAATACCCGCAACAGTTTTGCTTGCAGGCTCAGCGACAGTTCACCGATTTCGTCGAGGAATAGTGTGCCGTTATCGGCCATTTCGAACTTGCCGGTGCGATGATGGATAGCGCCGGTAAAGGCACCTTTGACATGGCCGAACAACTCACTCTCAGCCACTGATTCCGGGAGCGCAGCGCAGTTTAGATAGACCACAGACTGACTGGCGCGTGATGAACCTTCATGTATGGCCTTGGCGACCAGTTCCTTGCCGACCCCGGTTTCTCCAGTGATCAAGACGTTCAGGTCGGAACCTGCGACCATTTCGATCTCTCTTTTCAACTGTTGCATGACCTCGCTGAGCCCGACCATTTCGGTGCCGGGCTTGCCCGCCGGGACATTACTAATGGAGAGAGGAGTAATGGTCTGACTTTCCAGTTGCTCTACCAGCAGTGCGTTGTTCAGGGCAGCAGAGGCGAGGGCTCCCACCAGTCGCAGCTCTTCATCGCTGAAGTGATCAAACTGTGCCGGGTCCATGCCATCAATTGTCAGCGCACCAATCAGTGTCTGGTCTGCGAACAACGGCAATCCGATGCAGGCGTGCACTTTGAGGTCCTGCCGGTTCGGTATCAGTCCGTCATATGGATCAGGCAAATGACTCTCTGCCGGAAAGCGCACCACGTCACCGGCGCGGGCGATGGCCTCCAGTCGCGGATGTGCATCAAGGCTGAAGCGTCGCCCCAGAACATCCGGTGCCAGGCCATCAATTGCCAGCGGACGGAACTGTTGCTGTTCATAACGCAACAAGGCAGAGGCGTCGCAACCCAACAGCTGGCGCAACGTATTGATCAGGCGTTGAAAGCGGTCCTGATGGGAAATGCCGCTTTGTAACTGGATAGCGATGCGTGCCAGGGACTCTACGGAGAGACTCATATTAGTCACTTTGACAATGATTAGTCATAAAGACAGTAATTCGGCATGGTCATATTGACAAGGGTTGTTTTATTAATCCTTTAAAATCAATAACATATGAATTGGCACGGACTTTGCCATCTCTGGTGTAGAACATCATTTCGATACTGAGGTAGGACATGTCAATTCACGTCAAGAGCAACATTCATTGGGTCGGTCAGCGCGATTGGGAAGTGCGTGACTTTCATGGCACAGAATACAAATGCCACAAAGGTAGCAGCTACAACAGCTACCTGATCCGTGAAGAAAAGACCGTGCTGATTGATACGGTTGATCACAAGTTCAGCCGCGAGTTTATACAGAACCTGGCTACGGAAATCGACCTGAACACGCTGGACTATATCGTCATCAATCATGCGGAAGAGGACCATGCAGGGGCGCTGACAGAGTTGATGTCGCTGATCCCGAATACGCCGATCTATTGCACCGCCAATGGCGTGGACTCGATCAACGGTCATCACCATCATCCAGAGTGGAATTTCCACGTAGTACATACCGGCGACACCCTGGATATCGGCAATGGCAAACAGCTGGTTTTCGTGGAAACTCCGATGCTGCATTGGCCGGACAGCATGATGACGTACATGACCGGCGATGCCGTACTGTTCAGTAATGACGCCTTCGGCCAACATTACTGCGACGAACACCTGTTTAATGATGAAGTGGATCAAAACGAACTGTTCGAACAGTGCCAACGCTACTACGCCAACATCCTCACTCCGTTCAGTCGCCTGGTCATTTCGAAGATTCACGAGATCCTCGGTTTTAATTTGCCGGTAGATATGATTGCCACCGCTCATGGCGTGGTGTGGCGTGATAATCCGACGCAGATTGTGCACCGCTATCTGGAATGGGCGGCGGACTATCAAGAGGACCGCATCACACTGTTCTACGACACCATGTCCAACAACACCCGCATGATGGCCGATGCCATCGCACAAGGTATTCACGAAGTTGATCCGGGTGTGGCGGTAAAGATTTTCAACGTCGCGCGCCACGACAAGAATGAGATTCTGACCAACGTGTTCCGCTCAAAAGGTGTTCTGGTGGGCTCGTCCACCATGAACAACGTCATGATGCCGAAAGTCGCCGCCCTGCTGGAGGAAATAACCGGTCTGCGTTTTCGTAACAAAAAGGCTTCGGCATTTGGCAGTTACGGCTGGAATGGTGGGGCGGTAGACCGTATCCAGACGCGCTTGATGGACGCTGGTTTTGAAACCACGTTGGCGCTCAAAGCCAAGTGGCGGCCAGATGGTGACTCACTTGAGGTTTGCCGAGCTCATGGCCGCGAAATCGCTCGCCAATGGGCGCTGCATCCATCGACGGACGCACAAGTCGCACGACCTGCAGCCACCGCAACTGCCCAGGCAGAACCAATCGCGGACAACGGCCCGCGCATGCAGTGCAGTGTCTGCCAATGGATTTACGACCCGGCGATCGGAGAGCCCATGCAGGATGTGCAGGCCGGTACGGCCTGGCGTGATGTGCCTGATGACTTCCTGTGCCCCGAATGTTCACTGGGCAAATCGGTATTCGATGAGCTGGTTTCGGAGGCGAAATGAACAAGGAAATCGTTATTGTGGGCTCCGGCTTCGCGGCTCGCCAGGTGGTCAAGAACTTGCGCAAGCTCGATGCAGCGGTGCCCATTCGATTGATCGCTGCAGACAGTTGCGATGAGTACAACAAGCCCGACCTGAGTCACGTCATCAGTCTCAATCAGACAGCGGACGACATGACTCGCCAGTCTGCGGCAGAGTTTGCCGAGATGTATCGATTGACCCTGGATTCGTCCTGCCAGATAACTGCAATTGATCGCGAAAACAAGCGTATCAGCGCCGGCAATGAGGCATTCAGCTACGACAAACTGATTCTTGCCACGGGTGCGCAAGCCATAGTTCCGCCGATTCCCGGGCGGGAGTGGATGGTGACTCTGAACAGTCAGCAGGAATACCGTCATGCACAACATGCACTGAGAGTTGCACAGCGCGTACTGATCCTGGGGGCGGGCTTGATTGGCAGTGAACTGGCCATGGATGTCAATCGTGCCGGAAAGCAGGTGGTACTGATGGATAAGTCCTGCAGCCTGCTGGCATCGTTGCTTCCTGTCGAGGTGAGTAGCCGCCTGCAGCACCGGTTATGCCAGATGGGTGTGGAAATGGTGTTCAACCAGGCTTTGGTATCCATTGAAAAGAGCGACGATAGCCTGTTGGCGACTTTGTCCAATGGCCGGCAAATCTCCACCGATGTGATCATTGCCTCAATCGGGTTGGAGCCTGATACGACGCTAGCGACGCAGGCTGGCTTACGGGTGGGTCGTGGTATTGAAGTTGATGAACGCATGTGCACCTCTGACCCACACATATTTGCCGTTGGCGATTGCGCGCAAATCCAGGGCAAGCTACTGCCGTTTCTGCAACCCATTCAGTTAAGCGCCATGACCCTGGCGCGTAATGTGCTGGGTGGCAATGAGGAAGTGAAGTTCCCGGCGATGCTGGTGAAGGTCAAGACTCCGGAAATGCCGCTGCACCTGGCCGGAGAAACCAGCCGTAAGGACTTGCAATGGCAGATCAGCCTTGAGTCACAGGGGCTGGTAGCCAGAGGTCTGGACATGGCAGGGCAGCTACGGGCGTTCGTCGTCAGTGAAGACCAAATGAAGCAGGCCTTTACGTTGCTGCGTCAACTCGCGTTGTAAATCAAACAGGCAGAGCTCAACCGGATCGCCCGATCGGGCTGAGCGTGTTGTTCTGCCTGGACTTAGTGACGATGCCAAGGCCGCAATCCGCCAGATCGGCTTTGATCAACTGACGGTAGAGGTACACTTTTTCGACCGGGAGCTACCGACCTACCGAGGCTGTCGAAGGTTTTGCTCTACTGACCTTGAGCTTTGCCCTGCAAGAGCCGAAAGAGGGCATTGAGGTATCGTATGATTGGTTTTTGTCTTCGGCAGTCACAAGGATCAACCCATGCTTTTAAGCAAACGCGATCAGGCGCAAATCGAGCGTCGCCTGGTGGCTACCCTGACCGAGGCGTGTGAGACGGCCAAAGCGGAAATAGTGGGGTTCTCCTGGCTGACCCATGAGATGGACTACCGAGTGTTCCCTTCCAGCCTGATGGTTCTCTGGGTCTTCGATACGCAAGCCAATAAGGACCAGGCCATTGCTAGCGGCCAAGGCGAACGCATGGTCGAACTGACTGCCGTGGCGTTAAGAGAAGCGGATGTTCTCGTCAGTCCGGTATCGGCCCATGTGCATTTCGATACTGAAGAGCAATGTCAGCGTGCCAATGCCGGCAACTGGCAGCAACGCTTGGCGCGCAAGCGCTCGAATCGGGGTTGAAGCGTGGCCAAGGATATCGAAAACCCTTGTATTTCCGTTTGCCAGTTGAGCGGTGAACTGTGTGTGAGTTGTGGCCGCACCAAGGAGGACATCAGGAAATGGAAGCGTATGAAGCGACCCGAAAAGATGGCTGCGGTGCAACGAGCGAGCTTGCGCCTGAAAGGTCTTCAAAAAAGGAATGCTTGAGGGCTCTTAAAATAATTCTGTCCCCGTTTTTCCGTGTATTGCGCACAAGCCTAGGACGTTTCCCGCAACCTACGACGCCTTCCGCGAACTTGCACTCAATCCCTCAGCCAGATAACCTTCGCCTGTCGCTGCAAAATCAGCGACAGGGGTGTGGAAGCCCTTCTTGAGATCTAGGCGCACAAGCGCCCATAAACTGAGCAGGCGCTTTTTTCATGTCTGCTGTTAAGTTATGGCAGCTGTG
Organism: Pseudomonas fluorescens; assembly: GCF_902497895.1. GTDB lineage: Bacteria > Pseudomonadota > Gammaproteobacteria > Pseudomonadales > Pseudomonadaceae > Aquipseudomonas > Aquipseudomonas fluorescens_BP. The sequence goes on from NZ_CABVHQ010000030.1 coordinate 36,914, forward strand.
CGCGGGGCACTTTCGGGTGCGCCGGGTTCCTAGATCCCCGGTCTTCCACACCTGCGTACAGCTGCCACCCATCATGTGGAAGTGATGCTGGCAGTTCCTTAATTTAATTCTAGGAATGAGCCAATGAAAAAGATCACCCCCGATCCCCCCGAAACCCCAAGCCTTTCCACCTCCGATTCCCTCGATCCTGCTCAACTCTCCAAGGTCGCTCAACACGCCCCCTATGACCATTCGCGTAACCCAAAACCTGCTAACCCCATAAGCCATATCTTCACCATTGCCCCTGACGTCGACACCGAAACCGTATTGGTCCACGCCTCCGAAACATTTGCCTCCCTCAGTGCGATGATCACTGACCTGGCCTTCGAGCTCGAAGGCTCGCGCCGTAACAAGGCTCTGGCGATTCAGCAACTGATTGTCCTGGGTGAGCTGTTGGTGAGCCGAGCTCTGGATCACCTCGACACGTCCGATTCTGCGGCGTCCGCGGTCATTCCAACATCCGCCTACTAAGTGGTCGCGCTCGTTTATCCAATAGAGGTTTAGCTATGGCTCGCTACATACCCATCACCGGCATCGACAACGATTTCCACTCTCTGCTGATCGACACCGAAGCGCCCCTCAACGTGCTGCACGACACCGCTGCCTACCGCATTGGCGCTGTAACCCAATTGCTGGAAAACCTCGCCATGCGCGAGGAGATCAGCAGCGACGCCGTGGTCCTGCATGACTTCGCGCGGGTGCTGGCGATTCCGCTGCGCGATGGCTGTGATTTGCTGGACGTTATCGGGCGACGTTTGCAGGCGCAGGTTTTGGCGTTGTAATGAAGATGGGCGACCTCTAGAGGGCGCCCATTTCTTGTTATGGGATGAGGTGAGGCCGCCCTCAAACTGGGCGATAAGTCATGATTGAGGAAACCCTGCATACCGGCAGATTATGGCCAGCCTGCTGATCATCCGAACAAGCAACCGCCTGGCGCTGCCACTTCGCCGATCAACGCTTTCGGGCTGGACGCGATTGCTCTGCCTATGGCATATCATCGAAATAATAGGCCATGGCTGTTGGAGTCAGAACGATGGAGGAGGGTAATGAATGCGGCGCCAGGACGTCGATGGCAACGCTCAAAGCGTTCAATCTTTGCGTGTTACAGCTTGGGCGTCTTGCTCGAGAGCGCGGCGCATCCGGATTTATCCCGGAAGGCTTGCAGGCCTTCAGCCAACTGGTGCCCTTCGCTTCGGCATGGTGGGGCGAGATGTCCACGTCCGGCGTCGATGCGCCACCCCAAAGCTGGATGCACGGGCGGATCAATCTGCCGGAGTTGTTTGCCGCGGAGTGGAGCAAGGGTGCGGGCAGTGACAGGTTCTCCCATGAGACCTTGAGTCAACCCGGTAAGGTGGTGCGCGACAGCGGGTTCACCGACCCCTGTGAGGAGCTCAACGAGTTCGCTCGCCGCCATGACCTCTACCACCTGATGTGCATCACCTTCGAGTTGCCCGAAAGCGGCTTGATGTTCTTCGTCTGTCTCTACCGTGGCATTCATGCGTCGGCTTTCAACGACAGCGAAGCCAGTTTGTTTTCGGCCTTCTGCGACCAGCTGTTGCAATTGTGGCGATTTCAGATGCAGGACATGATCCGCTTCGACACGGGCAACGGGGCGACCGACTTCGGGGTCGCGCGTATGGACGGCAGTCTGCTGTACGTGGGGGCAGGGCTCTGCGCAGCCATTCAGCGCGAGTTGCCCGGGTGGAATGGTTCAACGCTTCCCTTTGAGGTGATCGCGCAACTGCACAAGGCGCCCTGCGTGATGCGCCTGGGGCGCTGTGCACTGACGCTGAGCCCCAACGCGGAGCATGTCATCCTGTCGCTTGAGGCGCAGTCGCGTGGGGCAGTGCTTGCACCACGGGAGCGGACAGCCGCCATGCTGTTCGCCGCCGGCCACTCCTACAAGGAGATCGCCAAAATCCTTGCATTGAGTCCTGCCACGGTGCGCACCTATCTGCGCAACTGCTACTTGCAGCTCGGCGTCAAGAGCAAGGTAGAACTCGGTTCAGTCCTGCGTTCGCCGACCCCACCTGCGCAGGCTGCGCGCCGCGATTAGTGCAGCGCGGTTTTCCCCCTGATTGCCTTACCCCTCCTCATTTGTAGAGGTCCGTACGACTCCTGCGCTCTATATCGTGTGCCCTGCATATCTCGGGGTTGCACGGCAGTCTGTTCGGGCCACTTCCAAAACTATAAAAACAGAGGTGAGGCAATTGAAATTGTCCAGGCTATTTATCGCCGTTGCCGGCGCAACGGCTGTTTCCTGCATGGCGCTGGTGGGGTGCCAGACACAGGGTTCGACTCCGGCCGACATGGTGATGCGCAACGGTTATGTGTACACCGTCGATGGCAAGAACTCGGTACAGCAGGCGATCGCCGTTGCTGGCGGGAAGATCATTTATGTCGGCAGCGATGCAGGGGTCGCCTCGTACATCGGCACGCAGACGCAGTTGATCGATCTGGCGGGACGCATGTTGATGCCGGGCTTCATTGATGCCCACATTCATCCGGGGGACGGAGGCCGCGCCATGACCTTGTGCGACCTGAAATACCAGACGATGACCCGCAAGGTTTTCCAGGAGACCATCCAGGCGTGCCTGGATGCCGATAAGGACAAGGGCCCCGATGTCTGGCTCGAGGTGGGCAGCTGGGATCGCATGGGCATGACCGGACTCGATGGCGACCCCGACAAATCGACGCTGGACGCGCTCAAGACCGATCGGCCGATTCAGGTCCGTTCCACCGACTTCCATACCGTGCTGACCAATTCTCGCGGCCTGGCGGTGGCTGGCATCAACAAGCACACGGCCAATCCAGGTGATGGCAAGTACATCCGCGACAGCGCCGGCAACCCGACCGGCATCTGCGAAGACGGGGCTGCCGATGCCATGGCCGCCGTGGTGCCGCCAGCCAGCGACGCAGAGAAACTCAAGCAGACTCGCGCGGCACTCGACGCCATGCGCCAGCAAGGCATCACCAGTTTCTTCGATGCCTTGTCGGGGCCTGAGAATGGCAAAGCCTTCAGCACCCTGCAGCAGTCGGGCGAGCTGACCGCCCGTGCCTTGTTGGCAATCAAGCTTGACCCTGCCGCCGCTGCGGCCGACCCGGCGAAAACCATCGCCGAGGCCAAGGCACTGGCCAGCACTTACGACCAGGGTGAAGCCAAAGCTGCACCGGGTGTGAGCATGCGCCACGTTAAATTGTTCATGGATGGCATCATCAATGCTCCGGCGGACACCGGGGCAATGCTGACGCCGTACCTGCGCAATGCCGGTACCGATACCGCGCTCAAGTGGGCGCCTGGCAAGAATGCCGGTGAGCTGTACTTCCCGCCGCAGGTGCTCAAGCCACTGCTGTTGCAAGCGGTCCAGGCCGGCCTCGACCCGCACCTTCACGCCACCGGCGACCGAGCGGTGCGTGACTCACTGAATGGCATCGAATACGTGCGCCAGCAACTGCCGGGCAATGGCTTCCGCCCGGCCATCACTCACGCCGAATCGGTGGACCCCGCCGACTATGCGCGCTTCAAGGCGCTCGACGTGACCGCCAACATGTCCTTCCAGTGGGCCCAGCAGGCGCCGTCCACGGTCGACGGCACCAGCGATCATCTGGGTACCGAACGTTTTGCCCGCATGGAGCCATCGGGCAGCATCAGCCGCGCCGGCGGCCGCGTGGCGTATGGCAGCGACTGGCCGGTCGATCCCCTCGACGAATTCCTCGCGCTGAAGATCGGTGTGACCCGCTCAGGCGATCCGCTGAACCCCCACAGCTATGGCCCCAAGTATGCGCAAAGGCTCAACGCCGACCCGGCACTGTCGCGCTCTGAAGTGCTGCGCGCCATCACCCTGAACGCCGCCGAGCAGCTGAAACTGGACGCCGTTGTCGGCTCGGTCGAAGTGGGCAAGTTCGCCGACCTGATCGTTCTGGACAAGAACTTCATGCAGGTTGCCGAGGATGAACTGGCTCGAAATGACGTGCTGCTGACGGTTGTCGGCGGCAAGGTCGTGTGGGCCAAGGCGCCGTTTGGTGGTCTTGAACAACAATAAAAGCAACAGTCTGCCCCAATGCTTGACAGTTAAACGCAATCCATGTGGGAGCGAGCTTGCTCGCGATGGCGGCTGCATATTCAATATTGATGCAAGTTGACCCACCGCTTTCGCGAGCAAGCTCGCTCCCACAGGTTCCGCATCTTAATTGACGGGCATGCGTCTACCCCCTCAAAAAGAGAAAACAATAATGACCAAGGTCAGCGATAGTCAGCAGCGAAGTCCCCTGATCGAGACGCGTTCGATCGATTACATTCCCGAGGCCGAGCGCCATGGCAGCCTCTACAGCCAGTTCACCCTGTGGCTCGGCGCCAACCTGCAGATCACGGCGATCGTCACCGGTGCCTTGGCCGTGGTGCTGGGCGGCGATGTGTTCTGGTCACTCATTGGCTTGCTGATCGGCCAGTTGCTCGGCGGTGCAGTGGTTGCCCTGCACGCTGCGCAGGGGCCCAAGCTTGGGCTGCCGCAGATGATCTCCAGTCGCGTACAGTTCGGGGTCTATGGGGCGGCCATCCCGATTGTGCTGGTGTGCTTGATGTATCTCGGCTTCAGCGCCACCGGCGCGGTACTGTCGGGGCAGGCCATTGCCCAATTGATCGATGTCAGCGACAGCGCCGGCATTCTGATTTTCGCCTCATGCATCGCGTTTCTGACCATCTTCGGTTATCGGGTCATCCACCTGGTCGCAAGGGTGGCCAGCGTGCTGGGCATTATTGCCTTCGCCTATCTGTTCACCCGGCTGATGACGCTCAATGATATTGGGCTGTTGCTGGAAAACCGTCACTTCGGCTGGAGCACCTTCCTGCTGGCGGTATCCCTCTCCGCGTCCTGGCAGATCGCCTTTGGCCCCTATGTGGCCGACTACTCACGCTACCTGCCGAGCAAGACTTCGTCCTGGAAGACCTTCACTGCCGTCGGCCTGGGCACGGTGCTGGGTGCGCAGGCGTCAATGGTCCTGGGGGTGTTCGCCGCGGCTTTGGCGGGCGCGAATTTTCGCGGTCACGAGGTGGCCACCATCGTCGGGTTGGGCAGTACCGGGGTGATGGCGTCCCTGCTGTACTTGAGCGTGGTGTTCGGCAAGGTCACGGTTTCCACCCTCAACGCCTATGGCAGCTTTATGTGCGTTGCCACCATCATCAGTGGCTTCCATAGTCGTCTGCAGATATCCGCCGGGCAGCGCATGCTGTTTGTCCTGGCGATTGTCGCGGCGTCCACCACGCTCGCACTGCTCGGCCAGTACTCGTTTCTCAGTACCTTCAAGTACTTCATCCTGTTTCTGCTGACCTTCTTTACGCCGTGGAGCGCGATCAACCTGGTGGACTACTACTTCATCAACAAGGAGCGCTACGACATCCCGGCGTTGTCCGACCCGGCGGGTCGCTACGGCCGCTGGAACATCTTGGGTATCAGCGTGTATATCGCTGGGGTATTGATCCAGCTGCCGTTTGTCGACACCCACTTCTACTCCGGGCCGATGGTCGCGCAGCTCGGCGGGGTTGATATTTCCTGGATCGTTGGCCTGGTGGTGCCGGGCCTCTTCTATTACCTGCTGGCCAGGACATCAGCCCTTGCTGTGGTGCCTGGGTCGAAAGCAGACGCCGAGAGCCGTGATGCAAGGAGGGGTGTGTAACCGAAGGGGGTCTATGAAGCTCCAGAGGTTGAGGTCTGGAGCTTCGGGTTGAGTCGCTGACGAGGGCCTGCCAGCAGCTATCGATGAAACCACGGCTCATATTGGTTTTCAGACAGTAGGCCTGATCGGAGTCAGAGCGCCTATCGCTATGGCTCGGGCTCGTTGAGCACCCCATGCCAGAGCGCTCGTAACCGTTTCATCGTGCACCAGCGGGTAAAACTCCTCCGCGGCAATCTCCCCGCTTTGCGCGTATACACCGATAAAGAGTTGTGTGGCGCCCGAGGGGGAGAGCCGAGCCTGAACATCAATTTCGACACCGTTACTTAAACTCTCTTGATGAGATTTGCCGGCTAGCTGGCAATCGGCCCAGGCCCAATATTCACTCCCCCGTACACGCATGACCCTTTCCCTCATGGCTGATCGCGGTGATGGCTCTATAGAGGCAAAGTAGTATCGGTTAGGGGTAAACAGAAATTGAATCGAGCTATGGCGCACCGTGCCGAGACTGAAAAATTGGCGCCAAATAGAAGCTGGCTTGAAGCCTGACCAAGCTCGGCAATTGACATGAGCATTCCGACGTTCGAAGGAACGTCATCTGCGCCGAATTACAGGGTAGGTACGCGTCAAAACCCCTCATAGGGGTAAGGCGAGTCTTTTTCGGATTCGCCTGTCTTTGGGCACGGCGCAAGACCTCGCGGGGCTTGGCTACTCGCTTGTTGTTAGTGACGGTCGAGCCAGACGGTCTGTGCATTGCAGAATTCGCGCACACCGAAATGCGACAGTTCACGGCCAAATCCACTCTTCTTCACGCCGCCGAAGGTGACGCGTGGGTCGGTTGCGCAATAGCCATTGATAAACACACCACCGGTTTGCAGTTCGCCGGCCATCTGTTCAGCAAGCTGAACATTGCGCGTGTAGAGGGTCGAGGCAAGTCCGAATTCGCTGTTATTGGCCAGCTCCAGCGCATGGGCTGCATCGCGCGCGGTGATGATCGAGGCCACCGGGCCAAAGAGTTCCTGTTTGAACGAGGTCATCTGGTCGGTGACATCACCGAATACAGTGGGCTGGTAAAAGTTGCCGGGGCCTTCAGCCTTCCTGCCGCCCATCAACAACGTCGCGCCTTCTTCCAGGGTGTCACGGACCTGTTGATCCAGTTCATCGCGCAGATCAAAGCGGGCCATGGGGCCTATGTAAGTGTCTGTGGCCAGTGGATCACCGACGACCAACTGGCGGGTGGCTTCGACGAACTTGCGGGTGAATTCCCGGGCAACGCCTTGCTCGACAATCAGGCGTTTGGCGGCCGCGCAGACTTGCCCGGTGTTCTGGTAGCGACCAATGACGGCGGCTTTGACGGCTTCGTCGAGGTCGGCATCGTTGAGCACAATGAACGGATCGCAACCGCCCAATTCCAACACACACTTCTTCAAGGCCGCCCCGGCCTGAGCACCGATGGCCATGCCGGCTCTCACGCTGCCGGTGAGTGTCACCGCGGCGATGCGTGGATCGGCGATCGCCGTGGAGACGCCGTCCGGCGTGAGATTGATGACTTCGAAAACACCTTCCTCGAAGCCTGCGCGCTTGAAGGCATCCAGCAGCAGATAGGCACATCCCATCACGTTTGGTGCATGTTTGAGGACGTAAGTGTTGCCCGCAATCAACGCTGGAACGGCGCCGCGAAGCACTTGCCAGATGGGAAAATTCCACGGCATCACGGCGAGAATCGGGCCCAGTGGACGATATTCAATACGCGCTTTTCCACCTTCAACCTGCGTGGATTCGGCGGTCAACATGGAAGGGCCGTGTTCGGCGTACCACTGGCAAAGCTGCGCACACTTTTCAATTTCACCGCGTGCCTGGGTGGTGGGCTTGCCCATCTCCAGGGTGATCATGTTCGCCATTGCTGCAGCGTTGTCGCGTAATGCCTTTGCCAAGGCGATCAACGACTGCGAGCGATCTTCTACGGGCTTGCGTCGCCAGACCGAGAAGCCGGCAGCGGCACGAGAAAGTGTGGCCTGCAGTACCGACTCGGATTCGAATGCGTAGTGGCCGATCTGCTCGCCATTGGCGGGGTTGATCGAAATGGCATGGGTAAGGCTGGAAACGTTAGTCATGACACCGTCCTGCGTGGTGGGAATGAATGCGCAGCTTCGAAGCAAAAGTGCCGCCGCGGAGTCAGGTCGCGCGCGCCAGAATGGAGTGCGCGCGGCCAATGACCGGTGCGTCGACCATTTGCCCATCCAGCACGAAGACGCCGTCACCTGAGCTAGCGGCTTCGATAATGCGTCGCGCCCAGCGCAATTCTTCAGGGCTGGGTTTTAACGCCTGATGGATGATCGCCACTTGGCTCGGATGGATGCACAACGCGCCACCAAAGCCCATGTCGCGGGCAAATTGAACGGCACTGTGCAGGCCGGTGGTGTCCTGGATTGAGGGAAAGACACCATCCAGCGCCGGGGCCAGGCCGGTAACCCGTGTGCAGAGCAACACGGCATAGCGGGCGTGGCTGAGGATCTCTTCGGCAGCACGGCTGCCGGTGGTCAGGTTCAGGTCCAGGCCCAGATCGAGGCTGCCGAACGACAAGCGCTCAACGCCTTGGGCGCTGGCAATCGAGCTCAGAGCAGCCAGGCCCTTGGCACTCTCGATGATCGGCCAGATCGGTTTGCCGGTGCTACCAGCGGTGAGCACCTGCTCCGCGCTTTCGGCTTTGGGCAGCAAAATTCCGATTACCCCGGCATGGCGTCGGCAAAGATCCAGATCCGCAGCGTGTGCCCAGTGATCCGGGGCATTCACCCGAACCAGAATCCGCGCACCCGGGTTTTCACTCAAGAAGCGCTCCAGGTTATCCCTGGCCTGTTCCTTGAGGTTTTCCTGCACGGCATCTTCCAGGTCGACAATGACCCGGTCCGCGCCGGTGGCGATGGCTTTGGGGATGCGCTCTGGACGAGTGGCCGGGACAAACAGGGCGGAACGAACAATCGATGGACTCATGGTGTTTCTCCCTCGCTGAACTCGACTTCTCCGATCTGCGCGCAGCCGTCCTGATTGCCAGCCCAGACCTGCGCCTTGCCGCTGTCGATCAAACGTCCGCCGACCTCGAAAGGTTGCGGTGAAATCAGCGGTCGGACGCCACGGAAGGTAAAGCGCTTCAAACGCGCGGTCGGGTGTGCTTTGGTAAAGGCGCGCAAGTTCAGCGTGGCGATCAATGGACCATGCACCACCAGTCCCGGATAGCCTTCGGTTTCTGTGACGTAAGGCCAGTCATAGTGAATTCGGTGGCCATTGAAGGTGACGGCGGAGTAACGGAACAACAGGGTCGGGGAGGGTTCGACCTGTTCCCGCCATTGGCCTTCAGGGAGCGCTTCGGTGCCGCTCAGTTTGGGTGGAGTCGGCTCCCGGTAGACGATGTCCTGCTCATCTTGCAGGGCGAGCTGGCCGTCCTGGAAATATTCGTGGCGTACCGTGACAAACAACAAGGAACCCGTGCGCCCATGCTTTTCTTCGACCTTTCGAATGGTCGACACGCAGGTCACTTCAGCCTCCACCTTCAATGGCTGGTAGAACTCGATTCGGCTACCCGCCCACATGCGATTGCGGTTGTGGGCTGGCGGCAAGAACCCCCCGAGTGCTGGATGACCGTCCGGACCCAGTTCGCTGGCGCAAACCGGTTCCTGAAAAAACGCCCAGTGCCACAAGGGCGGTAGCGGCTCGCCAGGCAACGGTGCCACTTCGCCCAACGTCGCGGCAATGCGTTTAACCAGGTTGAAACTGATCCGGTCCTGGCTTTCCTGACGACGTCCAATCCAGGCTGAAAGATCGAGATTATTCATGAAAAATCGCTCCTTTGGGTCGGTGATCTCTTGACGTTAGCGAGGTCGACGCCGGAGCTGTCCGCTTCGACGCGAACTTTCACGTTGTAATCCACCACGCGTTTCACAGCTACCAGGATCTTCATTGGGCAGGGTTCTCTCGACAATCTTTGATCGTTGCAGTCAGGCTGCGGGTTTACGGATCGCGGCTAAATCGCCCCGGCTGCGCGCATTTGTTCGATACGGTCCGTCCCCAGCCCCAGTTCCCTGAGCACCTGTTCGGTGTGTTGGCCAAGGCCCGGTACGGCATCCATACGTGGCTCGAACGCGCTATTGCTGCCGGGCGGTAGCAGGCTCGGGACGGTGCCGGCAGAGGTTTCGACTTCCCGCCATCGATCACGTGCCTGGAGTTGTGGATGGTCCCAGACACCTTGCATGTCATTGACCCGGGCGTTGGCGATCTGCGCGTGATCGAGCCGATCGATCACTTCATCGAAGTTGAGCGCGCTGAAGGCTTCAATGATCAGTTCACGCAGCGTGGTGCGGTTCTCGACCCGTTTGAAATTGGCGCAGAAGCGCTCGTCTTTCACCAGCTCGGGTTGTCGCAAGACCTTCTCGCAAAACAGTTGCCATTCCCGCTCATTCTGCAAACCCAGCATTACTGTCGTGCCGTCACCGATGGGGAACGGCCCATAGGGATAAATCGTCGCATGCGCTGCACCCGCGCGAGGCGGCGGCGGGGCACCGTCGTAGGCGTAATACATCGGGTAATTCATCCACTCGACCAGGCTTTCCAGCATCGACACATCAATGTGACTGCCTTCGCCCGTGCGCCCACGCAGCAGTAGCGCGGAGAGAATGCCGGTGTAGGCGTACATGCCCGCGGCGATGTCGGCGATCGAGCAACCGGCCTTGGCCATTTGTTCTTCGTCCGCGCCGCCCGTCACCGAGAGAAATCCGCCTTCACTCTGGATCAACAGGTCGTAGGCCTTTTTCTTTTCATAAGGACCTCCGACGCCATAGCCGGAAATGTCACAGACGATCAGGCGTGGAAAACGTTGATGCAAGGCCTCGAAGGACAGTCCCATTCGCGCGGCCGCACCGGGTGCCAGGTTCTGCACCAGCACATCGGCGTCGGCCAGCAAACTGTCCAGCACTTCGGTGGCCGATTCCTGCTTCAAGTCCAGGGTCAGGCTTTCTTTCGAGCGATTGGTCCAGACGAAGTGCGAGGCCAGGCCGTTGACACGTTGGTCGTAGCCTCTGGCAAAGTCGCCTGTGCCTGGACGTTCGACCTTGATCACTCGAGCGCCGAGGTCGGCCAGTTGTCGGGTGCAGAAGGGCGCTGCAATGGCATGCTCAAGGCTGACGACGGTAATGCCATCGAGCGGACGGATGCCTTTGGGCTGGCTCATGATTTTATCTCTCTTGTTATTAGAAAGAGCGCGGAAGCTCGAGCAGGTGTTCGGCAACGTACGACAGGATCAGGTTGGTGGAGATCGGAGCAACCTGATACAGACGGGTTTCGCGGAACTTGCGCTCGACGTCGTATTCGCAGGCGAAACCGAATCCGCCGTGGGTCTGCAGGCAGGCGTTGGCGGCTTCCCAGGAGGCTTTCGCCGCCAGGTACTTGGCCATGTTGGCGCTGGCCCCGGCGTTGATGCCGCTGTCGTATTCCTCGCAGGCGCGCCAGCGCATCAGGTCGGCGGCCTCGATCTCGATGTGGGCTTCGGCGATCGGGAATTGCACGCCCTGGTTCTGCCCGATCGGGCGACCGAAGACGACGCGGTCGCGAGCGTAGGCGCTGGCCTTTTCGATAAACCAGCGACCGTCACCGATGCACTCGGCGGCGATCAGAGTGCGTTCGGCATTCAGGCCGTCGAGGATGTACCTGAAGCCTTTGCCTTCTTCGCCGATCAGGCTGTCTGCGGGGATTTCCAGGTTGTCGAAGAACAACTCGTTGGTCTCATGGTTGACCATGTTGGCGATAGGTTGCACCGTCAGACCATTACCGATGGCCTCACGCAGGTCCACCAGGAAGATCGACATGCCTTCGGACTTCTTCTTCACGTCGGCCAAGGGCGTAGTGCGCGCCAGCAGGATCATCAGGTCGGAATGCTGGACCCGCGAGATCCACACCTTCTGCCCGTTGATCACGTACTTGTCGCCGCGTTTGACGGCTGTTGTCTTGATCTTGGTGGTGTCGGTGCCAGTGGTGGGTTCGGTCACAGCCATGGATTGCAAACGCAATTCACCGCTGGCCAGTTTCGGCAGGTAGAAGCTTTTCTGCGCTTCGCTGCCGTTACGCAGCAAGGTGAACATGTTGTACATCTGCCCGTGAACGGTGCCGGAGTTACCGCCGCAGCGATTCACTTCCTCAAGGATGACCGAGGCCTCGGCCAGCCCGAGGCCGGAGCCGCCATATTCGACAGGAATCATCGCCGCCAGCCAACCGGCGGCGGTCAGGGCCTTGACGAAGGTTTCCGGAAAGCCTTTTTCTTCGTCGACTTTGCGCCAGTAAGCCGCATCGAATTCAGCGCAAAGAGCGCGTACACCCTCGCGGATGGCATTGAGTTCTTCAGAATTGCGGTCGGTCATTATTATTCTCCTCAACGCGTCACGCATGGCATTTGCCCTGCGTGACCGGGTCCGGGCAAAGGGTAATCAGATCGGGTCAAAACCCAGCGCAGCACGAAAGCGATTTTTGACGTAGTGACCATCGCGCGGTGGCAGCACCCGTGGCGGGTTTTCGGCTTTGATCTTGATCGTCGCGAGCTTGACGCCATCACGTGTGGCAAAGCGTTCACGCAGGTTATGTACGCCTTCCATGTCGCGGATTTCATCGGTCCAGCTGAAGCCGCAGGTCTTCGCGACCTGGTCCAGGCAAATACCAAAACCGGCGTGGCTGACTTGCATGCCGGTTTCGCCAAAGTGACCGTTATCCAGCACCGCGATGGTCAGGTTGGCGGGCTTTTGCAGCGCGACAGTGGCCAGGGCGCCAAAACCCATGAGCAACTCACCGTCACCGGTGACCACCACCACCGATTTGTCGGGCTGCGCATTGGCCAGGCCCAGGCCGACCGTTATTGCGCTGCCCATGGCGGCCCAGAGGTAGTAATTCAGATCATTGTCACCGGCAGCCATGACGTCGTAGGACGCCGAGCCCAGGCCGGTCACGACCAGTACGTCTTTGCGATCGGCCAGCAAGGTCTTGACCACTTCGCGGCGGCACAGGCTGTGGTTTGCGCTTACTTGACCCATTTCTTTTCTCCAATCAGGCGCTGACCGAGCAGCAGGGCAGTGGCGGAATCACCGTTGAACGCCATGGTCGCGGCACCGTGCAGCAGCGGAGCGACATCTTCCGGGACGTCCGCACGCCAAGTCATGACCTTCATCAGGTTCAGGGATGCCTCGGTGGCCTGACCCATTGGGTTTTGCCACGCGTTGAATTCGGCCCAGTCACCGCGCATGGTGACCACCATCAACAATGGGAAGCCAGCACAGACCTGAAGAGCCAGGGTGTTGATGCAGTTACCGACGCCGCTGGACTGCATCAAGAGGGCGCCGCGCTCACCCCCGAGCCAGGCGCCGGCGAGGTAGCCGATGCCTTCTTCTTCGGTGGTGAGGACGACGGCCTTGATGTCAGGGTCTGCATACGACATACGGATGGCCGCCGAATGGCCTGCATCCGGGACGAAGACCACGTGTTTGACGTCGTGGGCCTTGAGCACGCGGAACACGTCCTCTTGCCAATCCTGTCCCACGGTTTGTTCAGCTTCTGTTGACATGCCAGTCTCCCAAGCAGTGCTGCTTTTGTGTTTTCACACATTCTGGGAGTGCTGGAACCGAACTGCGACTACCGTTTTTGTCTTTGAGATATGCCCATTTTGTATAGCTTGGCTGACTAAAACGAAACCCGGCGATGGTTAATGCCAGTCAGTCAAGACGTTACGCGAACCGTAGCAGCTGCCGAAGGCTGCGTTCGGCTGCGCAGCAGTCGTAAAATCAAACGCTGCGGTATTCCAGACAAACCATGGAGACAAGAATTACGACTGCTGCGCAGCCGAACGCAGGCTTCGCCAGCTGCTACGGGAGCTGTGTTGAACCTGGAAGTTCCTTAACTGACTTGCATTGGCCATGGCTGGGTTGTTTATTCACCTATCGCAGGGCGCTACAGAACGCGCGTATCGCCTCGCAAGCCTGGCGCAATGAAGCGTCATCCAGGGCATAGGCAATCCGAATGTAAGGACCAAGGCCAAAGGCGCTGCCATGCACCACCGCCACATCTGCTTCGTCGAGCAGCGCATGGGCGACATCTTCGTCGGTGTGCAGCACTCGGCCTCCTGGTGAGATACGACCGATCAGTCCCGCACAGGAAACGAACGCATAGAACGCCCCGGCTGGACTGACGCATTCAAGGCCTGGAATGTCGTTCAGCAGCTCCACCATCAAATCGCGACGCCTCTGAAAAGCGGCACGGCTTTCGTGGATGAAGTCTTTGGGCCCCTCCAACGCGGCAAGTGCGGCCTGTTGCGAGATCGAGCTGGCGCCAGAGGTTTGCTGACCTTGCAGTTTTTCCATGGCCTCCAGCAGCCAGCGCGGTCCCGTAGCAAAACCGATGCGCCAACCGGTCATGGCATAAGCCTTGGACACACCGTTCATGGTCAGGGTTCGCGGTGCCAGCCGTGGTTCAACCTGGGCCAGGGTATGGAACGCTTGATCGTCGAAGATCAGGTGCTCATAGATGTCATCGGCCAGAATCAGCACGTGGGGGTGGGCCAACAACACCTCAGCCAGGGCGTGCAGTTCCTGCCGACTGTACACCGCGCCGGTCGGGTTCGACGGCGAATTGAGGATCAACCAGCGGGTCTGCGGCGTGATCGCCGCGGCCAGTGCCGAGGGCGTCAGCTTGAAGCCGGTATCGGCATCGCAGGTAACGATTCGGGCTTCACCGCCGCACAGTTGCACCATCTCCGGGTAACTGACCCAGTACGGCGCCGGCACGATGACCTGGTCGCCCTCGTTGAGGGTCGCGGCCAAGGCGTTGTAGATAACCTGTTTGCCGCCGTTGCAGACCAGGGTGTCCTGCCAGCTGACGTCCAGGCCGTTCTCGCGGCGGAACTTGGCTGCCACCGCTTCTCGCAGTGAACGCACACCAGCGACCTGGGTGTAGCGGGTGTGGCCGTGTTCAATGGCGGCGATCGCCGCCTCGCGCACATGCTTGGGCGTGTCGAAGTCGGGCTCGCCGGCACATAGCGAAATAATCTTCGCATCTTGCGCCCGGCGCTCGGCCACCCGATCCATGATGCGGTAGGTCGCGGAAGGCTGCGCACTGGCCAGACGCTGGTTCAACCGCTGGATATCGGCGCTCATACGCGGGTTCTCCACTCAGTCAGGTTCATCAGTTCCAGGGTCGAGCGGCCTTCGGTCAACGCCTGCATCATCTGCGCTTCCTTGTTCGCGCGCGCCTCGCCTTCGGCCAGGGTACGTGCCGCATCCGCCTTGGGAATGATGATTACACCATCATCGTCGGCCACCACCAGATCTCCCTTTGCTACGAAAGCGCCGTTGAAATTGAATGGTTGCCCCACCGAGGGGGCACTGGTCTTGACCGTGCCTTTGACCGAGATGCCGCGGGCAAAAACCGGGAATTGGCGTTTCTTCATGGCCGCGATATCGCGTACGCCGCCATCGATCACCAGGCCAACCACGCCAGCCGCTTCAGCCGCCACGGTGAGCACTTCGCCCCAGTAACCGGCGATGAAGCCACCCGTGCCCACGACCAGTACGCTGCCACGGGGCACTCGTTCCATGGCCAGGTGCAGGGCCAGGTTGTCACCCGGCGAACATTCCAGAGGGTAGGCGGGGGCGGCGATGAAGGCACCGTCCCAGATAGGGCGGATGACACTGTCGACGGCGCAGGGCAGATGGGAAGCTTCATACAATGTCGAGCTGCCCAGCACTTTTGCCCGTGCGTGAAAATCAAGGGGGAGGGGGAGCGTGGTCATCAGATTTTCCTCTGCAGGCTGTGGTAACCCAGTGCGGCCCGGGCTTCTTTAAGGGTTTTGCCTTGAGCGATCAGGGCGCGAATGTCGGCTTCGACCGATTCGATCTGACGGGCACACGCCGCCACTTCAGCCGCACGAGCGCGGGGGACGACCACCACGCCGTTGGCGTCGGCGACCACGATGTCGCGGGCACAGACCCGTGCCGTGCCGATGGACACCGGCTGGTTGACCGATTGAACCTGTACGCGGTCTTTGCCGGTGCGCATGAAGCGACCTTTGCTGAACATCGGGTAGCCATCGCCCAGCGCTTTGTTCACGTCACGGCAAACACCGTCGATGATCGTGGCTGCGATCTGTCGAGTACCGGCGTACTGGGTCATGATGTCGCCCCATACGGTGCAGTCGGTGCGGCCGCCGTTGTCGATGACCACCACGTCACCTGGCGCCACGTCTTCGATGAAATCGCCCACGGTGCCAGGCGGTACGCTGGCCGAGACGTACTGCACGGTGAACGCCGGTCCGACGATGACCTTGCGGTAATTGTCCAGCGGCGCCACACCGAGGCATTGCCCGGGAAGGCCAAGCTTGTCCAGCGCATCGGAGACGCCCGGGGTGTCCAGGCCTTCAAACAAGGCGACCAGGGTTTGATCTTCAAGATTCATCAGGCGTGCTCCACGTGGATTGCTTCGAACTGGGTGTCATGCATTACCTCGGCCACCGAGCGACCGCTGCGAACAGCCTCGACCATCCCGTCCTGGCGACGGGCAATGCGCTCGCCAAGGTCGACCACCTTCTCGATATAGGCCTGGGGCACGAACACGGTTCCGCAGGTATCGGCGATGACATAGTCGTTCTCGCTGACCTCGATGCTTGCCACTTTGATGGTCACGGCCGCATCGATCTGTACGACCCGATTGCGGGCACTGATCATCGTGACCCCACGGCCGTAAACCGGATAACCGATCGACTCGCTGCCGTCGATGTCGCGACTGAAACCGTCGATCACCGTGCCGCGCACTTGCTTGCCGGCCGCTGCGTTGGCGAGGATATCGCCCCAGCAGGAGATGCCTTCGATACCTCCGGCGATCACCAGCACACGCTCATCGCTGTCGATCTGTTCAACCACTGGGGTAATCAGGTGCACAGTGGGGACGTTGTCGGATTTGGCGGCCAGCAGCACGGTACTGGCGCGGCCGACGATCTTTGGGCAGTTCCACAACGGGCGCAGCCCAACGGTGGCACCTGGCAGGCCGAGGAAATCGAGCGCATCGGAAACCGTATTGGTATCCAGCGCCGCCAAGCGATCCAGCAAACTCTGATTAGTCATGGGAGAGCCCCTGTGGTGACGGAGGCGCCCAGTGTCGGCGAGGCAGTTTGATAGGTATATTACTAATCACAGAAGCATTAGATACGTTAAACCTATGGATTCGCCATGATCAATTTTCGTCTGATTCGTCACCTCTGGTTGTTCCTGGCCGTTGCCGAAGAACAGAACTTCGGCCGCGCTGCCAAGCGTCTGGGTATGTCCCAGCCACCGCTGAGCGAGCAGATTCAGGTGCTGGAGCAGGCGCTCAAGGTCAAGCTGTTCGATCGCTCGCGACGCGGTGCGAAGCTGACTCCGGTGGGGGCGGCGATTCTGCCGGCCGTGCGCAAGTTCGCCGAGCAACTGGAGCGCCTGGAACTGGCCGTGGAGGAGGCGGTGGCGGGGCAGTCGGGGATGTTGACCATTGGCGCGATTTCCACGGCCATGTTCGATGTCTTGCCAGGCTTGATCGAGCAACTGAAGAACGATTATCCGCACCTCACCGTGTCTGTACGGGAGATCGACAGTGTCGAAGCCGTTCCGGCGCTGGAAGCCGGGGACATCGACCTGGCCTTCGCCCGCCTGGACGGTGACCTGGGAGGCTCGATCAAATCACTGCCGTTGACTCAGGACCGCCTGGTTATAGCCCTGCCCAGCGATCACCCATTGGCTTCGCGCACGCGAATCAGCCTGTCCAGCCTGGCCACTGAACCCTTGGTGATGTTTTCCCGCAGGGTCAGCCCGGTCTACTTCGACAATCTGATTGCGACCTGCCGAGCCAGCGGTTTTTCCCCTCGCGTGCTGCATGAGGTGCGCTCCGTCGCCTCGCAAATTGCCTTTGTCAGCTGTGGCCAGGGCATCGCACTGGTACCAGCGTCACTGAAAAAGCTGGCGCCCGACAACGTGGTGTTTCGCGCGCTGAGCCAGAAGCTCAATGTCGTGACCACCGCTGTGGCCTGGAATACGGAACGGCCCAACCCGCTGGTGGAGGAGCTCGTCGCCCGGCTCCAGTCCAAGGCCTGAGTCGACCCAGGCCTGTGCGCGAACATGGTTTGATAGGTTTTGCGTATGAAAGCTTTCCCGAATAAGGAATTTACAGAAGGCTCGATTCCCTTGAAATTGCCTGCCTGGCTGCCGGCAACCCTGGCTCGGCGCAGCCTTTAAGTTCAAGGAGTCAATAACGTGCCCTCACCAGATACGTTCACTCACATGCAGCTCCCTCTGACAGTGGAGGGTGTCCGGTTGAACGTCGCCGCCATTCACCGGGACGGCGTCCTGGCGCCCATTGTGTTCCTGCATGGTTTTGGTTCGACCAAAGAAGACTATGCCGACATCGTGCAGCAACCCGCATTCGCCGGTCACCCTTTCGTCGCTTACGACGCACCGGGTTGCGGCGAAAGCCAGTGCAGCGATCTTTCGAGGATTTCCATTGCCTTTCTGATGCAGGCTGCGCTGCAGGTGCTGGAGCATTTCGGCATCGAGCGCTTCCATCTGGTCGGCCACTCCATGGGTGGACTGACCGCGCTGATGCTGGCCCATCAGTACCCGGACCGAGTGCTGAGCTTCGTCGATATCGAGGGCAACATCGCCCCGGAAGACTGGTTCCTCAGCCGGCAGATCGTCGACTATCCGAGCAATGATCCCGAGGCGTTTTTCGCAGCCTTCATCGACCGTGCCCGGCATGCCCCGGCCTATGCCAGAGCGCTCTATTCCGCGAGCTTGAGGCACAAGGTCCGCGCCGGTGCGGTGCGAGGGATTTTCCAGTCGATGGTCGATCTCTCCGATAACGCCGACCTGATGGGCAAATTCCTCGGGTTGAAATGCCCACGAATGTTCATGTACGGCGAACAGAACGCGTCGCTGTCCTATCTGCCGCATATCCAGGCCGAAGGTGTGCGACTGGCGCAAATTCCTGATTGCGGGCATTTCCCCATGTATTCCAACCCGATTGCGATGTGGCAACAGATCGCCGATTTCCAGGCAAGCGCTGCGCTGTGATGCAAAAAGGGCCGATGGGCAATGCCCGTAGCAGCTGGCGAAGGCTGCGTTCGGCTGTGCAGCAGTCGCAAATCCTGCAACCACGGTTGACCTGTAAAACCGCAGTGCCTGACTTTACGACCGCTGCGCAGCCGAACGCAGCCTTCGCCAGCTGCTACGGGAGAATGTTCGGGGCCAGACATTCCTTAACTGACCGGCATTGCTCGTCCGGCCCCTTTTCAATAGTGCAGCTATACCTGTCAAACCCTCGCAGCGTGCGGCTTTGCACAACCCTTCAAACCTGTACGCTCTTCGATCTCACCGGAACCGCTGAGGTACCCATAGCGCGAAAGATTCGGCATCAGCATCGACGCGATAAAGGTGATGCTCACAATCGCCGCGACGTAGAAGAAGAAATATTCCTCGATCCCCTGTGACCGAAGCGACAAGGCCACGTATTCAGCGGTGCCGCCGAATGCCGCATTGCCGACGGCATACGGAAAGCCTACGCCCAGTGCACGTACCGCGGGCGGGAACAGTTCAGCTTTGACGATCCCGGCGATGGGGGTGTAGAGCGAAGCAATGGCCAGGCCGCCAAACACCAGCAGGAATGCCGTAAACGGGCTGCTGACCGACTGCAGCGAATAGAGCAGGGGGATCACCAGCAGCATGGCCAACCCGGAAAACATCAGCATGTGCGCCTTGATCCCGACACGGTCGGCCAATAAGCCAAACAGTGGCTGGCAGAACATGAAGCCGACCAGGGCGGCCGTCATGATGAAGCTCACTGTTTCCGGACTGAAACCAGCGGAGATCACCAGGAACTTCTGCATATAAGTGGTGAAGGTGTAGAAGTACAGCGAACCGCCAATGGTGAAAGCAAGCACCAGAGCGACTGCGCGTTTGTGTTTGAACATGCCGCGCAGCGAGCCGGCATCTTTGCGGTTCATGTCTTTCCTGGTCGCGGTTTCATGCATTGCGCGGCGCAGATACACCACGACGATCGAGCTCAGGGCGCCGATGAAAAACGGAATCCTCCAGCCCCATTCGCGCAACTCCTCGCCGGTGAGGGTTTGCTGGAGAATGACCACGGTCATCAAGGCCAGAAGCTGACCGGCAATGATGGTGAAGTACTGAAAGGATCCATAGAAACAGCGACGCCCTGGTGTGGCGATTTCACTGATGTAGGTGGCGCCGGTGCCGTACTCCGCGCCGACGGACAAGCCTTGAATCAACCTGGCGACCACGAGCATAACCGGCGCAGCGACCCCTATCGTTTCGTAGGTCGGCATGACGGCGATCAGCAGAGAGCCGGCGCACATCATGAATACCGAGATAATCATCGAGACCTTACGGCCGCGAGTGTCGGCGATCCAGCCGAAAATCCAGCCGCCGAGAGGGCGCATGAAGAAGCCGACGGCGAAGACTCCAGCGGTTGCAAGCAGTTGGGTCGTGGTGTCGCCGTTGGGAAAAAACGAAGACGCAAAGTAGATGGCGGTATAGGCGTAGATGAAAAAGTCGTACCACTCCACCAGATTGCCTGAGCAGGCACCCATGATGGCTCTGACGCGATTCGGGCTACTCAGCGAATCGGTGTTGGTAGCCTGGTCATTTGAGTTTGTAGTTGATGCGGACATGCTGTTCACCCTTACTTCAAGGCGAGACGATACGAGGAGCACACTGCGGCGTCTCCGACGTTGCTGGCTCGACAGGTTGATGTGCTTGACGCTGCGGCTTTAACCCGCTGACGGCCAAGTAACCTGAGGAGGGGGATATACGCGAGATGCCAGCTGTTCGTTGTCTGGGTAAACCGGCCAGGTCAGGTCAGGAGAAACGTTGTCAATCATGGCGCAAGTCCTCGTATCTTATTCTTGTAGTGAGTCGAACGCGCTTGGCGCTGACGTTGATTGCAAGCTACCGCAGAGTGCGGAGGGTAATAAGCCGTCCGCCAGGCCTAACTGATATACCGAAATTCTATAGCTTGCCTTGCAGCCCCGGCGGGTGGGGGATACAGTCGGTTCGATAGACGCCAGGCCCCATGCAATGCGGTTCCTGCGGCATTCCATGGGTCGCTGATGCGTTTACACTGACACTACTTTCGACGCATATCGCGCCGAGCCTGACTTTGACTGGCCTGGTAATGGATGTCGTTCAACTCAAAACCCTGATTCATGTGGCCGAACTCGGTAGTCTCAGCAAAGCCTCCGATAGGCTTCACATCGCGCAACCGGCGCTCAGCCGACAAATTCGATTGTTGGAAAAAGAACTCGGCACCTACCTGTTTGATCGCCATGGTCGAGGCATGGAGATTACTGACGCCGGCCGCGAAGTGCTGGCGCATGCCACCCGAATCATGGAAGAAATGGAATCCATTCGAAGTTCGGTGGTGGGTGGAAAATCTTCTTTTAGGGGAACGGTCGTCATCGGTACAACGCCAACCGTTGCGGAAATTGTCACCGTGCCCCTGGTGCGCAAGATCAGAGAGGCCCATCCGAATCTCGCCGTCAGGTTTTCCTCGGCTTTCAGCGGGTACTTGCTGGATTGGGTTCAGCGCGGTGAACTGGAACTGGCCATTTCCTACGACCCTCAACCCCTGCATACGCTGCGGATCGTGCCGGTGATGATGGAGAACCTGCTTCTGGTCGGCCCCGCCAGTGCCAACCTGCGCATCGATACGCCGGTGTCCTTCGAGTCCCTGGCCGAGCAGCAACTGGTCTTGCCAAGCCCTCGACACGGCCTTCGCGTAATCATGGATAACTGTGCGCGTGAAGTCGGGATCAAGCTCAAGACCAGCGTTGAAGCCGACTCTTTCGGCGCGATGATCGATCTGGTCCGCAATGGCTTCGGTTTGACGGCTTTACCTCTGGCGTCGATTTACACCCAGGTCGAATCCGGTATGTTGTCTGCCGCCCCCTTGGTCGACCCCATTCCCATGCGTAAATTGGTTCAGGTCTTTCCCGCGGACAGACGAGTCAGCCCCGCCGCGAAATTTGTCGGGGATGCTTTTATCGAAATTGCCGCCGATCTGGTCAATCGCAAGATCTGGGCTGGACACCTGCTTTGATCACTCGACACGCTTGAATGAGCGACTCATCGACCTGCTGCTCTCGTTTCCCTGCATTCGGGTCGGTTCCCGGAGGGGCATCAATGACCGGTGTCCCATTCGATATGCCGTCCGGCACCCCGGTACCATGAAATCCGACTTTCTGTGCGTGGTTGCTCTCCGAGCACTGCGCGTTGGAGGTACACAGACGGGATGCGCCTTCAGAAATGTCACTCTTGCGTCTCGAGACGGCTACGTTCGAGGTTGATTTCACGTATCAAATCATCGACGGCCGCGAGCATGAACTCGATCGTTGTTTCGTCGATGAATCTACCGTCCTGGATCTTTTGATTGATGTTGGGAATGACTATTTGGGGACGGCAAATTACCCTGGAAAGCGTGGCCGATAAAGTTTCACGTAGTTGAGACTGGGCACGCACCCCGCCGAGCACGCCGGGGGAAGAGGTTATGATCAGCACCGGTTTATTTTTCAGGGGTGAATTGAAGCCCGGGCGGGAGGCCCAATCCAGCGCATTTTTCAGCACGCCAGAGGTGCCGTAGTTGTATTCAGGCGAGCAGATGATCAAACCATCGGCGTGTGCGATGGCCTCTTTCAGAGCCGCCACTGATGGAGGCAGCGCTTGCGCTTCGAGATCGCCGTTGTACAGGGGGATGTCATTCAGCGCGAACAGGCTCATTTCTGCCTGATCGTCCAATCGATTGGAGAGTGTCTTGAGTACCGCTGTATTCGTAGACTGTGAACGCAGGCTGCCTGAAATACCGAGTAGACGATGAGCGACAGTGGCCATAAAACTCCTTGAACCAGAGAGATGAATAATAAGAAAACTACACAACATGTTTCTCTGGAAGTGACGCACCGATCATCACAAAAAGCGCCCTGGCAATCCGCTCACTTTTGTTCCGCCACGCGTGCCGTGTGCCATTCTGGATAACGATGTCGCCTGCGTTTACCAGACGGCTCTGACCGTTATCCAGCTCCAACCACATCTCACCTTCCAGAATGATTCCGTAATCGATGGTGGCGGTGGTGTGCATTCCCGGATTTTCCGGCTCGAAGCTTTCGATCAAACCAGGCAGTGCAGCGCTCAGCTCGCCAAAGGCCTGGACGCCATCGACGGGGTTCTGCATGACGGAGTCAGGCGGAAAATCAAAGATGGCGAGGCTGGTGCCTCCCTGAGGAGGAATCAGCGAAGCGTAATCAAGGGTTGGATCGCGGTCTTTTTCGAGAAGTGCGGGATCGGCAGGGGTGGTCCACAGCTGGGCCATCCCGTGCCCGGGGATCGAGGCAAAGGATTGGGCTCTTGGGGCATAGTCGTCTGAAACGAACACGGAGTTTCCCTGTTCGTCGTGGCCGGTCACGATTCTTCTTATCTTCATTGTGGATTACTCAAAGAGTAGTCAAAGAGGCAGCGAGTGGAGGGGAAACCACTCCGCTCGCTGCGTTTAATCAAGGGCAGATGACGTAGTTGCTGAAGCCGCCATGGCGGTTTTCGATACCGGTAATAGCGCTGTTGACGTCTTCCAGACTGAAGGCCGTGTTTTCGAAGAATGAGAGATCAAGCACCCCGGATTCAACCATGTCAGCCATGGCTTGTCCTTGTCCTGTAGTGAACCAGGCAGATCCGCTGATCTGGATGTCGTTGTCCATGATCCAGTGAAGGTCGATGGGAACGTCGCCGGCGATGGCGCCGATGTTGACCAGGTGCCCACCGCGGTGGAGGGATTTAAGGGATTGGGTCAGGCTCTCGTGTGGTGCACCTGGCCCCAAGGCATCGATGACGACATCGACACCTTCGCCGTGGGTCACTTCACTGACCCACTGGTTAGTGGGTATTGTGCCGAGGCTATGAATTTCAATCCGGCCCGGAGCCGCGAGGCTCTTCACCTTTTGGAACAGATCCTGGTTTCTGCCGGTGCCGAGGATTTTCCGAACACCCATGGCCAGTGCCAGGGCGACGGCTCCCAAGCCGAGTGTCCCGCTGATCCCATTGATCAGAACGGTGCTGCCGGGGCCGACGTTGGCCTTGATCAACGCTTTGTAGGCGGTGCCCAGATAACCCAGGCGTGCGGCGGTCTCGAAGCTGATGTTGTCTGGCAGTTTGACCAGGCTGTATTGCGGGGCAGGGATGTACTCGCAAAGGCCGCCGTAGGGGTAGTCTTCGAACATGCGCGGGCTTTTAGGCGTGAACCCGAAATAACCGTTGAACGTATAGGCGGTGCAGGCAATGGTGTTGCCCGCGCGGCATGCCCGGCATGAACCGCAGTGTCGGCCCGGGTTGACGTAAACCCGGTCGCCGACCTTGAAGTCGTAGACCTGGGCGCCGACGGCTTCGACGACACCGGATGGATCAAGTCCAAAGATGGCAGGCAGCTTGGGCAGCGGGTTCTGCGGGAACCATTTGACCCAGTTGGTCAGGATGTTATGCAGGTTCGGGACGATCCCGCACGCCTTGATCTTTACCAGCACTTCGGTCGGACGAATCTCGGGGACGGGCACTTGCTCGATGACCATGGGTTTGCCGCCTTCATACAGGCGTGCGGCGCGCATAGTTTTTGCAGTCATGATGTTCTCCAACACACATATTGTTTTTGTAGGTACGTAACCCGTGGAGCACGCTTCAAATCTACGGCACTAACGCAGTCCGTCTTCGCCCTTCACGTCGGCGGCAGCCAGACCGCCCAGTCGCGCATGAATCCGGCCACCGGTGGCCATGGCCAGGCCAAAAGCAATTTCGCCGCGACGAGGGCCGTCCCATACGGTCATTTCAGCCACGCCGAAGTGGCTGCGAACATAGGCCGCCTGGATGTGTCCGAGCGGGATCATCACCCGGCAACCAGGGCCACCAATGCTCTTTGCAGCCGGAACGATCGCCTTCGGATTGCCGAGGGCTTCGCGCATTGCCCAGCCACCTGCTTCGTGCCAGACAGCACCGTGTTCCAACTCACCGTCTTCACCGACGATTGCGCCCTTGCCATAGGCCTGTACGTGCCTGGCACCGCCCAGCGCATGGATCAGTTGCTCGGACAGTTCTGCACCTAAAATTCTCAACTCCTGCATGAACGGCAGCAGGTCTTCTACATATCTGCCTGCGTAGGGATTGGCCACCACGGCAGTGGCTACCGCAATCCTGAGCGGGACTGACGAGCGAGGCCCGCCTTCGTGGAACACTTCTTCGACGTCCAGTTTTACCTTGCGAACCATCACCAGCGACATGTCTAACCTCCAGAACCGAGAGCCTCAAGCGACTCGTTATTTTTTTAAACCGGCCTTTTGCATTATGCATTTAATGATGTATGGTGCAAGAACTTAGTTTTTATGCACAAAACAGGAGTGGCAATATGAAGCTGATTTCGTACCGTAAAGAGGGTAAAGCCCATTTCGGCGTCGTGTCCGGTGACGGGGTCGTCGAGCTGACCAGCCGTTTTGCGCAGGTTCCGGATCTCGCATCCTTTCTGGCTGATCCGGCCCTGCTGCAGGAGGCTCGCCAGATCGTAGAAGCCGAGCAACCCGACTACCCATTTTCAAGCGTCGAGCTGGAAGCCGTCATACCCAATCCCGGAAAGGTGATTTGCGTCGGCATTAACTATGTTGCTCACGCCGAAGAAGCCGGCAGAAAGGTTGGGGAGTTCCCGGTGATTTTTCAGCGTTTCGCTGAAACCCTTCTGCCCCACGGAGAACCGCTGGTAAGGCCTCAGGTATCAGAGCAATTTGACTTTGAGGCCGAATTGGCCGTCGTGATCGGCAAAGGTGGCGCCCATATTGATCCGGCCGATGCAATGGATCATGTCGCGGGTTACACCTGCTTCAACGACGCCAGCGTTCGCGATTGGCAGTTCCATACGCACCAGTACGGAATGGGCAAGACCTTCAGAAAAACCGGCGCGCTGGGCCCATGGCTCATTCCGGCTTCGGAAATTTCCGATTACCGTAAGCTGGTGGTGCGGGGGGTACTCAATGGCGAGCAGTTGCAGGAAGGCAGCCTTTCAGAGTTGGCATTCGACATCCCGCATTTGATTTCGTATGTGTCGAAGGCACTTCCATGGAACCCGGGCGACATTCTGGCAACCGGTACGCCGAGCGGGATCGGCTTCAAGAGGAATCCACCGATTTTCCTGAAACCCGGTGATGTTTTCGAAGTGGTGATCACTGAGATCGGGACGCTATCGAACGGCGTTATCGACGAAGCCTGAGCGTTGTCCTCTACACAATCATAAAAAACTGGAGGTTCCAGATGCCCGCGTTACCTACAATCAATTTCACCCACACCGGCGTGTTTTGCGCAGACCTTGATCGTATGGTCGATTTCTACTGCCGTACCTTAGGCTTCATCGTCAGTGACAAAGGTGTTGCCTCAACCGGTCACCGATTGTTCTTCATGACGCAGAACCCTGAACTGCATCACCAGGTCGTGCTCTTCGATGGCAAGCCTGTCGACCTGCCATTCAACCCGATCAATCAGCTGTCGTTTCTGCTGAACTCGCTGGATGACCTGAAGGCTTACTACCAGTTCGCCAAAAACAGCGGCATTGAAGGGATTGCTCAGGTGGACCACGGGAACGCCTGGTCGATGTACTTCAAAGACCCTGAAGGCAACCCCATCGAAATGTATGTCGATGCGCCGTTCTACACCGCGCAACCCTGCAAGGAGCCACTTGATCTTGAGCTGCCGACCGAGGTCATCCTGGCCCGGACCGAGGCCATGTGTAAGCGCCGTCCTGGCTTCCAGACGCGAGAGCAGTGGATGGACTCCATCCGGGCGAAGATCGAAGAACAGCGGGTTCGAATCGGCTGACACCTTGGGTACGGGGCGAATAACCCGCCCCGATCTGCGGATGTGGAGCCTGGTTGATGGGCGCGCACAAGCCTGTTCATCAACCAGAAGTCGCACTGGATAAAAACAAAAAGCGGAGTAGACGATGGACTACGATGTCATCATTGTTGGAATGGGGCCGGTCGGTGCTCTGTGCGCAAATCTGGCTGGCATGTGGGGGCTGAAGGCTCTCGTCGTGGACAAGTCCGAAACGGTGTACACCAACCCGAGGGCCATGGGCTTTGACCACGAAGTGATGCGTGTCTTCGGCAACATTGGCTTGGCCAATGAGATCGCCGAGCATGTCATGCCTTATCGGCCTTCGGAGTACCGCACCACCGGTTCTCGGCTGATCAAGCGCATTGATGCCGCCAAGCCTCCCTTTCCGCTGGGTTGGGCACCTAACTACGTATTCTCGCAGCCACCTGTCGAGCGTGCACTGCGCAATAAAATTGCGGATCTGAAGTCGGTCACCGTGGAGCTCGGTTCAGAGGTCCTGTCGGTCAATTCCACAGGCTCGCAAGCTGATGTGCGCATTCAGGCCAAAGACGGGACTGAGCGCACAGTGACGGCGGACTATGTTTTGGCGTGTGATGGCGGCACCAGCCCGATCCGGACCCGACTGGGGCTGAAGATGGAGGATCTGGCCTTCGATGAACCGTGGCTCGTCGTCGATGTGATCCTCAATGAAGGGGCGGGCGAGCATCTGCCGAAGACCAACGTACAGTTTTGCGAGCTGGCCAGGCCTTGTACTTTTGTCGTCGGCCCCGGTCAGCATCGGCGCTGGGAGTTCATGATCAATCCTGACGAACAGCCGACGGAAATATCACAGCCCGAAGCGATCAAGAAGCTGATTTCCCGCTGGTTACCCGAGGGTGACTATCAGTTATGGCGGGCGTCGGCTTATCGATTCCATGCACTGATCCTGGAGCAGTGGCAGTCCGACCGGGTGTTCTTCCTGGGGGACGCGGCGCACATGACGCCACCCTTCCTGGCGCAAGGCATGTGCCAGGGGATCCGCGATGCGCTGAACCTGGTCTGGAAGCTCGCGCTGGTGAAAGCCGGGCTGGCGGCACCTGCGTTCCTGAATACCTACCAGACCGAACGAGTTCCTCATGTCCGCCAAACCACCCTGGCCGCCAAAGAGTTTGGCACAGTGATCTGCGAACGCGATAGCGAGAAAGCGGCGATCCGCGATGCGCGGTTGATCCAACAGATGACGGAGAATCCGGGAGGGACCATCCGGCAATCGCTGATTCCCAGGTTGTCTCAAGGGTTTGTCGCGCAGGTCGCACCCGCCGGTGAGCTGTTTCCGCAACCGATGGTCATCAACCATGCAGGCAAGAAGGCGCTTCTGGATGAGTTTACCGGCCAGTCCTTTCGAGTGGTCATTGCGCCCGGGTTTGACGCTAGCGCTTTGCTGAGATGTCTGCATAGCAGTCAATCGCTTAAAGGTCTGCCCATCCATGTCGTGCGATTGGTCAGCCCTCAACAGTCAGGCGCGTGCACTGCAGATGATTACCAGGAAGTCGATGGGGTGCTGACGCGATGGCTTGAGAGTCGAGGGTGCAATGTCGTCATCGTGCGGCCGGATCACTACGTGTATGGCGGGGCGGTCACAGTCGCCTGGGCGATGGAGTTGCTTGAGGGGATGGAGCTTGCGCTGTGGTGCAAGAAGCCTGAACAGGCTGCACAGCGTAATGGCGGCGCTGGCGACCCGATGATCAGGTTTGCGCAAGGGCTGAGCCAGTAAGAGGCGGTAGACCCTTCGCTTCGCACTGTCCACGAAAGCAGTTGCGAGGCGAAGGGTTTTTTTACGGAATATCGATTCGTCACTGGCTAAGATCGGCCGTGAGCGGATTACCCATTGATCTATTGAAGAGTGGCTTGTTGGCGCTCGATAGCTTCGACAGTTCGGCCCAATGTGTTTTGGATGTGATTGCGCAGGAGCGTCACCGCTTTCTCCGAGTCACGTGCAAGCGCAGCATCCATCAGCTCTTGGTGCTCATTTCCCTTGTGCCTGGGAGTGATCCGCTGCTTGGCTGAAAAGCGTCTGTAGCGCTCTGCTCTGTCGAAAAGGGAGTCGACCATCTTTAGCATCAACGGTGATGGACAGGCTGCGAATAGAGCGAAGTGGAAGGCCTTATGCCGGGTAGACCACTCATCATCGAGCGCGAGTACACCCGTTCCCAGCTTTCTCTCAATCAAATTCAAGCGGTGAAATGCACCCAGCACGTCGGCCTCCCAGGTGTCATCACCATATTGGATGGCATCGCCTAGCGCCTCGCATTCCAGCAAGCAGCGCATCCGCGTGATGTCCCGGAAGTCTGTCGTGGAGATAGGTGCAACTCTGAAGCCTTTGTTATCGCTGGCTTCGACGACACCGTCCTGAGTCAGTCGATTTAGGGCTTCACGAATAGGGGAGCTGCTGAGGCCATAGGTTTTGGACAGTTCGGCGACTTTGAGTTTTTCACCCGGGGCCAGCTCGCAACAAACAATCGCTTTTTTCATCTTCGTCAACGCGACATCGATCAGCGGACTGCTGGGGAATGTAGTCATGGTCGGAGTTATCCTAAAATTTGCACTAAATTGATTTTATGCGCAAAACGTTCTTTAGTGCAAAGGATGAAATGCACGACTGCACATAAATTTTCCCACGCCGCAAGCACAAATCGTCGGCGGCTCTGTCGGACGCTCTAATTTGCCCTTGAGCCTCCAGAAGCCCCACCTGTCCTTGCCTTCTCAACGTTCCGTCCTCTGAGACATCACCCACTCGGTTTACACCGGATGCCTTATCCGCCTCTCCCCAGGATCTCGGGCAGCGAATGCTTGCGCTCGAGAATCTTCTTGACTTTAAATTTGTCCAGGATTAAGTTTTGTGCACAAAGTGATTTGTTGTGTAGTAAATTGTTTTTTACGCACAATAATTCTGGAGTCGGCCACAAACCGAAAGTTCAAGAGGTGTGTGATGAAGACAAAGCGGGTTCTCGACTTGGCGGATGCTGAACTGATGCTCACGACAGTTACAGAAAAGGCCACCCAGCAGAGCTGGAACGTGTCCATGGCCGTGGTCGATGAAGCCGGTTGCCTTATGGCATTCAGGAGGCTTGATGGTGCATCTGTCTCTTCTGTCCAAACGGCGATTGATAAAGCCCGCAGTGCCGCGGTCACGCGACGCTCGACGAAGTTCCTTGAGGACATGGTCGCTGAGGGCCGTGTAGGTGCCTCAATGATTCATGGAGGCTTTCCGATTGAAGGGGGACTACCAGTCCTTGTTGATGGTGATGTCGTGGGAGGAATTGCAGTCAGCGGGTTGAAGTCGCAACTGGACATCGTCCTTGTGGAGGCCGGCTTGAAAGCGTTGGCCGTCCATCAAGAACGGTAAGGCGAGGGAAGGAAGGCGCTCAGAGCGTTACGCAGCACCCTGATGTATTCGCAGCCAATGCTGCGAGTGGATGATCTTTTAAAAAAACAAAAAATCAGGAACATCTCCATGAAAAAAGCCAACCAGCGGCTCTGCCCGTTGCCGGTTTCCAGCATCGCCTGCGCAGTAAGCGCAACGGTACTGTTGAGCCTCTCAACGCAATCGCAAGCCTTCCAGATTGATACGGGCAACCCCGAGCTATCCGTGACTTGGGACAACACCATCAAGTACAGCAATGCCTGGCGCGTGAATAAGCTGGATAACAAGGTCGCAGCAGCTCCCGGAACTTCTGACGCAAATCCGAACCTTGATGACGGTGACCGAAATTTCGGTCGCGGTCTGATCTCTAACCGCCTCGACCTGATGTCCGAGCTGGACATCAAGTACCAGGATGTCGGTGCACGGATCAGTGCGGCGTCCTGGTATGACACAGTCTATAACCGGCGCAATGATAATGACTCGGCCGGTACAGCCAACTCTCTGAGTGTCGACAGCGACGAGTTCACCAGCGATACACGACGCCTTCACGGCCGAAAAACCGAGATTCTGGATGCCTTCGTGTATGGCTCTCGACCTATCGGTGAAACCTCTCTGTCAGGCCGGCTGGGGCAGTTCACGCAAATCTACGGTGAAAGTCTTTTCTTTGGTGCCAACGGCATCGCCAATGCGCAGTCCACCGTCGATCTGGTCAAGCTGCAATCCGTACCCAGCTCCCAGTTCAAGGAAATCCTGATGCCCACCAAGCAGGTGTCCGGCAACTGGCAGCTGAACGATACGGTGAGTGTCGGCGCCTACTACCAATTCGAGTGGAACAAGACTCGCCTTCCCGCAGCAGGCAGCTACTTCAGCGGCGCGGATTTTGTCGGCGAAGGCGGGGAACGGGTGTTCTTTCCTACCGGCGAGCTGCGCCATGGCAAGGACATAGAGGCCAAGGATTCCGGGCAGTTTGGTGCGCAACTGAAGTTCGCCATCGAGGACTGGGAGTTCGGCCTGTACGCCGCGAAATATCACGAAAAGACTCCGGTATTTTACTTCCGTCCGGCCGCACTCGTCCCCGGTGCCGATGACACCTTCGTCAACGTTTATCCAGAAGACGTCAAGGTATTCGGGGCGAGTTTCAGCACCTTGGTCGGCGAAGCCAACATCGCCGGCGAAACCTCGATACGGATCGATACGCCGTTGGCGGGCGTCGGCGGCACGATCATTACCGGTCTGGGTTCCGACAACGATTCCAATCCGGCTTACCCCATTGGCCGGTCGTGGCATGCCCAAGTATCGATGGTCAATGTCTACGGTGGATCGGCGTTCTGGGACGGTGCTTCGTTTATTGGTGAACTGGCGTTCAACCGTCGGCTGAGCGTGACCAAGAATGCTGATCAGCTGGATCCCAACTCGACTCGCGATGCGTTCGCGCTGCGCTTCACCTTCGAACCTCAGTATTTCCAGGTTTTCCCTGGGATCGACGTTCAAGCCCCGATCACCA
Source organism: Pseudomonas fluorescens (assembly GCF_902497895.1). Taxonomy (GTDB): domain Bacteria; phylum Pseudomonadota; class Gammaproteobacteria; order Pseudomonadales; family Pseudomonadaceae; genus Aquipseudomonas; species Aquipseudomonas fluorescens_BP. Next base: position 68,499 of record NZ_CABVHQ010000030.1, read on the forward strand.
TCGGCTACAACCCATCTGGACGTTCTTCGGTCACGCCTCAGGCGTTCGGCCCTGAGCATGGCGGGGATCTGACGTTGGGCCTCAAGGCCGATTACAAAAAGCAGTGGTACGCATCGCTGACCTACACCAACTTCTTTGGTGAAGCCGGGCCGGTCATCAACTCCTCCAACTCATTCACCTACCAGCAAAACATGAAAGACAGAGACTTCGTAGCGTTCTCGATCCAGCGAACCTTTTAAGCAAAGAACAGGCGGGCCCTGATAATGACAAAAATTAAACTGCTGCTTTCCACCCTGTCGATCTCAATCTGTGCCAGCAGCGCTTTTGCTGCGGTGAGTCCTGACGAGGCGGCGAAGCTCAAGACTACATTGACGCCCATGGGTGCCGAAAAGGCCGGCAATGCCGATGGCTCCATTCCGGCCTGGACAGGCGGGCTGACCAAGGATGTGGCTGGGCCCAAATTTGGCGATGTGCCGGTCGATCCGTTCCCGGGCGAAAAGCCTGTGCTGCAGATCACCGCGAAGAACGCCGCGCAGTATGCGGACAAATTGAGTGAAGGAACGAAAGCCTTGCTGGCCAAATTTCCCGACACCTTCCATCTCGATGTATACCCGACTCATCGAACTGCTGCGGCTCCCGCCAGCGTTTATCAGAACACGTATACCAACGCGACCCAGTGCAAGACGACCAGTAATGGCTTATCGGTAGAAGGCTGCTTCGGCGGCATACCATTTCCTATCCCTAAAACCGGCAATGAGGTCATCTGGAATTTTCTGCTGCGGGTAGAAGCGGAATCCATCCAGATGGGCTATGCCAACGTCATTGGCAATGCTGATGGAACCCGAACGCTGGCCAGCCGTGGCATCGAAAACTGGCAGTACCCTTATTACTATAAAGACGGCGCCGTGGATAAGTGGTCGGGGCAGTATGCGCTGCTGCGTTTTTTGACCAACGAACCACCGTTCAAGGCCGGGGAGTCGTTGGTTACACACGACAGCATCAACGCGCAACAACCGCGGGATGCCTGGCAATACTTGGTAGGCCAACGTCGCGTACGTCGCGCGCCCACCGTCGGTTATGACACGCCAGACTTCGTTGCGTCGGGCGCCAACTACTTCGATGAAGTTCATGGGTTTATCGGCCATCCCGATCGCTACGATTGGAAACTGGTCGGCAAAAAAGAGCTGTACATCCCTTACAACGACAACAAATTCAACGCAGAGAAACGCGAGGATGCCTTTGCGGCCAACCACCTCAATCCGGACAAGGTGCGCTGGGAACTGCATCGCGTCTGGGAGGTGGAGGCTAATGTCGCTCCGGGCAAACGCCACGCAGTGCCCAAGCGCAAATTCTTCATCGATGAAGACAGCTGGACGGTCTCGCTGGTCGATGGTTACGACGCCGAGGGCAAACTGTGGCGCGTGTCCCAGGTGCTGCCATTCGTGGTGCCCTCCATCCCGGCGGTGGTGGTGAAACCGGTGGTGATCTACAACCTGCAAGCCAAGACTTACAGCGTCGTGCAAAGCCTGAACGGCGAAACCTATAGCGTTATACCGCGCAAGCCCGAAAACTTTTTTACCGGCAACTCGGTAGCGTCCGGGTCGGTGCGCTGAGCCTCGCAACAGCTATTCAAACCTGTGTTCCATGGACGCCGTGCGACTGACGCGGCGTCCACTGAACCGCATCATCGAGGCTCAGTAATGCGTACTCAAACATCCAGGCTTTTACATAAACATTCGTTCAAGGCGTTCATGCTGAGCGTGTCGATCGTGACGGCGCTCTCTAGCACGGCTGCGGCGGCACAAACAGATGGATTGCCGGTTCAGCCATCGATTACCAGTGCCATGGCGGCCCAATCAGTAATGCTGAGTGTTGCCCGTGCAGGGCAACGACTCGTGGCCGTCGGCGAAAGAGGATTCATCATTGTCTCTAATGATAATGGCGGCACTTGGAAGCAAGTCAGTTCCCCGGTCAGCATGACGCTGGTCAAGGTTCGCTTCATTGATGACCTCGAAGGCTGGGCTGTCGGGCATGCGGGGGTTGTTTTGCACAGCCAGGATGGCGGACTGACCTGGAGCAAACAGCTTGATGGTGTCCAGGCGGCCGAGATCGAATTGCAGGAAGCCACGCTCGATATGCAGAGCTCCGACGATGCAGCGAAGGCGCAGGAGCGTCTCGCTCAGGCACAGCAACTTGTTGACGAAGGCCCCGACAAGCCGTTGCTCGATCTGCTTTTCCTCGACGCCAAAGACGGGCTGGTGGTGGGCGCTTATGGCCTCGCGTTTGTCACGCATGATGGAGGACTCAGCTGGAAATCCATCCGTTCCCGTATCGACAACCCTTCCGGATTGCATCTCTACAGTATCGAGCGGGTGGGGGCTGACCTCTTTGTCGCCGGAGAGCAGGGCACGTTATTGCGGTCGAGCGATGAGGGACAGACCTTCGAGTCGCTGGCTTCGCCTTATGAGGGCACGACCTTCGGGCTTCAGGCGACCGACAGCGGATCGATTCTGGCGTTTGGGCTTCGTGGAAAAGCCTTCGAGTCCAAGGATCGCGGCGATACCTGGCAGCGCCTCGATACCTTGCAGCCCGTCACGTTGACCAGTGGGTTGCGTCTTGACGATGGATCGGTACTCCTCGCTGATGAGTCTGGAAGAGTGTTGCGCTTCGCGGATGGCGATACCAAAGCCTCTGTCCTGCAGGTGACTCAACCCAGTTACTTCACAGGCATGGTGCAAGCCGCGAACGGTAACCTAATCCTCAGTAGTGCACGCGGCATGCTGTCGTCCGCAGTTGCAGTGGAATCGCCGGAGCACGATCAATGAACAGCTTTACTCATTCTACCGAGCATCACACCCTCCCTAAGCCGGATGCATTCGATCCTTCCTCGGGCACTCTAGTTGAACGGCTCCTGTTCAATCATCGCAGCATCATTTTGGGCATTTGTGTGTTGCTCAGTCTGGTGCTCGGCTACCAAGCGCTGAGTTTGAAGCTCAATGCTGCCTTCGAAAAAATGATCCCAACGGATCACCCTTATGTACAAAACTATCTGAAGAATCGCGGCCAGCTGGGCGAAGGTGGCAACACCTTGCGGATTGCGATCGAGGCCAAACAGGGCAGCATTTTTGATGCCGCATACCTGGAAACGGTCAAGAAAATCAACGATGAGGTTTTTTTACTTCCTGGCGTCGACCGGTCATACATGAAGTCCCTGTGGACTCCGGCGACCCGCTGGATCGGCGTGACGGAAGAGGGTTTCGACGGCGGGCCGGTTATACCTGACGACTACGATGGTTCTGCCAGGAGTCTGGAGCAGGTTCGGCAGAACGTCGATCGGTCAGGCGAAGTAGGTCGGCTCGTAGCCTCCAATTTCAAATCCAGCATCGTGCTTTTGCCTCTTCAGGACATCACATCGGACGGCGGCAAGCCTCTGGATTACAACGCGCTTTCAGGCAAGCTCGAACAGATTCGGGCCAAATACGAAACCGACAACATCAAAATTCACATCACCGGGTTTGCGAAGGTGGTGGGCGATCTGATTGACGGCATGCGGCAGATGCAACTGTTCTTCGCCGCGACGTTGGTGATTTGCGGCATCGTGTTGTTCTGGTACACCCGCTGTGTGCGCAGCACGTTATTGGTGCTGCTGTGTTCGATCATCGCCGTCGTCTGGTTGCTGGGGTTGCTGCCCACCTTGGGCTTTGACCTCGATCCGTATTCGATCCTCGTTCCGTTCCTGGTGTTTGCGATCGGGTTGAGTCATGGCGCCCAGAAAATGAACGGCATCATGCAGGACATCGGGCGCGGAGCCGACAAACTCGTGGCGGCACGCTTCACCTTTCGTAGACTATTTTTGACCGGGCTGATGGCGCTGGTGGCAGACGCCGTGGGTTTCGCTGTGTTGATGATCATCAAAATTCCGGTCATTCAGGATCTCGCCGTCGCCGCGACAATCGGCGTTCTGACTTTGATTTTTACCAACCTGATTTTGCTACCAATTTTGCTGTCGTACACCGGTGTCAGCAAAGCAGCGGCACTGCGTGAAGCGGCGAACGACAAGTTCTCGCAGCTAGATGCTCATCACACCCGGCATCCATTTTGGGCTTTTCTGGATCGATTTACCGAACGTAAATGGGCAAGCGGTGCAATCATCGTCGCCGTGATTCTGGGGGTGGCAGGCTTTGCCGTGAGCCTTCATGTGAAGATCGGCGATCTGAATCCCGGGGCACCGGAACTGCGTCCCGAGTCGCGATACAACAGCGACAACCGCTTCATGGTCAGCAACTTTTCAGCCAGCAGCGACAAGTACGTGGTGATGGTGAAAACGCCCCAATACTTCTGCGCCAATTACCAGACACTGGTTTCAGTGGATGCACTGGAAGCGCAGCTTCAGCAGTTGCCGGGGGTGGTTTCCACGACATCGTTAGCGGCGCTGAGCAAGCAGGCTGCGGCCGGCATGAATGAAGGCAGCATGACCTGGTATGAGATACCCCGTAACCAGGGGTTGTTGAATGCGATCATCACCCGTGCGCCGCGAGAGCTGTTCAACCAGAATTGCGATCTGCTGACGGTGTATGTCTATCTTACTGATCACAAGGCGGACACGCTCACCAGCGTGGTTCAGACCGTCGAGCAGTTTGCGGCGACCCATAACACCGATCAGATCCAGTTCCTTAATGCGGCGGGCAATGCCGGTATCGAAGCGGCAACCAATATCGTCGTGAAGCGTTCGAATATTCAGATGCTGTTTATGGTGTACGCGGCCGTCATCGCGCTTTGCTTCATTACCTTCAGATCCTGGCGTGCGGTGGTGTGTACGGTGCTACCGTTGATGCTGACCTCTATTTTGTGCGAAGCCTTGATGGTGGGGCTCAACATCGGCATCAAGGTGGCGACGCTTCCGGTGATTGCGTTGGGGGTGGGTATCGGTGTGGATTACGCGCTGTACATCCTCAGCGTGACACTCACCAACCTGCGAAACGGCTCAAGCCTTTCTGACGCTTACTACCTTGCGCTGCTTTCTACCGGCAAGGTCGTGGTGATGACGGGGATTACGCTGGGCATTGCAGTGCTCACGTGGGTGCTGTCGCCCATCAAGTTCCAAGCCGACATGGGCATCCTGCTCGGCTTCATGTTCATCTGGAACATGGTAGGGGCGTTGGTACTCGTGCCAGCCCTTGCACACTTCCTGCTCAAACCCAAGCCGTTGCGTGTGAATGCGTGATGTTTGACCACCTGGGTGGGGCCGGGATAGCTGGCCCCATTCATCGTGATCCGTACTCAACTCGTTGGGCTTAATGAACTGAATGATCAAATACGCCGCGAATCTCACTCTCCTGTTCACCGAATGGTCTTTCGAGGATCGCTTTGGCGCCGCGCGGGATGCGGGCTTTGAAGCCGTCGAGTTCAGTTTTGCACCCAACATGGCGGCGGTCGACATTGCTGAACGCTTGCGTCGCACAGGTCTTCAACAGGTGTTGGCAACCGTGCCATTGCGAGCTGGCAGTAAAGGGCTGGCGGCCTTGTGCGGAAGAGCGGGGGACTTTCGTGAGGATTTTAACCTGGGACTCGAATATGCCGTGGAAGGAGGAAGTCCACTGCTTCACGTGCTAGCCGGTGTGGTCGAACAGGCAAATTACGCGGTTTCGAGCGGACAATTTGTCGAAAACATGCGGTGGGCCATCGAGGAGGCTGCCCGTCATGACGTAAAGATTGTGATTGAAGCCATCAATCAAATGTCGGTGCCTGGGTATTTTATTCGAACACTAGCGGGGGCCATCAGTTGGACGCAAAGACTTGAAGGGTTAGGCCTGATTCTGGATCTTTATCATGCTTCGATGGAGCGCCTCGATCCTCTGACGTGCCTTGCGCGCTATCTTCCCCAGGCCGATCATTTACAGATCGCGGGATACCCAGGGCGGTATGAGCCCGATGTAGGTGACCTGAACCTACCTCGAATTCTAGATTCGATAGATGCATATCCCTACGCGGGATGGGTTGGATGTGAGTATCAGCCTGCTATTGGCACACTCGAAGGTATGAGCTGGCTTGATCGTTTTCGTTGCGATTTAAGAAACCAGTAAAAGTTGGTTGTTGCTAGAAGTGTGAATATCCATCTGCTACAGAGAAGTTTGGTTGGCTATGGGTCTAGCCTGCGTGAAAACACCTGCGATTGTCTAACCTTCTGAAAAAGACTCACCGAACCTATGTCTGGGCCTACGGGCTTTTTTGCGAGGAGACATTTAATGAAAACGCCGTTATGCGCAGCGACTTAGGGGCGCTTGTTGGCCCGGATTCCAAGTCCTGACAGCGCTTCAAACAGCGCCTCAGCCCCCTCGGAAATACGGCTGCTGTCGTCGTTTGCATGCGTCAGGATCAAGTAGCCGTCAGCTCCATACAGGGTGACGGCATCCACCTCGGCATAAAACTTGCCGTTGTGTCTGAACGATACCGCTGAATACATTTTGGGTCCTGCGGTGCACGTGGGGCGGATCACGACGCGACCGGATCGGTTGCCAGGTCCTGGATGCCCTTACACATCGGGGGCAAGCTGTGGATTTTGTCAGCGGTCACGGCCAAGGCCACACACGCCATCCGATTGCGCTGAACTTCAGTGATGACCCCCGCATCGCGTAAGCCTAAGGCATAGCCCTCGGCACGACCGGCGGCTTCCATTACCAGGGGCAGGAGGCGGCCTTCGATGATCTTGAACAGCAGGTTCCCCCACCGTACCGTCTGCCTGCTGCTCAGCCCCATAACTGCGTCATACGCGGCGAGAGAACTCAACATATTACTGTCAGCCAGAACATTGGAATTCGACATGAATTAGATCTTTTTTTTGTTTTTGAGTGGGTTTTATACAGACGAAAAAAACGGCGGGATGAAAGCCGCCGTTTTCTACTCATTCCATATCCATTGGGCATCGTCCCTGATGCATCGCTCTTCTGCGATGTCCCTGGCTCTCAGCCTTGTTTGCCTGGTCGATCCATCAACACAACGGGTGATATTAACTGGCCAGGGAGCAATTAGGCGGCGGGCAATTGCCTAAGCCATTGTACGCAATTGCTTACAACGCCTCCGAGGCCAGATTCGATCGAGGATAAAGGCGAAATTTGAATCCCTCGGCCCCTTGATTACGCGCTCTCACCGGTAGCGATCCGCGAGAATGCTTAACTCTGGCATTGTCCAGGATTGCAGCATGTAGCCCTCTTGGCTCAACTCGGCGCGCGCCTCTTCCAGCAGGCTTTCCAGCTGCGCCGGATCGGAATAGGCACTGCTTGGAATCTGTTTGCGGCCAATACGAGTGTTGGTCCGGTCGATGACAGTCAGGCTCAGTTCGCCATTACCGTCTTGCGGAGCCCAGGCGACGCATTGAAAAGGTGCAAATGCGTCGCCGGCAATCAAAAGTGCTTCGTTGATGCGCAGCGGGGTGCTCATGGGTTTTCTATCCTTGTACCCAAAAAATGATGTGCCGTCGGTTGGGCTTACCGGTCGGCTGGCTATTAATAGGGGAGTCAGCACGGATAAATAGAAATAATCATTTCCATTTTCAGGCGCGTGGGTCTCAGTTGTTAGAAGCCTCGCCAGCTGGCAGCGGCTCTTTGCTGCGCCAGTGTGGCAGGGAGTTCCAGTAGCGTTGGCCTTTGGCGTCGTCGTACATGCCTTCCCAGCGCGAGATGACCAGCACGGCAAGGGCATTGCCGATCACGTTCAGCGCGGTACGGGCCATGTCCATGATGCGGT
>NZ_CABVHQ010000031.1 GCF_902497895.1 Pseudomonas fluorescens
GCCTGGAACCTGAAGGGCAAGTTCCCGGAAGGGCATGATCCGCAAGCACCGATGATAGAGCGGGATGTGACGGCGCAGGGAGATGACTACTAGTCGAAAGGGATGTCGGCTTTAAGGCCGTCTCCGCGGGCGTGCCCTGTAGGAGCTAGCTTGCTCGCGATGGACGTTAACGATAACGCGTGTTTTCTGAATAAACGCGCCACTCTCGAGTCCATCGCGAGCAAGCTCGCTCCTACACTTCCTGGGCTGACACCTTGTCGACCCTGAAAAGACGCAACAGCATGAAAGACCGACCGATAATCAAGCCGTTTATAAAACCCGAAGCAAGGGAGGAGCAGGCAATGGCCGAGACTTCATTGACTGCTTCTGGATTAATTGCGGCCTGATAGCCGCCATAGTATCGCCATGCAAAAAAAAGCCAGTAGACAATCAATACCTTGGGCGATCCACCAATGACCAGATTGTCACCCTCTCGTCCGACATCACGACATGAGTAAAAACCGAAAGCTGCGAACCACCCCGTCGCCAAACCCGCTCCATAGGACGCCAAAGGCGTAAATATGCCCTGAGAAAGATCCAAGAAAAACAGCGATACTGTTACGAAAACCAGCGGCGTCAACTGCAAGGATCTTTTGGTTTCATGATTTTCGAAACAAGCAAGGACTCCGTAGTAAGACACAACGAAAAAAACCAAATAAACCCAAACCGGCGTACCACGCAATACATCCAGCATATAAGCCCCTTCACGGCTTGGTTTTTTATGAACCTTCTTGAGGCTGTCGCCTACATAGGCTCGCCTGAATACTAGCGAAGCATTATCAGAAATCAAAGTATCCAGCAGACAGATTACTTCCGAAAAACGTGTAGGGATAATCGCAGGTGTTGATCGTTCCAACGCCTGGGGAGCGATCAACACGACTGCACTAACTTGAATCAGGATATTGCTTGAGTGGACTGGCCTTTGACTTCCTGACGAACTTCCTCGGCGGTATATCTGCCGCCGTTCCATCTGACAACAAGAAAAGAAACCGACGCACCCTTGGTAGGTATTACCGATCCCCACCCTGTAAAACTTTTACGATTTACATCGAGCAGTCGACTTTCACTCGTCCACATGACGGTGCCTTTGCCTACTCGCTCACCCCATTTATCCTCCCAATCCGGATCATAAGCCTCAATGACTCCGGACTGACGGTTTGCTTTTTCTTCCATGTTTTCTTTCTCCATAAATTGCTATCCATTTCGTCGTTGCACATTGAAATCCAGTGCTTTACTGGAGAATCCATGCTCGACGGATAGAGATTATGCAGAACCTTGGCAGTATGGACACTATTAAATGTGTAACTTTAAAGTTTTGACGACCGACGAAAACCCCACTTGACGGCCTTGGGATAATCCACTTATTGAAACAGAATGCGACGAATCGCGTTAAGGAGGGTAGATCCCGGCGCCCCGCCCCTTACTGAAAAAAACCGATTGTCGCTACTGTCAGATCTGACAGTAGCCAACGCGAACGCCAGAGATTCTACTGGCGCTGATCGATGGGTCAATCAACGGTCCTCGGAATCCAATTTCACGGCGCGCTCATGACAAATAAAATCGGCAACGTTGCGACAGGCAGGCTGCTGATTATGGGCGCACGTGGTAGCCACCGCGTGGTCGGTACTTTCCGCCCCCAAAGCTACAGGCTCGTTGCACTGGATGCCGAGACGCTGCGGCCCAAAGAAGTCACCTGGCAGTACGAGCGTGACAGGCAATCTGTGACCGGACATGCTTTTTTGGATACTCAGCCCTATGAGCGCCTGATGGTCGGCTCGGGCAAACAACGCATCGTCCTTAACCCCTCGAACATCATTGGCAATTTCCCCGCCCTTTGCGCGCTGCGTAACGATGGCAAGCCGCATGCCTGGGGTTGGGCCGAGAACGGTGGCGATCCGCCAGAGGAGATCAAGCAACTCACCGATGTTGTCGAAATATCGTCCTCCATGGCAGCTTTTGCGGTGAGGCGTGCAACCGGTCACGTCATGGCGTGGGGAAGCTCGGAAAATCCGAGTTCAATGGTCCCTGACGATATTGCAGCCCTGAACGACATTGTCGCTCTCTACGGAGGGGCCTACGTGTTTGTCGCACGTCGTTCCAGCGGGCAGATCGTGGCATGGGGACTGGAGCAAACGGGCGGCCGGCTGCCGCGTGAGATTGCCGAGTTGACGGATATCGTAGACGCCATGGGAGCGGAGTTTGCGTTCGCCGCCCTGCGCGGTAACGGCCAGGTAGTCGCCTGGGGGGATTCTCGCTATGGCGGCGAGCTGCCCGAAGAGATCGGCACGCTGAGGGATGTAGTGCAACTGGCGAGTGCCGGGGATGTTCTGGCGCTCCGCCGTGCCAATGGACGCATTGCCGTCTGGGGGAATCCGACGTTCACGCCCATACCATCAGAGATTGCCGAACTGGACGACATCGTCGACCTGGTGGGCAATGACAGCGCATTCGCTGCCCGCAGGGCGAATGGACAAGTCGTGGCCTGGGGTTTTCTTCCGGGCACCACGCCCCCCAAAGAAATTGCCGACCTGACTGACATCGTGCACGTGACTTGCACATCGAGTGCCTTTATTGCGTTGCGTTCCACCGGCCAGGTGGTTGCGTGGGCCACAGGGCAGGTAGCCTTACTGCCTTCGGTCATCAGGCAACTGACTGATGTTGTAGCGATCAGTACAAATCATGAGGCCGCCGTGGCTTTGCGCAGCAACGGTGAAGCGATTGCCTGGGGAGACCCCGAGACAGGCGGTGATAGCACCTGTGTTGCCCCCCTGCTCACCCATGTGCGGGCGGTCTATGGTGGAACCCGTACATTCGCCGCCTTGAGGGAAGACGGCAGAGTGATTGCCTGGGGTGACGCGCATAAAGGAGGTACGGGCGAACAAAAAGCACTCTACCAATTGATTTCCTACGCCGAAAAGGCAGCCCCTTAAGCAAATTTTCGGATTGGAGTCTTGTTCAACGGAACGTCGAGGTGAAGCACAAAAGATCGCCGCCTTCGGCAGCTACGGCGGTGTACAACCGGGATTTGACGGGTATATGCGGTCGGCGCAGGAGCTGGCGAAGCCTGCGATCTTTTGGCGATTTCGGGAATCGCCCACAAGCAAGATCAAAAGATCGCCGCCTGCGGCAGCTCCTACATGGGTTTGCGTACACCAAGGAGCTGCCGAAGGCGGCGATCTTTTGCTTTTACTTGCCGCTTGAAGCGTCTAACTACTCTTGTGCACCTTGCTCATCAATTCAGCTTCGGCCTGGGTCAGGCCGCAGGACTGGGTCAGCTCGTCGACGCTGGCGCCCATGCCCACCAGGCGCGCGGCCTGGGCGAATGAGAGGCTGGTCGGGTCGCGCTGCTCCAGCCGGGCCAGTTTGTCCGGCAACGGCCCGACCACTGCCTGCAGTTCATGCAGGGCATCGCCCATCAGTACATTACCGTTCTGGTAATCGTCGACGCGCTTGGCCAGGTCCCTGATGCGCTGATCACGCAGTGCATCGGCCTGGGCCTGGGTCTGGGCCATGACCATAGCCGCTTGGCGCTGGCTTCTGGCGTAGGCCAGGAACAGCCCCAGGGTCGTTACCCAGAGGATGCCCAGGACAATCACAGCCACTTCGAGAATCAATCAGATTTGCTCCAGGTCCGACCATTCTTCTTCGCTCATCATCTTGTCCAGTTCGACCAGAATCAGCAGTTCGCCGTTTTTGTTGCACACGCCCTGGATGAACTTGGCCGATTCTTCGCTACCGACGTTGGGCGCGGTTTCGATTTCCGACTGACGCAGGTAAACCACTTCCGCCACGCTGTCGACCATGATCCCGACCACTTGCTTGTCGGCTTCGATGATCACGATACGGGTGTTGTCGCTGATTTCGGTGTTCATCAGGCCGAAGCGCTGACGGGTGTCGATCACGGTGACCACGTTGCCGCGCAGGTTGATGATGCCCAGCACATAGGCTGGCGCACCCGGCACTGGCGCGATCTCGGTGTAGCGCAGGACTTCCTGAACCCGCATCACGTTGATGCCGTAGGTTTCATTGTCCAGCTTGAAGGTCACCCATTGCAGGATCGGATCTTCGGAACTCTGTAGAGACGACGACTTATTCATACCCCTGACCCCTAAAAAAAAACCGTTGGAAACGGTGTGTGTTCTGTCTGGCCGCACTCAAGGTGCTGCCTGTTGTTGGTTATGCAGATTTGTTCGTCGGCTTGCTGCCGGGCAGGTGCTTGGCCCCGCCGCTGGCTATCAATTCGGCCAGTTCGCAGACATCCAGCAATGCGCACATGTGCTCGATCACTGTGCCGGCCAGCCATGGACGCTGACCACGATGGCTGCGCCATTTGATTTCGTTCGGATTCAGGCGCAGGGAACGGCTGACCTGATGCACCGCCAGCCCCCATTCGTAGCCCTGAACCGAGATCACGTATTGCAGGCCCTGACGGAAATCATCGCGGTAGCGATCCGGCATGACCCAGCGTGCGGTGTCCAGCACTTTCAGGTTGCCGGCCTGGCTCGGTAGAATCCCGAGGAACCACTCCGGCTGGCCGAACAGCGGCGTCAGTTCGTGGCCGGCCAGGGAATAGATCGAACCCAGGCAGACCAGCGGCACAGCCAGCGTCAGGCCCGCCACATCGAACAACAGGCATTCGAACGGCTCGGCAGCCCAGGCCGGCCGGCCATCGCTATCGACTGGTGGCGGCGTGTTGCTCGGTGGCCTATGAACTTCGGCCACTGGCGCGACCGGGGCTTGTACTTGCGGCGCGGCAGGAGCTACCACAGCGAGAATCGGCGCAGGCTTTTCCAGGACCGGCACGGCAACCAGCGGCTGCACAACGACAACCGGGACAACCACGCTTTGCTGCTGCGAGTCACGGGCCTGCTCTTCGAGCACGGCGGCCTGAAATTCATCCAGCGTATCTTGCGCCGTCACCCGTTTGGGCAACGCTTCAGGGATCAGTTCAAGCTCGTCGGTCGCGTCCTGCAGCAGCGCGTCCAGATAGGACTGCAGCGCCAGTTGCGGCCGGGTCGTAATTTTCACAGGACGGTTCATTGGAACACCACCCCCGTAGGAGCTGCCGAAGGCTGCGATCTTTTAGCGATTTTGAGGGCGCTGCAGAGCAAGATCAAAAGATCGCAGCCTACGGCAGCTCCTACGTTAGAAATGAGCATCATCTCAAGCCACCTGCGGGATGAGTTGCTGGGCCAGCAGATGCTTGAGCAACGCCCGATAGGCCAGGACGCCACGGCTTTTGCCGTCGAACTGCGAAGGCGTCAGTCCGGCCCGACTGGCATCGCGCAAACGGGTATCGACTGGAATGTAGCCTTGCCAGATATCCTCCGGGTACATGTCGCGCAGCACCCGCAGGGTGCCCAGGGAAGCCTGGGTCCGGCGGTCGAACAGGGTCGGCACGATGCTGAAGGGCAACACCTGCTTGCGCGAGCGATTGATCATCGCCAGGGTGTTGACCATGCGTTCCAGGCCTTTGACCGCCAGGTGTTCGGTCTGTACCGGAATTACCAACTGCTGGCTGGCCGCCAAGGCATTGACCATCAGCAAGCCGAGCAACGGCGGGCTGTCGATCAGCGCGTAATCGAAATCCTGCCACAACTGCGCCAGGCTCCTGGCGATCACCAGGCCCAGGCCACTCTGGCCCGGCGACTGACGCTCGAGGGTGGCCAGCGCGGTGCTCGAAGGCAGCAGGGAAATGCGCTCGTCACTGGTCTTTAGAAGCAGTTGACCGGGCAACCCTGCCGGCACACTGCCCTTGTGCAGGAACAGGTCGTAGCAGCTGTGTTCGAGGCTGTCGGGGTCATAGCCAAAGTAGCTGGTCATGGAGCCGTGGGGGTCGAGATCGACCACGACCACGCGCTTGCCCGCCTCGGCCAGCAAACCGGCTAGAGCGATGGAACTGGTGGTTTTACCAACACCACCCTTTTGATTGGCGACTGCCCAGACTCTCATTCGGAATGTTCCTCCCGGTCGAACAGGCTTAACCGAGAAATAGCGCTATGTTATAGAGCCGGCGACAGAGAATTGACGGCACTCTCACGCCCCGGCGACTTTACAGACGTGGGTGCAGTTTGTGTGCCAGCACGCTTCAAGGCCGCATCCGGCTTGGCATTCGCCGCCCCGGTAGCGGTCAGGCTGCGACGCACATCGAGATTGCGCGAGACCACCAGCACCACCCGCCGATTGCGCGCACGGCCTGCGGCGGTGGCATTGTTGGCCACCGGTTGAAACTCGCCGTATCCCACCGAAGCCAGGCGGCCGGGATTCACCCCCTGCATCGCCAGCATGCGCACGATGCTCGCCGAGCGCGCCGAAGACAGCTCCCAGTTGGTCGGGTATTGGGCGGTGCGGATCGGCTGATTGTCGGTAAAGCCTTCGACGTGAATCGGGTTATCGAAGGGTTTTAGAATCACCGCGACCTTATCGATGATGTTGAACGCGATATCGCTGGGCATCGCGTCGCCGCTGCCAAACAGCAGGCTGGAATTGAGTTCGATCTCTATCCACAGCTCATTGCCGCGGATGGTCATCTGCCTGGAGCTGAGCAGGTCGCCGAACGCCGCGCTGATGTCATCGGCGATCGACTTCAGCGGGTCGTTGCTCGCCCCGGCGATGCCGGCATCGACTTGCTCGCTGTCCTTGACCAGGGGCTGCGCCGGGGTGACCGTCTGCGCTCGCTCGTCGCCAATCGGAATCGGCTTGAGGGCGCGGTCCGAGTCGGTGAACACGCCAATCAACGCCTCGGAAATCACCTTGTACTTGCCTTCGTTGACCGACGAAATCGAATACATGACGACAAAGAAGGCGAACAGCAGAGTGATGAAGTCCGCGTAGGACACCAACCAGCGTTCGTGGTTGACGGGTTCTTCAGGGTGGCGACGACGACGAGCCATAATCCATTACCCCCATCAGTCCATGAAGCCTTGCAACTTCAACTCGATGGAACGAGGGTTCTCACCTTCGGCAATCGACAGGATTCCTTCCAGCAACATTTCGCGATAACGCGACTGGCGCATGGCTATCGACTTGAGTTTGCTGGCAATCGGTAACAGCACCAGGTTGGCGCTGGCGACCCCGTAGATGGTCGCGACGAAGGCCACGGCAATCCCGCTGCCCAGCTGCGAAGGGTCGGCCAGATTGCCCATGACATGGATCAAACCCATGACCGCACCGATGATGCCGATGGTTGGCGCATAACCGCCCATGCTTTCAAAGACTTTGGCGGCTTCGATGTCGCGGCTTTCCTGAGTGTAGAAATCCACCTCGAGGATGCTGCGAATCGCTTCTGGCTCCGCACCGTCCACCAACAATTGCAGGCCTTTGCGCGAGTAGTTGTCGGGCTCGGCATCGGCCACGCCTTCCAGCCCGAGCAAACCTTCCTTGCGCGCCGTCAGGCTCCAGTTGACTACCCGATCGACGCCGCCGGCCATGTCGATCCGCGGTGGAAAGAGGATCCATACCAGGATCTGCATCGAACGCTTGAAGGCGCTCATCGGCGCCTGCAACAATGCCGCGCCGACGGTCCCGCCGATCACGATCAACGCCGCCGGACCGTTGGCCAGCGCACCGAGATGACCGCCTTCCAGGTAGTTGCCGCCAATGATCGCAACAAACGCCAGGATGATCCCGATGAGGCTTAAAACGTCCATCAGAGACACGCCTCGACCAGATGCTTGCCGATCTCGTCGAGGTTGTACACCGCGTCCGCCAGTTCAGCCTTGACGATCGCCATCGGCATGCCGTAGATCACGCAGCTGGCTTCGTCCTGGGCCCAGATCGCACTGCCACCCTGCTTGAGCAGACGCGCGCCTTCGCGGCCGTCGGCGCCCATGCCGGTGAGCACCACCGCCAGAACTTTGTCACCGTAGGATTTGGCCGCCGAACCGAAGGTAATGTCCACGCACGGCTTGTAGTTCAGACGCTCATCGCCCGGGAGGATTTTCACCGCCCCACGGCCGTCGATCATCATCTGCTTGCCACCCGGCGCCAGCAAGGCCAGGCCCGGACGCAGAATATCGCCGTCCTCGGCTTCCTTGACGCTGATCCGGCACAGCTTGTCCAGACGCTCGGCGAAAGCCTTGGTGAAGGCCGCCGGCATGTGTTGGACCAGCACGATCGGCGCCGGGAAGTTTGCCGGTAGTTGGGTCAGTACTCGCTGCAATGCGACCGGGCCACCGGTAGACGTACCAATGGCCACCAGCTTGTAGGCTTTACGTTTCGGTGCCGGTGAACCGGTGCTGGCCGCTGGCGTGCGAACTGGCAACGGCGCGGGAGCCGGACGAGCCGGCACACTGTTGCCCAGACTGCTGACCACCGGTGATGGAGCCGCAAACGGTTGCGCCGCCGCTGCGCCGCTGTAGGCACTCAAACGCCGGTTGCTGCGGGAAATACTGAGAACCTTCTCGCATAGCAGTTGCTTGACCTTCTCGGGGTTGCGCGAGATGTCTTCGAAATTCTTCGGCAGAAAGTCCACCGCGCCGGCATCCAGCGCGTCGAGGGTGACCCGGGCGCCTTCATGGGTCAGCGAGGAGAACATCAATACCGGCGTCGGGCAGCGCTGCATGATGTGCCGCACGGCCGTGATGCCATCCATCAACGGCATCTCGTAGTCCATGGTGATCACGTCCGGCTTGAGGGCCAGGGCCTGATCAATCGCTTCTCTACCGTTGGTCGCGGTACCGACGACCTGGATATTCGGATCCGCTGAAAGAATTTCCGAGACGCGGCGGCGGAAAAAACCCGAATCATCCACCACCAGGACCTTGACTACCATAAACACTCCGTTAGGCAGGGCGGGGCAAAACCGCCCCGCACCAGCAGAATCAAATACGCCGTGCGGCGTAATGCTTGAGCATGCTCGGGACATCGAGAATCAAGGCGATGCGGCCGTCACCGGTAATGGTGGCGCCGGACATGCCCGGGGTCCCCTGGAGCATTTTGCCCAATGGCTTGATGACCACTTCTTCCTGGCCCACCAGTTGATCGACGACAAAGCCGATCCGCTGGGTGCCCACCGAAAGGATCACCACATGGCCTTCACGCTGCTCTTCATGAGCGGCGGAAGCGACCAGCCAGCGCTTGAGGTAAAACAGTGGCAGCGCCTTGTCGCGCACGATCACTACTTCCTGACCGTCGACCACGTTGGTGCGCGACAGGTCGAGGTGGAAGATTTCGTTGACGTTGACCAGCGGGAAAGCGAAAGCCTGGTTGCCGAGCATGACCATCAGCGTCGGCATGATCGCCAGGGTCAGCGGCACCTTGATGACGATCTTCGAGCCCTGGCCCTTGGTCGAGTAGATGTTGATCGAGCCGTTGAGCTGGGAAATCTTGGTTTTCACCACGTCCATGCCCACGCCACGACCGGATACGTCGGAAATCTCGGTCTTGGTCGAGAACCCCGGCGCGAAAATCAGGTTGTAGCATTCGGTGTCACTCAGGCGATCCGCGGCATCCTTGTCCATCACCCCGCGTTTCACCGCGATGGCCCGCAGGACATGAGGGTCCATGCCCTTGCCGTCATCGGAGATCGACAGCAGGATGTGGTCGCCTTCCTGCTCCGCCGCCAGAATCACTTTGCCGCAGCGGGACTTGCCCGAGGCTTCGCGCTCTTGCGGCGATTCACAACCGTGGTCGACCGCATTGCGCACCAAGTGGACCAGCGGGTCGGCCAGGGCCTCGACGAGGTTCTTGTCGAGGTCGGTTTCTTCGCCGACCAGCTCCAGGTTGATCTCTTTCTTCAGCTGCCGTGCCAGGTCGCGGACCAGTCGCGGGAAGCGCCCGAAGACTTTCTTGATCGGCTGCATGCGGGTCTTCATCACCGCGGTTTGCAGATCGGCCGTCACCACGTCGAGGTTCGACACGGCTTTGGACATGGCTTCGTCGCCACTGTTGAGGCCCAGACGGACCAGGCGGTTACGCACCAGCACCAGTTCGCCGACCATGTTCATGATCTCGTCCAGCCGCGCGGTATCGACCCGTACGGTGGTCTCGGCTTCGCTGGCCGGTTTTTCCGCTGGCGGCGAAGCCGGGGCACGGGCCGGTGCAGCCGCAGCGACAGGCCTCGGTGCTTCAACCTTGGGTTCGGGTGTTCTGGCGACAGGCTTGACCACCGCCTTGACGACCGGTGCGGCCACTGCAGCGCTGGCACCTACATCAGTGAACTTGCCTTTGCCGTGCAGCTCGTCGAGCAGCGCTTCGAACTCGTGATCGGAAATCAGCTCACTGCCCGCCGCTACAGCGCTCGGCGCGGCCGCAGCTGGTACCGCAGCGATAGCCGATTCCAGGGCCTCGACCGCGAAGGTGCCCTTGCCGTGCAACTGGTCGAGCAATGCTTCGAATTCGTCGTCGGTAATTTCGTTGCTGGCCGCCGCGGCCACAGGGGCGGCAGGCTTGGCCGGCGTGGCGAGTGCGTCGACGGCGAACTGGCCTTTGCCATGCAACTGATCGAGCAACGACTCGAACTCGGCATCGGTAATTTCATCGCTGCCCGCCGCTGCCGGCGCTGCTGCAGGCGCTTCGGCCTGGGCCTTCACCGCATTGAGCGAGTCGAGCAGCAGTTCGAATTCATTGTCAGTGACGTCGCCTGAAGCGCTCTCGGCAACCGGTTCGGCACTCACGGCCACCGCCGGTGCAGCAGCAGGCTCGGCCAGGCGCGCCAGGGCCGCCAACAACTGCGGCGTGGCGGCGGTGACCGGGGTGCGCTCGCGGACTTCGGTGAACATATTGTTCACCGCATCCAGCGCCTCCAGAACCACGTCCATCAATTCCGAGTCGACCCGTCGCTCACCCTTGCGCAGGATGTCGAAGACGTTCTCGGCGATGTGACAGCACTCCACCAGCTCATGGAGCTGGAGGAAGCCGGCGCCCCCTTTTACAGTGTGAAAACCGCGAAAGATTGCATTGAGCAAATCCGCATCATCGGGTCGGCTTTCCAGCTCGACCAGCTGTTCGGACAGTTGCTCAAGAATCTCGCCGGCCTCAACCAGGAAATCCTGAAGGATCTCTTCATCGGCGCCGAAGCTCATGTGTAGGGGTGCTCCTGATAGGTCGGCCTAAAATCCAAGGCTGGAAAGCAAATCGTCAACATCGTCCTGACCGGACACAACGTCTTCACGTTTATCGGCATGAATCTGCGGACCTTCACCCTGAGACAGATGTTTTTCTGGATCTTTTTCCGCGAGGATTGCTACACGGTCATGTTCAATGCCGGCAAAACGGTCGACCTGACTGGCCATCAGCACCAGTTTGAGCAGATTGCTTTCGACTTCCGTCACCAACTGAGTCACGCGCTTGATCACCTGGCCGGTAAGGTCCTGGTAATCCTGCGCCAACAGGATGTCGTTGAGATTGGCCGAGACGATACGATTCTGTTGCTCGCTGCGTGTCAGGAAACCGTCGACCCGCCGGGCCAGCTCACGGAACTCTTCAGCACCGATTTCGCGGCGCATGAAACGTCCCCAGTCCGCGCTCAAGGCCTGGGCGTCATTGCTCAGGCCGTTGACCAGCGGCGTGCTGTCCTCCACCAGGTCCATGGTGCGGTTGGCCGCAGCCTCGGTTAGCCTGACCACATAGGACAGGCGCTCAGTGGCATCCGTGATCTGTGAAACTTCCCTGGCTTGCGGCATGTTCGGGTCAATCTGAAAATTGACGATCGCACTGTGCAGTTCACGAGTGAGCTTGCCGACTTCCTGGTACAGGCCGCGATCACGAGTCTGGTTGAGCTCATGAATCAATTGAACAGCATCGCCAAATTGGCCTTTTTCAAGGCTGTCGACCAGCTCGCGGGCATGCTTTTTCAGGGTCGATTCGAAATCGGCCTGCGAAGTTTCGTAATGCTCCATAGCTCCCCCATGGCGGACTGGCTTCGCATATCAACCGATGCGTTCGAAGATCTTTTCAATCTTGTCTTTCAACGCTTGGGCCGTGAAGGGTTTGACCACATAGCCGTTCACTCCGGCCTGGGCGGCTTCGATGATTTGCTCACGCTTGGCTTCGGCCGTGACCATCAGCACCGGCAGGTGCTTGAGTTTTTCATCGGCACGCACGTGGCGCAGCAGGTCGATACCGGTCATGCCAGGCATGTTCCAGTCGGTTACCAGAAAGTCGATGCTCCCGCTGTTGAGGACCGGAATCGCGGTATTACCGTCATCCGCCTCGACCGTGTTGGTGAACCCAAGGTCACGCAACAGGTTTTTAATGATCCGCCGCATCGTTGAGAAGTCATCAACGATGAGGATTTTCATGTTCTTGTCCAATTCGACCTCCAAGCAGTCTTAAACGCGCCCAGCACCTGGACACGCCACACAAACATTTCGGCGTAACACTCAGCGGCTGCATGGAGCACAACGGGCCGTGATCGGTGCAGCAAAACGCCGTACCAGCCTCGTTCGCAGTGTCCCCACACTGCCTGTCAGCGCGCTCGCCACTCCCCCAAACGCCCCCGCAAGCGGGCCGCGCACTGGCTGTGTAACTGGCTTACCCGCGATTCGCTGACCCCCAGGACCTCACCGATTTCCTTGAGGTTCAGCTCTTCGTCGTAGTACAGCGCCAACACCAGTCGCTCACGCTCCGGCAAATTGGCAATCGCGTCCGCCAACGCAGCCTGGAAACGCGCATCTTCCAGGTCACGCGACGGCTCGAGATGAGCACTCGCGCCATCCTCATGCAGCCCTTCATGTTCGCCGTCCTGCAACAGATCGTCGAAACTGAACAGCCGGCTGCCCAAGGTGTCGTTCAAAATCCCGTAATAATCGTCGAGACTCAATTGGAGTTCGGCCGCAACCTCATGATCTTTAGCATCGCGACCGGTTTTAGCTTCAATTGAGCGAATGGCGTCACTGACCATCCGGGTATTGCGGTGTACCGAACGCGGCGCCCAGTCACCTTTACGCACCTCATCGAGCATCGCCCCACGAATACGGATACCGGCATAGGTTTCGAAACTCGCACCCTTGCTGGCGTCGTATTTGGTCGAGACCTCGAGCAGGCCGATCATCCCGGCCTGGATCAGATCCTCGACCTGCACACTGGCCGGCAGACGCGCCAGCAAGTGGTAGGCAATCCGCTTGACCAGTGGCGCATGGCGCTCGATCAACCCGTACTGGCTGTCACGTGCCGAGGACTTGTAAAGGTTGTAGCCGCTGGCTGTCATAGCACCGGTCCCGCCATCTGATGCACCAGACGCTCGACGAAGAATTCCAGGTGCCCGCGCGGATTGGCCGGCAATGGCCAGGTATCGACTTTCTGCGCGATGGCCTTGAATGCCAGCGAGCACTTGGAACGCGGGAACGCTTCGTAGACTGCGCGCTGCTTTTGCACCGCCTTGCGCACACACTCGTCGTAGGGCACCGCACCGACATATTGTAAGGCGACGTCGAGGAAGCGATCAGTGACCTTGGTCAACTTGGCGAACAGGTTGCGCCCTTCCTGCGGGCTCTGCGCCATGTTGGCGAGCACCCGGAAACGGTTCATGCCGTAATCGCGATTGAGCAGCTTGATCAGCGCGTAGGCGTCGGTAATCGACGTCGGCTCGTCGCAGACCACCAGTAATACTTCCTGGGCTGCCCGGACGAAACTGACCACCGACTCGCCAATCCCGGCGGCGGTGTCGATCACCAGCACGTCGAGGTTGTCGCCGATATCACTGAAGGCCTGGATCAGCCCGGCATGCTGCGCCGGGCTCAAGTGCACCATGCTCTGCGTGCCGGACGCCGCCGGGACGATGCGGATTCCGCCCGGCCCCTGCAGCAGCACATCGCGCAGCTCACAGCGCCCCTCGACCACATCGGCCAGAGTGCGTTTGGGTGTCAGTCCCAAGAGAACGTCGACGTTCGCCAGCCCCAGATCGGCATCCAGCAGCATGACGCGCCGGCCGAGCTCCGCTAGAGCCAGGGACAAGTTCACTGACACGTTAGTTTTCCCGACGCCACCTTTGCCGCCGGTCACCGCGATCACCTGTACGGGATGCATGCTGCCCATGTTCGTTCTTTACCTTGTCTTACTTAGACGGAGGCCACATAACTGGCTGCGCGTTCCCACTGGAACAATGCATGGCAGACCATCGATGTAGGTACACTGCAATCTATTCATGATTACCTCAGCCGACCCGCTTGGTCGGACTGTGATAGAGGTCAGCGAACATATCAGCCATGGCTTCTTCGCTGGGTTCTTCCTGCATCTGCACACTCACCGCGCGACTGACCAATTGATGGCGACGCGGCAAATGCAGATCATCCGGGATCCGCGGCCCATCGGTCAGATAGGCAACGGGTAACTGGTGACTGATCGCCAGGCTCAACACTTCGCCCAGACTCGCGGTTTCATCCAGTTTAGTCAGGATGCAGCCGGCCAGCCCGCAACGTTTGTAACTGTGATAAGCAGCAGTTAGAACCTGTTTCTGGCTGGTGGTTGCCAGGACCAGATAATTTTTTGACTTGATCCCGCGCCCGGCCAGACTTTCCAGCTGCATGCGCAACGCCGGATCGCTGGCCTGCAGGCCGGCGGTATCGATCAACACCACACGTTTGCGCAGCAACGGCTCGAGAGCCTGGGCCAGGGATTGGCCCGGGTCGAGGTGAGTCACCGGAACATTGAGGATGCGGCCCAGGGTCTTGAGTTGTTCCTGGGCCCCAATCCGGTAGCTGTCCATGCTCACCAGCGCAATGTTCTGCGGGCCGTACTTGAGCACATAACGCGCCGCCAGCTTGGCCAGGGTGGTGGTCTTGCCCATGCCGGCGGGACCGACCATGGCAATCACCCCGCCCTCTTCCAGTGGCTCGATCTCGGGTGTGGCGATCATCCGCGCCAGGTGCGCCAACAGCATGCGCCAGGCCTGGCGAGGTTCTTCAATTTCCGCGGTCAGTGCCAGCAGATCCCGCGACAGCGGACCGGACAAACCGATGCGTTGCAGACGACGCCAGAGGTTGGCCTGCTGTGGCCGACTGCCTTGCAACTGGGTCCAGGCCAGCGAGCCCAACTGCACTTCCAGCAGTTCACGCAGGCCGTTGAGTTCGAAGCGCATCGAGTCGAACGCTTGTTGATCCAGCGAAGGCGCAGCCGGGGCCGGCGCGGGGCGCGGCGGCTCGACGAAGGTTGGCTCGATCAAGGGTTCTGCCGCCGTCAGCGGCAAACCGGCGAACAACTGGCGATTGATCGTTGAATCGCCATCCCCGCGCAGGCTCAGCTCTGCCTGGGCGGTGACGATCCGCGACTGGGTTTTGCGCAGCTCGTCTTCGAGCTCGATATTCGGCACCCGCGGAGCCAGCGCGGACAGCTTGTAGTCCAGGGCAGCCGTCAGTTCGACCCCGCCGGCGATCCGGCGGTTACCGATAATAGCGGCATCGGCGCCCAGCTCATCGCGAACCAGTTTCATGGCCTGACGCATATCGGCGGCGAAAAAACGCTTCACTTGCATAACCCACTACCTCAGCCGTTGGGCCCTACTGTCGCAACGATGGTCACTTGCTTGTTGTCAGGAATTTCCTGATACGCCAACACATGCAAACCCGGGACTGCCAGACGCCCGAACCGCGAGAGCATCGCGCGGACCGGACCTGCGACCAGCAGTATCACCGGTTGACCTTGCATTTCCTGACGCTGCGCCGCATCGATCAACGAGCGTTGCAACTTCTCGGCCATGCTTGGCTCCAGCAGAACGCCCTCTTCCTGGCCTTGTCCTGCCTTCTGCAAACTATTGAGCAATATCTGTTCCAACCTTGGCTCAAGGGTGATCACAGGCAGCTCCGACTCAAGCCCTACAATGCTTTGGACGATGGCACGGGATAATCCGACACGCACCGCGGCAACCAACGCGGCAGTATCTTGACTCTTGTGGGCATTGTTCGCGATGGCTTCGGCGATGCTGCGGATATCGCGCACCGGCACCTGCTCGGCCAACAGCGCCTGCAGCACCTTGAGCAGTTGCGACAGCGACAGAATGCCCGGCACCAGCTCTTCGGCCAGTTTGGGCGAACCTTTGGCCAGCAACTGCATGAGTTGCTGGACTTCTTCGTGGCCGATCAGCTCACTGGAGTGTTTGTAGAGAATCTGGTTGAGGTGGGTGGCAACCACGGTGCTGGCGTCCACCACCGTGTACCCCAGCGATTGCGCCTGGGCACGCTGGCTGACCTCGATCCATACCGCCTCCAGGCCAAAGGCCGGATCTTTGGTGGTAATGCCATTCAGCGTGCCGAACACCTGCCCCGGATTGATCGCCAGTTCGCGATCCGGATAGATCTCGGCCTCGGCCAGGGTCACGCCCATCAGGGTCAGGCGGTAGGCGCTGGGTGCCAGGTCGAGGTTGTCACGAATATGTACGGTCGGCATCAGGAACCCGAGGTCCTGAGAGAGCTTCTTGCGCACGCCCTTGATCCGCGCCAGCAACTGACCACCCTGATTACGGTCCACCAGCGGAATCAGCCGGTAGCCGACTTCCAGGCCGATCATGTCGATCGGCGTCACGTCATCCCAGCCCAGCTCCTTGGTTTCCTGGGCGCGGGCTGGCGATGGCAGCAACTCCTGCTGGCGCTGGACCTCTTGCAGCGCCTGGACCTTGACCACGTTTTGCTTCTTCCAGAACAAATAAGCGCCGCCGGCAGCCAGGGCCGCCATGCTGAGAAAGGAAAAGTGCGGCATGCCCGGCACCAGGCCCATCACTGCCATCATGCCGGCGGCCACGGCCAGGGCCTTGGGCGAGGCAAACATCTGCCGATTGATCTGCTTGCCCATGTCTTCGGAACCGGAAGCACGGGTCACCATGATCGCCGCGGCGGTCGACAGCAACAGTGATGGCAATTGCGCCACCAAACCGTCACCGATGGTCAACAGCGCGTAGACCTTGCCCGCATCGCCAAAGCTCATGCCGTGCTGGAAGATACCGACCGCCATGCCGCCGATCAGGTTGATGAACAGAATCAACAGACCGGCGATGGCATCGCCGCGCACGAATTTGCTGGCACCGTCCATGGAACCGTAGAACTCGGCTTCCTGGGCCACTTCCATCCGGCGCGCCTTGGCCTGGCCCTGATCGATCAGGCCGGCGTTCAAGTCGGCGTCAATGGCCATCTGTTTGCCGGGCATCGCATCGAGGGTGAAACGCGCGCTCACCTCGGAAATCCGCCCGGCACCCTTGGTCACCACCACGAAGTTGATGATCATCAGGATCGCGAAGACCACGATACCGACCACGTAGTTACCGCCGATCACCACCTCACCGAAGGCCTGAATCACCTTACCGGCGGCGGCATGGCCGTCCTGGCCGTGGAGCATCACCACCCGGGTCGAGGCCACGTTCAGGGCCAGGCGCATCAAGGTCGCGACCAGCAAAATCGTCGGAAACACCGCAAAATCCAGTGGCCGCAAGGCGTAGACGCAGACCAGCAGCACGACGATCGACAAGGCAATGTTGAAGGTGAAAAACACGTCGAGCAGGAACGGCGGGATCGGCAACATCATCATCGCCAGCATCACCAACAGCAACAGCGGCACGCCCAGATTGCCTCGACTGAGGTCCGCCAGGTTGCTGCGAGCACTGTTGACTAACTGAGAGCGATCCACCGGTATTCCCCGTCCCTTGAAGCAAACTTTTGACGCCGAAAGCAGGCGCAATGCCGCTACTGCAAGAAGCCTTCCAACTTTTGTGTCAGCGGGAAACGGGGTAGTGAGACTTTGAGACAAACACCTTACTTGTGGCGAGGGGGCTTGCCCCCGCTCGGCTGCGCAGCAGTCGTAAACTCGGCCGATGCGTTCTACCTGAATGATCGCGGGGGACTGATTTTAGGGCCGCTGCGCGACCCAGCGGGGGCAAGCCCCCTCGCCACAAATTATCACCAGACAGAAAAATCTCGCTAACTGACAGGTAGTGAGACAGGGAAACAAGCAATACGGAGAAGAATTTTCCGACGGGCTTTGAGGCTTGCTTTGGCGCAAGTCGGCGGATAATCTTCCCAAGTCGCTGCAAAATCAGCGATCGGGTTTCGCAGCCCAGGTCAACTCTAGGCGCACAGCGTCCACCGTCCGAAAGCAGACGCTTTTTTATGTCTGTCATTTCGTGTTATGGCGGTTGTGCGTGGGAGACTTTCGGGTCTGCCGGGTTCCTAGAGTCCCGGTCTGCGAACCCGCGCACAGCTGCCACCCTATTTTCGTTTCGCAGCGAACCGTGGCAGCTCCACTACTCTAGGAGCTTCACCATGATCAAAATCACTCCCGATCCCCCCGAAACCGAAAACGTCTCCACCTCCGAATCCATCGACTCGAAAAAACTCCACGAGTGCGCACACCGGGCCCCACCCTCCCCGGCCAAGCCACGCTCCAGCGATGATCGCCCCCTGCAAATATTCACCGTCGCCCCCGACATCAACACCCAAGCCTTGCTGGCCTACGCCTACGAAACCTTCAGCTCCGCCACCACCCTGACCCTGGACCTGTCCGACGACCTCGACGGCAAAGACCGCAACCTAGCCCTCGCCATCCATCAAATGCTGGAACTGGGGTTGCTGCTGATCGAAAAGGCGCTGGACAACGAAAATCCGCTGAAGCCGCTGGGAGCATAAAACGTTGAAAACCACTGCAGAGCCGCGCCCGTAGCAGCTGCCGAGCTCCGCGAGGCTGCGTTCGAGGACGAAGTCCTCGCAGAACCTGCGTATGCGGATTGCCTGACAGAAGGCGTTGCCTGGTTTTACGACCGCTTCGCGGCCGAACGCAGCCTCGCGGAGCTCGGCAGCTGCTACGAGATTCAGCAGGACGAGCGCGTTATCGTTCATCGTCGGATCGTTGCCCGGAGCTTGCTCGGCTCCCACATTGATCTGTGTTGACCACAAATCTTGCAGCAAGTCACTATCCCATATGGGAGCCGGGCTTGCTCGCAATAAGGCCGAGACTATCACCGCAACTATCAAGTAGCGGGCCGCAAATCGGCAGATCCCATTTTATTCGCCCCCAAACCGAGATTTACGCCCGCGCGGGTGCGTCTATAAACGCTTAACCGGGCTGAAAAACCCGGTTAAGCGGCGTGCGCTTACTGAAACGTCAGACCGTCCCAGGGATATTGAGGCTGATTGGGCAGTGGCGTGATGTTGTTCGAGATTTATTAGAGATAGGAGACCCAAATCTCGCCATTATCTGGTCTCGTTTGGATATAGTTCAACTGTCCCCTCTGAGGGTCGATAGTGTCGATGTGTTCATAGTCTTTGGTTTCATAGACTTCAATTTTGCCTGATGAAGAATGAAGAAGGAAAAGTCGTTCTCCATCAGCGCTGAAAGACAAACCTTTTGGCTCTTTGCCAACGACGATGTCTCTTTTGTAAACGGTATCGCTCAGGGTGTCGATGATGGTAATGGTCTTGTTCTGGTTCGGGTCCCAGTTAAGGTTATGGCCAAGGTAGAGATAATCCCCGTGTGGGCTGAAAGCCCAGAAAGGGGCAGCGCTTTTAAGAGGGATAAGCGTGGGGGTGCCGCCTTCAGCTTTGAAGACGTGAATGCTCGGTTCTTCATAGGGGGTGCGGGCGCCACCGCAATTAACATAGAATTTAGGGCTACCTGATTTTAATGCGGTAGCTCTCGGGTTTTTTCCAACATCTACATAACCATCTATTGTAAGTGTTTCGCTATTGAAAAACTCCACAGATCCGTTGCCCGACTTTTGCTTGATTGTAACAAGTAGTCGTTTGCCGTCGGGACTGAGTGTTACATCCATGATATCGCCGCCTGGGGTCTTCTCTTTGTGAATGGCCAGCGTTTCGGCGTTAATTGACAGGATATCCCTACTATTGTAGCCATACAGAAACTTGCCGTCGGGGCTGATGGATTTCAAACTCAAACGCCCCAACTGTTCGCTCTCATTGACGACAGCGTCTTTTTCAATGTCCAGCGTCCGGACTCTACCGTAATCATGGATGTGAAGGTATTGGTTATCCGGACTGAACACGAAGCGGCCGCCTTTAACCAGGCGTATTACTTCGTTGGCGGTGTTCAGTGTTTTGATGCGAGCCTTTTTCATAATGGCATTTCCTTTGCAAGGTAGTGAAGGTGATATTTCGCTATGGCCAGTGTTTTCTCATGTGTCGATGAGGGGGCATTCGGCTCTATTGGCGACAGCTGCATTGTTTGCAAAAACCATCCTGAATGACCGCATGCGAAGTAGCGTATGAGAGGCTTGAGTATGGATATTCAGGTCGGGGGAGGGAACTAGCAGAACTGATAGGTACGGCGAGGGAATTTCAAGATGTGGGAGCCGGGCTTGCCCGCGATGAGGCCGGTACTATCACCGCAACTATCAAGTATCGCGCCGCAAAATCGGCAGGTCATTTGCCGCGAGCCCAGCGCTGACCATGAATCAGCAAGCTCCCTCGCCACAATTAATCACCAGACCTTAGATCTCTGTTAACTGACCCAATCAAGAATTTTCCGACAACTTTTGAAGCTTGCTTTGGCACAAGCCGGCGGATAACCTTCACCAGTCGCTGCAAAATCAGCGATCGGGTCTGCAAGCCCGCCGGAATAACTAGGCGCATAGCGCCCCCATAACAGCTCGGCGCTTTTTTTGTGTCCGTGTTTTATGGTGGCTGTGCGTGGGAGACCTTCGGGTCTGCCGGGTTCCTAGTTTCCCGGTCTTGCAGACCCGCGCACAGCTGCCACCCATCATCTGCAAGTGATGCTGGTAGCTCCTTTTGAAAAACTGGGAGCTTCACCATGATCAAAATCACCCCCGCCCCCCCCCCGAAACCGAAAACGTCTCCACCTACAAATCCATCGACTCGAAAAAACTCCACGAGTGCGCACTCCGGGCCCCGCCCTCCCCGGCCAAGCCGCGCTCCAGCGATGATCGCCCCCTGCAAATATTCACCGTCGCCCCCGACATCAACACCCAAGCCTTGCTGGCCTACGCCTACGAAACCTTCAGCTCGGCCACCACCCTGACCCTGGACCTGTCCGACGACCTCGAAGGCAAAGACCGCAACCTGGCCCAGGCCATCCATCAAATGCTGGAATTGGGGTTGTTGCTGATCGAAAAGGCGCTGGATAACGAATATCCAGTGAAGCCGGTGGGGGCATAAAACGTTGAAAACCACTGCAGAGCCGCGCCCGTAGCAGCTGCCGAGCCCGCGAGGCTGCGTTCGAGGACGAAGTCCTCGCAGGGCCTGTGTACGCGGATTGCCTGACAGAACGCGTTGCCTGGTTTTACGACCGCTGCGCGGCCGAACGCAGCCTCGCGGAGCTCGGCAGCTGCTACGGGCGTTAGAGCCAAAAGAGGTATGGACATCAAGAATCGCGGCGCAAAAGAGCCAAAAGAGGTGTGAACATCAAGAATCGCGGCGCAAAAGAGCCAAAAGAGGTGTGAACATTAAGAATCGCGGCGCAAATCCGCCGGAATCGGCAGGTCCTTGAGCGGTTCCGGACGCTTGCCCTTCCCCGCTCGATGCTGGCGGATCTGGTACACGTAGGCCAACACTTGCGCCACCGCCAGATACAGCCCCGCCGGGATTTCCTGATCCAGCTCGGTGGAGTAGTAGATCGAACGCGCCAGGGCGGGTGATTCGAGTAGGAGGATGTCGTTGGCCACGGCGATTTCGCGGATCTTCAGGGCGGTGAAGTCGCTGCCCTTGGCCAGCAGCACCGGGGCGCTGCCCTTCTCCGGGTCGTACTTGAGCGCCACTGCGTAGTGAGTCGGGTTGGTGATGATCACGTCGGCTTCGGGCACCGAAGCCATCATCCGCCGTTGGGACATATCGTGCCGCAGCTGGCGAATCCGTTGCTTGACCTCCGGCCGGCCTTCCGAATCCTTGTGTTCGTCGCGGATTTCCTGCTTGGTCATCAGCAGTTTTTTGTGACTCATGTAGAGCTGCACCGGCACATCCACCGCCGCGATCAGCAGCAACCCGCAGGCGATCCACAAGGTGCTCCAACCGACCAATTGCACGCTGTGGATGATCGCCTGTTCCAGCGGTTCATGGGCGATTCGTAGCAAGTCGTCGATATCCGAGGACAACACCGACAGCGCCACACACAACACGATAAAGAACTTTGCGAAGGCCTTCAGCAGCTCGATCAGCGCCGTGCTGGAAAACATCCGCTTGAGCCCACTGGCCGGGTTCATCCGGCTGAATTTCGGCGCCAGGCTACTACCGGCGAACAACCACCCCCCCAGGGATATCGGTCCCACTATCGCCGCAATCAACAGGACCGTCAGGATCGGCTGGAGCCCGCCCAGCGCAATTTTCCCGGAGTGCAGCAAATACTGAATCATGGAACCGTTATTAAGCAGCACCTCACGAGGCAGGGAGAAATTCAGGCGCATGATTTCCAGCAGGTCTATCGCCAATGTCCCGCCGAACACCAGCAACGCACCGATGCCCGCCAAGGTCACCACCAGGGTGTTGAGCTCTTTGGATCGGGCAATCTCGCCCTTTTCCCGAGACTCCTGCTTGCGCTTCTCCGTGGGATCTTCTGTTTTGTCCTGACCGCTTTCACTCTCAGCCATGACTCAGCGCGCCCGTGCCAGTTCGCGTAAAAACTGCAAGGCCTCGGTGGCCAGCGGCTGATACTGATTGAGAATGTCGGCCATGCCGATCCAGAAAATCACCATGCCCAGCACCAGGATCAGTGGAAAGCCGATGGAGAAAATGTTCAGCTGCGGCGCTGCCCGGGTCATGATGCCGAAGGCAATGTTGACCACCAGCAACGCAGTAATCGCCGGCAGCACCAGAATCATTGCCGCGCCGAGTACCCAACCGAGCTTGCTGGCCACTTCCCAGAAATGATTGACCAGCATCGCGTTGCCCACCGGCAAGGTGGTGAAGCTTTCAATCAAGACTTCAATCACCACCAGATGACCGTTCATGGCCAGGAACAGCAGCGTCACCAGCATTGTCAGGAACTGCCCGATCACCGCAGCCGACACGCCGTTGGTGGGGTCGACCATGGAAGCGAAGCCCATGCCCATCTGGATCGAGATGATCTGACCGGCGACGACAAAGGCCTGGAAAAACAACTGCAGGGAGAACCCTAACAGCGCTCCGATAATGATCTGCTCAGCGATCAGCAACAGCGCGCTGAGGTCCAGCGCATGCACCTGCGGCATCGGCGGCAATCCGGGCACGACCACCACGGTGATCGCCAGGGCGAAATACAGCCGAACACGAGTAGGAACCAGTGTCGTGCCAAAGATCGGCATGGTCATCAGCACCGCAGTGATGCGAAACATCGGCAACATGAAGCTCGCCACCCAAGTGCTGATCTGCGTATCCGTCAGCGCAAGCATCGACATGGTTCAGCCGATCAACTGCGGAATATTGCCGTACAGCCGCAGGATGTATTCCATGAAGGTTTGCACCAGCCAGGGTCCGGCAACGATCAGCGTCACCAGCATCACCAACAGCCGCGGCAGGAAGCTCAGGGTCTGTTCGTTGATTTGCGTGGCAGCCTGGAACATTGCTACCAGCAAACCGACCAACAGACTTGGAATCACCAGCACGGCGACCATTATGGTGGTCAGCCACAGCGCGTCACGGAACAGGTCTACTGCGACTTCAGGAGTCATAACGCACCACCCGCCAACAAGGTTTCAAACGCCACCAAAACTGCTCGCCAAGGTGCCGACAATCAATGCCCAACCATCCACCAGCACAAACAACATGATCTTGAACGGCAGGGAAATGATCAGCGGCGAGAGCATCATCATGCCCATGGCCATCAGCACACTGGCCACGACCAGGTCGATGATCAGGAACGGAATGAAGATCATGAAACCTATCTGGAACGCAGTTTTCAGCTCGGATATGACAAAAGCAGGGACCAGAATGTTCAAGGGCGCCTGATCTGGGCTGGCGATATCCGTGCGCTTGGACAGGCGCACGAACAGCTCCAGGTCGCTGCTGCGAGTCTGTGCCAGCATGAAGTCCTTGAGCGGTACCTGGGCCTTGGCCACTGCGTCCTGAGCCGTGAGCTTTTCCGCCAGGTAAGGCTGCAACGCATCCTGGTTTACCCGGTCGAAGACCGGCGCCATGATGAACATCGTCAGGAACAGCGCCATTCCGGTGAGGATCTGGTTCGATGGCGTCTGTTGCAGGCCCAGGGCCTGACGCAGGATCGAGAACACGATGATGATCCGGGTAAAACTGGTCATCAGCATGACGAACGCCGGAATGAAGCTCAGCGCGGTCATGATCAGCAGGATCTGCAGGCTGACCGAATATTCCTGAGCACCGTCGGCGTTGGTGCCCAGGGTGATGGCCGGAATCGACAGCGGCTCGGCAGCCAATGCCAATGGCGCGGCCAGCATCAGGACCAGCGTCAACAGGATGCGCAGCGGCATTACTTCTTATCCTTGTCTTTACCCAACAGCTCCATCAGGCGCTGGGCAAACTCGGGAGTCGCCTGCTCGGTGCCCGGCACCTGCACCGGCTCCTTGAGCACATGCAACGCGGTGATAGTGCCCGGGGTCAAGCCGAGCAGAATCTGCTCGTTACCGACCTGCACCAGCACCAGCCGATCCCGTGGCCCGAGCGCGCGCGCGCCGATCAGCTCGATCACTTGCCCCTTGCCGCCAGGTCCGGCCTGTTGCACCCGTCGCAACAGCCAGGCCAGGAAAAAGATCAGGCCCAGTACCAGCAGCAGCCCCAGCACCAACTGCGTCAGTTGCCCGCCCACACCGCTGCCGGCCACTGGCACAGCAGCAGTCGCCAGCGGTTCGGCAGCCAATGCGCTGAACGGCAACGCCAGCACTATACCGAGTAGCTTTTTCACTCAGCGCAACTTCTTGATGCGTTCGCTGGGGCTGATCACGTCCGTCAGGCGAATGCCGAACTTCTCGTTGACCACCACTACTTCGCCATGGGCGATCAGCGTGCCGTTGACCAGAACGTCCAACGGTTCGCCGGCCAGACGATCGAGTTCGATCACCGAGCCCTGGTTCAACTGCAACAGGTTACGGATGTTGATTTCGGTACTGCCGACTTCCATGGAAATCGACACCGGGATATCCAGAATCACATCCAGGTTCGGACCGTCGAGGGTCACCTGTTCGCTATTCTTCGGCACGCTGCCGAATTCTTCCATCGGGAAGCGGTTGGAAGTCGGACGGGCATCGGCCGCCAGCAAGGCATCGATATCGTCCTGGCTGGCATCACCGGACTCTCCCAGCGCAGCAGCCCATTCATCAGCCAAGGCCTGATCTTCCGCGGAAATTACATCGTCATTAGCCATCAGTGGTCCTCGGCGGGCAAAAATTCATTAACAAAAGCGAAGGGGTATACGCGCCGCTCAACGGCGCACGATCGGCCCAACCACTTGCAGCGCCAGATTGCCCTTGTGGGAACCCAGCTTGACCTTGAAGGCCGGAACGCCATTGGCGCGCATGATCAATTCATCCGGCAGTTCCACCGGGATCACATCACCGGGTTGCATGTGCAGGATGTCCCGCAGCTTCAACTGACGACGGGCGACCGTCGCACTGAGCGGCACATCGACGTCCAGCACATCCTGGCGCAAGGCGTTGACCCAACGCTCGTCCTGGTCATCGAGATCCGACTGGAACCCGGCATCGAGCATTTCCCGGACCGGCTCGATCATCGAGTACGGCATGGTGATATGCAGATCGCCGCCACCGCCATCGAGTTCGATGTGGAAGGTCGAGACGACGACGGCTTCGCTCGGCCCGACGATGTTGGCCATGGCCGGGTTGACCTCCGAGTTGATGTATTCGAAGTTCACTTCCATGATCGCCTGCCAGGCCTCCTTCAAATCGGTGAAGGCCTGTTCCAGGACCATGCGCACCACGCGCAATTCGGTCGGGGTGAATTCACGACCTTCGATCTTCGCGTGACGACCGTCGCCGCCAAAGAAGTTGTCCACCAGCTTGAACACCAGCTTGGCGTCGAGGATGAACAGTGCGGTGCCGCGCAATGGCTTGATCTTGACCAGGTTGAGGCTGGTCGGCACATACAGCGAGTGCACGTATTCGCCGAACTTCATCACTTGCACGCCACCGACGGCAACGTCCGCGGAACGGCGCAGCATGTTGAACATGCTGATGCGGGTATAGCGGGCAAAACGTTCGTTGATCATTTCCAGGGTCGGCATGCGTCCGCGGACGATGCGATCCTGGCTGGTCAGGTCATAACTTTTGACACTGCCAGGCTCGCAAGTGTTGTCGGTCTGTACCAGACCGTCGTCGACACCATGCAACAGCGCATCGATCTCGTCCTGGGACAGCAGGTCCTGCACGGCCATGTCGTGTTCCTACTGCAATACGAAGTTAGTAAAGAGCAACTGCTCGACCACCACTTTGCCCACTTCTTTCTGCGCCACTTCCTGCACACTGGCAGTCGCCTTCTGGCGCAGCAACTCCTGGCCGACCGGGGTCGCCAGAGCCTCGAAGCTTTGCCCGGAGAAGAGCATGACCAGGTTGTTGCGAATCACCGGCATGTGGATTTTCAGCGCATCCAGATCGGCCTGATTACGCGCCAGCAGGGTAATGCTCACCTGCATATAGCGCTGACGACCGTTGTGGTTGTAGTTGGCGACGAAGGCCGGGGCCATCGACTCATAGATCGCCGCGGGCTTGATGAGGCTGACGACATCCGCAGGGGCATCGGGCTTGCTCTTGGCGCTGTGCATGACGTACCAGGTCGCGCCGATGGACACCCCGATAACCAGCAGCAGAGCCAGAACAATCAGCAGGACAAGCTTGAGTTTGCCTTTCACTGCGGGGTCTTTTACTGCTTCGCTCTTCGCCATGCCAATAATCCGTCACTATTCGGGGTTTCACAGTCGCACGGCAAGGCAAGAGCAAGTGTTATGCCAGAGTTGTCTGTAGGGAAAAAGGATCGGGTGGGTAGGTGGATATATAAAAGATCGCAGCCTCGCTGCGCTCGACAGCTCCTACGGGGGGACCGCGTACACCCTGGATATCCAGGCGTGCGCTAATCCGTAGGAGCTGCCGCAGGCTGCGATCTTTTCACAAGCGCCGCCGATTCAATCAGGCGTAATAATCCACCGCACTGGACCCCAACACCGTGGTGCTGGTGGCAGCCACTTCAGTCACGCTCATCGGCAATTCGTCGTCCCCAGAATCCAGGTGACCACCGCTGGCACTGGTTCGCCCGCCTTGGCCCTGTTGAGCCTGCTCCTGCCCCTGCCAGCCCCGGGATTGATCGGACACGTTGACGTCGACCTGGCCCATTCCCTGCTGGCTGAACATGTCGCGCAAGCGGTGCAGCTGCCCTTCCAGCGCTTCACGGACTACCGCATGGCCACTCATGAAGGTCACCTGGGTCTGCTGATCGGCGGCCATGTTCACCCGAATATCCAGCCGGCCAAGCTCGGCCGGCTGTAGCTGAATATCGGCTGACTTGAGGTTGGCACTCGACAGGTACATGACCCGGTTGACCACCTCTTCGGTCCAGCCACTTTGATGCATGGCCAACGGTTGATTCACTGGCAGCGCATTGGCGGTCTTTGGCGTGGCGGCTTGGGTCAATGCCGCCAGACGGTTGGCGAAGTCATCGACCCGGGTATCGCTGGAGGCCGTGTTCAGGTCTTTGAGACCCTCATCGATCAAGCCACTGAAGGCCTTGTCCGTCCCCTGTTCGGTACTGCCGCTGTCCGCCTGCTCCAGCATGCCCGCCATCGCATTGGCGAAGTTCTGCGCCGGGGTCAGTTCCCCCGCAGGCGCTGGCGCCTTGCCTTGAGCCTGACTGGAAGCCGAGACATGCCCGCCCTGCTCCAGGGCCAGACGCAATGCCGGTAACGCATCGAGGGGATCGGCTTCAGGGTCGAAATCGGCATCGGCCTGCACCGCCAAGGCAGCTGCAGCCGCTGCGGCAGCCAGCGACGCGTCAACCGCAGCATCGGCTGCCGGAGCGGGGACGGCCGCCTGCATCGATGCCGGGGCCGGATTGACGGCCACACTGTCCGCCGGTGCGGCATCGCTGGCAACCTTATCCTGCGCCTCGACAGCCTGATCGTCTGGCAAGGATTTGCCGCTATCGGCAACGGCTGGCTGCGGGGCGGCAGCGTTGTCGGTGACCGCATCCTGCTTGTCGCGCGCCAGCCGTGCTTTTCCCTCCCCGGTGGGGGCAGGCTGGTTCTGCGCCTCTTTGGCAAAGACCCGGGAAAAATCTGCAGACTTATCCCCAGGCCTGGCAACGGTTGCCTGGTTATTGGCGGTCGCAGCCTGGGGCTTGGCCGTCGGCGCGGCCTGAAGAAGCGTGTTGGGGGAAAGAGGCATAAAACGGTCTCCGCTGCACTGGGATCGTTGGCGCAGTTACAGTGGCTATAGCAAAGGTCGAGCCAGGTTCTCTCAGCGGAGTCGAAAACCGCCAACTGGCAGTTTTCAACAATGAAAGCGCTGACGCTCCTCCTTGAACAGAGGCCGGACGATAGCGAACTCTCCATCAATCTCTGCCACCAGCTTTTTGATACCACCCAGCGACGGCTGTTTGGCTCGCTGCTCGAGTTGATGGCACAACTCGGCGAGACGGACAGCCCCCATATTGCTGCTACTGCCTTTAAAGCTATGGGCGGTGATGATCAGTTGGTCCGCATCAGCGGCCTTATGCAGCAGCCGCAAACGCTCTTCGGAATCCGCAAGAAAGGTATCCAGCAGCAGCGGATATTCGTCCTCCATGACTTCTCGCAACGCACTCAGCACTTCGTGGTCCAGATGAATCTCAGGCACTTGTTCACTCCCTGATCAAGAATTCGCGGATTATGCCAGAGCCTCCCAGGAAAACTCCACGCGGGCACTGCGACCATCGTCGGACCAGCTCGCGTTATGGCTCAACTGCCGAACCAGGTTCAGGCCACGCCCCGACAAGCGCTCGACATCGACGGGGCCGGCCATGACTCGCTGCACATCAAAACCTTCGCCACTGTCCTCGACCCGAACCACCAGAGATCCACCCTCGCCCCTCGGCGCGACCTGCAAATGCACGCGCACATATCCCTCCTGCAGTTTTTCCAGACGCGCATTGCGCTGCTGGTAGTAGTGTGCAAAACCTCGGACATCGCTTTTGATGTTGGAGTCCAACCCCAGCACCCCATGCTCCAGGGCATTGGAATAGAGCTCGGCCATCACACTGTAGAGCGCTCCGCTTTGCGCCCGCAGGCCATGCACTTCAAGCAACAACTGCAACAAATAAGGCAACGGATTGAAACGCTTGAGGGTGGCCGCGCGAAATTCGAAACTCACCGACCAATCCAGCGGGCAGGACTGACCACTGTCGGAATAGACCATCACCGGCGGGGTCAGCTGTGCGGCCTCCATCTGGCTCACCTCGACCATGCTCACGTCGTCGTGCGCCTCCCCGCGAAAATCCCTCAGCGCCTGCTCGATTTCCTCGAACAGTCGATCCGGCTGTCGATTGGCGACAAACACCTGCTCCAGGCGCTCGACGCCAAACAACTGTTCGTTGGCGTCACAGGTCTCGATCACTCCGTCCGACAGCAGGAAGACCCGGTCTCCGAGCGCCATGGGGAAGACTTCGGTGCGATCATCGAAGGCCTGCGCGCCCAGGATACCCAGGGGTAAATGCCGCGACAGCAGCGGCGTGCGTGCACCCGTCGCGAAGCAATGCAGGTAGCCATCCGGCATCCCGCCATTCCAGACCTCCACTGCGCGGCGCTGAAAACTCAGGCACAACAGGGTCGCGCAGCAAAACATATCCACCGGCAGGATGCGCTTGAGCTTGGCATTCATCTCACGCAGGATTTCCGCCAGGCCATAGCCCTTGGCAGTCATGCTATAGAAGACCTCCGCCAACGGCATGGCACCGACCGCGGCCGGCAAGCCATGGCCGGTGAAATCGCCCAGCAGCACGTGCATATCGCCTGCCGGGGTAAACGCTGCGAGCAGCAAGTCGCCGTTGAACAGGGCATAAGGCGATTGCAGGT
This sequence comes from Pseudomonas fluorescens, assembly GCF_902497895.1. Classification (GTDB taxonomy): domain Bacteria; phylum Pseudomonadota; class Gammaproteobacteria; order Pseudomonadales; family Pseudomonadaceae; genus Aquipseudomonas; species Aquipseudomonas fluorescens_BP. The sequence goes on from NZ_CABVHQ010000031.1 coordinate 29,926, forward strand.
AGCGGATGTTCGGCGCCTTCAGGCAACCGGAATGCGCCACCTTGTCGAATACCGCCTTGGCTACCCGCTGTTCGTTGAGCAAGTAATCATGGTGCCGGGCAATCAGGTCGCGCTGTTCGAGCACCGTAGCCTGCAACCGGCGCAAACGGTCCATGGCCTTGATCTTGGCCGCCAGAATCACCTGGTTATAGGGCTTTGCCAAAAAGTCGTCGCCGCCGGCTTCCAGGCAGCGCACCAGGGCTTCGCTTTCGGTCAGGGAGGTCAGGAAGATGATCGGCACCAGGGTTTCGCCCGCCAATTGCTTGATCTGGCGCGCCGCCTCGAAACCGTCCATCACCGGCATCATGGCGTCCATCAACACCAGTTGCGGGCGCTGTTGCTCGAACAGCGCCAGCGCTTCGGCACCGTTGCTGGCGGTCAGCACGGCATGGCCCTGGCGCCGGACGATAGTCGACAGCAGCATACGATCGGCCGCACTGTCTTCGGCGATCAACACCGTCAGCGGTTCGAAGCCCGATTGCATGCTGATCAACTGATGTCGAAGAGCTTGTCGAAATTGGAGATGGCGAGGATCTTGCGCACGTCCGAGCTACCGTTGATCACCCTCACGTCGGACTGTTCTCCGCCGGCATGATCACGCAGCAACAACAGCATGCCCAGCGCCGAGCTGTCGAGATAGGTGGCGTCTTTCAAATCCACCACAATCGCCTTTGGCGTTTGGTTGAGTTTCTCGTAGGAGTCGCGAAACTCCTGATGCTTGCCAAAATCAAAGCGACCCTTGATCAAGATCGTGAGTTTTTGCCCGTCCGGTGACACTTCTGATTCAACCGACATGATAATGCTTCCTTGTCATTGGCAATCTATACATGGTTTAGCACCCTACAGTCCCGCAGGCAACTGGCCAAGCCCGAAATACAGGATCAATACGGATCCTGGCGCGGCAAGCGCTGCGACAACTCATCCAGCAGCTTCTGTTCGCGTTTGTCTTCGAGCTTTCGCGCCTCATCAAGGTAGCGCTGGACCAGCTTGCGCAGGCCTTCGACCCGCGCATAAGCCTGCTGCCAGGTATCCCGGGCCTTGTTCAGGTTGTTCTGGTGCCAGGCCAGGCTTTGCCGTTGCTGGCCGACCGCGGTTTCCAGCTGGTTGAGGAAGTGCTGGTAATTCATCAGCCATTGCCCGGAGACCCCCTGGCTGCCGCGCTCGATCCATTGCTGCTGGTATTCGCTGCGAAAGCCTTCCAGGTCTCCCAGCTTGCTTTGGGCCAGGCGGACCTGGCCTTGAAAGTGCCCCAGACGCTGGGCGGCATTGCGCTCGGCGCTTTCGGCCATGTCGACCACTGGCGCCAGGCGCGCCGCACGGCTCTGGGCCACGACCTAAAACCAGCCAGTCAAGGTGACACGTGGCCTGTAGCAGCTGCCGCCAGGCTGCGTTCGACGGCGCAGCAGTCGTAAAATCAAGCGCTGTGGTGTTTCAGGTGAACCGTGCAAGCAGGTCTTGCGACCGCTGCGCAGTCGAACGCAGGCTTCGCCAGCTGCTACAAGTCCGCGCCATAGGTATCGGGCCATGGCGCGTTAACCGCCGACCGCGGGAGCGAACACCGAGGCGAGATGGGCTGCGCTCTCGCCCTGACTGATGTTGTCGCTCAAGCCCTGGCGCAGGTAGGTGACCATCGCGGGCTGCAAGGCAATGGCCATATCGGTTTCCCGATCGCCACCCGGTACATAGGCGCCGACGCTGATCAGGTCACGACTTTGCTGATAGCGCGACCAGAGCTGTTTGAAGTGTTGCGCGCGCTGCATGTGTTCGGCGCTGACCACCGACGGCATGACCCGACTGATGGAGGCCTCGATATCAATGGCCGGGTAGTGCCCCTCCTCCGCCAGGCGCCGCGACAGCACGATGTGGCCATCCAGCACACCCCGTGCGGAGTCGGCGATCGGGTCCTGCTGGTCGTCGCCTTCCGAGAGCACGGTATAGAACGCCGTGATCGAACCACCGCCTGCCTCGGCGTTACCTGCGCGCTCCACCAGTTTCGGCAGCTTGGCGAAGACCGAAGGCGGATAGCCCTTGGTCGCTGGCGGCTCGCCGATGGCCAGGGCGATTTCCCGCTGAGCCTGGGCGAAACGGGTCAGGGAGTCCATCAGCAACAGGACATTCTTGCCCTTGTCGCGAAAGTACTCGGCAATCCGCGTGCAATACATTGCGGCGCGCAAGCGCATCAGTGGCGCGTCATCCGCTGGCGACGCGACCACCACCGAGCGCTTGAGGCCCTCCGCACCGAGGCTATGCTCGATGAACTCTTTAACTTCTCGACCCCGCTCACCGATCAGCCCGACCACAATGATGTCGGCCTCGGTAAAGCGGGTCATCATGCCCAGCAGCACACTCTTGCCGACGCCGGTACCGGCGAACAGCCCCAGGCGCTGGCCGCGACCGACCGTCAATAAACCGTTGATGCAGCGTATGCCCACGTCAAGCGGCTGACTGATCGGGTTGCGCTTGAGCGGGTTGATGGTCGGGCCGTCCATTGGCACCCAGTCTTCGGCCTTCATCCCGCCCTTGCCGTCGAGCGCCCGTCCGGCGCCATCGAGCACCCGTCCGAGCATGCTCATGCCCATCGGCAAACGACCGGTATCGGCCAGGGGAACCACCCGCGCGCCCGGCGCGATGCCGGCGACACTGCCGACCGGCATCAGAAAAATCTTGTTGCCCGAGAAGCCCATGACTTCGGCCTCGACCTGCACCGGGTTATAGCTGTCATCGTTGATCACCACGCAGCGGCTGCCCATGGCGGCGCGCAGGCCTTCGGCTTCAAGGGTCAAGCCGACCATGCGCAACAAACGTCCTTCAAGGATCGGCTGGCCGAGCAGTTCGGTGGCTTCGGCGTAGCTGCCCAGGCGCTTGGCAAAGCTGGTTCGCTCAAGGCGCATCGGGCTTGTCCAGGTCGACGCTCAGGTCCGGGGCGGCCGGATGCAACGCCTGCTCGTGCAACTGGTCGAAGAGCTTGGCCATGACCTGGCTGATGCGCGTTTCGATCGTTGCATCGATGCGGCTGTGGGGGGTTTCAACCCGCAGGCCACCGGGCTGCAATGTGGCGTCTTCGACGATTCGCCAGGTTTCTTCATGCCGCTCGCGCAGGGCCTTGACCTGATCGAAGTCCTGGGGATTGATAAACAGCCGGACATTCTCCGCGTCCAGCGGCAACAGCTTCAAGGCTTCGCGCATCACTCGCTCGAGCTGCGTCGAGTCGATGGCCAGCTCGCGCTGAATGACCTGCCGGGTAATGTGCTCGACCAAGCCGACCATGGCCTTCTCGATCTGCGAATCCTGGTCGGCAATCGGCGCGAACAGGTTGCCCATCAGCCGTTCAAGACTGGCCAGGCGGGCATTCAAGGCGACTTCGGCTTCCTGGCGAACCTTGAGCTGAGTGCTGTGAAAGCCCTCTTTCTCACCGGTCGCGAAGCCCTCGTTATAAGCCTCCTGGCGAATGCTTTCGAGTTCTTCAAGGGTCAGTGGCTGGACTTCTTCCAGTGGCACTTCTTCCATCTCGGCCGGCATTTCTTCGATGCTCGGCTCGGGTTCAGGCTCCGGTTGATGCGGATCGAAACTGGGCAGCGACCAGAGGTCGAAACCACCGACGTCGCGGGCGCGAATCAGGTCGCTGGGAGACTCATCTTTATTGGAAGGCGTCACAAGGTCGTGCTCATGGTGAAGGGCGCGCGCTGGGGTCTGCACGACCTCATATCATTTCCTCGCCGCCCTTGCCGCCGAGAACGATTTCTCCGGCTTCGGCCATACGGCGGGCAATGGTGAGGATTTCTTTCTGCGCGGTTTCCACATCGCTGACCCGCACCGGGCCCTTGGCCTCGAGGTCGTCGCGCAACAATTCGGCGGCACGCTTGGACATGTTCTTGAAGATCTTCTCCTTGACGCCTTCGTCCGAACCCTTGAGGGCCAGCACCAGTACGTCCGAGGAGACTTCGCGCAGCAGCGCCTGAATACCGCGATCGTCGACATCGGCAAGGTTGTTGAAGACGAACATGAGGTCTTCGATCCGACCGGACAGGTCTTCGTCGACGTCGCGAATCGCGTCCATCAGCTGGCCTTCGATCGAGCTGTCGAGGAAGTTCATGATGTCGGCAGCGCGCTTGACACCACCCAGGTTGGTACGCGAAGCGTTGGAATTGCCGGAGAATTGCTTCTCGAGAATCTGGTTGAGTTCTTTCAGGGCCGCAGGCTGCACAGTGTTGAGCGAGGAAACCCGCAGCACAATGTCCAGGCGCACTTTGTGATCGAAATGCCCGAGCACCTCGCCGGCCTGGTCCGGGTCCAGGTAAGCGACGACTATCGCCTGGATCTGCGGGTGCTCGTAGCGGATCACGTCCGCCACTGCCCGTGGCTCCATCCATTTCAGGCTGTCCAGGCCACTGGTGTTGCCACCCAGGAGGATCCGGTCGATCAGGCCGTTAGCCTTGTCTTCGCCCAGGGCCTGGGTGAGCATCTTGCGCACATAGTCATCGGAACCGACGCCGAGGCTGGTCTGGTCGCCGACAATTTCGACGAACTCGCTCATCACCTGCTCGACCTGCTCGCGGTGCACATTGCGCATCTGCGCCATGGCCACGCCGACCCGCTGGACCTCTTTGGGCCCCATGTGTCGCAGGACCTGCGCGGCGTCAGTCGAGCCCAGGGACAGCAGCAGAATCGCGGCCTTGTCGACCCGGGACAGTTTGGCGGCGGCGACTCGATTATCATTCATCTGCGTTAATCCACTCTTTCACGACCTGAGCCACACGACCCGGGTCTTCTGCCACCAGACTCTTGATTGCATTCAACTGTGCGTCATAACCTTCGCTCGGACTCGGCAGCAGGATACTCTGCGGGCCACCGAGGCTGACGCGATCGTTGGCCAGTTCGCCATCCAGCCCTCCCATGCCGCCCAGTTCGACATCGCTGCCCATGCCGGTCAGCTGCTTGCCTTTGCCGGTAATGTTGTTGAGTACCGGGCGCAGCACACCGAACACCAGCACCAGGATGAACAACACCCCGAGCAGCTGTTTGACGATGTCCCAGAACCAGGGCTGGGAGTAGAACGGAACTTCAGCAATCACTTCACTGCGCTCGGTCGAGAACGGCATGTTGATCACGCTGACGCTGTCGCCACGGCTGGCGTCGAACCCCACGGCATCCTGCACCAGACGAGTGAAGCGCGCCAATTCGTCGGCGCTCCACGGCGCGCGGGTGACTTCACCGTTGGCGGCGTTGAGCTTGAACTGATCATCGACCACCACCGACACCGACAGGCGATTCAACCGCCCCTGCTGCTGTTTGGTGTGGCTGATGGAACGATCCAGCTCGAAGTTCCTGGTCGATTGTTGACGCTTGTCCGCCGGGTACGGCGCCAGCATCGGTTGACCGGTGGCCGGGTCCATGATCTGTTGACCGTTGGCATCGAGCAGCGGCTGGCCAGGTTGCACCATACCGGCCGAAGCGCTGGCGCCACCGGTGGATTGTGGCGCGGAAGCCGGCGACGGTGGCTGATTGCTCAAGGCCCCCGGTACGCCTTGCGGACCGTTGCTGGTGGTGCGCTGTTCGTTGACCGACTGCTCGCTGCGCAGCGCTGGCTGGTCCGGGTTGAACTGTTCGGAGGTCGACTCGACCGCACTGAAGTCCACGTCAGCCGAGACTTCGGCTTTATAGCGGTCGTTGCCCAGTACCGGCTGCAGAATATTGTGCACACGCTGGGTGAGCATGCTTTCCATGCGCCGGCTGTAATCGAATTGCTTGCCGGCCATGGCCAGTTCGGAGTTTTCCGCCTGGTCGGAGAGCAGGTTGCCCTTCTGGTCGACCACGGTGATCTGCGACTTGCTCAGTTCGGGAACGCTGGTGGCCACCAGATTGATGATCGCCAATACCTGGCCCGGCTCCAGCGAACGGCCGGAATACAGTTCCACCAGCACCGAAGCACTGGGCTTGCGCTCGTCCCGCACGAACACCGAACTCTTCGGAATCGCCAAGTGCACCCGCGCACCCTTGACGTTGTTCAGGCTGGAGATGGTCCGCGCCAATTCACCTTCAAGGCCTCGACGATAGCGAGTCGCCTCCATGAACTGGCTGGTTCCCAGGCCCTGTTCCTTGTCGAGGATTTCAAAGCCGATATTGCCGTCGCTCGGGGTCACCCCGGCACCGGCCAGTTTCAGGCGCGCCCGCGACAGATCATCGGCCTTGACCAGCAAGGCACCGGAGTTGGGTTCGACAGTGTAGGCAATGTCCGCAGCGGCCAGGGTGTCCATGACCTGCTTGGCGTCCATACCGGCAAGGCTGCCATACAACGGCCGGTAATCCGGTTGCTGGGACCACAACACCACGGCAAAACCAATCGCCACGCTCGCGGCCAGACCGACCATGAGGCCGACCTGACGCAACATGGTCATCTCGGAAAGGTTTTCCAGAAAGGACAAGCCGAACAGCGGCGGTTTGCCGTCCGCCGGGTTGGCCCTCGCCGGAATGTTATCGGTTTCTGCCATGACTTAAACTGGCATCTGCATGATGTCTTGGTAGGCCTGAACCAGCTTGTTGCGCACCTGGGTCAGCGCCTGGAAAGAGACAGTGGCCTTCTGCGAGGAAATCATCACGTCGGTGAGGTCGACGCCGCTTTTGCCGATCTCGAAGGCGCTGGCCAGTTGGCTCGAGGCCTGCTGAGTCTCGCTGACCTTGTTGACGGCCTGCCCGAGCATGTCGGAGAAGCTGCTGCCAGGCACTTGCGGCACTGCGACAGTCGACTTCGCTTGAGCCATGGCGTCCATTTGCATGGAGCGCATGTCCAACATCAACCGATTAAATTCAATACCTTGGCTCATGGTCTGCTCTCTCTGACGACCCGCAATTTTTTGACGCTCAGGCGGCGGGTAATGTGGTGGTAGCAACAAGGGTGCCAGCTCCCTGCCCGCCCTGAACAAAAGCCAATACCGGATATTGCTACAGACGAATCAGGTGGCGAACAAATAAGCCTCGACGTCCATTCCGGCGTCGCGCATTTGGGCCAGCTTGTAGCGCAAGGTCCGCGGGCTGATGCCCAGGCGTTCGGCCGCCTCTTTGCGGCGACCGCGCTCGGCGCGCAGGGTATCGATGATCATCTGGAACTCGCGTCGACGCAGATCTTCACCCAGGGCGCCCACTGACTCGCCCGGTTCCCTATCCACTGGCGTGGCGCGCACCTGCGGCTGACCCGGCACTGCCAACGACGGCAGGGGCGCGCAGGCCACGGGACCGCTCAGGCAAAAATCTTCCGGTTGAATCAAGCCACCCTGCTGCAGGATCAGCGCACGCTGGATCGCGTTGTCCAGTTCACGCACGTTACCCGGCCATGGATAGCCGATCAGGCAGGCCTGGGCCTCGGCCGACAGGCGCGCCGCGGCGTGCTTCATTTTATTGACGTGCTTGGCCAACAGCCGCTCGGCCAGCGGCAGGATATCGGCGGTGCGCTCGCGCAACGGACGCCAGGCCAGCGGAAACACCGATAGCCGATAGTAAAGGTCTTCACGAAAACGCCCCGCCGCCACTTCGCCAGCCAGGTCGCGGTTGGTGGTCGCCACCACGCGGATATCCAGGGTGATGGGTTTGCGCCCACCGACGCGTTCCACCTCACGCTCCTGCAATACCCGCAACAGTTTGGCTTGCAGACCCAGGGGCATTTCGGAAATTTCGTCGAGCAAAAGGGTCCCGCCATCGGCCTGCTCGAACTTGCCGGCCTGGGCAGCAATGGCGCCGGTGAACGAACCCTTCTCGTGGCCGAACAAAGTGGCCTCGAGCATGTTGTCGGGAATCGCCGCGCAGTTGATCGCGATAAAGGGCTGACTGGCGCGACGGGAGTGCTGATGGATATAACGCGCCAGCACTTCCTTTCCGGTGCCGGACTCACCGGAGATCAACACCGTGGAATCACTTCGCGCGACCCGCGCCGCCAGTTCGAGCAGCTGCGCGCTGGCCGGCTCGAAGGCCACCGGTCCTTCGTCCCGGGCAACGCCCAGGGAACCCAGGGCATGGCGTGCCACCAGATCGAGCAAGGCCTTGGGCTCGAACGGTTTGACCAGATAGTCGACCGCGCCCTGGCGCATGGCGTCCACTGCCCGCTCGACCGCGCCATGGGCGGTCATCAACAACACCGGCAATGGCGGTTGACGCGCGCGCAGCAAGCCGAGCAACTGATGCCCATCCATCCCCGGCATGTTCACATCACTGATCACCAGATTGAACGCTTGCGCGGCAACCGCCTCCAGCGCCTCCTCGGCCGAGCCGACCGCAATGTATTCGTGCCCGGCCAGCAGCAGCGTATCGGCCAGCGCCTCGCGCAGGGCACGATCGTCTTCCACCAGTAAAACCTTGACCGCCATGACCTTCACTCCATTCCCCGGGCGTGTTCGTGCTCAGCCGAAAACAGCGGCAAGACCACCCATGCACAGGTGCCGCGGCCCGGCCGCGAGCGCAACCGCAATTCTCCCTGATGAGCCCGTGCCACCGCCTTGACCACGGTCAGTCCGAGGCCGGTTCCGGTAGTTTTAGTGGTAAAAAACGGCTCGCCCAATTTCGCCAGCATCGCGCTATCGATACCACTGCCGCTGTCACTCACGCACAGGCGCAAGGTGTTTTCCCGGGCATACAGATGCACCTTCAAACGAACCGCGCCGGCGCTGGCCTGGATCGCGTTTTCAATCAGGTTGAGCATGGCACCGACCAATGTGTCGCGATTGCACAGCAACTCGCCGGCATGCACGTCGCACTGCCAGCGCAACGGCAGGCCCTGGACATGGGTCTGCGCCGCAGCTTGCAGCGCCTGCATCAAGGCTTTTGGGGTAATACGATCGGTCAGCGGCAATTCGCCACGGGCAAATACCAGCATGTCGCGCACCTGATGCTCCAGCTCGTGCAAACGCTCTTTCAAGCGTCCGGCAAAGCGTTGCTGGGTGGCCACCGGCAGCTCCTGCTCAGTCAAGTGACTGGCGTAAATCAACGCCGCCGACAACGGGGTGCGGATCTGATGCGCCAGAGAAGCGACCATCCGCCCCAGGGACGACAGGCGCTCGTGACGGGCCAGCTGATCCTGCAGGTGACGGGTTTCAGTCAGGTCGTTGAGCAGCACCAACTGCCCCGGTTCGGCATCCAGCGAACGGGTGGCAATCGACAGGCGTCGACCATCTTCCAGGGAAACTTCATGGCCGTCGTCTTCACGGGGCGCGAAGCAGCGCCCGATGACCTGGCGCCAGAGTTCACCCTCCAGCGGCAGGCCAAGCAATTCAGAGGCGGCTGGATTGGCTTCGCGGACCCGGCCTTGCCCGTCGATGACGATGACGCCACCGGGCAATAGATCGAGGAGGTTTTGCAGACGGTTGGCCAGGCGCTCTTTCTCGGCCAACTCTTGCATGCGCTGGGCGCTGACCACCTCCAGCTCACCCTTGAGCTCGGTGACGCGTGCTTCGAGCATGCTGTAGGAGTCGGTCAGCTGGCTCGACATCTGGCTGAACAGCGCAAACGCCTGCTCAAGTCCGGGCCGGCTTGCCTGCTCTACGGACGACGATTGCCCCGAAGCTTGAGGGGCAGGAGACAGCTGGGCGGCTTGAGGCATCGGGCTTACTCGCTTGGCTGAGCGTCAGTTAAACGCAACGTTGCGAGAGCTATAGCAATACCCGTGCCTAAAAAAAACCGGTGCCCCGTCTCGGCAATACGTTCAGTTTTTGGCGAGTGGCTCTTGTCGTCAGACAAGGCGCCGTGACGAGTCATAGCCCGCTATGGCGAGGAGCGGCAACGCAGTATGACGGCAAGAGACGCCGTCAAAGACGAACAGTTATTGTCGAGACGGGGCACTTATTTTCAGCGCATTAAAAAAACAGGCGTCAATCATCTGCCTAATGCCGTCAGTTAAGGCGACGACGCGGTCCGTAGCAGCTGGCGAAGCCTGCGTTCGGCTGCGCAGCAGTCGCAAATCATGCAACCACAGTTAACCTGTAACTCCACAGAGCCCGATTTTACGGCCGCTGCGCAGCCGAACGCAGCCTTCGGCAGCTGCTACGAGGAATGTGCGGGGCCAGAACATTAGGCGTCAATCCTCCGCCTGTTCATCACCCTCACGCCGGCTCATGCCGTACTTGCGCATCTTTTCCACCAGGGTGGTGCGACGAATCCGCAGGCGCTCGGCAGCCCGAGCCACGATGCCATTGGCGTCATCCAGCGCCTGCTGGATCAAGTTCTGCTCCAGACCACCAAGGTAGTCTTTCAAGTCCAGGCCTTCCGGCGGCAGCATCGCGCCAGCGGCGAAGTTCGGGGCGTGGCCGTTGATGGCCACCCGCTCCTCCAGGTCGCTGCGCAGGCTGTCGACCAGTTGCTCGTCTTCATCATCCACGTAACGGAATTTCTTCGGCAGCTCGACCACCCCGATCACCCCGTACGGGTGCATGATCGCCATGCGTTCCACCAGGTTGGCCAACTCACGGACGTTGCCCGGCCAGCCGTGACGGCACAGCGACATGATCGCCGCCGAGTTGAAGCGGATCGATCCGCGCTTCTCGTGCTCCATGCGTGAGATCAGCTCGTTCATCAGCAACGGAATATCTTCGACGCGCTCGCGCAGCGGCGCCATTTCGATCGGGAACACGTTCAGGCGGTAATACAGATCTTCGCGGAACGTGCCGACCTCGATCATGCTCTCGAGGTTCTTGTGGGTCGCGGCAATGATCCGCACATCGACACTCTGGGTCTTGTTGCTGCCGACGCGCTCAAAGGTGCGTTCCTGCAAGACGCGCAACAGCTTGACCTGCATCGGCAACGGCATGTCGCCGATCTCGTCGAGGAACAGCGTACCGCCGTTGGCCAGTTCGAAACGCCCGGCACGACTGGTGATCGCCCCGGTGAAGGCGCCCTTCTCGTGACCGAACAATTCACTTTCCAGCAGCTCGGCCGGAATCGCCCCGCAATTGACCGGCACAAACGGCCCGTCACGCCGCTTGGAATGGTAGTGCAGGTTGCGCGCGACTACTTCCTTGCCGGTACCGGACTCGCCGAGGATCAGCACACTGGCATCGGTATCGGCCACTTGCTGCATCATCTGCCGCACATGCTGGATCGCCCGGCTGGTGCCGACCAGGCTGCGAAACAGATTGGGTTCGCGATGCCGACCGCGCTCGCGCGCCTGATCGTACATCTCGCGGTAGACCTGGGCGCGATGCAGGGAATCAAGGAGTTTGCTGTAGCTGGGCGGCATTTCCAGGGTCGAAAGCACCCGCCGACGCTGGTCTTCAGGCAAGTCAGTGAGCGAAATATCGCCCATTAACAAAACCGGAAGGAACTCATCCCAGGTTGCGAGTGTCTTAAGCAAGCCTAAAACCGCGCCAGGAGCATTTACGGTCCCGATCAGGACGCAAATCACTTCACGACTGGATGACAAAGAGCCGACAGCCTGCTGCCAATCATGGCTTGCGCAGGGTAAATTTTCTTCGCCAAGAAAATTTAAAATCACCGCCAGGTCGCGGCGACGGACGCTATCGTCATCAATCAGCAGAATTCTGGTTTCACGCCACATGCAATAGCAACTTCCCTAGTCAACTCAATGCCCGGAAATACGGGGGCAGCTAGACGTCTGCAAGCATTTTCTCTACTGATAGACGTCTGAAATCTTGAAACAGCACTAGTTAAGTCAAAAAAACGTGCACAGTCAAATTTATGGCGCACTATATTCGGATTAACTGAGCCAGATCAGCCGAACAGATGGTAAACCTTTGCCGCGCTCTTAGCTTGCTGGATCTGAGACATCTCGTCGACTATGCTCTGGCGTTCGCCCATCGCTGTTTCCAGCAATTGCCGGTAAACCCCGAGCAACTCCTGCAGATTTTCCCGCAAAGCCGCTTCATCTGCCGGAACCTCGCTCATAACGTCTTCAATGCAGGAACGGCAAGCCAGGTCCAATCGACCGATAGCTTCCCAGTTGCGCTCGGCCAAGGCATCGACCAGGGCTTCACGGGCTTGCTCGATACGCTGCAATACAAGACTCATGATGATCTCCTTAGAACTGCGGACCTGGCACAGCGATGGCGTCCCAGCCTTCTTTAACCGTGCGAAGCAAATCGGCGACTTCGTCGAGAATCTTCGGATCGGTCTTGACGTTGGCCTCGGCCAGACGCTTGATCATGTAGACGTACAGATTGTCCAGGCTCCCCAGAGATTCGAGCGACGCCTCCAGATCGAGACCTTCACGCAGCCCACCGATAATCCCGATGGCCTTGCTGATCAACTCGCCCTTGCCGGGAATATCCTTGCGCTCCATGGCTCCCCGAGCCTGGGCAATACGGTCCAGCCCGCCTTCCATCAGCATCTGTACCAAACGGTGTGGACTGGCTTCGGAGGTTTGGGCTTGCGCTCCAATCTTCTGATATTGCCGAAGGGCTAGCATCGGATTCATGTTCTACCTCATCATCACTCAATGACTCGCATACTTAATGTATCGTTCACGAGTCAAGAAACTTTAAAATCGAAAGGCAAAAAACCGGCGCGCAAAAAACGCAGCCGGTTTTTTGTCAATCACTCATGATTAATTGCTGGCCTTCTGCGCATTCAACGAGGCAAAGAAGGAGGTTATGCTACTCGCCGTTGCCTTCATTTGCCCGACCAACAGGTCCATGGCGTTGTACTTGGCGGTCAGGGAAGCTGTCAGATTGGCAACCCGAAGGTCCAGCGCCGCCTGCTGAGTGGTCAGTTCGCTTTTTTGCTTGCTCAAGTGGTTGGTACGCTGATCGAGGATGCCGCCAGTCTGCACGTAGGGCTTGATTGCCGCTCCCATGCGCGCCAGCAGGCCGTTGGTGCTGGTAGTGCCGCTGAACAAGGTCTGGACTTCGCTACCCAAACCCTTCTCGTTCATCGCCTTGGTGAACTTGGTAGAATCAAGGGACAGCGTGCCGTCCTTCTGGGAAGTCTGAATCCCTAACTGCGACAACACCGATAAATCACCGCCCGCCCCAAGCGCGACCAGCTCATTGCGCACGGCGGCAATCAACGAGCGCGGCAAGGCATCGCCGGTCATTGCCGCCGCGATGGTGGGCTTGCCATCAGTGTCCAGACTGGCCTTGCTCAAGGAGTTTATGGTCTGCGTCAGGGTGTTGTAAGCATCGATAAACGACTGCAGGGAGGTCTTCAGACCATCCGTATTGGTCGCAACCGTAACGGTCGATTTACCTTCCGCCAACAGCGTCATGCTGATCCCGCCGATCGCCTGGGTGACCGTATTGCTCTTGCTGGTGACGGCCAGGCCGTCGATCGTGAGTTTTGCATCCTTGGCAATACCACCGATATTTCCAGAGCTTGTGGGACCGGGAGTAGCGCCCATATCGACCGTGCCATCGATTATCAGACCGGCGATACCGCTGGTCTTGAGATCGGAACCGGCACCGGTGGCCGTCGAACCGATAACCAGCCGCGAGCCGCTGCTGTCGGTGACGATGTTAGCGGTGATGCCTTGGGTCTGCAGGGTGCTGTTGATCGCGTCACGGGTCGACTGCAAGGTGGCGCCAGTTGGAATAGCGACGTTGTAATCAGTGCCATTTTGACTGATTTTCAAGGCACCAGTCGGAATGGCACTGCTGGCACCCCCGGCAAACGAAGCACTGGCAATCTTCGAGCTGGTGGCCAGGTTCCCTACGTCAATGCTGTAGCTACCGTTCACCGCTGTGTTATCGGAGGTCGCGGTCAGGGTTGCGGGCGTAGACGAGGTGGCGGCGAAACCCGAGAAGGCCGGGCTGGTCTTGCTGTTGAGCTTGGTCATGGCGGCCTGATAGGCAGCCAGGGCACTTTTCAACGAACCGATACCGGAAATCTTCGAGGTATTGAGGCTGGTCTGATTGCTGATCTGGGTTTGCTTGGCCGACTTGTCAGCGCCGACTAACGCCGTAACGATCGCCCCGATATCAAGGCCGGAGCCCAGACCCGAACCCGGTAAAATTGGACTTGCCATGTGCATCTCCCTATCAGTCTGTCGCCGGTCTATTGACCACTAGCCGTAACTGAATAACGTACAAACACTATTCATGCCAATTGTCAGACGTTGGCGTCGAACAACACGCTGCTTGCATTGTGCAGGCTATCCGCCAGTTTGATGGCTTCTGCGGAAGGAATCTGTCGTATAACTGCGCCGGACTCGCTGGCAATGACCTTGACCACCACCTTGCCCGACGTTTCATCAATCGAAAATTCCAGGTTGCGCTTGACCGACTGCACGAATTTTTCGATTTCCTGTACGGCGATTCTCAGCTCGTCAGGATCCGAGTCTTTACTTTCGGCCACCACTTTCGCGTTTTCGACCCGAGGCGCTTCAGCCGGCTTGTCGGCAGTGTTACTCGCCGGCTTCGCGGCAGGGTAAGACAAGTTCAGCTTTACGCTCATGTCCATATCCATCACCTCTTAACGTAAAAAGCGAGAGAGCACGACAAGCGCACTCCCCCGCCAAAACTCAATCCGATATTACTGAAGCAGTTTCAGTACAGCGGAAGGCAGCTGGTTGGCTTGCGCCAGAACAGCGGTGGAAGCTTGTTGCAGAGTTTGCTGTTTGGTCAGGTTAGCTGTTTCAGCTGCGAAGTCAGTGTCCTGGATACGGCCTTGAGCAGCAGTCACGTTTTCAGTGATGTTCTGCAAGTTGGAGATAGTGCTGGTCAGACGGTTTTGCGAAGCACCCAACGCTGCACGAGTCTTGTTGATGGTGTCCATAGCAGCATCGATTGCAGTGATTGCGTTATCGATGTTGACACTGGCAGTGGCGCTGGTACCGGTGATCGAAACACTACCGCTGGCTACGGACAGTTGAGCGGCATCGAATCTGCTGCTCAGAACCAGGTCAATGCGGTTAGACGAACCAGTGTTCGAGCCTACTTGCAGACTCATGGTACCGGCAGTGCCGTCCAGCAGGTTCTTGCCGTTCACCTGGGTGGAGTTGGCGATACGCGTCAGTTCGTCGGACATCTGCCCGAACTCTGCGTTCAGAGCGGTACGGTCAGCAGTGCCATTGGTGTCGTTTCGCGACTGAACAGCCAGTTCACGCATACGCTGCAGAATGTTGGTGGACTCTTGCAGAGCGCCTTCAGCGGTCTGAGCCATGGAGATACCGTCGTTGGCGTTTTTTGCCGCGACGGTCTGACCACGGATCTGGCTGGTCATGCGGTTAGCGATCTGCAGGCCGGCAGCGTCGTCTTTAGCGCTGTTGATTTTCAGGCCGGAAGACAGACGAGTCATGGAAGTCGACAGAGCGTCGGTGGATTTGTTCAGGTTTTTCTGAACCGACAGCGACGTAACGTTGGTATTTACGGTTAAAGCCATGACGAAATCCTCGTTGGTTGGGTACTGCGGCTTCCGGCCCTGGCAACCGCCGGGTGTGGCCTAGAGAACCTTCGTAATAGTTATCGTCGCAATCGCAGGTTGCTTGAGGGCTTTTTTTTAAAAAATTGCTATCACACTGCCACCCCCCAGAAAACAAAGGCCTGGCGCAGGGTTAACGAGGAAAAAATGACGTCAGGGAACTGCCGGCAATAAGTAGTCAGCCAATCGCTTTTACCGGCACGGGCTTTTTCAGAAGCGGGTGTTCAGAAGTCAGTCTGGCTGGTTTCCAGCAAGTCGATCAATTCATACTCCATCGAGTCGGCAAGCCCCAGCCAGTCCTGTGCTTCCTGACAGGCCAGCATCAGGGTCAGCAAGCGCGTCCATTGCTGTTGGGTATCTGCGGGGGATCGTTGAATCAAACCCTGCGCCTCATCGAAGACATCAACCATGGCTAACGCCGCCTCGACATCACGTCCGAGACGAAACAGCCCGGCGCACCGCCGACACTCGATGACACACTGCGCCAACCGGCTCATTGCACGAACTCCCGATTGAACCTTGTGCCGGCAATCATTGCCCCAGCCCGACTGCTGTTGAAAAAGCGCACCTGTGGATGCCCGGCGATGTAACGCTCCAGCTCACACAGGTAGCTGCGAAAATTCAACTGGGTCTTTACCCGCTGCCCATGGCCATCGAGCACCCAGTGCTTGGCGATGCTGACAGCAGGCCCCAGGTCACCGTCATTCCATCCGGCGTGGGTCTTGTCCATCGGGAAAGCGAAGTCGGCACCGAACAAGGTGATTCGGGTTGCTCCCATCTTCACCGCCAGATCCACCGCCGGATGGATCACGCTACCACCGACATAGAGCTCGGCCCTGCTAATCTGCTGGCGGACCTTGGCATAGACCGGGCTGGCGGAGTACCCCACATAGCGCGCGCCCTTCCAGGCCCTCAACACCAGCGGATCGCTCAGGGGCAGATATACCAAAGTGATGTCGTCGGAGTTCTCGGGCGGTAAATGCCGCGTGCTGATTTTCTGATCGATGCTGACCACCAGATCCGGCTTGATGCCATGCTCGCGCAAAGGCTTATAGGCCGTATCGACGCAGATAAACATCGGTCGTAGCGCCTGCTCGCGCAGCGCCTTGAGCTTATCGAAATGCTCTACCAGGCTTGGCCCGGTAGCAATCACATAGATTTCCTGGCCCGCGCCTGTGGAGAATAGCTCGGCGACATCCCGATCCGTGCGCAATAGCTCAAGACTCTCCTGCAACCGCTGGATGATCTGTGGGGACTGCGGGTCGAATTCGCGATTGTTGAAACTCAAGTGCACTTCGCTGACCAATCGATCGCGAATTCTGGCATTGAAATCATCCGCCAGCACAAGCTCGGCGGGTAGCGCGAAAAACGGCAACTGGATTTCCGGCAAATCACCGGCATACACCAACTCAACTCGCGGATCAGCGAGCCATTGCTGCTGATCGAGGTGTTGCAGCACCAGCACGAACAGCGCGCCATTGAGGATATGAACGTTCAAACGCTGAAGATCAGACCGTTCCAGCAGCACTTGCTGCAGATCTCCGAGGCAGGTACCGTAAACATGCAACACCGCAGCTGACGGCAAGCTGCCGGCCTGAAGGCGGGCTTCACGAGTGCGGTCATGGCGACTGGTGAGCTGAATACCGGCAATACTCAGGGTCGAGCCCAAGCCTTCCACCAGTTCGAATTGCAACGCGGTGCTGTCTTCGGCCATCAGCCGCGCAAGCAGCACTGGCCAGCGAGCCTGTATCACCTCGGCATTGCGCTGGAAACTCTCGCTCATGCTGCCTCGCTCTTGGTTACATGCAAAAAAATAGCGCCCAAGGTTACACCTTGAGCGCTATTTCTTGTGCCTCTGTTTTGCCCATCAAGACCGCTGAAGAATAGCCGAACCCCAGGACAGACCTACGCCAAAACCGCTGATTGCGACGCGTTTCCAGGTCGAATCGAGCACATGTTTCTCAAGCAGCAGCGGAATGCTCGAGGACACGGTATTCCCGGTCTCGACCATGTCCTTGATGAACTTCTCGGGCTCGCCCTCAAAGCGTCGCGCCACGGCATCGACGATGGCCGCACTGCCCTGGTGAATACAGAATGCATCGATATCACTAGCCTGCAGGCCGGAATCGTTGAGCAGCTCGTGCAAGTGCGCCGGAACCTTCAACAGGGCAAAGTTGAACACCTGGCGACCATTCATGTAGAACACGCCATCAGTGACTTTCAGGTGCGGTGCACCAGAGCCGTCAGTGCCGAACTTGGCTTTGCCCAGTTGCCACGGCGCGTCTTCGCCCATCCAGGTGGCCGTTGCAGCATCACCGAAGAGCATGGTGGTGTTGCGATCTTCCGGGTCGACGATTTTTGAATACGGATCAGCGGTCACCAGCAGGCCGTTCTTCAGACCCGCGGCTTCCATGAAGCCTTTGATCGCGTAGATGCCATAGACATAACCCGAGCAACCCAGAGAGATATCGAAAGCGGCCACGGTGGTCGGCAGACCCAGCTTGTCCTGAACGATGGCCGAGGTGTGCGGCAGCCCTTCTTCATCTCCGTTCTGGGTGACGACGATCAGTACGTCAATGGATTCGCGCTTGAGCTCGGGATTGTTGGCGAACAAGGCATTGACTGCTTCGACGCACAGGTCCGAGGTTTCTTGTCCAGCGTCTTTGCGTGGCAGAAAAGCGGAACCGATTTTCCCCAGGATGAACTCTTCATCCTTTTCGAATTTTGCACCCTGTGCGTAATTGTCTACGCCGGCTACAGGAACGTAGCTCGCAATGCTTTTTATGCCAATCATTACGGCTTCCCAATAATAAACAGCCCAATACCACCGCTCGCAGGAATCGAGGGGGCGCCGACAAACAGAAATTTTACGTCACCCCAGGAAGGCGACAGCGGGAAGAGTAAAAGGCTATCACTGAGCCAAATCAGAGGCCAGGCGCCACCTTCCCGATAAATACAATACAGTGAAGATGCGCGTTATGACTCACAGGTCACGCTATTTTGCCGAATCAGCCACACAAGCTGCTATAGGACGAACGCCCAATCCAGTGGTGTACCACGCATCAGAGCCTGTCGGGCGGGTCGACCGAGGACGGCATCGAGGTGCTTGGGGGCCAGTCCAAGCCCCGGACGGACCGCCCGGACGTTATCACCATTGAAGACCTCGCCGGCCGCCATATCCCGCGTCACATAGAGTGAACGGCGATAAACCAGCGACTTGCGCTCAGCCTCGGTAACGCCATAACGCACCTGCCCCAAGGCCTGCCAGGCACGTTCGGTTTCGATGACCAGGCTGGCCAACTCGGCCGGCTCCAGGGAAAAACTCGCATCCACACCGCCAGCGCTACGATCCAGGGTGAAGTGTTTTTCCACCACCGTAGCTCCGAGCGCTACCGCCGCCACTGAAACGCCGACGCCCATGGAGTGATCGGACAGCCCGACCTCACAACCGAACAGCTCCCGCAGGTGGGGGATGGTGCGTACATTGCTGTTTTCCGGGGAGGCCGGGTAGGTGCTGGTGCACTTGAGCAACACCAGATCCTTGCAGCCGGCAGCTCGGGCGGCGCGGACGGTCTCGTCCAGTTCGGCGATGCTGGCCATGCCGGTGGAGATAATCAATGGTTTTCCGGTGGCGGCGACCCGGCGAATCAACGGCAAATCGGTGTTTTCGAAACTGGCGATTTTGTACGCCGGAACGTCCAGGCTTTCGAGGAAGTCCACCGCGGTCTCATCGAAGGGCGTCGAAAACGCCAGCATGCCCAGCTCTTTGGCCCGGGCAAAAATCGGCGCGTGCCATTCCCATGGCGTATGGGCTTTTTCGTACAGCGCATACAGCGAAGAACCTGCCCAGAGGCTATCGGGATCCTTGATGAAGAACTCGTCGTGAGCCAGGTCCAGGGTCATGGTATCGGCGGTGTAGGTTTGCAACTTCAAGGCATGGGCACCGGCCTTGGCCGCCGCCTCAACGATTTGCAGCGCAAGTTCCAGCGACTGGTTATGGTTGCCGCTCATCTCGGCGATGATAAACGGCGGCGCATCGGCACCGATCGAGCGCGAGCCAATCTTGAAACTAGTCATGTGGATGATCCTTTAAGACCCGCCTGAACTCGCAGGCATTCTGCTGGTAGCCGGCGCGGCGAAACAAACTCGACGACCCGTGATTGGCCGCAAGCACTTGAGCCGTAATGAGGCGTATATCAGGCCAGTGCGCAACCACAAACGCTTCACCTCGCGCCAGTAACGCCCTGCCCCAACCCAACCCCGAACGCCCCTCGAACAGATAAATCGATACCTCGGCCTGAGCCTGGTCGCGGTCATAGCGCAGCACCCCGACCGGGCCGTCAGCCACCGAAGCGATCAACAGCAAGCGCTGTGGATTGCACAGACTGGCGGCGAGCCAGGCCAGATGGTTTTCCCAGCTTATTGCTTCTGGCTGCAGAGCCCAACGACGAACCGACTCGGCATTGCGTCCATCAAACAGCAGTCGTGCATCGTCAATCGTCGCCTGGCGCAACTGCAAAGCAGCACCCGACAACGCGACTGCCACGCGCTGCGCGCCCAATCCATCGACCAGCTGTCGGGACCGCTGCGCCAGACTTTGCCGCAAGCCATAATTGCCGGCCAAAAACTCGATGGCCTGGCGCAGCTGCTCCACACTGACCTGTTCTCTGGCTCCCAAATACACGTGGCCCCCGGCGGTTGCCAGGCGTTCGCCATTCAATTGCTGATTGTCAGCCACGGCGATGCAGATCGTCGGCAGACCGAGGGCCGCGCGCTCCCAACTGGTGCCGCCGCCCGCGCCGACAAACAGATCGGCCTCGGTCATCAATCGGGCAAAATCGCTGACATAGCTGTGCAGGCGCCAATTGGGGTGACTAGCAGCCAAAATTTGCATCTGTGCCCAGGCCGGATGGTCGACGCCCGCAACAAAATCGACCTCCAGTTCAGTGAAACCAGCCATCGCCTGCATGGCTTTATGGGTCTCACCCACTGCATCAAAACCGCCGAAATTCACCAGCACCCGACGCGCCTGCCTTTTGATCACAACTGGTTCGCGACGAAACTCATCGCGTAACAAGGCGAAACGCGGGCCAAGCAATTGTTGGCATCGAACATCAATCAATGGCCCATAGCCGTGCGTGGTCGCCGCCAGATTCTGATCGAGCAGCAGATCGGCCTCATGTTGCCGATTGGCCAGATCGTCGATCACCGCGATTCGCGGCGCCCACTGTCGGGCGGCAGTCTGCCAATGATGATCGAGGCCATAGTGATCGGCGATGATCCAGTCGAATCCGACCTGGGACTTCAGGGCGTCCTGAAGCGCGGCAATTTCGGCTTGCCAGGGCAATAGCGTCTCAATGTCCAGCTCGGGATGTTCTTGCGGGTATTGATCAGGTAGCGCGAACGTCTGGAAACCCTGTGCTTGCAGATGCTCCAAACGGTTGCCGGGCAGCCTGCGACAGGCGAACGCCACCTGCGCGCCATACTGGCCAAGCACCTTGGCCAGGGTCAGGCAGCGCGCCACATGGCCGCTACCTATCAGCAGCGAGGCATCGGCGCGAATCAGCACTCTCACGAAAGCTCTCCACTGGCCTTCAAGGCGGCGTACAGGTACTCGGCCCGCGTCCAGTCCTCTTCGGTGTCGATGTCCTGCACCAGATGCCGGGGCAGAATGATTGGCAAGCTTTTTTCGGAGAACAACACATCGCCGCGCAACCAGGCCTCGGTTCGGCCCCAGTAAAACTGCCCGGCATCCTGATAGGCGACAGGCAAATCCTGGGAGCGGGTCTCGCGAAATTCCGGGTAGAGCGAAGCCACCGCGCCTTGAGCATCGATGGTCAAGGCCCGTTGAATGGGGAATCCAAAACCACATACAGAGAAGACAAAGGATTTTTCCGGATACCTCTCCAACGCGTCCAGGCTTTCATACAAATAGCGGGTTTGCAGCAACGGCGCGGTTGCATAGATGCAGCAGGCATAATCGAATTCCTGCCCCTGCTCATGCAGGGCATTCAAGGCATGGGCGATCACCGCCGCGGTCCCGGTGAAGTCATCCGCCAGCGCCGCTGGGCGCATGAACGGCACTGTTGCCCCGCGGGCGCGGGCCAACTCGGCAATTTCTTCGTCATCGGTGCTGACCACCACCTGCTCGAACAAACCCGAGTCCAGCGCGGTACCTATCGAACGGGCAATCATCGGCTCGCCGTCGAACAGCTTGAGGTTCTTGCGCGGAATGCGTTTGCTGCCACCACGGGCGGGGATGATTGCGATTGCGCTCAAGGGTGCTATAGCTCCTGCTTAACCAGTTGGCCCATCTGCTCGACCACGTAGTCCTGTTGCCCATCGGTCAAGGCCGCAAACATCGGCAAGCTGATGGCTTGCGTGTAGTAGCGTTCGGCTTCAGGGAAATCGCCTTCGGTGAACCCCAGCTCACGGTAATACGGCTGCAAGTGCAGCGGAATATAGTGCAGATTAACGCCAATCCCCGCCGCCCGCAGCGCCTCGAAGACTTCTCGATGAGTGGATTTGATTCGATCGAGCTGCAAACGCACCACGTACAAATGCCAGGCCGATTGCGCACCGGGCTGAGCACTGGGCAAGCTCAACGGCAGGTCCGCCAATAACCGCTCATAACGGGCGGCCAGTTCACGGCGCCGGGCGATAAAACTCTCGAGTTTGTTCAGTTGCGACAACCCCAGTGCAGCCTGAAGGTCGGTGATTCGGTAATTGAAACCCAGTTCGATCTGCTGGTAATACCAGGGACCGTGGCTCGGCTCAGTCATTTGCCCGGGGTCGCGGGTCATGCCGTGGCTGCGCAAACGCTGCAAGCGTTCAGCCAGCTCCGGGCGATTGGTCAGCACCATCCCGCCTTCGGCGCTGGTGATGATTTTCACCGGATGGAAACTGAACACCGTCATCGCCGCGAACTCACCACATCCCACCGGGCGCCCGGCATATGAAGCACCGACTGCGTGGGAGGCATCTTCGATCACCGTGAAGCCATAGCGTTCGGCCAGTTTACCGATGGCCTGCATGTCACAGCTCTGCCCGGAGAAGGCCACCGCCACCAGCACTTTGGGCAGAGTACCGTTGCGCTCTGCCGCTTCGAGCTTGAGCGCCAGCGCATTGGCATCGAGGTTCCAGGTGAGTGGGTCGATATCAACGAAGTCCACTTCGGCGCCACAGTAACGACCGCAGTTGGCCGAGGCCAGAAAGGTATTGGGGGTGGTCCAGAGTCGATCGCCCGGCCCCAGCCCAGCCGCCAGACAGGCGATGTGCAAGGCAGCAGTGGCATTGCACACCGCCACCCCATGACCGGCCTCGCAACGCTCAGCCATGGCCTGTTCAAAACGCTCGATGGTCGGACCCTGGGTCAACCAGTCGGACTGCAACACGGCAACCACCGCATCGATATCCGCCTGGTCCAGGCTTTGCCGACCGTAGGGGATCATGCCGACAGCTCGGCATGCAGCTCGGCAATCTGCCCCACCGAGAGGAATTGCGGGTTGGTATCAGAGCGGTATTCGAAGTCTTCCCCCACCGGTTTACCCTGCTCGCCCAGACCATCCACGGCAAAATCGACGTCGACGCTGGTAAAGCGAATCGACGGCTGAATGGTGTAGTGATCGACGAACTCCAGGGTCATCCGCGCATCGTCCAGGGGTACCATCAGTTCATGGAGCTTTTCACCCGGACGAATACCGACGTTTTTGTGCGGCAGATGCACGGCCATGCCCCTTGCCAGATCGACAATACGAATCGACGGGATCTTCGGTACAAAAACCTCACCACCGTGCATCCGTGCAAAGCTGTCGAGAACGAACTGCACGCCGTGATCCAGGGTGATCCAGAAACGGGTCATACGCTCATCGGTGATGGGCAGCTCGCGCGCGCCCTCGCCGATCAACTTGCTGAAGAACGGCACCACCGAACCACGGGAACCGGCGACGTTGCCATAGCGCACCACGGCAAAGCGGGTTTGCTGGTCGCCAGCGATGTTGTTCGCCGCAACGAACAATTTGTCCGACAGCAGCTTGGTCGCGCCATACAGATTGATCGGGCTCGCCGCTTTGTCGGTGGACAAGGCGATGACCCTTTTCACACCATTGTCGATGGCCGCGGCAATGATGTTTTCCGCACCATTGACGTTGGTGCGGATGCATTCGGTAGGGTTGTACTCGGCCGCCGGCACTTGCTTGAGGGCCGCGGCATGCACCACGTAATCGATTCCGCGCATGGCCTGGCGCAAACGTTCGGCATCGCGCACGTCACCCAGGAAATAGCGCATGCAGGGTGCGTTGAACGTCTGCTGCATCTCGTACTGCTTGAGCTCGTCACGGGAAAACACCACCACCCGCTTGGGCTGGTATTGTTCCAGCAAGCGGCGGATGAAGTTGCGTCCGAACGAGCCAGTGCCGCCAGAGATGAAAATCGATTTGCCGTTGAACATGCCGTGAGTCCTTACCTGTCTGCCAGGCTTAAGCGAGCAACTGCATCCAGTTCACACTGGAGACATCACCGAGAGTAAAGCCCTTGCCGGTCAGGGCCAGGTTCTGGTTGTAGGCCTGATCGCCCTGGAAGGCTCCAGCCCACTTATCGCGCAAGGCTTCAAGGGCGTCTGGCGACTCGGGCAACGCGCCCGGATGAACGACCTGTACCTGCGGCGTCCAGACGGTAAGGAAACCCGCCTGGCCCGCTTTCAGGCAAAAATCGACATCGCTCAAAGCATCGGCGAAGACGGCTTCATCGAAGCCGCCCAACGCGTCGTAGAGCTCTTTGCGGACCATCAGGCACGCCGCGGACACCGCGGAGTAGTTCTGCTCCAGCGTCAATCGATTCAGGTAGCTGTCGGCATCTTTCGCCTCACCGACAAAGGCTGAACCGACGCCGCCGTGCATCCCGAGAATGAGCCCGGCCTGAGTGACCTTGCCCTCGCGATCGATCAGCTTTGGCCCGACCACACCGACTTCCGGACGCTGGGCCTGGTTGAGCAAGGACTCGATCCAGTTCGGGTTGACCACTTCACTCTCGGCCGACAGCAGCACCAGGTATTCACCCTGTGCCTGCTGACTGGCGGCGTTATACAACGCCGAGTGACTCAGGCGCTGCCCGGCCCTGATCACGCGCACCTTGCCAGCCTGCTGCTCCTGACTATCGAGCCAGGAGGTCACTGCCGACGATTGACTATGGTTGTCGGCAATCAGCACTTCGTAATGGGTGTAGCGGGTTCGCAGCCGGACGC
Organism: Pseudomonas fluorescens; assembly: GCF_902497895.1. Taxonomy (GTDB): domain Bacteria; phylum Pseudomonadota; class Gammaproteobacteria; order Pseudomonadales; family Pseudomonadaceae; genus Aquipseudomonas; species Aquipseudomonas fluorescens_BP. The sequence continues at coordinate 54,554 of NZ_CABVHQ010000031.1, forward strand.
TCTCCAGGCAACGCTGCAGCGCCGGCAGGTTGTCCTCGCAGAGCACGATGATCGACACCAGCGGGCGCTCGGCATGGCGATAGTCGATCTGATACGTGCCCGGCGAGGCCGAGGTGATTTTCGCCTTGTAGCCGCGATTGCCCAGATGACGCAGCAACGCTTGACGCTCATGAGGATTTTCCTCCAGCGTCGGCGCCTCGGCGATCAGTAACGGTTCGTCCAGATGGGCAAGCCAGCTCAGACCGCCCTGCTCGATGATGCGCAGCAGCAAATCGAATTCCAGTGCCTTGCTGAAGTCCGCCTGGTAACCACCCGCCTCGACCAGGACATCGCGACGGATCAACCAGTGCCGCGCCATCAAGGTCGGCAGGCTTTGCAGCAAATCGAGATTGAAACCCGGACGGAACACATCCTCCAGCGCGCCATTGACCGTACGCTGAAGCTCGTCGGTCGCGACTGCCCGGCACCCAGGGGCGGACAGCAACTCCAGGCTGGCGCGCAATAAGCCACCGGCAGTGAACTCGTCCCCGGTCCGAGCCAGCAGCAACCAGTCGCTGGTCGATTGACGGACGATCTGGTTCAGCTTGTCGACGTGGTTGCCCTGGGTCACCCGGACAAAGTGCAGGGTGTTCTGCGGGCTGGTCGCCGCTTGCGGTTCGCCCGTGGTGAACACCACAATCTTGAAGTTCTTGCAGTGCCCTTCGAGCAAGCTGTCGAGGGTAACTTGCAGCTTGGCGACATCGTTGTCCAGATCCAGCAACAGGATGCCGAATTGCGGACCTCGATCATGGGCAGCCAGATGCAGGGCAATCGCCTCGGTCTCCTCGACATTCGGGCGGCGTGCTTCCAGCCATTTGAGCAGGCGGCCGGAGCGCATGCTTTCGAATGCTTGATGGTTACCTTGGGGGGACACCGCCTCCAGACGCTCGGCCCAGGCGGACATCCGCGTGGCATCGTCATCCTCGCCCAGCGTTTCCATTTGTTGTACCAGGCGGTTGACCACCTGGCGGTTGAACATATTGCACTCCTGAGCCTGCCACAGGCGGTCGACAATACTTTCAACGTTATCGTTGTTGCGCGGGCGCAACAGGTTATCTTGCCGGGCCCACACACCTTCCAGTGTCTGTAGCTGTACACGGCCAGCCGGCATAGCGTGAAGAAGAAACTCGAAGTGGGTCAACTGGTCGAAAAACACCTGATTATAGAACGGCATTTCGACGTATTGCTTTGGCCCGAAACGTCGCTCCGGCCCCAACAGCGCAGGTGTCCAGGTGGAGTCGAAAATCAACTCGGCGGTCAGCGCCCGCCCCGTGCGCAGGCTGTCGGTCATCGCCTCGAAGCTTTCCAGCGCCAGCTGCTTGGTCTGCTCAGGGTCAAGCTCGGTGATGCCCGTAGGCAGTGACGCCAGAAACACGGCAAAAGCTTCACGCTCAGCCACCGTTTTGGAATCGGTAAAGGTCAGCGAGTGCAAGACCTCGGTGTTGTGATCCGAGTAGTTGTAGTTGATCTCACGCACCACATAGGGAATCGGTAAGATCCGCGCCTTGGCCCGGGCCAGCATGTAGTAGACATGGCCAATTTCCTGCCACTGGAAGATGGTGCCTTCCGGCATTGCTGCGTACCAGTCGCGTATCAGCGCTGTGCGTTGTACGGCATAAAACGGCGGGATGTACTGGCTCATATAGTCAAGCACGCGATCCTGGCCGCGGTCGGACGAATAGTCTTCACAGACTTTCTTGTCGCGTCGGTAATAGCTCACGCTATTGGCCAGGGCCAGGTACATCAGACAATAGCCGTGGCACATGCCGTAGTCCTGATTCGCCTCCAGAAACGCCACCGAGTCACTCAGCGCGGTATGCACAAGAAAATCATCGTCGGCGGCAAATACCATATAGGGCGTGCTCACCTGTTTCACGCCAAAAGCCAGCTTGGCCTGAATTCCCCAGTAACCAAACTGTGGCAGATGGTGATAGTCAACCGTCGGTAGATGTTCGCCTATGCCTTGCGCCGCTTGAGTGGAGGAATCCAGTATCAGGATCCTGCAAGACAAGACGCTGTAAAACTGCACTGCTCTGCGCAAAAAAGCCGGACGGTTGTGGGTTATCAACACCACAGTCAACAGCTCGCTCAGTGGTAACGCGTGTTCAGAACCGTAATTGCCTTGCATAACCTTTCCCCACAGCCGGCGAATCGCCCGATAGACGCTTGATGATGGTGTTACTTAACGCACGCGACGCAGATACCCGTCCGGTGCGACGGTGATCAGCAGCTTGCTGTGAATCCGCGAATCGATCTCGAAGTCACGATTCTCTTCCAGAAAAGCCCATACAGCAGTTTTCGGGTTATCGCCCTTGCCCCATGGACGATCCGGGAAGGCATCTTCGGGCATGTCCTCGACCACGGTATCCATCACCACGCAGTAATTGCCGACCGACACCAGCGGCGCATAGAGGCGCAGCTCTTCGAGAACGTGTTCGTGGGTATGATTGGAGTCGAGTACCACCAGCACTTTTTTACCGGTAACCCGCGCGCGAACTTGCTCAACGATCGCCGGGTCGATGCTCGAACCCTGGATCATCCGAATCCGATTGCTCATTGGGTGAGCCTCGATGGCTTCTCTGTTGTGCTGACGAATATCGATATCGATACCCAGCACCTCGCCATGCCCGATCAGCTCAAGCATCGATGCGTAAAACACCAGAGAACCGCCATGGGCAATGCCGGTTTCGACAATCACATCCGGGCGCAGGTCCCAGATGATTTCCTGCATGGCAACCATGTCCTGAGGAAACTGGATGATCGGGCGGCCCATCCAGCTGAAGTTGTAGGTGTACTTATGCTTTGCCGTGACACCGACCCAGTCCAGCGAATTGGTTTGAAGTTCTTTGTCCTGCTGCAAGCCTTCGATGTTTTGGCTTACTTCTTCACGAAACTGCTCATGAGGATTCATACAAACGCTCCGATACGAGGGCTTTGTTTTATTTAAAAACCCGACCATCTAAATAGGAAACAGCCTGAGTCTTGATAATTCTGGCGGGATTACCCACGACCACGGCGTAGTCGGGGACATCTTTAGTGACCACAGCTCCGGCCCCCACCGTGGCCCAACGACCAATACGCAAACGCGGAAGAATGGTCGCGTTGGTGCCGATAAAAGCACCATCACCGACCTCGACACATCCTGCAATGGCCACGCCCGGGGCCATGAACACAGAGTTACCGATCCGGCCTTCATGACCGATCAGACTCCCGTAACTGATACTGCTGTTGTCTCCCAGGGAGACTTCGGCCTGGATAATCACACCTTCCTGGAGATAGTTGCCTACGCCCATGCGGGTCATCGTCAGGTCGATACCCGGGTGCACAAAATTGCCCAGTTCTCCCCCGGCCTCGACGATCTGGCAAGTCGTCTCATAGCGGGTCTGGGTGTCGCGAGTAATCAAATTGACGAAGTATGTGTCCGGGCCTTGCAAGTCAGCCACGCGATCCGTGCCACCGATGACCGGAACGCCATAAAAGACAGTGCCGTGTTTGGCCGGATCATTGTCCAGAAAGGCAAATTCCATGTTCGGCGCCGAGCGTTGCACCGCGCCCATCATGCGCACCGCTTCGGGGTTTGCCGCGCCCAGCAGGTAGATCTTCATAATTGCCCCCTATGCATGAGCACGCTTCGAACGACATCGATCACCCGCTGCTGATCAGCATCGGTCATATCGTGGTAACTCGGTAGATTGATGGCCCGTCCAGGCAACGAGTACGCGACTGGCGTCACCACCGGCCTATCGCAAAACATCGGCAATGACGACAACGGCCAGAAGAACACCCGTGCATCGATATTTGCTGCTTGAAATGCGCCGATCAGTTCTTCCCGAGTGATCCCCGTGGCGGCGTCGAACACCACAGTGGGCATCCAGTAACCGTTCTGCGAATGCGCAGGTTCAGGATTCATCGAAACACCAGCAAGCCCGCTCAGGGCACGGGCGTAATTGGCGAAAATCGCCCGCTTGCGCTCGATCAGCTCGTCGACCCGCTCGATCTGGGCACAGCCGACTGCCGCCTGGAGGTTGCTCATCTTGTACTTGAAACCGATGAAATCCGGCCAGAACTGGCGCGTACTACCGGCAACCCGACCGTGGTTGGACAAGGTCAGGACACGCTCGTACAAGGCCTTGTCCGAGGTGACAAAAATACCGCCCTCGCCCGTGGTCATGGTCTTGGTGCCGTGGAACGAAAATGCACCGAACGCACCCAGCGAACCGGCAGGTTTACCGCGCCATTGCGAACCTATGGCTTCAGCGGCGTCCTCGATCACCGGGATACCGTACTCGCGGCCGATCTCGAGCAACTCGTCCATGGCACACAGGTTGCCGTAGATATGCACGGCCAGAATGGCTTTGGTACGAGGGGTGATGGCCTGTTTGACCTGTTCCGGGTCCAGACACCAGCTGTCGGGTAATACGTCGACAAACACCGGCGTCGCGCCCAGGTAGGTAATGGGCGCAGCCGAGGCGATCCAGTTGGTGTTGGCCAGAATCACCTCATCGCCAGCGCCGATATCCAGCGCTGCCATGCCCATGTGCAAGGCGCCTGTGCAGCTTGAAGTGGCGATCGCGTAAGACACGCCCATGTGCTGGGCGAAGGCTTTTTCGAAGCGCGTGAGGTATTCATAGCAACGCTCGCCCCAGCCGTTCTGCACGGCATCCAGCGCATAGGACGCTTCCAGCTCGCCGACACTCGGTTTGGTGTAATGAATTCTGCTCATCGAACGCTCAACTCTGGAATGGCCACGACAAAACTCCCGCCCCAACTCTTGACCTGAGCGTACTGCGCAGTGATTTCATCCAGCAGATTCCAGGGCAATACCAGGACGTAGTCCGGTTTCTCGATTTCAATACGATCAGAGGAAACCACCGGGATACGACTCCCCGGCAAAAACTTGCCCTGTTTGTGCGGGCTGGCATCGGCCACCCAGGCCAGCAGGTCAGGCTTGATCCCGGCGTAGTTGAGCAAGGTGTTGCCTTTGGCCGCAGCACCGTAGCCGACCACTTGCTTGCCGTTGGCCTTGGCCTGTAACAGGAAACGCAGCAATTCATGCTTGATACGTTCGGCGGCCGGGGCCAGGGTTGCGTAGTACTCGAGGGTTTTCACGCCCGCAGCCAGTTCGGCCTGCAACTGCTGCTGTACCGCCGGTTGTATGTCACGGCGCTGACCATCGGCGCGCTGGACGAAGACCCGCAGCGAACCGCCGTGGGTCGGCAACTCGCTCACGTCGAAGACTTCCAGACCATTGCGCTCGCACAGACGCTGCACCGCTGTCAGCGACAGGTAGGAGTAGTGCTCGTGATACAGCGTGTCGAACTGCTGTCCGGCCATCAGTGTCAGCAGCTGTGGGAACTCGAACGTCGCCACGCCCGTGGACTTGAGCAAGGTGGCGAAACCGCAGAGAAAATCATTGATGTCCGGGACGTGGGCCAGCACATTGTTGGCCGTCATCAGATCTGCTGCCCAGCCGTCGCTGCGCAACTGCAACGCGGTTTCACGACCGAAGAACAGCTCGCGAATTTCCAGTCCCTTCTCCCGCGCAGCTTGCGCGGTGCCGCGGGTCGGTTCGACACCCAGGCAGGCAATGCCGAGCTTGGCGACGTACTGCAACAAGTAACCGTCGTTGGCGGCGATTTCCACCACTCGGCTCTGCCCGTTCAGGCCAAAACGCTCGACCATCTCGGCCACATAACGCTCGGCATGGGCCAGCCAGGTGCTGGAGAAGGAACTGAAATAGGCGTAGTCGGCGTCGAACAGACTGTCGGCGCTGGTGTAGTCTTCGGTTTGTACCAGCCAGCATTCCTGGCAGACCGCCACTTTGAGCGGTACCCACTGCTCGGGCTGCTCGAGTTGATCAACCCGCAGATAAGCGTTGGACGGCGGCGAGGTGCCCAGATCGATCAGGGGCAGGACCAAAGGGGTGCCACAACCGCGGCAGTTCATAGACGCACTCCAGCGAACCGGCTATCGAGCCAGGGATGACCGGCATCCCTGAGCGACAGATTATTGACAGGCAACGGCCAGGCAATCGCCAGCCGTGGATCATTCACCGACAGCCCGGCTTCATGTTCCGGCGCATAGTCGGCGCTATGCAGGTAAAGCAGTTCAGCGTCATCACTCAAAGCCTGAAAGCCATGGGCGAATCCAGCTGGAATCAGCAGGCTGCGGCCATCGCCGGCACGCAGGTGCTCGGCATGCCATTGCAGGTAGGTCGGCGAGTCGGGGCGAAAATCCACCGCTACATCCCAGACTTCACCGCGCAGGCAGGTAATGAGCTTGGCTTCCGGCAGCGAAGCAGTCTGGTAATGCAGACCCCGCACACTGCCACGCTCGTGGGTGCAGGAATGGTTGATCTGGCGGATATGAAATGCCTGGCCGAACGCATTCAAGCTGCCTTCGCAAAACAGCCGGGCGAAGTGCCCACGCTGATCCTGGTAGCGTTTGTGCTGGACGCTGAACAGGCCGGCCACGGGTAACTCCTTCAACAGAAATTCGCTCACAACGCGCCTCGGTACAGGTTCAACTGGCCAAGGGTCACCGCGCGCATGTCCTCTCCGTTCTTCCAGGCCAGATGCCAATCCAGTGTCTGCGCCAAGCACTGTTGCAAGGACCAGCGCGGCTGCCATGCCAGCAGTTGACGAGCGCGACTGCTGTCCAGGCGCAACAGGCCGGCCTCATGCAGATCACTCGGTTCGATGCGCAAACCCGGTGCGTGCGGCCAGCGCCTGGCGAGCATCTCGACCACCTCGCCAACGCTGCACATGTCGGCTTCGCTCGGACCGAAGTTCCATGCCCCTGCGAACGTTGGGCCTTGCTGGTAGAGACTGGCCGCCAGTTGCAGATAACCGGCCAAGGGTTCCAGAGCGTGCTGCCAGGGGCGAACGGCCTGTGGATTACGCAAGGTCACGGGTGTTTCGACGGACCAGGCCTTGAGCACATCAGGAATCAAGCGCTCCGGGGCAAAGTCGCCGCCACCCAGCACATTGCCTGCCCGCGCCGTGGCCAGGGCCAGACCGTGCTCGGCATAACGCTCGGCCGGAAAAAAAGAGGCGGCGTAAGACTGCGCCAACAATTCGCAACAGGCCTTGCTGCTGCTGTAAGGATCATGACCGCCAAGGGCTTCGTTCTCGCGGTATGGCCACAGCCATTCCTGATTGGCGTACACCTTGTCGGTGGTTACCAGTACACAGGCCCGCACGCCACCGATCTGCCGGATCGCTTCGAGCAGATTGAGGGTGCCCATGACGTTGCTCGAGTAAGTCCCTAGCGGGTCGCGATAACCCTCCCGCACCAGCGGCTGTGCCGCCAGGTGCAGGACAATTTCCGGCTGGACGTCGGCAATCAATTCGAGCAAGGCCCCCAGATCGCGCAAATCGCCGCGCAGATCATTGATACCTTCAGCGACGCGAGCCAGTTCGAACAGGCTCGGTTCAGTCGAAGGATCAAGGGCAAAACCGCTGACCTCGGCACCCAGGCTTTGCAGCCACAACGTCAGCCAACTGCCTTTGAAACCGGTGTGGCCGGTCAGCAGAACGCGCTTGCCGCGCCAGAACTCCGGGCTCAGTCCCATTGCTTCCATGGGGCCTCCCCGCGCTGCCACAACTGCTCGAGATGATTCTTGTCCCGCAGGGTATCCATCGGCTGCCAGAAGCCGTCGTGCTGATAGGCCATCAATTCACCCCGTGCGGCGAGGCCATCGAGCGGTCCGGATTCCCACGAAGTCTCATCGCCTTCGATAAGGGGTAGCACCTTGGGCGACAATACGAAGAAACCGCCATTGATCCAGCCACCATCACCGCGAGGTTTTTCGGTAAAACCCAGTACCCGGTCACCCTCGCGATCCAGTGCGCCGTAGCGACCTGGTGGTTGCACGGCAGTGACCGTTGCCAGCTTGCCGTGAGACAGGTGGAAATCCACCAGGGCTCCGATATTCAGATCGGATACGCCGTCGCCATAGGTAAAACAGAAGGCTTCTTCGTTTTCCAGATAACGACTGGCACGCCGTAAACGCCCGCCGGTCATGGTCCCCTCACCGGTGTCGATCAGGGTCACGCGCCACGGATCGCTATAGTTCTGGTGAACGTCCATGCGGTTGTTGCGCATGTCGAAGGTGACGTCAGAGGTGTGCAGGAAGTAGTTGGCGAAGAAGTCCTTGATCGCGTAGCCCTTGTAGCCAAGGCAGATCACGAAATCGTGGATTCCGTGCGCGGAGTACTGCTTCATGATGTGCCAGAGAATTGGCTTGCCGCCGATCTCGATCATCGGCTTGGGCTTGAGGTGCGACTCCTCGCTGATCCGGGTGCCCAGGCCACCTGCCAAAATAACTGCCTTCATCGTGTCCCCTCTTGTTCTTCACAGGGCTCAGCCAAGCTAAATCAAGCTTTTGCGGGCCATCTGGATAAAACGTTGGACGCCAGCCATGGTTATTTCGGCGGCGACGTAAATGCACGTTTTATGGCGATATTTGGGGGACTTGCAGGAAACGCGCCAGCTCGGATTGCCAGAGGGGCACCGAAGGCGGCGATCTTTTCAAGGGTTCTTGCGGCTATGTGTTGGTGATCGAGAGAGCAAGATCAAAAGATCGCAGGCTGCGATCTTTTGAAAGGTTGGCGACCTAATCCGCCAGCCAGCCATTTTCCCAGTACTGCAAGTTATCCCCTCGCAGCATGTAATCGCGCAGCACGGTTTCGCGCAGCTCATCGCCCATGCGGTAGCTGGCATCCGGATCGGCCAAGTGCATGCGAATGGCTTGCAGCCATTCATCGGTACTGTTGGTCTTCACCCGAGTGCACGGCAGATAACCTCGATAGGCCGCCGTATCGGTGCAAACCACCGGGTAGCCACAGGCTCCGTATTCCAGCAGTCGCAGGTTGCTCTTGCAGTCGTTGAAGATGTGGAATTCCAGTGGGGCCAGGGCCAGGTCCAGGTTCAGGCTGGCCAGCTTGGCCGGGTAGATACTGAGATCGATTACCCCATGGAACTCATGCAGATAAGGCCGCAACGCTTCCGGGCACATCCCGAAGAACACCCATTCAACTTCGTTGGCTAGCTCGCGAACAACATCGGCAATGATCCCCAGATCACCGGCATGACTGGTACCACCGCCCCAACCTACCCGAGGCTTTTTCGACGTCCGGCGCAGACTGCGTAGCCCCGTCCACAGTTGTGTCGCCAACATGTTCGGAACCACGCGAATATCGTGGTGCATATCCGACAAGGCATCGGCCAGAGGCTGGGTCGAAACCACCACCCGATCACACAGACTGATACCGCGTCGGACCTGGCTTTCCATGTCGGCAGGCATGTTGCGCACATGTTCATTTTTATGCGGAACACTAATGACATAGTCATCCAGTTCGAAAATACGCCGAGCATTGGAGTAGGTTTTCAGGTTGACGACTTCGTTAATCGGTCCTTCGTTGTAACGCCCCTGCAAAATAATTACGTCAGGCGACTGGCGCTCGATCTCGATGATCGACGGCATGTCATAGTGAATCCGTCCGACCGCTCTGCCCGCCGCTTCCAACTCGATAAACGGCTGGGTTACGCGGTAGTGGCCGACCGCCGATGCGTTGACCGGCAAGGCGAGGATGCTCGGCAACTGCCGGCTGGAAAATGGACTCCAGCCGGTGCTCAAGCCCGGCTCCAGACCGAAACTGGAGCCGCTCAGGCTACTGAGGGTAAGGTTCGGGTTGTACGCCGGATCGCGGGAAATGATCGGCAACCAGCGCTTGTAGATTGTTTCTTGGTCCTTGGCGGCACGCGCCTCCAGCACAACATTCTTGTCTGCTACCGGCCGCGTGCCGATCGCCACCAGCGCATGGGGTGTCCAGACGACCAGATGACCGCTTTGGCGCACCCGCAAGCAAAAATCCACTTCACTGAAAGCTTGAGTGAAGCTCACCTCATCCAGACCACCCACACTGTCGAAGACATGTTTGCGCACCATCAAACAGTCGGCACCGACTGCACTTAGGTCGTGCACGACCTGCAATCGATGCATGTAGCCAGCGGCTTGCAGTGACTCCCTGAAAAATGGCACGCCAGCCGGACCCTGAAGCCCCAGAATCAAACCGGCATGCACCACAAGCCCATCAGAATTGAATAGCTTGGCTCCCACCACACCGACTTCCGGACGCTGCGCATGGTTGAGCAAAGCATCCAGCCAGTCGTCATGGGTGATCACTGCGTAAGGGCTGAGCATCAGCAGGTATTCACCGCGCGCCTGTTGCGCCGCAAAGTTGCTGATCGCCGCAACATTGGCCTCCAGAGGGTAATCCAGCACCCGCAACTTATCGCTGCCCAGCTGCGCCATGCTTGCCAGCCATGCACGGGCTTCGGCACTTTCACTGGCGTTGTCGACGATCAACAGCTCATATTCGGTATAAGCGGTTTTCTCCAGCAAGCTCTCTACGCAGCGCTGCAACGCTGCCAATTGATCCTTGCTGCTGATAATGATCGAAACCAACGGTCGACCAGCATGAAGGTAATCGACCCGATTGAGCAACGGCAGGCTGCCGCTGCGAATCTCATGAGCGATGCCCATACGTTGCAAATGAGCGGCCAGCACCTCGGGATTGTGTTCGACCACTTCAGGTAGAGACAGCCATTGAGAAAGGGAAAACGGCGACTCCAGTAGAATTTCGGCAATGTGCTCGACGACCTGGCTACCGTCACTTTCAACCATCTGCCAGAGCACATTGTGAGGCGCAAGCTCGCCATAGTGCGAATTGAAGCCACCCAACGCCAGGAAACGCTCACGCTGGAACGCCAGACATCGCCCCACGTAGGGATAGCTGCGCATGAGATCCAGGTTGAAATCCGGCTTGAATGCAGGTTCTGCCGACTCGCCTTCCAGCAAGCCACCTTCATCACTGTAAATGCACAATGCGCTCGGTGACGTGGCGATGCGTTCAGCCATCATCAGCAACGCCGGCTCGACCAAACGATCACCCGCACGCAGCAGATAGAACCAGTGAATCCCTTCGAGTTGCGGCAACAATTCATTGACTTGCTGTTGCCAGTCATCTTGTAGCGGCAGGCTGAAAACCCGCTCATCCAGCACTGCCTCGGCACAGCCACTGGACAACACCAGCACCAACTCAGGTGGATAAAGCTGCCCGGCGAGGCTCTGCAGAGTGATCTCCAGGCCAGCGCTGCTGGCATGTTCATCAATAACGACCGGGACGATTTTCGGTTGCAGCGCCCATCCCGCAAGGGTATCCGGCAGCAGTCGCCGCTGAGGATCAGAGAGTGTGCGGCACGCTAGCCATTGCGAATACAACTCGGAAAAGCTTTCGCTGGCTATACCCACCCGCCATTGCTGAGTGGTTTGCTTGGTACCCAATGATCGACTCAGCGGCAGCTCTACCCAGACTCGCGGCGACTGATCCGCCTGTGCCAACGGCACGTAACGAATCCAGCCCTTGGCAGGTGCCGGCTCACCACTGCGGGCCTTGAGCATTTCCACCAGCCATTGCATTTCCGCCAGCACCGCCCTTCTCATCGGCTGCTGACGAATGAAGCGCTCCGGATAAAGGCGTTCGATACCAAGAATATGGTTCAACACCACCATATTGCCGCGCCGCAATAGGCAGATATATAACGCGAAATCCAGCGATGCGACAAAGCCCTGACCTGACTGAGCCAAGGCCGGCAACAACTCCAGCACATCAGCACGGCGGAACAGCGCACTGGTCAAACCACCCAGAAAATTAATCGGGAACGCCTCGAAAACCGCCAGCATGTCCTCGCCCTTGAACAACCCACACTCGGGTGACAACGGACTGTTCTCCAGACGTGAGGGCAGCTGAAGATTATCAGCGTCCCAGAACAGTCGCTGGGCGAATACCAGATTGACATCCGGATTCTCTATGAACGTTTGTGCCTGTCGCGCAATACATGCCGGAAACAGCAGGTCATCATCACAAAGGAACTTGATGAATTCGCCCTGAGCCTCATCCAGACACGCCTGCAGATTGCCGACAAACCCCAGGGTCTGCGGGTTTCTCACGTAGCGCACAGAGACCGCCCCGCCGCCAGGCAACGATTCGACCATGTCCTTGATCTCATCACCGCGGCTGTCATCGCAGACAATGATCTCGAGATTGTCGTAGCTTTGCTGCAGGGCTCCCTGCAATGCCTGGCTGAAAAAGCGCGGATTGAAGGCGGGGATGACGATGCTGACTAGAGGCGTTGAATTCACGGCAAGGCTCGCAAGCGGCGGGCGCTCACTCAGCCGAGTGAGCCCCTTGAAACCGCTGAAAATAGGCGGTTGTTATACGACGGTGACCTTAGATCTTGTTGAACAGGCCCAGCTGAGTGATTTTGCTGAACGCCAGTTGAGCGGCCTGCAACATGGTTTGCTGCAGCGTCAAACGGGTCATGACCTCGGCAGGGTCAGAGTCGCGAATCGATGATTGGGTGATGGTATTGGCCATCCCCAGGCTCTGGTTGGTCATCGCCTGATCGTCCAGCGCCTGACCGCGCACACCCACCGACGTGATCTCGGTCCCCAACTGTTCAGTCGCGCTGGCCAGGTTACTGATGCCCGAATCCATTGCCGCCAGTAGCTTCTGTTTGGCAACCGGATCGTTATTGACCGGCGCATTCAACGCGGCAGTCATGTAACCCAGGGTGTCCAGAACATTCTGCGTCTGATGGGTATTGGCCTGGATCACGAATTGATCGCCGGCTGCCGGCGTGCCGCCAAGGGTGAACGTCACACCGGCCGCTGTCGCGTTACTGCCAACCATGGTACTCGATGAAACCGGTTTGCTATCGGCGGTCAGAGGCGCCGCATAGAGATCGTAGGCTGTCGCGCTGGTGAACTTGAGGATCGCACCACCGGCCGGAAAGCTGCTGGTATAGGCCGTCGAGTTGGTTTGCTTGGCACCGGTGATCACCGCCGTCGACGGGTTACCGGGGCTGCGCGAGATGTTGAAGGAGTCCGGTTTGGCTGACAACTCAAAGCTGTGATCGGCAATCACCTGGTCCGGATTGGTATCGGTCGACTTCAGGTTGATGTTCAGGTTCATGTCGACACCACGGAAACTGACGACCTGGTTTGCCCCGTTACTTGAACTGATCACGCCGCCCTGGCTGGCTTCGGAAGTCACGTCATTGCCCAGCACATCGGTGATCTGCAGCTGTGTACTGCTGAGAAAGCTCACCGTGTAAGGCTCGCCAGTGGAGAAGCTGGAATTGTAGGTCGCGCTGTTTGCGACCTGTCCGCTGGACAACGTCACTCGCCCATCATCCACGAGCGGCGCGGTCATGTTGCTCTGCGTGCGACTGGTATTGATCGCCTGCTGGAAAGCGGCCCAGCCGGTGGTGTTGCTGGCGACCGACAAAGAGTCACCGATGGCCAGGTTCAAAGTCGACTGATCGCCGTTATAGCTATAGGTGCCGTCGGAGTTCCGCGAATAGGGTGGCGTATCGGTTTTCGAGCCGGCGAACAGGTAGTTCCCCGCCGAGTCCTGGGAGTTCATCAGGCCGAGCACCTGTTCCTGGATCTGCCCCAGCTCCGCGGCATAGGCCTTGCGGTCAGCATCGGTGGCATTACCGTTGGCGGCACTGAGGGCAATTTCCTTGGCCCGCTGCAACGCTGTGCCAATGGAGGTCAAGGTCGTTTCCGAGAGGCTCAGCGTGCTCTTGATCGAGTTGATATTGCCGTTGTACTGCTCGAGCATTGCGCTCTGCTGCCCCAGCTGCAGCAGACGCCCCGCACCGATAGGATCATCCGCCGCGGTATTGACGCGAACCAGACTACTGGCCTCGGCACTGGTCTGGATGGCTTTATTGAAGTTGCGCTGGTAGTTGGCAGCGGTAGTTTCGTAATACTGAGCGGTAGAAATGCGCATGAACTACGACTCCTTAAAGGCTGTTGATCAGAGTGCTGAAGATTTCCTGCGCAGCCTTGATGATCTGCGAAGAGGCGGTGTAGTACTGCTGGTATTTGACCAGGTTGCCGGTTTCCTCATCGAGGTCGACACCGGACAACGAATCGCGGGCACCCTTGGCCTGAGCCAGGATCGCCGTAGTGGCCTCGGCATCGGATTTTCCTTGCGCCGCCTGGGCGCCGACGTTGGTGACCAACTTGCCGTAAGCATCCGTGAGGCTGATGCCCTTGCTCGCCGAACCGGTGTCGACTGTCTGTCTGGCCTGCAATCCAACAATGGATTGGGCGTTACGGTTGTCCGAGGACGCGGCTGGCGTCAGCGAGATGGTGAAGCTTTCCTTGTCGTTGGGCGTGCCGCTCACGGTGGTCTGGACCGTGAAGGTTTTCTGGGTCGCAGGGATAGTACTGTTGTCCATGACCGGATTGCCGCTGGCATCGACCATTTTCACTTGCAGGTTCAGGGCATTGCTTTGCCCCGGGACGATAGTCCCGGTGCCCATGCTGGTGCCCTTGACATCGTAGAGCGTATAGCCCTGAGTACTGCCGGATGCGGCGTCGAACACCAGCTTGACCGGCGTCGAGTATTTCAGACCGTTCTGCAGCTCGGTGCTGGCGGCAGAATTGTAGATATCCAGGCTGCTGGTCAGCGTCGGCTGGGTGTAGGTGCCCTTGTTGTTGGCGCTGGTGACACCGGTCAGAGGCGCGGCCGCAGCGATCTTTTTCGGATCGGCGAGCACGGTCTGCATATCGGTGGCGCCACTGCGGGTTGGCGTCACCTTGAATGTATCACCGAGCTTGGCGCCGCCGCTCAGTGTCATGGTAAAACCGTCGATGACCGGAGGCGGCGTGGTGAGGGTGCTGAAGGCCCCCATGTCGGTGCCGTCAGAGCGCCGGACGTTGTAATCCGTGGGACTGCTGAAGGTGACTTGATAATCACTGGTGGTCAGCTTGCCAGTGTTTTTTAGGGTGACGTTGAGATTGCCGGATGTGGGATCGTTACCGGCATTGGCAATACTGCGCTGACTGACAAGCGCGGCACTGTTGATACTGCCGAAAATCGCCGCGCCAAAGTCGCCGTTCTTGTCCAGGCCCTGGGCCTGCTGACTGTTGACCTGATCGGCAATCACCAGCGCGACGCGGCCCAACTCCTTCATCGCCGGGTCGAGTACTTCGTTGCGGTAGCGGATCAAACCACCCATCTCGCCGCCGCTGATGATCGACGTGATGTCGATGGTGCTCGAACCGCGATTCATCTGGATCGAGGAGCGGTCGGGATCGGTCTTGCTCGGCACCACTTCCAGGGTATTGGTGGTATTTCCCATCACCAGCGGCTGGCCGCTGCCCATGTAGATATCGTAATTGGTGCCGCGCTCGACCACGTGCGTACCGACCAGTTCGGAGAGCTGACGCACCTTTTCGTTGCGAGTATCGAGCAGATCGTTCGGCTGGCCGCCGCCGCCCGAGACTTCGGAAATCTTCTGGTTGAGCTGGGCAATCGAGCTCGTCAGCTTGTTGACCTGCGTCGCCATGTCTCCCAGGCTGCCATTGATATTGGTGTTCTGATCGTTCAGTTGCCTGGCAATCGTATTGAAGCGATTGCTCAGGGCCTGGGCACTGGTCAGCACGGACTGGCGAGACGCGTCGTCAGTGGGTGAAGTCGCCACGCCCTGCATCGAGGTGAAGAACTTTTGCAGCGCCGCAGTGACGCCGGTATTGGCGTCGGACAACATCGAGTCGACCGGCTTGACCTGCGCCAGGTAGGCGGCCGAATCACTATTGAGCGAGGTAGTGGTGTGCAACTGGGTGTCAAGGTAGGCGTTATATACCCGGCGCACATCGGCCAGAGTCGTACCGGTGCCGATAAAGACGTTGCCGTACTGAATGGAGGCCTTGGTCCCCTGCACGGTTTGCTGGCGTGAATAACCGGCGGTGTCGACGTTGGCAATGTTGTTGCCGGTTGTCATCAATGAGGACTGGCTAGCCGACAGCCCCGACATCCCGATATTGATCAAACTCATGGTTCATGACCTTATAAAGTCGTGGAGGAGCTCGCCGCAGCGTAGTTCTGGTAGCTCTTCATTTGTTTGGCTATCTGTGAAATCTTGCTGGCGTAATCCGGGTCGGTGGCATAACCGGCCTTCTGCAACTCGCGCACAAACTGTTCCGGATTATCGGCCGACTTCAGGACTTCTTGATAACGATTGTTGCTTTGCAGCAAGGTCACCAGGTCATGGAAGCTGTCCTGGTAAGAATCGTAGGAACGGAACTCGGCCGTCTCCTTGACCATCTCGCCATGCCTGAACTCGCTGGTGATGGCCCGGGCCTGGGCGCCCTTCCAGCTTTCGCTGGCCTTGATGCCGAACAGGTTGTGGCTGCTGCTGCCGTCCTGCTGGCGCATGACTGATTTACCCCAGCCGGTTTCCAGCGCGGCCTGGGCCACCAGGTAGCGCGGATCGACGCCGATCCGGTCAGCCGCCTGCTGCGCCATGGGCAGCATGGTGGCGACGAATTCGTCTGCCGAACTGAAGGCTTTTTTCGCGGGCGCCAGGGGTGGCTGGGCTATGGCCCGACCGTAGACCTGCATCCGCCCGTGCGGCGCGGCAAAGCTTTGCGCGGACTGCCAGTCGCCCTTGATCACGGCATCGGCAGCCGGCGTGGTCCGGGTCGGCAACGCATTGTGCGGGGTGGCAGCGGCAGCGGTGGTCGCCGATGGCACGATCCCCATCAACAACCGGTCGGCGAGTTTCGGCGGTAAGGCCAGGCGTCGCTGATTGAGCAAGCTCCTGACGTCATGGGTCGCGCCCTCGGCAGCCGGTTGTGGCTCGCTGGCCGAGCGCGATGCCCACAAGGGACGTTGACCGTTGAGACGACTCAAGGGGCCGTTGGTGGCGGTGGTCCCGGCAGCGATCGGAGTCGGGACCGGTGCCTTGGCCGCGCCTTCTACAGCGGTCGATAAAGTCGAGTCGGTCGCCGCGTGGGCCGGCCTGGTTTTCGACATCTGCCGCAGCAGGACATCCGCCAGGCCTATGCCGCCGCCCTCGCGGGACATGGAAACCGCCAGCTGCTGGTCATACATTTCCTGGTACTGCTTGGCCGCCGGGGTGTTGAGCGGGTTGTCCTGGCCCAGCGCATCGGTGGCCGAACGCATGGACTTGAGCATTTCGTTGAGGAACAGTGACTCGAACTCCTGCGCCACCTTGCGCATGTTGCCATCGCTGTCCTTGTCACCGACCTTGAGCTGGTTAAGCCGGTTGAGGTCGGAATAGGAACCCGAATCGCCGCTGCTCACCCGAGCGCTTTTCTGAATATCCATGGCCGCCCCCTCAAATCACGATCAGATCGGCCTGCAAGGCGCCGGCCTGTTTCAAGGCTTCGAGGATGGCCATCAAGTCACCCGGCGCCGCGCCGACCTGATTCACCGCACGCACGATTTCGTCCAGGGTGGTGCCAGGGCCGAACCTGAACATCGGTTTGGCCTCTTGCTCGGCACTGACCCGCGAGCGTGGCACAACGGCGGTCTGGCCATTGGACAGCGGGCCCGGCTGGCTGACGATCGGGTCTTCGGTAATGGTCACCGTCAGGCTGCCGTGGGTCACGGCGGCCGGTGAAACCTTGACGTTCTGGCCGATCACGATGGTGCCGGTACGCGAGTTGATAATGACCTTGGCCACAGCCTGACCTGGATCGACTTCGAGGTTTTCGAGGATCGACAGGTAGTCGACACGCTGGCTCGGATCCAGCGGTGCGGTCACCCGAATCGAACCACCGTCGATGGCCTGGGCCACGCCTGGCCCGAGCAGATCGTTGATCTTGTCGACGACGCGCTTGGCCGTGGTGAAGTCCGATCGATTGAGGTTGAGGGTCAGGCTGTTGCCCTGGTTGAAACCACTTGGCACCGCACGCTCGACGGAGGCGCCACCGGGGATCCGCCCGGCCGACGGAACGTTGACGGTGATCTTCGAACCGTCGCGGCCTTCCGCGTCGAAACCGCCAACCACCAGGTTGCCCTGGGCGATGGCGTAGACGTTGCCGTCAATACCCTTGAGCGGCGTCAGCAGCAAAGTGCCGCCGCGCAGGCTCTTGGAGTTGCCGATGGAGGACACGGTGATGTCCACCGTCTGCCCCGGCTTGGCGAACGCCGGCAAATCGGCGCTGATCGATACCGCCGCGACGTTCTTCAACTGCACATTGCCGGAGCCGGGCGGCACCTTGATGCCGAACTGCGAGAGCATGTTGTTGAAGGTCTGCAGGGTAAACGGGGTCTGCGTGGTCTGGTCGCCCGTGCCGTTAAGCCCGACGACCAGGCCGTAGCCGATCAATTGGTTGGAGCGTACGCCCGAGATACTGGCGATGTCCTTCAACCGTTCGGCGTGAGCGCTGAAGGCCGTGGACAGCAAGAGCATGGCCGCCATCAGGTGCTTGAAGTTCAACATGGGCCGGGTCATCACCTAGAAAGGGAACAGCGGGCTGAGGAAGAAACGGTCGAACCAGCCTGGCTGACTCGCATCGGCAAACGAACCGGTCCCCGAATAGGTGATGCGCGCGTCAGCGATCCGGGTCGAAGGTACGGTGTTATCCGTGGAAATATCGTCGGCACGCACCAGGCCGGCAATCCGCACCAGCTCGTCACCGGTATTGAGGGTCATCCACTTCTCGCCGCGCACGGCAATGATGCCGTTGGGCAAGACATCGGCGACGGTCACGGTGATCGAACCGGTCAGGCTGTTGCCCTGCCCGGCCTTGCTGTCCCCCTTGGTCGCACGGTCGCCGCTGTAACCGACATCCAGGCTCAGGTCGCCACCCCCAATCGGGTCATTGGTACTCAAGCCGCCACCGAAAAAGGAGCTCAGTCCGATATCGGTCTTGCTGTTCTTGCCTATTTGCGAGTTGGCGTTTTTGCTGGCTTGAGTCCTCTCGTTCAGGGTGATGGTGATGATGTCACCGACCCGGAACGCCTTGCGGTCGCCGTACAGGTTCTGTTCAAAGCCGGCCTGATAGATTGAGCCGTTGTTCGCCGCAGCCGGCAACGGGGTGCGCGGCAACACGGGCGCGTAGTAAGGGTCATTCGGCTTCGGCGGCGGGGAAACGCACCCCGCGAGCACCGCGATCCCACTCAGTACCAGAACAGTAACAAACCGACTCATGACCCTACCTCACGGTGTTGCAGACGACCTCGGGTCGCCCCATAGACTTGATTACAGATTCTGCGTTACGAACGAGAGCATCTGGTCGGCGGTGGAGATCACTTTGGAGTTCATCTCGTAAGCGCGCTGAGTGGTGATCATGTTGACCATCTCTTCAACCGTGCTGACGTTGGAGGTTTCCAGGGTGTTTTGCAGCGTCAGGCCAAAACCGTTCAAGCCCGGAGTGCCGATTTGCGGCGCGCCGCTGGCAGCGGTTTCCAGGAACATATTGCCGCCGGCCGCTTGCAGGCCCGCCGGGTTGATGAAGTCAGCGGTCTGCAGGTTGCCGATCACTTGGGAAGCCGGGTTACCGGCGATGGTGATCGAAACCGTGCCGTCCTGACCGACCGTGAAGGTCTGTGCATCGTTCGGCACGACGATCGCCGGCTCCAGCGCGAAGCCGTTGGCCGTGACGATCTGGCCATTGGAGTCCAGGTGGAAGGTACCGTCGCGGGTATAGGACGTGGTGCCGTCCGGCTGCAGGACCTGGAAGAACCCGCGACCATTGATGGCCATGTCCAGCGGCTGCTCGGTGGTTTGCAGGCTACCGGCGGTGAAGTTTTTCTGGGTGCCGACGATGCGCACACCGGTACCTACTTGCAGGCCCGATGGCAACTCGCTGTCCTGGGTCGACTGGGCGCCAGGCTGGCGTTTGATCTGGTACAGCAGGTCCTGGAACTCGGCACGGTCACGTTTGAAACCCGTGGTCGAGACGTTCGCCAGGTTGTTGGAAATAGTCGTCAGGTTGGTGTCCTGGGCGGACAGACCTGTTTTGGCAACCCATAGAGCCGGAAGCATTCGATTCTCCTCGCGCGCCTGTTTTACGGCGCTACGTTCTGGTGATTAGCTGATCTGCAAGACCCGAGCCATGGCCTCGTCGCCTTCTTTAGCGGTGTTCATCATCTTGATGTGCAGCTCGAACTGCTTGGCCAGCGCCAGCACTGAGGTCATCTCCTCGACGGCATTGACGTTGCTCGACTCGAGGAAGCCGGACACCAGTTGCACATTGGCATCTGCATCGGCCGGCTGGCCGTCTTTGGTGTGGATCGAACCGTCCAGGCCCTTGGTCATGTTCTTCAGGTCCGGGTTGACCAGCTTGATGCGATCGACTTGGGCCATCACCCGCGGGCCTTCGCCCATCGCGCGGATGCTGATGGTGCCGTCCTGACCGACTTCGATTTTCTGTTCCGGCGGCACGGCAATCGGCCCACCGTTGCCCATGACCGGCATCCCGTTGCCGGCCCGCAACACGCCCAGGGCATCGACATTCAGGCTGCCGGTACGCACATAACCTTCACTGCCGTCGGGGGTTTGCACGGCAATCCAGCCATTGCCACTCACCGCCACATCGAGGTCGCGCCCGGTTTCCACCAGCGCGCCAGCAGTGAAGTCGGTGGCCGGTCGCTCGGACAGGGCAAACGCCCGCGCCGGAAAGCTGTCACCAAATACCGGCATCGACCGCGCCTGCTCCAGGTCACGCTGAAAACCGTTGGTGGAAATGTTCGCCAGGTTGTTGGCATGAGCCTTTTGCGCCAGTGCATTCTGGCTGGCGCCGGTCATTGCCACGTAAAGGTACTTGTCCACAGTCTTTCCTCTATCTGCCGGACGTTTGCCGCCCACCGCTGTACTAATGAGCCATAAGCAATAACTGCACCAACTATTTTCTGGCGGCTGCAGGGCAGGCAAACAGCGGACTTGAGGGAATCAGAAGGGATTTGGGGATTGTGTCAAAGACGAAAAACCGGCGGGGATATGCCGGTCGTGACGTAGGAGCTGCCGCAGGCTGCGAT
>NZ_CABVHQ010000032.1 GCF_902497895.1 Pseudomonas fluorescens
GACTTGATGCTAGCATCAAGTCATGCATTTTTTGATGAGCGTTGTAATAGCCAAGAAATCATGTTCGCAATTTTAAATTGCCGGATAAGATTCTTTCGTGCTGAGAGTGCATAAGTAATTTAGATCAATAAGAAGTACTCATGTTTTTTGCTTCAGCTATGGAGATTTCCATGAAAATACTTAAATTGCCTCTGATCGCGGTGTTCTGCCTTTTTTCGGGGTGTGCCTCCCATACGAATGATCGCCAGGCTTCTATCAAAATTATTGCGCCTCCTGTTGGTATGTATTTATTAGTAGGAATAGGGCCGGGCGAAGACTTCGAAATGCATCCCGGAGATAAGGATTGGGAAATAACAAGAGACCCTGTGACAGTGATTATTGCCCCGGTTTTAGCTGAAGGGAAAATTATCTTGGGAAATTCGGATATTAAGCAGACGCCAGGGGAATATGTAAAAAATCAAGGAAGCTGCAGTATGAAAGAAGGCTATACGGCGACTATTGAGATTGTTGGTTATCGAGAGGTGGTCTGCTCTGGAAACGAAAAGATAATTATTCAAAAAGGCGACACCGCTGCCAGCAGCGTCATCATTGCTTTCAGCATCAAGTAAGTCACTTTGATCCAGATGGAAATAAGTTGCGCGCTGTATTGATATGCGAAGCGTTACCGATGCAATACATATTGCCCGGTAAAGACCACGGCATCCTCATCACTACCGGCATTGACGATGCGTGAATGCAGCGTCAGCCGGGCCCTTCCGTAACGCTGGTACGTCGCCAGAAACTTCTTCCACACCGGGTCACTCGGCGCATCGCAAATTGCGCTGGCATCGCCGGTGACGGGCAATGGATAGCTGATCTTGCCTTCCTGAATCACGATGTGCCCGTCTTCGATGCCCTCTTCACGCAAGCGCAACAGCAGCCAGCCCCAGCCGGCCAATACCGCGCCACAGTACAGACTGCCGCCGAACATGGTGCTTTTGTGATTGACGTTGGCCTCCAGCGGCAGGTGCAGGCGCAGTTGTCGGGCTTTCCAGTCGAGCACCTTGAGGCCCATGTCCCGCGTGAGGGGGATGTCGTGATGGAGCAGCGATTCCAGGTAACGACTGTCGCGGTTCATGCACGGGCCTCTTTTGCAGAATGCTGGTGTGAAGATTAGTCGATGGCTTAATCGAGTTCGTCGGCGTTGCTGCCGGCAGCGCTGTCGGCGAAATTCAGACCGTGTTTGCGCAGTTTGTCGTGCAGGGTCTTGCGTGGAATGCCCAGCGCTTCGGCGAGGCTGCGTAGCGAGCTGTGGGAGCGGGCCAGCTCCGCGGCGATCAAGGATTTCTCGAAGTTTTCCACTTGCTCGCTCAGGCCACCGCTGAGGTCGGCGGTGATGGGGGGGCCGCTGCTGTCCGGGGCGCTGTTGTCCAGAGCCAGTTCGAGACCGAGGGCGAAACGTTCAGCGGCGTTCTGCAGTTCCCGCACGTTGCCCGGCCAGGTATGGCGCAAGAGCAAGGCCCTTTGCCCCGGTTGCAGTTCATGGGGCGGGAGGCCGTGGCGGGTGCTGGCTTCGTCGGCGAAGTGCTGGAACAGCATCAGCGCGTCTTCGCCGCGCTCGCGCAGCGGTGGAATACGCAGTGGCGCGACATTCAGCCGGTAATACAGGTCGGCGCGGAAGCGCCCCTGATCCGCCGCCTGGCGCAGGTCTTCCTTGGTCGCGGCGATGATGCGTATATCCAGCGGGATCAGTTGATTGCCGCCCAGGCGCTCGACCACCCGCTCTTGCAGCATGCGCAGCAATTTGACCTGCACATCCAGGCTCATGCTTTCGATTTCATCGAGGAACAGTGTGCCGCCGTTGGCAAATTCGAATTTGCCGATGCGGCGCTTTTGCGCTCCGGTGAACGCGCCGGGTTCGTGGCCGAACAGTTCGCTTTCGACCACTGATTCGGCCAAGGCCCCGGCGTTGATCGCGACAAACGGACCGCTGCGACGGCTCGACAGGTCGTGCAGTGCGCGGGCCACCACTTCCTTGCCGGCCCCGGTTTCGCCGAGGATCAGTACGTCGGCTTTGGTCGCCGCCAGTGCGCCGATCTGTTCGCGCAGGCGCAGCATGGGTGCCGAGTGGCCGACCAGCCGCGCACTGAGTTCATGCCGGTCGCTCAGGGCCAGGCGCAGGCTGCGGTTGTCCAGCACCAGTTGGCGCAAGGCCAGGGCGCGGCGCACGCTATCGAGCAGAGCATCGCTGGCGAAGGGTTTTTCCAGGAAGTCATAGGCCCCGGCGCGCATGGCCTGTACCGCCAGTGGTACGTCGCCATGACCGGTGATCAGCAGTACCGGCAGATCCGGGTCTTGCGCGTGCAGTTCGTTCAGCAACTCAATGCCGTCCATGCCGGGCATGCGGATGTCACTGACCACCACCCCCGGCCAGTCGCGTCCAAGACGCCCGGCCAGGCCATTGGCTTCAGCCAGCGGGAGGATTTTCAGCCCGGCGAGGTCGAGGGTCTGGCCCAGGGCCTGGCGCAAATGGGGATCGTCGTCGATCAACACCACCTGAATGCGGCTGTCGATAACATTGCTCATGCACTGAGGTCCTCGGAGGGTTGCAAATTGACTCCTGGCGCACCGGCGCGCAGTCGCAGGGTTAGCAGGGCACCACCATCGCGATGGTTGGCAAACGACAGTTCACCGCCAAAGTTACGCATCAGGGTGTCACAAATCGCCAACCCCAGCCCGAGCCCTTGGGTACGGGTCTTGGTGGTGTAGAAAGGTTCGCTGGCGCGGCCAAGGGCCTCCATGCAAAAACCCGGTCCATTGTCACGAATGTACAGGTTGACGCCATCGGCGGTGACTTGCGCACTCAGCCAGAGCTTGCGCGGCGGGGCTTTTTCGGTCAGTGCGTCGAGGGCATTAGCCAGCAGGTTGCCGAGCACCTGGCGCAAGCGGGTTTCGCCAGCCTCCACCCACAGGGTCGCAGCTGGCAGGTCGCGGATCAGTTCGACTTCCATGGCGCGCCTGCGTTTGGCCAGCAAGGCCAGTGCGTCATCCAGCGCCGGTTGCAGGGCAACACTTTCCGGCGCGTGGCGGTCGCGGCGGGCGAAGGCTCGCAAATGAGCGATGATCGAGGCCATGCGTCCGGTCAGCTCGCTGATCAGTTTCAGGTTGCCGCGAGCGTCCTCTGTGCGTTGGTGATCGAGCAGCACTTCGGCGTTTTCCGCGTAGCTGCGGATTGCCGCCAGCGGTTGATTGAGTTCGTGGCTGATGCTCGCCGACATGGTGCCCAGCGCCGACAGCTTGCCGGCCTGCACCAGATCATCCTGCGCGCGGACCAACTCTTGCTGGGCATGCTCGCGCTCCAGCACCTCCTGTTTGAGGCGACGGTTGAGGCCTTCGAGGTCGCTGGTGCGTTCGGCGACGCGCATTTCCAGCTCGCGGCGGGTCTTGGCTTCGAAGGCGATGCGATCCAGGTAATGGCGGCGGCGCTGTATCATCAGACCGAGCAGCAACATCAGCACCAACAGGGTCGCACCGCCTACCGCAACCACGGTACGGACCGGGCGGTCGATCAGGGTGCGCGGCGCGAGGATGCTGACACTCCAGCCGGTTTCATCGATCTGCCGGGTCTGGGTCAGCCAGGCATTGGGACTGAAGTTCAGCGGCTGTGGATCGCGGATCGGATAAGGCTGAACGGTGCCAATCGCCCCACGCTCCTGGTCGGTCAGCGGACGCGTCGCACGAAAGCGCCATTCCGCTCTCGAGGTGAGGATTACCACGCCATTGTGGTCGGTCACCAGCAGCTGTTCGGGGGTCTTGCCCCAGAGACTTTCGGTGTGATCGAGGTCGACCTTGACCACCAGCACGCCGATGACCCGCTCGCCGTCGCGTACCGGAGCGGCAAAGAAGTAACCGCGCTTGCCCGAGGTTGTGCCCAGGCCGAAGAAACGTCCCAGGCGTCCGGCCATGGCTTCGCTGAAATACGGCCGGAAGGAGAAATTGCGTCCGATGAAACTGTCTTTTTTGTCCCAGTTGGACGCCGCCAGGGTCTTGCCGGTGGGGTCCATCAGGTACATGACTTCGGCGCCGGTCTGGGCGCAGATGTCCTTGAGCAAGCGGTTGGCGTTGTCTTGGCTGGCACCCTGTTCAGGGGCGGCGAGGGTGGCACGCAAGGCTGGCAGGTCACCGACGATTTGCGGCATCACTTCGTAGCGATGCAGGGTGCCCAGCAGGTTGGCGACGTAGAGGTCGAGGGTTTGCCGGTTCTGCCCCACCAGTTCGCTGCGGTAATAGCGCTCGGCCAAGTGCTCCAGTGGCCACAGCAACGGCGCCAGGCATAGCGCGAGCAGTGCCAGGCTGCGCCATCGGGGTCTGCGGGGAAGGGTGGGAGTCATGGGTGTCGAACGCCTGTGGGTACAGACGCATTATGCCTAGCCTTGCTGCGCAAGACACTCGCGTAAAGCACTGCGCCAGTCCGGCTGAGTGACGCCCCATTGTTGTTGCAAGCGCGTGCAATCCAGACGCGAGTTCAATGGCCGGGTGGCTGGCGTCGGGTAGGCGATGGACTGAATCGCTTCAAGGGTCGCGCACGGCTTGCCCAGGGCTTGCAGTTGCTCACCGATTGCCTGGGCAAATCCGAACCAGGAAGTTTCGCCGCGGGCGGTCAGGTGGTAGGTGCCCCAGGCCCCGATTTGGCCGGTTTTCCAGCGCTCGATCAGGAGGCGGGTGCTGTGGGCGATGGTTCCGGCCCAGGTGGGGGCGCCGATCTGGTCAGAGACAATCTGCAGGTGCGGTTTTTCTTGCAACAGGCGTTGCATGGTCAACAGGAAATTGCGGCCATGGGCCGAGTAGAC
Organism: Pseudomonas fluorescens; assembly: GCF_902497895.1. Taxonomy (GTDB): domain Bacteria; phylum Pseudomonadota; class Gammaproteobacteria; order Pseudomonadales; family Pseudomonadaceae; genus Aquipseudomonas; species Aquipseudomonas fluorescens_BP. Next base: position 4,830 of record NZ_CABVHQ010000032.1, read on the forward strand.
CCAACTGGTACGCAGAATCAAATGCTCGCCGCCGACATTGCGGATCGCCTGCTCACCGGCGAGCTTGCTTTTGCCGTAAACGTTCAACGGGTTGGGTGAATCATCCTCGGTGTATGGCGCGGTCTTCTTGCCGTCGAAGACATAGTCGGTAGAGTAGTGAATCAGCGGGATGCCCAGCTCAAAGGCTTGTTCGGCGAGGATCCCTGGCGCCGTGGCATTGATCGCGAACGCCAGCTCCGGCTCGCTTTCGGCCTGATCGACTGCCGTATGTGCGGCGGCATTGATGATCAAATCCGGGCGCAAGCTGCGCATTTGCTGGCGGATCTGCTCGGGCTTGGTCAGGTCGAGCCGGTCGCGTCCCGGCACGATCAGCTCGCCGAGGCCCTTGAGGTGCAGTTGCAGCTCGCGGGAAACCTGCCCGTGCTGGCCACTGATCAGGATCTTCAGGGGCGTGGTCATGCAATCAGATCCTTGAAGTCGCTGTTGCCCAGGCGTTGGCCCTGATAGCTGCCATCCTGAACGCGGTGGCACCAGTCGAGGTTGTCCAGGTACCACTGCACGGTTTTGCGCAGCCCGCTGTCGAAGGTTTCCTCGGGAACCCAGCCGAGTTCGCGCTCGATTTTGCTGGCATCGATAGCGTACCGCAGGTCGTGACCCGGGCGGTCCTTGACGAAGGTAATCAGCTCGGCAAATTGCTCGACACCGGCCGGGCGCTGCGGCACCAGCTCTTGCAATAGCCTGCAAATGCTCTGCACCACCTCGATGTTTCGTTGCTCGTTATGGCCTCCGATGTTGTAGGTCTCGCCGACCACACCTTGGGTCAGCACCTTGAACAGTGCACGGGCGTGATCCTCGACGTACAGCCAGTCGCGTACCTGCAGGCCGTCGCCATAAACCGGCAGGGGTTTCCCGGAGAGCGCGTTGAGGATCACCAACGGGATCAGTTTCTCGGGGAAATGAAACGGCCCGTAATTGTTCGAGCAGTTGCTCAATAGCACCGGCAAACCGTAGGTGCGCTGCCAGGCACGAACCAGGTGGTCGGACGCGGCCTTGCTGGCCGAATACGGAGAGCTTGGGGCGTAGGGCGTGGTCTCGGTGAACAGCTCATCGACGCCATGCAGATCACCGTAGACCTCGTCGGTGGAGATATGGTGGAAACGGAAGGTGCTTTTCTCGGGCTCGGGCAATGTCTGCCACCAGGCGCGAGCAGCCTCCAGCAGGCAGTAGGTACCGACGATGTTGGTCTGGATGAAGTCCGCCGGGCCGTCGATGGAGCGGTCGACATGGGACTCGGCCGCCAGATGCATGATGGCGTGCGGCTGGAACCGTGCCAGCACTGCGCTAACGGCGGCTTGATCGACGATATCGGCCTGCACGAACTCATAGCGGGTATCGGTCGCGATGCTGGTCAGCGACTCCAGATTGCCAGCATCGGTCAGCTTGTCCAGGTTGAGCACTTCGTGTTCGGTGTGCTGAATCAGATGGCGGATCAAGGCCGAACCAATAAAGCCGGCGCCGCCGGTAATAAGAATGCGCATGTCGGTGGTCTTACTCCTCAAGACGGGCGTAGAGCCATTGGATCATAGCGTGTTGGCAGGCCAGGAGGGGGCGCAGCATCCGGGGGTTGCGTATCGGCGGTCGTAATGGCGATATAGGCGCCTGATAACAAAATCCAGAGGTCCGTTGTATGTCGCTCGCCACGTTGATTCATCGCGCCAGTCTGCCGAGCCCGCAGGTCACTGCGCAGCAAGCGCTGGAGCTGCTGCAGGTGCATTACGGCCTGACAGGGACGCTGCATTCGCTGGGCAGTCAGCAGGATCTCAACTTCCGGCTCGACAGCGACCAGGGCCGCTTCGTCCTGAAAATATGTCGTGGCGACTACGCGGGGATAGAACTTGAAGCGCAGCACGCGGCCCTCAACCATCTGGGCGCGCATCCCGGGCTGCATGTGCCTCGGGTGATTGCGGCGATCAACGGTCAGGACCTGCTCACTCTGGAAGTGGCCGGGCAAGTGCTGCATGTACGTTTGCTCGATTACATCGAAGGCCAGTCGCTGACGCACCTCAAGCATCTGGGCCATGAGCTGGTCTGCGGCCTGGGGCGACTCTGTGGTGAGATGGATCTGGCCTTGGCGAACTTCCATCATCCGGGGCTGGAACGCGCGCTGCAATGGGATGCACGGCATGCCAATGGTTTGATCAATCACCTGTTGCCGGTGATCGACGATGAACGTCAGCGCGCGTTGATCGCCACCGCCGCGTTTGAAGCTGAACGCCGTTTGCAACCGCTGGTGGCGGACCTGCCGGTGCAGGCAATCCATATGGATATTACCGATGACAATGTGGTCTGGCAGCGCGACCCGCAGCGCCAATGGCAGCTGCAGGGGGTTATCGATTTCGGCGACCTGATTCGCACCTGGCGCATTACTGATCTGTCGGTGACCTGCGCGGCGCTGCTGCATCATGCCGAGGGTGATCCGTTCTTTATTCTGCCGGCGATCCGCGCCTACCACGCGGTCAATCCGCTGCAGCACCAGGAGCTGCTGGCGCTTTGGCCGTTGATCGTCGCGCGCGCGGCGGTGTTGGTGCTCAGCGGCGAGCAACAGGTCAGCATCGATCCGCAGAATCAATACAGTCGCGACAATCTCACCCATGAATGGGAGATCTTTCGCGTCGCCACCTCAGCGCCTTTTGACTTGATGGAAGCGGCGATCCTCACGGCGGTCGGGCATTCGTTGCCGCCGATTGCCAGCGAAGGCTTTGCGCCGTTGCTGCCGAGCCTGGTGGGAGGTGAATTCGCCTTGATTGACCTGGGCGTGCTCAGCCCGCATTTCGAGGCCGGCAATTGGGAGCAGGAGGGGATCGATGAACGTTTGCTGATCGAAGCCGCCGCCGCTCATGGTCTGGCGGCCAGCCGTTATGGGCAATACCGGTTGTCCCGGACCCGTCCGGACAGCTCCGTTGAACCGGACACTTGCCCGCTGCATGTACAGTTGCAGGTGCCCCTTGGCACTACGGTCGAGGCGCCGTTTGCGGGCATAGTGCATAGGGCGGCCGATGGCGCCCTGCAGCTCGACAGCGCGCAGTTGCGCGTGCGTCTGTGGGGCGTCGAGCCTTCGTTGCATTCGGGCGCCGCGCTGGTCAAAGGCCAGGTCCTGGGCGAGGTCAGTGGTCTGTTGCGAGTGCAGTTGTGCCGGGGTCTGGAACTCAGCCCTCCACTGTTCTGCAGCCCTTCACATGCCCCCGCCTGGCAGGCGTTGTGCCCCTCGCCGGCGGCGCTGTTGGGGCTGGCTTGCGATGCCGAACCTGAACTCGACCCGCACACCCTGCTGGCCCGCCGCGACGCCAGTTTCGCTCGCTCGCAAAAACACTACTACATCGACCCACCGCGCATCGAGCGTGGCTGGCGCAACCACCTGATCGACATGCAGGGTCGCTCCTACCTGGACATGCTCAACAACGTCGCGGTGCTCGGTCATGGTCATCCGCGCATGGCCGCCGAAGCCAGCCGCCAATGGTCGCTGCTCAACACCAACTCGCGGTTCCACTACGCGGCGATTGCCGAGTTTTCCGAACGTTTGCTGGCGCTGGCGCCGGATTCCATGGATCGGGTGTTCCTGGTCAACAGTGGGACCGAGGCCAATGACCTGGCGATCCGTCTGGCCTGGGCCTATAGCGGCGGTCGGGACATGCTCAGCGTGCTCGAGGCCTATCACGGCTGGTCGGTGGCTACCGATGCAATCTCCACTTCGATCGCCGATAACCCGAAAGCCCTCAGCACCCGTCCGGACTGGGTGCATCCAGTGACCGCCCCAAACACCTATCGCGGTGAGTTCCGCGGTCTCGACAGTGCGCCGGATTACGTGCGCAGCGTCGAGCACAATCTGGCCAGGCTGGCTGAGCAGAATCGCCAGTTGGCGGGGTTTATCTGTGAACCGGTATACGGCAATGCCGGCGGAATTTCGCTGCCGCCGGGCTACCTGCAACAGGTCTACGCTCTGGTCCGCGCCCAAGGCGGCGTGTGCATCGCCGACGAAGTGCAGGTCGGTTATGGCCGGATGGGTAAATTTTTCTGGGGCTTTGAAGAGCAGGGCGTGGTGCCGGACATCATCACCATGGCTAAAGGCATGGGCAACGGGCAGCCACTGGGTGCAGTCATTACTCGCCGGGAAATCGCCGAAGCGCTGGAAGCCGAGGGTTACTTTTTCTCGTCAGCCGGCGGCAGCCCGGTCAGTTGCCGGATCGGCGTGGCAGTACTGGACGTGATGGAGGAAGAGAAACTCTGGGACAACGCACAAATCGTCGGCGGGTATTTCAAGGAGCGTCTTGAAGCGCTGATCGACCATCATCCGCTGGTCGGCGCGGTGCACGGTTCGGGCTTCTATCTGGGGGTGGAGTTGATCCGCAACCGCGAAACCCTGGAACCGGCCACCGAGGAAACCACCGCGCTGTGCGATCGCTTGCGCGAACTGGGGATTTTCATGCAACCCACCGGCGACTACCTGAATATCCTCAAGATCAAACCACCGATGGTCACCACCCGACAAAGCGTGGATTTTTTTGTCGATACCTTGTCGAAGGTGTTGGATGAGGGGCTTTAAACGCTGATGCCCCCCGTAGGAGCTGCCGCAGGCTGCGATCTTTTGATCTTGCTCTAGATTTTCAGGGCATTTACCACCGGCAAAGATCGCAGCCTTCGGCAGCTCCTACACAAGCGTCGCCTGACATTAACTCGATTGTTATCGGTAATATTTGAATTAATTTCGGTGCGCGGAGAGCAAGATGCTTTTAAAGCCGATTTTTATCGGCTATAAAGTCGCCATAACAGCGGCGTGTGGATGGCCACAGGTTGCTGTTCCCATTTCTGTCATCGGTCGAGGTCAAAATCGACCCTCTGTACTCGCCCAGGAGATGATTCATGAGCCGTATCGTTACCGTCGCCGCTACCCAGATGGCCTGTTCCTGGGACCTTGAAGCCAACATCGAGACCGCCGAGAAGCTGGTCCGTGAGGCTGCAGCCAAGGGCGCGCAGATCATCCTGATCCAGGAACTGTTCGAGAGCCCGTACTTCTGCCAGAAGCCGAATCCGGATTACCTGCAACTGGCCACGTCGGTTGAAGACAACGTCGCCATCAAGCACTTCCAGAAGGTCGCCAAAGAGCTGCAGGTCGTTCTGCCAATCAGCTTCTTCGAACTGGCTGGCCGCGCCCGCTTCAACAGCATCGCGATCATCGATGCGGACGGCAGCAACCTGGGGATTTATCGTAAAAGCCATATCCCGGACGGCCCTGGCTACCACGAAAAGTACTACTTCAACCCGGGCGATACCGGCTTCAAAGTCTGGAACACCCGTTACGCGAAAATCGGCGTGGGCATCTGCTGGGATCAGTGGTTCCCGGAATGCGCTCGCAGCATGGCGTTGCAAGGCGCGGAAATCCTGTTCTACCCAACCGCCATCGGCACCGAGCCGCACGACAAGACCATCTCGTCCCGCGACCACTGGCAGCGCGTACAGCAAGGCCATGCCGGCGCCAACCTGATGCCCCTGATCGCCAGCAACCGCATTGGCAATGAAGAGCAGGATGGCTACGACATTACCTTCTACGGCTCGTCGTTCATTGCCAACCAGTTCGGCGAGAAAGTCCAGGAGCTCAACGAAACCGAAGAAGGCGTATTGGTCCACAGCTTTGACCTCGACGAACTGGAGCACACCCGCAGTGCCTGGGGTTCGTTCCGTGACCGTCGGCCGAACCTGTACGGTGCGATCAAGACTCTCGACGGTTCGCTGGAGTCCTGATCGCCATGACCACTTTGCACAGCACGCCTCGTGCCGACGGTTTTTTCATGCCGGCCGAATGGGCAACCCAGACGCAGACCTGGATGATCTGGCCCGAGCGCCCGGACAACTGGCGTCTGGGCGGCAAGCCAGCGCAGGCCGCGCACGTGGCGGTGGCCAAGGCCATCGCCCGGTTCGAACCGGTGACCGTTGCGGTTTCCGCCGGGCAGTACGAGAACGCTCGTGCCCGTCTCGACGTGCCGAATATCCGCCTGGTGGAAATGTCCAGCGACGACGCCTGGGTCCGTGATACCGGGCCGACCTTTGTCATCAATAACAAGGGCGAGGTCCGTGGTGTCGATTGGGACTTCAATGCCTGGGGCGGTTTCGAGGGCGGTCTGTATTTTCCGTGGAACCGCGACGAGCAGGTCGCCGGCAAGGTGCTGGAGATCGAACGTTGCCAGCGCTACCGCACCCAGGGCTTCGTGCTCGAAGGTGGTTCGATCCATGTCGACGGCGAAGGCACGCTGATCACCACTGAAGAGTGCCTGCTCAACCACAATCGCAACCCGCACCTGACGCGCGCGGAGATCGAAGCGGTCCTCAGTGCGCAGCTGGCTGTGGATAAGATCATCTGGTTGCCGGACGGTTTGTACAACGACGAAACCGACGGGCATGTGGATAACTTCTGCTGCTACGTGCGCCCGGGTGAAGTGTTGCTGGCCTGGACCGATGACCCGCAAGATCCGAACTACCCGCGCTGCCAAGCGGCAATGAAGGTGCTGGAAAGCAGCCGCGATGCCAAGGGCCGCACTTTTATCGTGCATAAAATGCCGATTCCGGGGCCGCTGTATGCGACCGAAGAAGAGTGTGCTGGCGTTGATCCGGTGGACGGCACTCAGGAGCGTAATCCTTCAGTGCGTTTGGCGGGTTCTTACGTCAACTTCCTGATCGTCAATGGCGGCATCATCGCGCCGAGCTTCGACGATCCGCTGGATGACCAGGCCAGGGAGATTCTCCAGAGCCTGTTCCCGCAGCACGAAGTAGTGATGGTCCCCGGCCGCGAACTGTTACTGGGGGGTGGCAATATCCATTGCCTTACCCAACAGCAGCCGGCACCCCACAAAGATTGAGTGCAGTTGTAACAGCAGTTGTCGCCTGAAAGTCGACAACGGCCGTGGATCCAATTGCCCAGCCCGCCCCAAGCCCGCAGCCCGACTGGACTGCGGGCTTTTTTGTACTGCCAGACCTCCAAAGCGCGAGATTGGCACAGCTCTTGTATCTTTTCGGGGGTAAATCTAGGAGGTGTGGAACTGCGATGTTCTGTCATAAACCTTGGATAAGTTAGCCGCTCACACACCAGGAGAGAGCGCTGAAATGAACGCCGAAGTGAACACGGTCAGCGAGCGGACATCACCTTCCTTGGCAATGAACAGCGAATCGCTCCAGGTTCTGGCGCACTGGTTGAAGTCCAATGGAACGCGTCAGATCAGAGATTCTGATCCGCGCCGGATGTTGATCGAGCGCTACCCCGCTGGTTTATTCAGCGAAGCGGAACTGGAAGCGTTGCGGGATGTAATGGAAGGATAAGAAAAAACAACGGATTGTTAAAAGCGCTGCCCGGATGGCAGCGCTTTTTTTATGGGCGAAGGTTTTGTTCGGGAAATACGCAGCGATCAACACCGCACCAGGTTTTGCAGGGGGGCCCGACATTAGTGCTGGAGCAAGACGGCCAGTTCATGTTGATGGACATCAGCCCCTGGCTTAAACCTGAAGCTTTCGCCGCCTGGCTGAGCCAATCGGTGCAAGTGACCATCGCCGATAATTAAGTTCCTGGACGATTTTCATCTATTACCAGACGATTCACGAAATTGACATGACATTGAAGGCGCGGATAGGATTCGACCTAACGCCTGTGGCTATCAGCCATGACTTCAAAATAATAAAAAGGCCCGCCGCGATCAGTCGTGGGCGGGCCTTTTTGTTTTGGCTGAAAAAAGAGCGTCCAAGCGCCACTTCAGCCTGCAGTTGCAGGGCGTATCAACCGGTCATAAGGAATAACAAAATGTTGAACAAGCGGATCAGTCTGATCGCACTGGGGATTTTGAGCACCACTCAAGCAATGGCTAACGACCAGGCCGAGTCCAAAGGTTTTGTTGAAGACAGCAGCCTGAAAGTGCTGCTGCGCAACGCCTACATAAACCGTGACTTCAAAGACGGTAATCCGGACAAAGCCGAATGGGGCCAGGCTGCCATCGGCACCTTCTCCTCCGGATTCACCCAGGGCACGGTCGGTGTCGGTGTCGATGCATTCGGTTTGTACGCTCTGCGTCTGGACGGCGGCAAAGGTCGCAGCGGCGCTGGCGGGATAGATTTCTTCAAGCAAGGTGACAGCGGCAGCGCTGCCAACGATCTGTCCAAGGCCGGCGCGGCAGTCAAGTTTCGTGTTTCCAGCACCGTGCTCACCTACGGCGATCAGATGCCTGCCCTGCCGGTCCTGAGCTATGACAACACGCGCCTGCTGCCGGAAAGCTACACCGGTACCCTGATCACCTCCAAGGAAATCAAAGGCCTGGAGCTGAACGCCGGTCGTTTCACCGCCGAATCGCGCAAGAGCGCTGAAGGCCGTGACAGCGGCGGTCTGAAAAGCATCAACGTATTGGGCGGTAGCTACCAGTTCACCGACAACTTCAAGGCCGGGCTGTACGCTTCCGACGTCGAAGACGTGCTGAAGAAACAGTACGTGAACGCCAACTACGTGTTCCCGCTGGCCAGCAAACAATCGTTGACCCTGGACTTCAACGGCTATCGCACCAAGCTGGACGATTCCTATGTCCAATCCACCGGCGCCACCGGTGATGACAACAAGATCTGGAGCCTGGCAGCCATCTTTGCCACCGGCCCGCACTCGTTCACCCTCGCTCACCAGCGCAGCACCGGCGACAGCAATCTCGGCTATCCGTACGGCGGCTACCAGAAAGACCAGAATCGCGTGGGTGACGGTGGCAACTCCATCTACCTGGCCAACTCCTACTGGTCCGACTTCAACGCCGAAGACGAACGTTCCTGGCAGCTGGGTTATGGCCTCGACTTCAGCACCTTCGGGGTTCCCGGCCTGACCTACAACTTCGCCTACGTGCGCGGCGACAACATCACCACCTCCACCAGCGAAGGCGGTACCGAGCGCGAAATCTTCAACCAGTTCAAGTACGTCGTCCAGAACGGCCCGGCCAAAGACCTGAGCGTAAGACTGCGCAGCTCGATCCTGCGGGTGTCGCAGAAATCCAGCGAATACAACGTCAGCGGCAACGAACTGCGGGTGTACGTCGATTACCCGATCAACGTTTTCTGACGATCGGTTGCGTCACCCAAGCCTGATTTCAGGCTGAACAAAACAAGCCCCGACTGGTTCAGGGCTTTTTATTGGGCGTGCCAAGGTATTTCTAAAAGTTTTTGAGCAAAAAATCTTTTTTATAATCGTTTTTGAGCACCTAAAACCAATTTTACGCGTTGGGATAGTGCTGAGCCCTCATGTTTAAACATATTCAATTTGAGTTGCGCTCACTCCTCAGTGGTCTATATTCGTTTTTATTCAAGATTGCTGAAAAATAATCGTTTTTACGCAGAAAAACTTACTTTTGATCGTAAGTCTTCATTCGTAAACCTTTTTGATCTGGCTGAATTGTTCAAAGGAGTATGACTGTGAACGAATTCCCCGCAGACCCCATCGGGGCGGCCTGGTTAGCTACGACATTTGAAGTCTTGCCAATGGCGAGGCTATCGGTGCTGAGCCAGGTTGGAGGTCGGCGGTCGACCCAGGTCGAAGACGGATTTCGTCTGGAGACCTATACAGAGAATATGCGCCCCGATCCGGACTTCTTATCAAATCTGCAGTTCCACCTACGACATGAGGTGCCGAACCTTGAGTTCTTGATGCGACTTTTTACTAAAGTCGGCTCCGCATCAGTGCAGGGGTGGGTGAATGCCGAGCCCACCGGCCAGTACGCACGACGGGCGGCTTTCCTGTTCGAGTGGCTTACAGGCGATCAACTGCAGGTGCCAGAACGCATAGGTGGTAACTATGTGGACGCCATCAACGCCAATGTAATGGTGGCCGCTTCATCTGATGAGGTGGTGAAGGTGCAGCGCTGGCGAGTGAATGACAATCTGCCGGGGACGAACTACTTCTGCCCAACCGTCGTCAAGACGGATGCAGTCAAGGCAGCAGCCGACCTTGATGTTCCTCGACTCTTCGGCCAACTGACCGCGGAGTTTGGCGAAGCGCTTCTGCTCCGTGCCGCAGCATGGATGACGCTCAGGGAAAGCAAAGCCAGCTTCGCCATTGAGGGGGAGGCTGATCGTTCCACACGTATCCAGCGTTTCGCAGATGTCATGGCGCGACGCACCGGGCAGGGTGAATTGCCGCTCACCGATGCTGCGCTTGCTGAGATGCAAGAGGATATCCTGGGTGCAGTGACAACACTGACACGCTTGGGGATTCGTCAGTCCCCTGTGTTCGTTGGCGAGACGATGCGCTATCAGGAAATTGTCCATTACGTCGCTCCCCCGGAAAATGACCTGGAGCGGATGTTGGATGGTATTCGCGTCTTTCTGAATCGTACCAAGGGCCAATCCCCTGTTATGCGTAGCGCCGTGGCAGCGTTTGCTTTTGTTTATATCCATCCCTTGGCTGATGGCAACGGTCGGGTACATCGCTTCCTGATCAACGATATTCTGCGTCGCGATGGAGCGATTCCAGATTCGGTGATTCTTCCCATTTCAGCCGTTATCACGGACGACTCTGGGGAGAGGCGAGCTTATGACAGTGTTCTGGATCAGGTTTCAAAACCGCTCATGCAGGGCATACGTGACCAGGTAGCGTTCGCCAGCACTCGTACACACTATCCTGACGGTGTTGTCTCGAATATTGAATTCACAGGCCAGGATCAGGCGCGCCCGGTATGGCGTTACCCGAATTTGGGGCCACACGTGGTTTTCATATCCAACGTCATTCGTCGCACAATCACCGAGCAGATGCGTGAGGAGTCGAGGTACTTGCGTAGCCACATCCAGGCCCGACAAGCCATCAAGGAGATCGTTGAGATGCCAGACCAACAGGCGGATCGGCTCTTGCGCTCCATGGAGCAGAACAAGGGTGAACTCAGCAATGTGTTGGCAAAGGAAATGCCTGTACTCACAAGGCCGGAAATCTGGGAGGCCATTACCAAAGCTGTGGCTCAGGCTGTACGTGAGGAAGAGCCGATAGACAGTAGCATGATCGATCGATATCACCCCAATCAGCCAGTCGGTAGATGACATTATTAGGCCAAGCCCTGAGCAGCACCTTATTGGCTGGCGCCGGGAATCGATTGCAAGGTTGATTGCCGAGACCTTGGCCGGTCGAGTTGCCAGGCCTGTAGAGTCCCATAAAAAAGGCGCCTTGCAGGGCGCCTTTAATGATTCGTGAGGAGTAGTCGCAGCGATTCTTTAGCACTGGTCATCACCGACCTTGGGTTCAGGATCCGATGAGCGGACTCATCGTCACTACTTCAGAGAGAGCCAGTTTCTCTGCTGCCGAAATTCTGGGGGAGCGTTACTGGAGCCCATATCCAGAAATGCGCAATTGCAGTCCTCAGTGATTATTTTCGACCCGGTTGGGGAGAGTGTCAATCACCCAAAAATTTTCCAGTTTCCGGGGGCAGGGCCTGCGGAAGCGTTGAGTCAGGTGCAAAAAATTTGCCTGGGGGAAATAACGTTTCTCACCTTCGATACCCCCGCCCGCACTCATTACACCACGTCACAAATGATGTTCTTTTGCCTGTCTTTATCCCTCCAGAACAACCTCCTACATTGACCTCCACTTACCTCCCCATCATCCCGAAGGGAAGGTCATTGGAGAGTTGTCATGCCTTTCGTCAGCGTACGCATCACCCGCGATGGCGTTACCCCAGAGCAGAAAGCTCAGGTGATCGCTGAAATCACTGAAACTCTGGAACGCGTCCTCAACAAACGCCCGGACCTGACCCATATCGTGATCGAAGAAGTCATGAGGCCGTCCGTCACCCTCGATTTCGTCTCCGATGTGGTGTGCCCTTGGTGCGCCCTGGGCGCGACGGCGCTGGAGCAAGCCATCGAGAATCTGGCCGATGAAATCTCGGTCGAGCTGACCTACAAACCTTTCGAGTTGAACCCGGACATGCCCGCCGAAGGCGAGAACGCGGTCGCGCACTTGATGCGCAAATACGCCCGCAGCGCCGAGGAAGTCGCCGCCGGCAAAGCGCTGCAGATCGCTCGCGGTCAGGCCATCGGGTTCCGTTTCGATCTGGACAAACGCAGCCACTTCTACAACACCTTTGATGCTCACCGTCTGTTGTTCTGGGCGTCGCAGGAAGGGCGGCAGATTGCGCTCAAGCGAGCCTTGCTGCGCGCTTATTTCGCCGACGGCCAGAACCCGAGCGATCACGAGACGCTGGTGCGTCTGGCCGGCGAAGCGGGGCTGGACAGGGCGCGCGCGAAGGAGGTGCTGACGTGCGGAGCGTTCGCCAACGAGGTGCGCGCCCTAGAAGTGTTTTACCGCGAGCGCGGTATCAATTCGGTACCGGCCATGATCCTCAACGGTCGTCACCTGGTGTCCGGTTCGCAATCGGTCGAGTACTACGAACAGATGTTGAGGCAAATGGCGCAAACCCCTGCCGAAGCCTGATTGAGCGCTTTTTCAAACCATCATTTTCAGTAGAGGTTCATCATGAGCAATTCGAAAAAAGTCATTGTTATTACGGGTGCATCCCAAGGTCTCGGCGCAGGTATGGTCAAGGCCTTCCGTGATCTCGATTACCGGGTGGTTGCCACCTCGCGTTCGATCAAACCGTCCACCGACCCGGACATTCTCACCGTGGCTGGCGACATTGCCGACCCGGCGATCGCCCAGCGAGTTATCCGTGAAGCGATTGCACGTTTTGGCCGTATCGATACCCTGGTCAACAACGCCGGGATCTTCGTCGCCAAGCCGTTCACCAGCTATACCCACGAAGACTACGCCGCTGTGCTGTCGGTGAACCTGAATGGTTTCTTTTACATCACCCAACTCGCGATTACCGAGATGGAAAAACAGCGCAGCGGCCACGTCGTCAACATCACCACCAGCCTGGTGGACCACGCCATCGAAGGTGTGCCGTCGGTACTGGCGTCGTTGACCAAAGGTGGCCTCAACGCCGCGACCAAATCCCTGGCCATCGAGTACGCCAAGCGCGGCATCCGTGTGAACGCGGTTTCCCCCGGCATCATCAAAACCCCGATGCACGGCGAAGAAACCCATGAAGCGCTGGGGAGTTTGCACCCGGTCGGGCACATGGGCGAGATCAGCGACGTCGCCCAGGCCGTCGTTTACCTGGACAGCGCCGGTTTTGTCACGGGTGAAATCCTCCACGTCGATGGTGGTCAGAGCGCCGGTCACTAAGAACCGTACGCAGCGTCGTCGACAGACGCAGCCGATTTTGGCCGGTCTGGCTAAATGCCCGTATCTCAGGATACGGGCATTTTTGCTTTCAGCTCGCTGGCGTTACACCTTCAGCGACTTAGAAGTCCCACTTGGTGGTGAGCATCAGGTTGCGAGGCTCGCCGAAGAAGGTGGTGTCGAAGTTGCCCAGGCCGGTCAGGTACTGCTTGTCGAACACGTTGTTGGCGTTGGCGGTGAAGCTCAGGTGCTCGTTGTACTGATAACGGGTCATCAGGTCCACGAGGGTGTAGCCGCCTTGTTTGATCTGGGTGTAGTCGCCGACGGTAGGGCTGTAGATCTTGCCGTAGAAGGCGCTCTGCCAGCTGACGCCGCCACCGACGGTGACGTTGTCCAGGGCGCCGGGCAGGCGGTAAGTGGTGAACATGCGCACCACGTGTTCCGGCTTGCTGGTGGACAGCGGGTAACCGAAGATCCGTTGTTCGTTGGCGTCGCGGGTGCGGGCGTAGGTGTAGCCGGCGGAGAGGTTCCAGCCTTCTTGCAGTTCGCCGGCCAGTTCCAGTTCCACGCCTTTAGTGGTGGCGCCGTCGATGGCTTTGTAGATGCCTTCGTTGGTGATCGGATTGGTACCGATCGACTCGGCGACGTTGTCCTGCTCGATGCGGAAGAAGGCCAGGCTGGCGTTCAGCTTGCCATCCAGGTAGGCCGCTTTCAGGCCGGTCTCGTAGCTATCGCCTTCAACCGGGGCCAGGGTTGTGCCATCGGCGTCCTTGTAGATCTGTGGCTGGTAGATCGAGGTGTAGCTGGCATAGATCGAGTAGACATCGTTCAGGTCATAGACCACACCGGCGTACGGTGTGACGACCCCATGTTCCTTGTAGCTGGCGTGGGTGTCGTCCAGGCCGGCGCTTGCGTCGTAGGTGTAGTCTTCGTTGTACTTGAAAGTGCTCAGACGGCTGCCGAGGATGAACGACAGGTCGTCGGTCGGACGCAAGCGTGTCGCCAGGTAAATACCGTTCTGGCTCTGGGTGCGTTCGTACTTGCCGTTTTTCGGGAAGTCCTGTTCGGGCAGGTCGCCGCTCCAGTCGTAAATACTGCCTGGCACCATGCTGAACGCGCTGGTGTCGAATGTCGCGCCAGTCTGGCGGGAGTGGGACGCCATGACCCCGGCCACCAGTTCATGTTCGCGACCGCCCAGGGTAAACGGACCGGAGACATTCACGTCGGCGGTGTCCTGGACGCGATGGCCTTCCCAGCGCCCCCAAAACAGGAACATGCCTTCGCCGGTGGCCCGGTCCGGGTTGCCGCCGCTGGCCGAAGCCAGGCGCGTGTCGTGATCGGTGATTTTTTCGTCGAGGCTGACCTTGAGTTTCCAGTCGTTGGCCAGCGCCTGTTCCAGCGAGGTGAAATAGGTGATGTCGTCGAAATCGCGACGGCTCCAGTCGGCACCCGGGTTGAAACTACGAGAAAAGTCGGTACGGCCGCCGTCAGAGAAGTAGGTCGGGTTACCGGTCCAGGACGTACCGCGCGGCGTCACACTTGACTTGTCGATGCCGAAAGTCAGCAGGGTATCGGATGTCAGGTCGGCTTCCAGGATGCCGTAAAACAGGTCTTTCTTCTGACTGTAATGGTCCAGGTACGAATTGCGGTCCTGGTAGGCGCCCACGAAGCGACCGCGCAAGGTGCCGGGGTCGTTCAGCGAGCCGGAGAGGTCGCCTTCGGTGCGGTAGTTGTCCCAGGAGCCGGCGGTGCCGCTGACCGATGCCTTGAATTCCTTGGTCGGCTTCTTGCGCACCAGATTGACGGTGGCGGACGGGTCGCCCGAGCCGGTCATCAGGCCGGTCGCGCCTTTGATGACTTCGATGCAATCCAGGGTGGCCGCGTCGACGTTGGTGGCCGCTTCACCGTAAACACCGTCGTAGATGCGATTGACCCCATCGTACTGGTAGTTGGTGATGGCAAAGCCGCGGGTGGAAAACTCCATGCGGTCGCTGTCGTAAGCCTGTTGGGTGATGCCAGGGGTATTGCGCAACACATCGCCGACGTCCGGTGCGCCTTGGTCGTCCATCTGCTGACGGGTAATCACCGTCACCGATTGCGGCGTTTCGCGAATCGACAAAGGCAGTTTGGTCGCCGTTTGCGTGGTACCCGTGGTGTACGAGCCAGTACCTTCGGTGGTTTCGCCCAGTTGTTTGCCATTAATGTTGGTCGCGCCCAACTCCAGCGTCCCGTTTTGCTCTGGCAGTTTTTCCAGCATCACGCTACCGCTGCCTGTGGCGCGCCAGGTCAAACCGCTGCCCTGGAGCATCTGTGCGAGAGCCGCTTCCGGTTCCTGGCGACCGCTGACACTGTGGCTCGATTTGCCCAACACCATGTTACCGTCATAGATCACTTGCAAACCGCTCTGCGCCGCCAGGCGATTGAGCGCGCTGCCCAACGGCTGAGCACTGATATCGAACTGCAGAGGTTCGGCCAATGCCAGCCCGGGAATCAAGGCCAACAGGAACGAGATTCGGCCCAGGGCCAAAGCCAGAGGTTTACGCTGAAAACCTGGGGGTAACGGACGGTGCATCGGGGTTCCTCTCTAATGAAATGCGAAGCATTATCGTTTTAGAGAAGAAAGACGTACGAGCCGCCCAGACCCGTAAAAAAATATGTCAGTCGCGAGGTTTGAGGACGATCAAATAGTCGGTATAGCGCTCGATCCTTAACGGGAACACCTGCTCCAGCGCGGCCAACCCTCCATCGAGGCGGTCGAGCCGCAAGGTGCCGCTGACCTTGAGATCACGCAGTCGGTCGTCGCTGATCAGGATGAAACCCGGACGATAACGCTCGATCTCTTTGAGTACTTGCGCCAAGGGCGTCAGCTCGAACACCAGTCGCCCGTGTTGCCAGGCCAGTGCCTTGTCGGTATCGACCCGATGTTTGGTGCCCATGCCATTGGCCTGCCGGGCGACCGCTTCCCCCGCTTGCAACACCACATTGGCTGACGCATCGCTGACCGCCACTCGGCCTCGGGCAACCGTGACATCCGCTTGCGCACCTTGGCGGCGCACCGCGTAAACCGTCCCCAGCGCCGTGGCCCGCAGATCCCCCGCTTGCACACTGAACGGACGCCCAGGGTCATGGGCTACTTCGAACAGCGCTTCGCCTTTGCGCAGCACGACCTGCCGGCCGTTCGGTGTCAGCTGCACATCCAGCGCGGAATCCGAGTCGAGCGTGATCCGTGAACCATCGGCCAACTGGAACTGTTTTTGTTCACCCAGAGCGGTACGGTAATCCGCATCCCAAGCGTTTTGCCGCACCAGCAACAGGCCCAGTCCCAGCACCAGCACCGCCGCGCTCGCCATCGCCCAGTGCCGGGTGAACGAACGCTTGGCGACCGGAACGGACAAGTACCCGCTCAGTTGCCACAATCGCCGGGCCTCGATGAAGGCTTCTTGATGGGCCGGATCCTGCTCGCACCAGGCTCGCGCCGCGGCAATATCGGCGGGCAGCACATCGCCGGAGGTCAGGCGAATCACCCAGGCATGGGCAACGCGGTGAACATCGGGTTCAAGGGCATGGGTGAACGGGCGATCGTGCATAACGGTTAACGTTGCAGACATTGGCGAAGAAAGTCGAGAGCGATGGCCAATTGTTTTTCAACGGTGCTGACTGAGATACCTAGTTGCTCGGCCGTTTGCTTGTGGGGCATCCCTTGCAAACGGCACAGCAAAAATATCTGCTGACATTGCGCCGGCAGCTTTTGCACGGCGTCGGCCAGAGACGCCAGCTCGCGGTGAGCGGTGACCACTTCGAACAGCTCAGGGCTTTCGCCGGTGACCTCATAGAGATAGGCCATGCCCTGATCATGCTGATCCCGCGTGCCACGGCTGCGGGCGTGATCGATGGCCAGGTTGCGGGCAATCCGGAAAATAAACCCACGCAAATTGAGCACCGGTTTGCGCGGCGGTTGGCGCAGCAAGCGCAAGTAGGTTTCCTGGGCCAGGTCGGCGGCGGTCTCAGTGTTTCTCAAATGTCGATACAAAAACGAGCGCAACTCTCCCGCATGGGCCTTGAAGGCCAATTCCAGCTCTTCGGTGGTCATGCTCGACATTCGGCACAGTCATGGGACGGGAAAGGTTGGAGACTTTAAAGATAACGGTTCGCATTTACAATGAGTGGGTGGCATTTATTTCTGGGGTTGATGCTTAGCAATCAGTTGCGCTTCTTTGGGTAGGCTTCTAGAATCGACATACGCCATTGACGCATAGCAGGGATTGCATGATTTTCATCGAGACGCCAATTTTCACTGCTGATCTATCAAGTCATCTGGGCGATCACTAATACGGAGAAATGCAGCAGTACCTTGCCGAGCACCCAGAAGCAGGAGCGTTGATTGAAGGGACGGGCGGGTTGAGAAAAATCCGCTGGGCAGCGCATGGCAAGGGAAAGAGTGGTGGTGTACGAGTTATCTACTACCACGTGATCACTGCTTATCAGATACGTTTGCTGCTGATCTACCGCAAAGGTATCCAAGACACCCTCTCGGATAAAGAAAAAGCAGTTCTTTGTGCCATCAATAAAGGATGGAAATAATGGAAAAAAATCTCTTCGATCGTCTAGTAGAAAGCATGACGCAGATGGATGAGATCGATCGTGGTGAGCGCCAGCCATCGCGTGAATTCCATGTCGATGCTGTTCAAGTAAAGAAAATCCGCTTGGCCACCGGCCTTTCTCAGGCGGCATTTGCCAAAAGAATCGATGTCGCGGTAGGGACATTGCGCAACTGGGAACAAGGGCGCCGCGATCCAGAAGGCCCTGCCCGTGCCCTGTTACGAGCGATTCACAATGACCCGGAACATGTGCTGGCCGCACTCAGCTATTAAGTGCTCGGTCATTTGCAGGCTGTGGACTGAGTAAATGGCTAAAGGCTGGATAAAAATGCCCGTATCGCAAGATATGGGCATTTTTTGTGCGCTACTGCTATGAAAGGACCTAACGGCGGAGTGTTGGAGTTTCCCCAGTGATTCGTACTGAGGAATCACGACGCCAAAGAGCCCGCTATCGTTAGCTCACTTTTGTTGGCGCGTGAGCCAACCGCCAACGTTGATAACTCCAAGTACTTAGTGGTACGTCATTGCGCCAAAAAAATCTAAATCCATCCTGTTGTTTCTACGATGTTTAAGAATTCATTGCTGGAGTCGTCCTGCTGCCGGCTCTGGCATGGCCGCCAGCGAACTAAACTACTAGTTGTATCTCTGGAGCAGATGTCTCTATAGAGGCAGGAGGTGTCAAATGGCCATTCAAGATACCTATCGGGAAATTGAACAAACCCTGGGTCAGGTACCAGAGTGGATTAAGCAGATGCCGGAAAGCGGAGCGAGCGGATTCTGGGGCGTGGCCCGGGACTTCTGGCTGGCGGATACCAAGATTCCTAATAAGTACAAGGAGCTGATAGGTCTGGCGGTGTCCGGGGCGACCCGTTGTAAGTATTGCGCCCTGTTCCATACCGAAGCCGCGCGCTTGTTTGGCGCGAGCGACGAGGAGATTTCCGAAGCCAGCTTTATGGGCGCGGTGACCATGATGGGCAGCACCTATATTAACGCCCAGCAGATCGACTACGAGCAGTTCCGGCAGGAAACGCTGAGTATCATCCGGTATGTCAAAGATCACTCGCAATCCAAAGCCGCTTAAGCCGTTGCGCGAACCTGCCCTTCGCCAGCTGACGAAGGATAAGTTGATTGCAATCACCAGCGATGGTCCTCGGACCACCGCTCGGTGGCAAGCGGCTGTGCTGCGAGCCATCACCGAACTAATGCAATACAGCGATACCGCCCGCGAAGAAAACCAGGACCTGCGCATTCCCTTCGCCAAAGCACTCCATGACCTCTATGCGGGACAGAAGTCCGACGCCGAGTTGACGGAAATGGTGTTGCTGATGCTGGAAGTGGAAACCGCCCCCTTTCTCGGCGAAGGGCCCCAGGCGGGAGCGGCATCTGAACCCCCGCGTTCGCAAGGGTGATGACTTTTCCAGGATTGCCCTAGGGTTTTTTTGGATAGTCGAGCGCCACTTGTGCGGGCTCGAGCTCGCCGATTTCTGACCACGACTTCGCATCGAACCTGAACTCGGCGACGGCGCACGTTGGCATGTCGGTGATCTTGCTGGAGAGCCGCTGCGCGAGTTCGACCAACGCGGGGTTATGGCCAAAGATCATCACTGACTTCAGCCGGTTGCCCAGCGTGCGGATGACCTCGAGCAAGTCATTCGCCTCGACGGCATACAGCCGATCGTCCACGACTATGTCTTTGCGCCGGTAATCGAGTTTCCTGGCGATGATCTTCGCCGTCTCGAGCGCACGCACGGCCGGGCTCGACAGGATCAGATCGGGCTTCAGATCGCGCTTGGCCAAGCGCTCACCAATCTTGGGCGCGTCGCGTCTGCCGCGATCGTTCAATGGGCGGTCTTTGTCGGGCTGCGCAGCGTCATCCCAACTCGACTTGGCATGGCGAATGAGAAATAACATTTTCATACCGCCTCCGGTATACGCGGAAAATTAATCGTGGTTTGTTTCTGGCTTCCTTACTCCAGACACCATTGCCGCTGACGTTTCCAATCATTTGGAAATCCCATGAGTCTCAAATAACCCAGCTCCTGCTGATCCATGATTTCGGCCAGGCGAAGCTTCCACTGGCTGTCTGGACTGATCAAGTCGGTTAGGTAGGCCAGCATCGTCAATACGATGTATAGCCGCTGCTTGGGCTGAGGCCGGTCGGCAGGGGCAGTTGGGATGACCCATTCTTTGGGTAAGGATGGTCGAATCGAGAGATCTCGGTTCCATAGTCGTGAGTGGTGGGCACAGCAGTTTCGAATGAAGGTCAGAGTGTGTAGCCAGGAGGCAAATACATCGAAGGGCAGACTGAATCTGGTGGCGATAGCTTTCTTATCGGCACTTCTGCCTATGGCATTGAAGAGGGTAGATACCGTCCCAAGGCTGAGTTCTTCCAGTACCGCCCATGCGGGTGGCAGCTCAGGGTGAGCATAGTTCGCTCCATAGAATCGGAAATAGTTATCGCGCATGCGGTTTTCGATCCGCTGTTGCTGAAGCCCATCGGCGTGTCTGCCCTTTTTGATGCGATCAATCTCACGACCGAGTTTGTTGCGCTCCTTGTTCAATTGGTCCCGCAAGGGACGCAACAGTTCGGGATGCGAGTATGACGAGGAGAAGATTGACGCGTCAGCTATCCAGTCAGGTCCATATTTTGGGCACATGTGATTGCTGATAGTCGCTCGTATGGCGACTTCGACACGTTCGATTGCATCCATGGTTATGCGCCGCAACGAACCATCGAAGCGGTAGATGTCGACGACTGCTTTCAGGGTGCTACCGGGCTTGAAGATGTGTTCAACACCAGGTTCTTGGAAGGGGCGCATGTAGGGGCTCAGGCGAAACAGCGTGACCACTTCGAGGAAGCGCATGGCCCGGTCGTCGTTGGCGACGTGCAGGCCTCGTTGCTTTAGCAGTTCCAATTGCTGTTCTACGCTGAGGGCCGGCTTGTCGAAGGGCCTCATGTAGTTTTCTCCAGGCAAAAAAAACCCGCACGATTTGAGCTTGCTGACTGGGTCAACCTAGGCTTGGCGGGTGTGTTGGGGTGCATTTTAGGTCTGTGGAAGAGGTCGTCAACGTTGCGCTGAAGTGAAATTGTAACGGGGGCTACCTGGACAAACAGAGGATTTGGGATCAGGCATATCTGGGCAGGATGGAGGGTGGTGCAGTCTGCGATTTTTTCAGGGGCAACCGGATTCGCGGTTGGGGCGGAGATTTGAAGATCAAAAGATCGCAGCCTTCGGCAGCTCCTACGGGGGGGATGTGCAGCCGTGAGATTTTTGGATGGCGGAAACAACAAAGGCCCGCATTTCTGCGAGCCTTCGTTTTGTATGGTGCGGCACCAGGAGTCGAATTTAACCATAAGCCCCAGTAAAATAAGGGCTGTTGATGCTGGTTACGGATTTTACTATCCCTATTTTTACCCTAAAGGGCGATAGCACGCTTTGAAGCTAAGTGGCTCCCCTCCGAGAGAGCTGCTTGGCTCGTTGGCTCTTAATTCGAACGACCGCAGGCTCGTGTGCTCTACTTTTTGAGAAAAATTGACGCTACGCTAGGGGGTCGCTTCTGGTCGGCTTTAGCCCAAGAAGGCGGCCGAAACCATCGAGAGTGGTGGTTCCTCTCTAAGCACCTTTCGCCATCTGCCTATGAATGTTAGATTGCCATCATTGCTTGATATTTTCCCCTGTGGGGTATCAGTCGAGAGCGGGCTGTGAGAAGGGAGAGGGGCACCACATGAGAATTATCTCTGTGAGAGGATATCGAATTGTATCTTGAAGAAATCGATGATCAAAGTCGAAGAGTCGCCTGGATACATGCTGTTTTGGTGCTTTCAAAGAAAATTGCAATTGGAAGTGCTAAAGCCAATGATGATCTGAGGAAAAAAATTCTCAGTGCTGGCTCTGTAGAAAATCTTTATAAGGATTTTTTCTCACTTATTCCTGTTGATGATGAAGTCGCAAAGAAAGTAACTTCAAAATTAAACAAATATACTCACTGTTTCCGTGCTGTTACATGTGTTGATGATGATTATCCGTCAAGATTGAATGAGTTTCCCGGCACTCCGCCAATAATCTATACCCAAGGAGATTTGTCTCTCCTTCAAACTGGGAAAAGTATTGCCGTTGTAGGGACTCGCCATCTTGATGAGGTCGCTCATGTCGAGCATGGGCGGCGTGTAGTTAAAAGGCTGATAAGCTCAGGCTACCGTACTATCGTTAGTGGCTTAGCTTCAGGGTCTGATACGTTAGGGCATAGTTCAGCTATCCAATACGGAGGCAGGACCATAGCAGTGTTAGGCACTCCAATTGACACTTTTTATCCTCGAGAGAATTCTGCACTTCAGAGCGAAATTGCTCGAGATAATCTTGTCGTGAGTGAATACCCTATCGGCGTAGGATCGTTTGGATCTTATTTTGCAAATCGGAATAGAACTACTGTTGCGCTATCTAGCGATGGAGTAGTTGTAATTCGTGCTGGTGATAAAAGTGGAACCCAATACGCGATTAGAATCTGTATGGAACAAGGCAAGCAGCTGTATGTGTTGGAAAATAATTTAAAGGAAGCTGACTATACATGGGTCAGTAAGTACAAGAATAAAATTAAATTGGTCAGGGAGGATTTCGATGCGGGTGATAATATTTGACTTGGATTTCACTCTTGCCTCGACAGAAAACTGTCAGCCCTATCTGACAACTGTTAGGGGGCGAGGTGCGATTGCGGACGCATTGCATAATCAAAGTGTAAATGTTTCATTTTACGATGCACGCTTGGCGAATGATTTTAATAGCTTGCAGGAAGTCGATAACTGCTGCGTAGTTGTTGTATCGGATTCGCCAAAAGACTATTGTTTGCAGATCTTGGCGCTTGGTGGTTATAAAATAGATAGCCGATTAGTATTTGGGGCTCAATCTAAGCCTTTAGTTAACTTTGAAGCGCTTCTAGAAAGCTTGGAAGAGGTATTAGGCGTCGACGCGGGAGACTTTGAGTTTCTTGTAATCGGTGATAGTCCAAAAGATATTTATTTCGCACACTCAATTCGTTCTCCGTCCGTTTTTGCAAGCTGGGGGACGCGGCATGAATTTTCTATGGTTGAGTACTCTCGACCTAGTTGTACTGCCTCAGGTGTAGAGCAGCTGAGAGAGCATATCATGGCATTTTTGCGTGGTGATTTAAATTTCGAAGACTACAATTTTAGTGGTGATTATATAACTCTGGATGTGGATAAGTTGTGTCGGGTTGAGTTAAGTGAAGCAGAGATTGGTTATGGGCATGAATATGTTCCGGATCATAACCACTATAGAAATGACCAAGATAAATGGTCCTCTAGAGATCTAAGATGGATTGTTAAGAAAGCAAAAAATTTCACTAGGCAACATCATAATTACATGCGCTCGATGCCTATGTATGGCCGCGATGGACCATACGAAACAACACCTTTAAAAAGTAAAGCAGGGCATTTCAAAAGAGATTTTTTGAAATGGTGCGTGGTAAATGGAATTTCCGGAAAAATATTGTTGGTTCCGGTTCCCTCTTCTGTTCCCCGTGAATGTAATCTGAGCTTTACAATAGGTATTATCTGCGATTGGTGGGCGACTTGGATCAGTAAAGAATGCGAAGACATGGATATTGAGGTGCTTGACGCATTCGAAAGATTTTGGCCTAGACAACCCTCTCATCAATCTGAGGGGCGGCGAACTATGGATGAACATTTCGATACGCTTGGAATGTTTTCTGAGAAAGCACAGAAGAAAGATAATATAGACTATGTAATTATCGTTGATGATGTTGTGACTTCAGGCGCTCATATAAATGCGATAGCCTCATTTATTAAGACGCTAGACGTAGTTGAGGAAGAAACACCTATACTTGGTTATGCGTTGTTCAAGACAGCGCATCCTGAGCAGGAAAATACTGAAAGTGACAATGGCGGCTTCATATTCCGCTTGAATAGGTGATTTGAATAGGCGTTATTTAGAGGTTGTCCTCTGCTTCTGCCTAACTTAGTACACGATAATTGATTTGGTCGACCTGGCGGCAGGGCCCGTCGACCGCAATCATAGAATTGATAGGTAGGTATTTTAAAAGTAAGCTAAATTGTCTCTTCTTGCAGTTTTTCAACCAGCTGCTGCTTCGTGAAGCTTTCCAAGTTATTTCGATTTGTAGTTAGTTGTTTTAACATGAAGTCGTTGCTTATATGGAAATTGTCCAGGATGCTAAACCAGTTTTTTACATAGCGCTTCGTTTTTCCATCATCCATCACGAGGCCGGCTTCATTTTTACTTCGATGGCTTTCGATTCTGTCGGCAATTTCAGTATCGTTTTCTGAAATTTTTCTTCCTATTAAAATTAACTCTAAACGAATCGAGTCACTTTTGAATTCTGGGTAGCTTTTTAGAATTCGAGCATAGTCATCAAGCTGTTGGAGGTGCTTCCAGTTAAGTGATATGCTTGGTTTTTTAATTTCCACGACAATGCATCGATAAAATTTATTTCCTGAGGAATCTTGTTCCAGTATTTTTCGTGCTAGGAAAATATCCGTTTGACGATTAGCTCCGGATACAGTGGCTCCATCTTCCAGGTCAAGCCCTTCTTCAAGATCGCGATCTTTTATCTGCGCGCGGAGTCTCTTCGTTATTGTAGTGAACGTATCTTCTTCGGCTCCGAGAGTTTCGTATTGCGAGCCAAATAACCAGGTGTTGCTTTCAATAATCTGCTGTAAATCAGGCGTTTCGGATACATCTTTATAGTGATTGACCATTAGCTCTCTCAATCGATGGGCAGCGATTTCTCGCTTTTGAAGAGCTTCAATTGAGCTAATGATATTTTCTAACTTGGTATATTTTAATTGTGCTGCTAGCTTTTCTATCGAAGGTTGGTCAAGATCAAGAACGCTTTCCAAAATATCGATTAAGCTATTGTTCTCACTTGATACGGATAGCTTATCAAGTAAGCGAATTAAGACTTTTCGTTGCTTTTTCTTAAGAGATATTATGAATGATGGATCGCTAATGAATATTGTTTTTACTATGCCCTTGATGTGGTTTAGCTTCCACTTCGCGTACTCTGAATCGATTCCGTTATATTCAGGGAACTCACCGCTTTCAATATAACTTTCTATTTTTTTATCAGCGAGCTTTCTGAGGAACTCTTCATAGATTCGTTGTGTGAACTCAGAGAGTATTTTGTTTAGCTCTTTCCAGGTTTTTGAGTCGGGACTGCTTACGGGGCCATTAAAAATATCATCGCCTGAGTTGCTAAAAGTATCTGCCCAAATGGAAGATATAGAGACGCTTGTAAAGAAATCAGTTTTGTTGTTGAGGCTGCTTAGCTCTTTGTGGACTACTTTTCCTGAACTATTAAGTAGATAAATATGCGACTTTTCCGAGCTGGGTTGGCGCTCCCATCTAACAACGCTCACGTCAAAAATTTCATTGGCGATTTGAAAGTTTTGGGTATAGATCTCATGCTCGGGAATTTCAATGGCTTGGTTATTAAGTTTTAATTGCTTGTTTTTGTCTAGTGCTAGAAACCAACCAAATGCATCTGATAATTGATCGGAAAGCGATTGTTCTGTGGGGAGGTTGCTTTTAAAGTTTTTAAGCTCAACGCATGTACCTTTTTGTTGCTCTACGAGAAGAACATTTTGTTCGTTGGCAGAAATTATGGTGCCTTTGAAATTTTTAATGTCTACGCCATTAATTTCTATAACCGCATCTTCTTGCTTGAAACGGGTGTACCACACAGCATCATTGCACATCTTGCAAAAGGCCAAGCGACCGCGACCATGTGACCCATGCTGATCGGCTATACCGCGTTTAGCGGAGTCGTTAAATTTTTTAAAATTATTTTCTGAGTTTTTAAAATCAATTCCGTTCCCGTTGTCAAGCACGGTGACAGATTCAACTCCGCCTAACTCAGTATACCGGACGCTAACATCTAATGTTGTCGCTTCTGCATCGTATCCATTCCAGATTAGTTCGAATAGTGCCTTGGAAGGATCATAATTTTTGAAGTGTTTTTTTATACCAGCATCAGTGATGTCTGCCGAGCCGGAAAAATCCATAGAGGTCATGATAGCGTCCATGATGATCGAAGAGGTGAAGCTTTAATAAACGTTTTTTTTCTATAGGTAAAGTGTTTTTTGCTATGTGAGTCATCGTTACATCTGGTTTGCTGCTATAGGTAGTACGCAGAACGGTAGGTTGTATTGATTTTAACTGATTTCGAGTTTGTATGCTGTTTGTGCGATTAGTTGTTTTTGGTGCTCAAATAGATTTTTTGTAATCGCTTTATTATTAGCAGTGTTGTTATCATGTAGTGATACCTTGTTTGTTCGGTGTGCTTCCTTAAATGTGTTTTGTGGAGCCAGATCAAGTGTTTTAGTCTCCAGTGTCATGGTATAGTGATTTTCCAATATTCTATATTGGCTGTTTGCATTACCCGATCTTGTTTGAGGTGACGTTGCTTGGTCCGGTCCACTGCTCCGCCTCTCGTTATAGTCTCGGCAAGGCTGCCAGCATTGCTTCGCGCAGGGGCATACCGGTTTCACGTACTAAGTGAACGATGGCGGAGACTCGATGTTGTTCCTTTTTTCGAGCGCTTTAGCCCCCAAACCTTGCTCGGATTATAACTTGAACGCGTTGACCTCCTCGGAGCGCCGCAATGGTCCGGTTGACGCTGGGTAATCGGTTTGGGGCGGTGGCGATAGCAAGTTTACCCTGCTCAAGTTGCTGCCGAAGATGCCCTGCATAGTCCAACAAGGTCTGCCGATCGATCTACAGCGCATCGTTAAACCCCAGCCTATCCTCCGACCGACATCAACGTACAAACGCCTGCCAGAAGGTGAAACCAAAGCGACTTTTTCAACAGAGTTGGCCGTTTTCTGCCTGTGATTACTGGCCGCCTTGGGGTGATCTTTCCTTTGGATTGCTGAGCTGGCTGACGTCTGTAATACATCGTGGCTGTAGGCTGGACTTTTGTCGCGAACAGAATTTCTTACGATTGAAACCACTGTTTTCCAAGGCGTAGGGCGATCAACTGTAGGGTTAGGCTGTAGTAATAGCGCGTCGCTTCTGATCGATCACCCATCCTGTGATCCAGAAACCATAGGACATGCTTACGCTGCCAAGTCCATGGATTGTCCCGTTGCCAGCGCTCAACAATTGCTGTTTGGATGGTCTGCGCCTGATGAATATGGCGTTGGCGCGTGGTGTGTGACCCGGTCAGGATGCCTGCCAGGAACAACTCCATATCGAATGGCTTGCTCATGTTCGACCCCCGATGTAAGCCGATACCACGTCGATACGGCTGTGTCCCAGCTCATAGCTGATTTGGTCTCGGGCCTCCCGGTCGAGATATCGGTCGAGTTGATAGCAATGGCCACCGTTGATGGGCGCGGGATGATGGGTGATTCGCTCATAGCGTTCGCATGCATAGGCTGACCGCAACTCGTGGAAACCTGTGAGGTTGTGCGTATGGAGAATGACCCGTGCGGGGCGGACGATTCCCCGTTGGAAGTCAAGGTAGCGTTCATTCGGTGCAAGCAGGTTGCGGCTGCCGTCGGGCGAGACCTGTTCGGCAAACCTCAGCGCATCACGAATATGCTCATCCACCGTAATCCAGCGAGGTGCCGAGGCACCGGAGCGGCCACCTTTGGTGCCATCCTGGATGTTGATCTTGCCGTAGTGTTCGGCCTCACGTTTTAGGCGCGGTAGGTTGGCCAAAATGGCCTCACGCAAGCGCATGCCGGTGGCTCGGGCCAACTGCGCGATGGCCGCAGCGCGCGGCTGCTGGTGTTCGCAAAGCACCTCGACGATCTGCTTCACGTGTTCGCGGTCTTGGCCTTGCGGCACCGAGCGACGAACACTGGTGCGGCGCATCCCCAGCACCTTGCTCGGACTCGGCACTTTCACATACTGATCACCGCGAAGCGCGGCCATGGTCCGGTTCACGCTGGATAACCGGTTTTGCGCGGTGGCGATGCAGAGAGCCCCATGTTCAACTTGCTGCCGCAGATGTCCGGCGTAGTCCAGCAAGGTTTGCCGATCAATTTTTCGCGCATCGTTAAACCCCGGTCCATCCTCCGACCGACACCAGCGCACAAACGCCTGCCAGCGATCACTGTGCGCTTTGACCGTGCCGTAATGTCCGCCGCCAAACATGTCTTTCAATGCCTGCGGCCCGGCATAGCTCAGTTGCCGACCCCATCCAAAATTGCGCCCATCCCGTCTACCGACCAATGCCATGCTCAAACTCCTCTCAAAGCCAAAACCCTTGAAACTTTCCCCACGTCATCCCGCCATGGATGTTGAGTGCTATCAGGGATCAAGGCCCCTGCGACCTGTGAGGGTTGTCCACTCACGCGGGACTGGCGGCTCTTTACGACCGGGAGCTTGGGCATCTCATGATCTGGCCTCCTGAACACTTCCGAAGACGTGGGCGGGTGGAGGCTGCGCTGGCTGACGAGACCAATGCCGCAAGATCCTGAGTCGGGTGAAGGCAGTGAAGCGATGACCGGGGCATGCCTGACTGTCAGTCAGGTGCAGTCCATTCCGTGGGCTGCGGCACCATCATCTGCATCACTGTTGCTGGCGACTTCGGTGGTTGTCACGCCGATTGTCACTAGGGGGAATGCCGCAAAGCCTTGTACGAGTTGGGCTGCAGCAGCGGTAGGAGCGCCCGTCTCTTTCCGGAAGAAAGAGACGGGCGCAGGTTGGCGCAGTGAAATGGCCAAGAGGATAGGTTGCTGCAGGGCAGGAATGTAGAGGTATGAGTTGCCGCAGTGGGTACTCTGGTAGAAGTAGGCATCCATCACATCGCTGTGACTGTGCGAGCCGCCGGACGCTAATCGCACTTGGGGGTGAACCACCACGATGTGGCGTAGCCTCAAAGGTTCTGGCTACCTGGGTTGCTGTCAACGACAGCGCTTTGCCCGATCTTTTCTACGCCTGTGGATAATTCGGGTCAAGGCTCGAATTTTCAGGAGTTCTGCGGCTGTGGATGAAATTATCCACCGGTGGAAATCAGTGGTTTTCCACAGACAGTTGCGCGGGCTTTAGATTTTTTAAGTGAGGTCCATCCAAACAGGGCGGCTTTGCAGCCCTGTTTGGATGGACCCGCGTGGATAAGCGGATCACTGAGATATAAAGACCGAGCGCTTACTCAGTTGCGCCACGTTTTGCTTTTAAGCGAGTGACGTTCGGTCCGGTCTGGTTCGCGAATTCGTGTGGAGTGACATGCTCCTGCCAGTTGGCCTCCAGGTACCGGCTCCACCAGTTCATGATCAGCCTGCGCTCCTCGATGAACTCGGCCTTGTGGATGTAAGCGGCGCGGACGTTGTTGCGCTCCTTGTGGCTCATCTGCCGTTCAATAGCTGTCTCCGACCACAATCCTGACTCGATCAGTGCGCTGCAGGCCATCGAACGAAATCCATGCCCGCAGATATCGGTTTTGGTGTCGTATCCCATCGTCCGAAGCGCGTTGTTCACGGTATTTTCGGACATGGGCTTCCAGGGTTTGGCATCCCCTGCGAAGACCAAGTCGAATTTGCCTGTGATTGCGTGGATCTGCTCAAGCAGGGCCACTGCTGGTGGCGATAAGGGTACTAAATGGATATCCCCTGCCATCTTAGTACCCCTTGTGGAAAAGGGTACGCCCTCCAACGCGGGTCGAGTGTCCGGTATCTCCCAGGTGCCGCGCTTGAGGTCGAACTCTCTCCAGCGTGCGAAACGCAGCTCGCTGGATCGTACAAACACATGCAGCGACAGCATCACCGTCAGACGGGTAAGTGCTCGGCCTTTATAGGTGTCGATCCGCTCCTGCAGTTCCGGCAGTCGCGATAAGGGTAGAGCGGGGCGATGTACCACCCGCGGGGCTTTGATCGAGCCTTCGAGATCGTAAGCAGGGTTTATGGTGATAAGCCGGAGGCGCTTTGCCTCGCGCATGATGCTCTGCAGGTAGTTTTGTACCCTTAAAGCAACGTCGATCGTTCCGCGCTTCTTGATCGCTTCCAAGGGCTGCATAAGGTCATGGGTGTCGAGATCAACAAGGGCGCGTGCGCCGATCAGCGGGAATACGTGGGTTTTGAGGCGGCTCATCACAGTCTTCGAGTGGCCAGGTGCCCACTTGGCCGACATTTCCGTGTGCCAGTCCAGCGCAACGCTTTCAAAGGTTCTGCCTTTGATCACAGCTTCCGCCTTGGCTTGGTGCTTGGTTTCTATGGGATCAATGCCATCCGCCAGCATTCGCTTGACCTCCAAGCGCTTGCGGCGCGCATCGGCGAGGCCGATGACGGGGTAGTTGCCGAACGAGGTCAGTCCTTCCCGTCCGTCAGGTTTGACGTAACGGAGCCGCCAGCCTTTGCGGCCATTGGGTTGGACTAGGAGGTAGAGGCCATCGCCGTCGAAAAGCTTGTAGGCGCGGTCTGTCGGTTTTGCCAAGCGGCAAGCTGCGTCAGAGAGCGGAGCTGTGGTGCGCGACATAAGGGTACTCCCTTTTATCGAAGTGACCTGTATCCCAAACTCTACCCTTAAAATGGTTGGAATCCACCAGTTTTTGACGGAAACCGATGGAGCGCCAAAACGAAAAAACCCGCCAGAAGGCGGGTTTCTCGGGGGTTCAAGAGATTTTGAAAGCCTTCTCTGGAACCTTGTATGGTGCCGGCACCAGGAGTCGAACCCGGGACCTACTGATTACAAGTCAGTTGCTCTACCAACTGAGCTATACCGGCGTGTTAGGGCGACGATTATATCGATTGGTTTGGATCTGTAAACCCCTGAATTCAGACTATTTTTGCGTGGGGCGTGCTGATGCTTTGCGCTGGGGTGTGTGTGGGTTATCCGCGCCCTCGAATTGTCGACTTTAAAAGCCTCTGGAACGCCCCTTGGCCTGTCTTCACAGGCCAAGGGGAATCCCAAGGGATTGTGTGAACCTAAGCCTCCCAGCCCGCCCCACTTACCGCCGCCTGCACCAGTGGGTGCAAGTCTGCCCCCTGATGCGCGGTCTGCCAGGCCAGCAACTCCTTGCGCATGCCGGGCGTCCAGAACAACTGCAGGTGATTGCGCACGCCGAGCACGGCTTGTTGCTGGTCCGGTTCGCCGGCGAAGTACTGGGCGATCTGGTTGGCCATCTTGATCAGGTTGGCGGTGCTCATCGGCGTACCTCGGCTTTTGTTCCGGCGCTGCGTGTCTGGCGGCGTTTGTCGAGCAGGCGGTGTTGTTCGTCGCTGAACTCCTGGTAGCGTTTTTGCCACTCGGAAGGGTGGTAGACGCGGCTGACTTCCACGGCGGTGACCTTGTACTCCGGACAGTTGGTGGCCCAGTCGGAGTTGTCGGTGGTGATGACGTTGGCCCCCGATTCAGGGAAGTGGAAGGTGGTGTACACCACTCCCGGGGCTACCCGTTCGGTGACCCGCGCACGCAGTACGGTCTGGCCGGCGCGGCTGCCGATGCCGACCCAGTCACCTTCGTTGATGCCACGGCTCTCGGCGTCGGTCGGGTGGATTTCCAGGCGGTCTTCGGCGTGCCAGGCGACGTTGTCGGTACGCCGGGTCTGGGCGCCGACGTTGTACTGGCTGAGGATGCGCCCGGTAGTCAGCAGAAGGGGGTAGCGATTGTTGACCTTTTCCTCGGTGGGCACATAGCCGGTGAGCATGAAGCGCCCCTTGCCGCGCACGAATTCCTCGATGTGCATGGTCGGCGTGCCGTCCGGTGCCGCGGCGTTGCACGGCCATTGCAGGCTGCCGTGGCGCTCCAGTGAGGTGTAGCTGACGTGGCTGAAGGTCGGCGTCAGGCTGGCGATTTCATCCATGATTTCTGACGGGTGCCGGTAGTTCATGGGGTAACCCAGGGCGTTGGCCAGGGCCACTGTGCCTTCCCAGTCGGCCTTGCCGCCAAGAGGTTCCATGACCTTGCGCACCCGGGAGATGCGCCGCTCGGCGTTGGTGAAGGTGCCGTCTTTTTCCAGGAACGAGCTGCCCGGCAGGAACACGTGGGCGAACTTGGCGGTTTCGTTGAGGAAAATATCCTGCACCACCACGCATTCCATGGCCGACAGAGCCGCGGTGACGTGCTGGGTATTGGGGTCGCTCTGGGCGATGTCTTCACCCTGGCAATACAGGCCCTTGAAGCTGCCGCCCAGGGCTGCCTCGAACATGTTGGGGATGCGCAGGCCCGGGTCGGGTTGCAGGGTGACGTTCCAGGCCTGTTCGAACTGCGCCCGTACCACCTCGTTGGAGATGTGCCGGTAGCCGGGCAGCTCGTGGGGGAAGGAGCCCATGTCGCAGGAGCCCTGAACGTTGTTCTGCCCACGCAGCGGGTTCACGCCCACGCCTTCGCGGCCGATGTTGCCGGTGGCCATGGCCAGGTTGGCGATGCCCATGACCGCGGTGCTGCCCTGGCTGTGTTCGGTGACGCCCAGGCCGTAGTAGATCGCCGCATTGCCGCCGGTGGCATACAGACGGGCGGCGGCACGGATGTCGGCAGCGGCTACGCCGCAGATGGCGCCAAGGATCTCCGGCGAATTTTCCGCGCGGCTGACGAACTCGCTCCAGCGGGCGAAATCGCTGCCCTCGCAACGGGCGTCGATAAAGGCCTGGTCGAGCAGGCCTTCGGTGACGATGACGTGGGCCAGGGCGTTGAGCATGGCGACGTTGGTGCCCGGGCGCAGGGCCAGGTGCAGTTCGGCGCGGGCATGCACCGAGTCCACCAGATCAATGCGTCGTGGGTCGATGACAATCAGCCGGGCGCCTTCACGCAGGCGGCGTTTGAGCTGGGAGGCGAACACCGGGTGGGCGTCGCTGGGGTTGGCGCCCATCACCAGGATCACGTCGGCCTGCATCACCGAGTCGAAGCTCTGGGTGCCGGCGGACTCGCCCAGGGTTTGCTTCAAGCCGTAACCGGTAGGCGAGTGGCAGACCCGCGCACAGGTGTCGACGTTGTTGTTGCCGAAAGCGGCGCGCACCAGTTTTTGCACCAGGTAGGTTTCTTCGTTGGTGCAGCGGCTGGAGGTGATGCCACCAATGGAGTCACGACCGTATTTTTGCTGCAGCCGGCGGAATTCGCTGGCGGCGTAGGTCACCGCTTCATCCCAGCTGACTTCCTGCCAAGGGTCGTTGATGGACTTGCGGATCATCGGCTTGGTGATGCGATCCGGGTGGGTGGCGTAGCCCCAGGCAAAGCGCCCTTTGACGCAGGAGTGGCCGTGGTTGGCCTGGCCGTTCTTGTCTGGAACCATGCGCACCACCTGGTCGCCTTTCATCTCGGCGCGGAACGAGCAGCCCACGCCGCAATAGGCACAGGTGGTGATCACGCTACGTTCGGGCTGACCCAGTTCGACCACGCTTTTTTCCATCAGGGTCGCGGTGGGGCAGGCTTGCACACAGGCGCCGCAGGACACGCATTCCGAGTCGAGGAAGTTCTCGCCACCGGCGGCCGCGACCCGGGATTCGAAACCGCGTCCGGTAATGGTCAGGGCAAAGGTGCCCTGGGTTTCTTCGCAGGCGCGCACGCAGCGGTTGCAGACGATGCACTTGCTCGGGTCGTAGTCGAAGTAGGGGTTGGAGGTGTCCTTCAGGTCGGCCAGATGGTTGTCGCCTTCATAGCCGTAACGCACTTCCCGCAGGCCGACCTGGCCGGCTACGGTTTGCAGCTCGCAGTTGCCGTTGGCCGAGCAGGTCAGGCAGTCCAGCGGGTGATCGGAGATGTACAGCTCCATGACGTTGCGGCGCAGGGTCGCGAGCTTCGGCGTCTGGGTGTGCACGCTCATGCCTTCGCTGACCGGCGTGGTGCAGGACGCCGGGTAGCCGCGCATGCCGTCGATCTCCACCAGGCACATGCGGCAGGAGCCGAAGGCTTCCAGACTGTCGGTGGCGCATAGTTTGGGAATGGTGGTGCCCAGCAGCGCGGCGGCGCGCATCACCGAGGTACCTTCGGGCACGCTGATGCTGCGGCCGTCGATGTTCAGGGTGACCTGCACCTGGCTGTCGCGGGCCGGGGTTCCAAGGTCAAGAGTGCCGAGAGCGATATCTGTGGCAGGGTCGAAGAGATTGATCATTGGTCGGCCTCCGAGGGCTGCAGACCGAAGTCGGCGGGGAAGTGCTTGAGGGCGCTGGCTACCGGAAAGGAGACCATGCCGCCCAACGCGCACAGCGAACCGTACTGCAGGGTGTCGCACAGGTCCTTGAGGATGATCACCTGCGCATCGCGACCGCTCTGGTCAGGCGCGGCCAGCAGGCGGTCGATCACCTCTACACCTCGGGTCGAGCCGATGCGGCATGGGGTGCATTTGCCGCAGGATTCCTCGGCGCAGAACTGCATGGCGAAGCGCGCCATGCGGGCCATGTCCAGGCTGTCGTCAGCCACCACTACACCACCGTGACCGAGCATGGCGCCGATGGCGGCGAAGGCTTCGTAATCCAGCGGAGTGTCGAATTGCCCGGGTGGCACCCAGGCGCCGAGGGGGCCGCCAACCTGAGCGGCCTTCAGCGGCCGGCCACTGGCGGTACCACCGCCGTAGTCTTCCACCAGTTCCCGCAGGGTCAGGCCAAAGGCCCGTTCCACCAGGCCGCCGTGTCGAATATTGCCCGCCAGCTGAAAGGGCATGGTGCCCAGGGAGCGGCCCATGCCGTAATCGCGATAGAACTGCGCGCCCTTGGCCAGAATCAGCGGCACCGAGGCCAGGGTCAGCACGTTGTGCACCAGGGTCGGCAGGCCGAACAGGCCCTGCAAGGCAGGGATCGGCGGCTTGGCGCGGACGATCCCGCGCTTGCCTTCGAGCGAGTCCAGCAGCGCGGTTTCCTCACCGCAGATGTAAGCGCCGGCACCAACTCGCACTTCCATATCGAAGGTCTGGCCACTGCCGCCGACATTGGCGCCGAGGTAACCGGCGGCCCGGGCGATGTCCAGCGCCTCGCGCAGTGTGGCCACGGCCTGTGGATATTCCGAGCGCACATAGATGTAGCCGTAGCTGGCGCCGACGGTGAGACCGGCAATGGCCATGCCTTCGATCAGCAGGAAGGGGTCGCCTTCCATCAACATGCGGTCGGCGAAGGTGCCGGAGTCGCCTTCGTCGGCGTTGCACACGATGTATTTCTGCGCAGCCTGGGTGCCGCGCACCGTGCGCCATTTGATCCCCGCCGGGAAGGCCGCGCCGCCACGGCCACGCAGGCCCGAATCGAACACTGCGGTCGCGGTCTGCTCGCCACCCAGGGCGATGGCCTGGGTCAGGCCCTCGAAGCCGCCGTGGGCCCGGTAATCCTCCAGGGACAGCGGCCGGGTAATGCCGGCGCGGGCGAACAGCAGGCGTTGTTGAGTCTTTAGATAAGGAAACTGCTCCACCAGACCCAAGGCCAGTGGATGGGCGGACGGCTCGCCTTGCAGCGCATCGAGCACGGATGGCACATCGGCAGCGGTCAGCGGGCCGAAGCCGATACGGCCTTGCGGGCTGTCCATTTCCAGCAGCGGTTCGAGCCAGTACAGGCCGCGAGAGCTGGTGCGTTGCAGGTCCAGCGGCAGATTGCGTTCCCGGGCCTGAGTGGCAAGGGCCACGGCGACTTCATCGGCGCCCACGGCACGGGCCAGGGAATCACCGGGCAAATAGAGGCACGGCATCATGCGTCCTCCTGGCAAGCGTCGAGCAGGGCATCCAGGCGTTCGGCGCTGAGCCGCGCATGCAGCTGGCCATCAAGCTCCAGGGCTGGCGAGCAGGCGCAGGCGCCGAGGCAATATACCGGGCGCAGACTGATGTTGCCGTCGGCGCTGCTGCCGTGGTCGTCCAGTTGCAGGCGTTCGCGCAATTGCGCGGCGAGCTGCTCGGCGCCGCGGCTCTGGCAGGACTCGGCCCGGCACAGACGCAGGATATGCCGGGCCGGGGGCGCGGTGCGCAAGTCATGGTAAAAGCTGATCACCCCGCGAATCTCGGCCTGACTCTGGTTGAGGGCGTGGGCAATCTCGGGGATGGCGGCATCGGGGATGTAACCGATGCCCTCCTGAATCTCATGAAGGATCGGCAACAGTGCGCCGGGAGTGCCCTTGTGGCGCTCCAGCAGGCTGTTGACCATAGGCAGGTGCAACATCTCATCAGGCATACAGCATTCCTCACGGTCACGGGCAAACCAGGCGGTTGTCGGTTGTCCGAAAGTGTCGGCTGCGGCACTCACACCACGTCACGGTATCGTGGCATTTTCAGGCCGTTGGCCAGGCACCCTGAGCGGGCATCTTGTTGGGCCCGGTGCGGTCTTTGCCGCACCTCTTCAGGGCATAACAGGCAGCTTGCCACGCTGCCTTTGATTCATCTGCACCAAAGCGACGTGTTCGATTCTTTCTACGACCACCCATTAAGTCTAGAAGAGCGCAGCCCAAGGCGTCGTCTCCCTGAGTGGACTGGTGATCATTCTGTGATTTAACGCTGTTGAGTGTTAAAAACCCGCTCTGAAGGATCGTTATGCCCTTTCGCTTAGGGGAAATCTGAAGATCAAAAGATCGCAGCCTTCGGCAGCTCCTACAAACGTCTAGCCACGAACCAGCAGGGTTTTGCGCTTCCCGATAGTCAGGCGTGGAGACGCCTGATCCGCTGAATCAATCAGGGATCAGGCTTGGAGCTTGACTCCACTCTCTACACGCCATTTTTGACTGCGTTGATCAGGTCCTGGCTAAGGACTTGATTCGGCGCCACTTGAACGCTTTGGGTATAGAAGGGGGGCAGGTTCTGGGCCAGGGTCGCCAGCGCTTCAGGCGTGGTGTTACCCGGCAGCAGCACGTATTGCAGGTTCGACGGGTAACTCTGGGGCACCGGGCCCTCCATGGTTGATCCATAAGCGCCGAAGGTCATCACCGCTTGCGGGGTGGTCGGGTCGGGGGCGTAGAGGAACACGAAGGTGCCATATTTTGGGTGCGTCAGGTATTGCTCGGCCTGTGCGCGAACGACCGGGTCCGGGTCGTTCATCAAGGTCCAGCGCATGACGGCGTAGTTGCGGGTGGTCTCCATGAAGGCGGTACGGATCGGCGACTGGTTCTCTACTCCGCCCAGGCACACCAGGAGGTTGCCGAATGGATCGAGCAACGCCACGGAGTTGAAGATCTCGGCTTTTTGCGCAGTCTTCAGCAACGGCGCGGCCAGTTCTGCGCCGGGGTCTCGCGGGTTGGCCGAGGTTACGGTCAAGGCAAAGGGGCTGAGTATGGTCAACGCCCGGCGTACCGGACTGTTGGCCGGGAGTGTCGCCGGGTTCTGCAGTTGCGAAGGGTCCAGGCCACTGTTGTTGCTGGCTGCGCGCACGGTATTGACGCTGGCGTCGAAGATCGAAGCGGTGAGGTAGTAGCTCGATGCGTCGATGCCCTGGCCGCCGAATGCCGGCTTCGTCGAGCCCTGATAGGCCCGGTTGACCGGGGCGCCGATGGCGTAATAGGCCCAGGTGTTTTGCGCCTGCTGACGAATCTGGGGCGGCAGGGACGGGAAGTTGAACTGGCTGTTGTAGTTGATCCCGGCATAGGTATCGATTGCGCTGACGGCGACATTGAAGCCGGCGGTAAGCAGCGAGCCGGCGCACATGGCGCAAGGGTCGAGGGTGGTCACGACCGTCAGTTGGTTGGGCGGAGGAAGGTTCAGCGCTGCTACGTTCTCGTAATACCAGTCGACCAGCTGTCGCTCGCCATGGGCGGTCGGGTCGTGAGGCAGGAAGTAGGTGGTGCTGCCCAGGAAGGGCATCAGTACGTTGTTGTGCATCGCGACTATGACTTCGCCGGTCGCGTTATGGATGATGGCGCCGCCGACGGCGAAGGTTTGCTGAATGGCGGCCAGAATAGCCTGATCGGCGACTTTATCTACAGCTTCCTGTGCACTTTTTACTGTGCTCATGGTGTTCCAGCTCCTTGCTATCCTTGCGCCAGACCATTCTGGCGTTTGAAGACAATAGCTCAGGTTTTCCGGGCTGTTTATGTCGTTTGGCTTGAATGCTTATGCACAACTGGCTCGTAGTAATCGTGATTTATAAGGGATTTTTTGGATCCGTTCGCATCTATGCGCAACTGGCTGTTTTTTCGGTTTTTTTACTGAGTGAAACAAAATTGAACAGTTGTTGATTCAGCTCTGAAACAGCGCTGGGATTGGATCCGCAGAATTTTCATCAACAGAGTTATCCACAGGCTGGAGGGTAGATGTTGGTGGCTACTTGCGTTCGGCCAGCAGCATCAGGTTGCGCGGCGTCAGTGGGGTTTCGCAGAACACTCCGAGACGAACGCCATAACCTTGCTCTTGCAGAAATAATACCCGATCGAGCACTAGCCAGAGTTCCAGGGGCCGACGAAACAGGCCACGTACCAGCTCCAGATTGCGCACATGCGCCAACCGCTGCCAGCCGGCGGCTTCCAGGGCCGACCAATCCTGTTCGTTTGTGGATAACTCTTTGAGGGCGGCGAGGTCGCGGCAATAGTCGGCGAACGGCTTGTCCAGCCAGGCGCTGGGCAATGAGGGCGTCGACAGATAGTCGTCGCAGCCGCGCAGGTCCCTCTGCAGCAGATCGAAGGCCAGGCGCCGGGCCATCGAGGTGTCACGCTGGCGCCGTACACGAGCGCCAGCGGTGACTGTTTCGCTGAGGGGCAGTGCCAGGTCGTCCAGCGATAACCGCAGGCCTGATGCCTTGGCTGCGATCGACAGTGCCTGGTACTCATCGCTCTGGATGCGGTTGTAGCAACAGGGGGCGATAGCCAGTTGCTTGCAGCCCGCGGCGCTGGCCAATTGCATCAGGCGCACATGCAGGTCGCCGCAGGCGTGCAGGGCGACCGGAGTGTGTCCGGTGTCCAGACGCGAGACGGCGTCTTCTGCCAGAACGTCCTGTTGCACGTGGGTTGCGGGAAGTCGATGGCGTTGGCTGAGCTGCTGGCCGGAGGCGATCAGTGCCGGGTCGTGTTCCAGGCAAGTCAGTAGTTGCCCGGTTTGCAGCAGACGTCGACCCAGATGCCCTTTGCCCGCGCACCAGTCGAGCCAGTGGGTGGGGGGCTCAGCAAACTGCAAGCAACCGGCGAAAGCTTCGATCTGCTGCCATTTGCGTCCGGGAACATCGACGTTCAAGCGTCGGGTGGCAGGATCGAGCGGATGGCTGGGCAGATCACCGAGAGCGCTGAGCGCGACCGAGGTGGCCGCCAGCGCTGCAAAGGGTGCCGGGGCATCCAGGTGTTGTGGCTGATTGTGGCTGGCTTCGGCGTCTTCCAGTGAACGTTGGCGCAGCCAGTGGGCCAGTTGGGGATGCTGCGCTTCCCAGGGCAGTTGCCGATGGATAAAGGGCCGCGGTCGCCACAGCGCCTGATGCTCGATGAGGAATGCATCCAGGGCCTTGAAGCGGGCGAGCAGCTGCTCGCCCTTCAATACCTGCGGCAGATCAGCGTCCCTGGCAGGCATCGACGCGCAACCAGCGCTCCAGCAGTTTGAAACCGCGTACCAGTACGTAAGCCATCAGCAAGTAGAACATGCCTGCGGCGAAGAAGATCTCCACCGGCAGATAGGTCCGCGCAATGATGGTCCGGGCCATGCCGGTCAGTTCCAGCAGGGTCACGGTACTGGCCAAGGCGCTGGCCTTGAGCATCAAGATCACTTCGTTGCTATAGGCCGGCAAACCGATCCGCGCCGCGCGCGGCAGGATGATGTAGAACAGCGCCTTGGGCCGGGACATGCCCAGGGCCCGCGCCGCTTCGATCTCACCGGGTGGAATGGCCTGGATCGCGCCGCGCAGGATTTCGGCAATGTAGGCAGCCGTGTGCAAGGTCATGGTGGCAGTGGCACACCAGAACGGATTACGCAGGTAAGGCCACAGGACGCTCTCGCGCACCGCGTCGAACTGCGCAAGGCCGTAGTAGACCAGGAACAACTGCACCAGCAGCGGCGTGCCACGGAAGAAGAAAATGTAGGCGTAAGGCAGGGCTCGTACGTACCAGCGCCCGGACGAGCGGGCGATGCCCAGCGGAATGGCCAGCAGCAAGCCGAGGATGACGGCGATGGCGACCAGTTCCAGGGTCAGGGTTGCGCCCTGCGCCAGTTTCGGCAGCCATTTGATGATCACTTCCCAGTTCATTGCGTGCTCCTCGCGAAGCCGCGAGCGGCGCGTCGTTCCAGAAAGTGCATGCCGGTCATGGCAAGAACCGTCAGGCCCAGGTACATGAAGGCGGCAACCATATAAAAGGTGAACGCCTGTTTGGAGAAGTTCACCGCGATTTGCGAGTGACGCATGATCTCTTCCAGGCCGATCACCGATACCAGCGCGGTGTCCTTCATCAGGATCATGAACAGGTTGCCCAGCCCCGGCAGGGCGATGCGCCACATCTGCGGCATGATCAGCCTGGTGAAGATCCGGAATTTCGACAGGCCCAAGGCTACGCCGGCTTCACGATGGCCTTTGGGGATTGCCAGGATCGCACCGCGGAAAACTTCCGTGGCGTAGGCGCCGAAGCACAGGCCCAAGGCAATCACACCGGCAGCGAAGGCGTTGAGCTCCAGATCGGGATTACCGAAGAACTCGCCCAGGGCCCGCATCAGGTTGACGGTGCCAAAGTAAATCAACAGTACCCAAAGCAATTCCGGGATACCGCGCACCAGCGTTGAGTAAGTACCGCCAAGCCACTGCAGTGGCTTGTACGGGGAAGTCTTGGCCAAGGCGCCGAGCAAACCGAGAACCAACCCCAGGCACAATGCCGAGAGAGCCAGTTTGACGGTCATCAGCGCGCCAGCGGCGAGCGCCGGGCCGAATCCGTAGAGATCGATATTCATGGAGTTCTTTTTTTTAGATCGCAGCAGGCTTTGCCAAGGACCGTCACCGCGGGGTTGCGGTGACGGTCAGGCAAGTCAGGATCAATAGATGCTGAACGGGAAGTATTTGTCGTTGATCTTTTTATAGGTGCCGTCAGCCACTATTTCTTTCAGTGCGGCGTTCAGCTTCTCGCGGATCGGATCGCCTTTGCGTACGGCAATACCGATTTTGTCGCTTTCTTCAACCGGCTCACCTTTGAACTCATAAGGCTTGCCCGCGTCGCTTTTGAGCCACTCGTAGTTGACGTACTTATCGGCCAGGATCGCGTCGACACGGCCGGAAGTCAGGTCCAGATAAGCGTTTTCCTGGGTGTCGTAGAGTTTGATCTGGACCGCGTCA
This sequence comes from Pseudomonas fluorescens, assembly GCF_902497895.1. Classification (GTDB taxonomy): domain Bacteria; phylum Pseudomonadota; class Gammaproteobacteria; order Pseudomonadales; family Pseudomonadaceae; genus Aquipseudomonas; species Aquipseudomonas fluorescens_BP. The sequence continues at coordinate 45,778 of NZ_CABVHQ010000032.1, forward strand.
CCCAGATTGTCTTCCAGCCAGGTACCGGCCAGGGTCGCGCGTTGGGCGCCGATGACTTTGCCTTTGAGCGAGTCTTTGTCGGTCTTGAAATCGGCATTGGCTTTAGGCGCGATGAATTGCAGCTTGTTCGAGTAGTACGGTTCGCTGAAGTCGACGGCTTGCTTGCGCTCGTCAGTGATCGACATCGAGGAGATCAGGAAGTCGAACTTCTTCGCGTTCAGGGCTGGGATGATGCCGTCCCAGTCGGAGGTGACGATGGTGCACTCGGTTTTCATCTTGGCGCACAGAGCGTTGCCAATATCGACGTCGAAACCGACGACCTGGCCGCTGGCATCTTTATTGTTGAACGGCGGGTAGGCCGCTTCGATGCCCATTTTCAGGGTTTCGGCAGCAGCGGTGGCGCTGAACGCCAGGGTAACGGCAGCGGCCAAAAGGAATTTTTTATAGCTCTGCATGCGTGTAGCTCCGTTAGCGGTTGCTGGACATGAATTGTTTGCAGCGTGCCGAAAGCGGGTTCTCGAAAACCTGCTGTGGCGATCCTTGCTCTTCGATCAGGCCTTGATGAAGGAACACCACTTCACTGGATACCTGACGGGCGAAGCCCATTTCATGGGTGACCAACAGCATGGTGCGACCTTCTTCGGCCAGCGCGCGGATCACATTAAGCACTTCCTGAACCATTTCCGGGTCAAGGGCCGAAGTCGGCTCATCAAACAGAATGACTTTGGGTTGCATCGCCAGCGTACGGGCAATGGCCGCACGCTGTTGCTGACCACCGGAGAGTTGGGCCGGGTAGGCGTGGCGTTTGTCAGCGATACCGACCTTGGCCAGCAAGGCTTCGGCAACTTCGATGGCGTCGCGCTTGCTCTGCCCCAGCACCCGGCGTGGCGCTTCGATGATGTTGTCGAGCACGCTCATGTGCGGCCAGAGGTTAAAGTTTTGAAATACAAAACCGATCTCGCTGCGCATGCGATTGATCTGCCTGCCGTCGGCAGCGACCAGATCACCGTTTTTTGCGGCTTTGAGCTTGAGCTCTTCGCCGGCCACCAGGATCTGGCCCTGATGCGGGTTTTCCAGCAGGTTGATGCAGCGAAGGAAAGTGGACTTGCCGGAACCGGAGGAACCCAGGATCGAGATCACATCGCCGTCGCGGGCGGTCAGCGAGATACCTTTGAGTACCTCAAGCGTGCCGTAGCGTTTATGCAAGTTGCGGATTTCAAGCGCGGGCGTGGCCTCAGCCATGTGCGGTCCTCATTGTTTTGTAGCGCTCCTGCTGTTGGTGGCCTTCCTGGCGAGGCGGCCAAGCTAGCATAGCGTTTGAATGACAGCCAACAGCGCTACGGGGGGTAAACAGCTGGCATGTGGCAGGTTGTCGCATCGGCGCAGCAGACTGTCGCGCTATCAACAACCGAACACTCGTTTGAACCTCTGTCGCGGCGGCTGTCGCGTAAAAAAGGGCGCGATGGTGCCAGCTTTGGCCGGGTGTTGGAAGCGCCGGTCAGCCAAAGGTTGCGAATGCGCACCTTTATTGTGCGCGACCGACTTTTCCGATGTGTTTCTGGTGCGGCATTTCGTTCTTGAAGTGGGGTGTTGGGTAACGCTGTGGCGAATAGCCATTAAACTCAATGACTTGCGATGACCGACTGTTCGTCTTGCAGGCCCCGGAGTCACGGGCTTTGAAACATTTTGGCGTAAATTTTGCGTAAAGAATAAGGAACACCCCCGTTGGATACTTTTTACGAGAAAGTCTGCAGACGGGGTGGACTGAATCGCTTTCACCCGCAAAGGTAGATTGAATGAGCAGTACCCATAGCTCCAATGGCCTCGAACAGGGGCTTAAACCACGGCATGTGACCATGCTGTCGATCGCCGGTGTGATCGGCGCCGGGCTGTTCGTCGGCTCCGGACACGCCATCGCCGCAGCCGGTCCCGCTGTGCTGTTGGCCTATGCCGCCGCCGGTACCTTGGTGGTGTTGGTAATGCGCATGCTGGCCGAAATGGCCATTGCGTCGCCGGACACCGGCTCATTCTCGACCTATGCCGATCAGGCGATCGGTCACTGGGCCGGCTTCACCATCGGCTGGTTGTACTGGTGGTTCTGGGTGTTGGTGATCCCGCTGGAAGCCAACGCCGCCGCCACCATTCTCCACGCCTGGTTCCCCGATGTGGCGATCTGGGCGTTCACGCTGGTCATTACCTTGCTGCTAACGGTGACCAACCTGTTCAGTGTGAAGAATTACGGCGAGTTCGAATTCTGGTTCGCGCTAGTCAAGGTCGTCGCGATCATCGGCTTTATCATCCTTGGTGTGCTGGCGATCTTCGGCTTCCTGCCGGGCAGCCAGGTCAGCGGTGTTTCGCACCTGTTCGATACCCAAGGCTTCCTGCCCAACGGCATGGGCGCGGTCCTGGCCGCGATGCTGACTACGATGTTCTCGTTCATGGGCACCGAAATCGTCACCATCGCCGCTGCCGAATCGAAAGATCCTGGCAAGCAAATCTCCAAGGCCACCAACTCGGTGATCTGGCGGATCGGTTTGTTCTACCTGGTGTCGATCTTCATCGTCGTGGCGCTGGTGCCGTGGAACGACTCAGGTCTGGCGCAGGTCGGTTCCTACCAGACCGTGCTCGACCGCATGGGCATTCCCAACGCCAAACTGATCGTTGATCTGGTGGTCCTGGTTGCCGTAACCAGCTGCCTGAATTCGGCACTGTATACCGCCTCGCGCATGCTCTTCTCCCTGGGCAAGCGCGGCGATGCCCCAGCCGTCGCGAAAATCACCAACAACAGTGGCACGCCTTACTGGGCGGTAATCCTGTCCACCGCGGCAGCCTTCCTCGCGGTATTCGCCAACTACGTGGCCCCGGCTGCGGTGTTCGAATTCCTCCTCGCCAGCTCCGGCGCCATTGCCTTGCTGGTGTACCTGGTGATTGCCGTGTCCCAACTGCGCATGCGTCAGAAGCGCATGGCTGTCGGCGAGAGGATCGACTACAAGATGTGGCTGTTTCCGGGCCTGACTTACGCGGTGATCGTGTTCATCGTCGGGGTGCTGGCGATCATGCTGTTCCAGGAAGCGCACCGCGTGGAGATCCTCGCGACTGGGCTGCTGAGTGTTCTGGTGGTTGCGGCCGGCCTGTTGGTTGCGCGTCGCCGCAGAATCGAGAAGCGTGGGGTGGTGGTGTTGAGTTGATGGTTTGATTTAATCGCTCAATGAAAACGGCCGCTGTCATTCCTGACAGCTGCCGTTTTTTGTTTCCGGTGCTTTTAACGAACGGGTTTACTCTTCCGTTCCCAGCACTATATCGAGCATCTTTTTATAGCTGTCCAGCGCGGTCCCGAAATCAGCTATGACTTGAGGGTCTTGAAGCCAGAGCTGGGCTTGCTGGTGATCAGTACCGTCGGCCCACATGCGGTAATCAATCAGCATGTCCGCGGCCAGGTGAGTGGAAGCCATCGCCTCGTTCTCAGCATTTTCCATGTCCAGCAGCTCTGGCTGTTTGTCGATAATCTTGCTCAGCGACATGAGCATTCTCACCAGCATATCTACGCGATTGGTGGTCTCTTCTGCGTCTTTCATGAAGAGGAACATCTCCAGGATGTCCGCCGGAATTACCTCGTCGTCCAGGCCGGTCGGCTCGTCGTACATTGCCGTGGGTCTTCTGATTCCCATGCGCAGTTGTTTGGCTTTGGTCTTCGCGCGTTTGGCGCGTTTCTGCTGTTTGTTCAGGGATGCCATTGGTTTTGGTCGTTTTCTGGAGGGAGATTGCTGAGTATTAAAGCGCAAAGTGACGATCCAATAAATCATTCGTCCGGCATGCGGTTTCTACTGTGGATTCTGACTGAACAGACGCTCCCAGCTCAATTCGGTACGCACTGCGTTCCAAATTGGGAATGTTTGGTAGAAGTCTCGCATGTGGCGCAGGTTTCGCTCATCGAAGCCTTTTCCGAACTCCCCAGTCAGCAGCTTGGCTAGCGTTGGCAGCAATCGCTTGCCATAGGCAGCCCGCTCAGCGCCCTCTTGCTCGAATTCAACAATATGCCGACCGATTTGCCAGCAGGTTTGAACTTGCAGTGTATCCACAGCCCGCAGCGCTTTCTGGCGCGCCTGCCGGATCAGTTCGCCGAGACTGACGAGTAGTGGCGCGAGTTGTGGATCTTGATCGTGGGTTGAGGTGGGTGTGCTCATGAGTCTTCCACAGCAGGGGCTGATGCGCGGTCGGGGACGTTGACCGAGGTGGAAGAAGAGGATGCCTGCAAACGCTGAGCGGTCTTTGTGGGAAGGGTCTGATTGATCGGAAGGAATAGGCGATAAACGAAAGCGACCGCCGTCAATGATGACAGCGGCCGTTTTTGTCGGGTTACGACTTCAGTAGCGCGTCCGACGCAGCAACGTAGTCGGCCTGGAATTGCGGGCTCTCGATCCAGGCAAGGGCTGCAGCCTCGTCCACTTCGGTGGACCACTGGCGATACTCGATAAGCGCCGCGAGGATGAAGTCCGTGGCGCCTTCTTCACCTTCCTGCTCAAGCACCAGTTCGAGCAAGGGATCTGCCAGGAAGACCGCACACATGGCTTGTTGGCTGGTGGTTTCGGCTGTGCGCATTTTCTTGAACAGCTCGGTCAGATCCACCGATTCAAAATCGATGCGATCGTCATTCGGATCCAGCGCTTCGACTGGGGCGCCTGCGCGTTGAGTTCGATTCTGCTTGGCCTTGGCTTTTGCGCGGGTGGCGCGTTTGTGTTGTTTGTTCGCGGATGCCATGGGCTTCGTTCCGTATTCCGTTGAGTAGGGCAGGCAGGTCAATCAGGTGCGCGGCATTAAGCGCCCAGGCGTACCGGGAGCAAGCTCGCCGTTTTGCAGCCAGGACAATGCAATGGGCCATAGTGTGGCTTGGTACGGGCTGCGAAAAAAGGCGAAATGTCCGACTTCCGCTTCTCCGATGTCTTCGGGTGCGATTCGCAGGTGCGAGTTTGAGCTGGCCTTGAAGTAGCCAAGCAATCGCTCGATGGCCGGGACAGTGCCATAAGGATCGTCGCTGAGGCTGATGGCAAGGGTTTGCGCGGTGACAGCGTGGAAGGGCAATTTATCGAGCAAGCGCCCGCTGGGACGCCTCTCGTACAGTGCCGTCGGGGTGCTCCAGTCCCGGACCACGCCAGCGGGCGTGTCTTCAAGCCAGCCCAGGCGCTTGCCGGGAAAGTAACCGAAGAACATCGTCACCAGCGGCATCAACAGGTGCCATTTGCAGAACATTCGCCAACGCTTGGCCGATGCGTAGTCGCGCCAATAGGCGAACTGTGCGCCTACGGTCACCAGGCGTCGGATCAGGTATCCCGAGCTACCCAGTCCGGCTGCGCAGCCGCCGAAGCTGTGCCCGACCACATCTATGGGTTGGCCGGGAAACTCCCGGGTCGCCCGTTGCAACATAGCCTCGAAATCGAGCGCGCCCCAATCGGTCCATGACGCGTTGAAGCCGCGCAAGGATGCCGGTCGTGACTCGCCGATCCCGCGATAGTCGTAGGTGATGACGTCGAAGCCGTTGGCAAACAGATAATCGGCGAAGCGAAAATAATGTCGGCAGCGCACCGAGGTCGCCGCGTTGATGATCACCACCGGGCGTTTGTTGTCCGTCCGGGGGTGACGCCAGGTGAAACCGCCGAGGGTGAAACCATCAGCGGCTACTTCCCTGAATGATTCACCGGGTTTCGTTTTGGGGGCAGTCTGCGCGGTGGTTGCCCGGAGCTCCGGCGCAGGCGTGGTCTGCTGAATCATGAGTGCTGGCGCCCCTATGCTGTTGATGCATTCCCCGCAAGACGTGTTGCAGGAGTCAGAAGCTAACAAATTCCCGGCAATAAAAAACCCCAGGGAAACACTCTTGGGGTTTTTCGCTGCGAGCTCCTCAGGTAAATGGACGATTTTCAGATCTGTGGTTAACGGCGGCGTTCCTTTGATCGTGCTGCTCCGAGCGCAATCGGGTCGCTGCCAATAAGGCCAGGGGGATCCAGATCAGAAACCAGTGCTCCTTGGGTCGGGAAAAAAATGCACTGCCTTCGGTGAGGCCGGCCATGAAGCCATAGACCACCAAAGTGGAGGCAATCAGCACGCAGGGTTGGTCACGATGCTGCCAAGCGTAAAACATGGCATAGGCATACATCATCAGCCACAGCGTCAGGCCAACCACGCCACCCTCAAACAGTACGCCGAGCACAATGTTGTGCGGGTCAGCCAACGCATGCTGGGTCCCTTCGATCCAGAAGACTTGCGGGTGGGTAAAGCCCAGGCCAATCCATGGGCTTGCCTGGATTTGCCGCAGGGCTTCAGCCCAGATCGCGGGGCGGTAGGAGACCCCGCGGGCCATTAAATCATCCGATTGCGGGAGTGATTGGGTGGCAACGACGACTGCTACCGCCACGGCAATGACCAGCCACAGTCGATGTTTCCATTGAACAATGGCCATCCACAGGATGCAGCCGGCCATAGCCATAATCGGGGTGCGTGATCCGGTAAAGATCAGCAGTACCCAGAGCACGACCATGGCGCTCAGAGGTAAAAGTGCGGTCGATCTGCTGCCCAGATACCAGCTGCTCAGCCAGTAAGCGCAAAAAAAGCCAAATACATGGGAGCTAAGCAGTGGGTTGTACAAGGCGCCATAACCATTCAGGCGGCCACCTTCTTCACTATAAAAGAAATAAACCATTGAGGCGGCGGCACAGACTACCGCAAGAATCGCTGCCAGCCTGGTCATGCCGTCAAGTCGGGCGGGGGATTTCAGGGTGATCAGCATCGCGGCAAACAGCAGCATCAAAATGTAGAGCGGGCGTTTACTCATGGTCAGGGAAGTTTCTTCGGTGCCGGACCATTGCACCGAAATCAGGATGTAAGCCGAGAACAACAGAAACAGTCTTATCAAAGGAGAGCTTAATAATTGTTTGAGCAGCTGTGGCTCAAGGAGCAACACTATCAAGGTCGGTGCGGCAAGGGTGAGGTAGTAAAGCTTGTGATACAAGGCGCGATCACCGACCCAGAACATCCCGCTGAGTAAGGCAAGCCAGCCGATGGGAAGCCAATACAATATGAGCCAGGTAGAAATTTTTCCAGTCTGAGCAGAGCCTCGATGGGTTGCTTTCAATGATTGTGTGGTCGTCATTCAGGTAAATACCGCGTCATTTATCGTTATGAGGCAAAAGCCAGGCGCCACAGACCCCGTAAAGTCTTTGCATTCCATGTTCTGAGCGGGAGTTGCGCCAGCAACTCGCGAGCGAGCTTTTTGTCCTGGCGCGCGCACTTGAGCAGCATCGAGTTGCGAAAGTTTGCGCACACCCGCGCATAGGCCGGGTGATCACTGAATTGTGCATAGGTGCGCAGAACGTTGTCGGTCATGAAACGATGATTTTTGTAGGTGTTATTGCCGTGCACGCGGTAGTTGGCCAGCACTTCGTTCAGTACATCGATGGAGTAACCTGCCCGGGTGATCTTTAGTTGAATCAACAAGTCTTCCAAACGAATCTGCGGATCGAAACCACCGACTTTTTCCAGTGCTTCACGACGAAACAGTAGCGTCGGTGCCGGCGCTCCTGGTTTGCGGTCGAGAAAAACATCCTTGAAGGCCAGGCGCCGCCGCGGTAGATCGCGGACCTTCCCTAGCGGGTGCCCTTCGGTATCTATTTCTTGAATATTGCCGGCACAAATCCCGACCTCGGGTTTATCCCTTAGATACGCAACTTGCAGTGCTATGCGCGCGGGCAGCATCACATCATCCGAACCGAAGGGCGCGATCAGGTTGCCCCGTGCCCGGGCTATGGTTTCGTTGAGGGTTCGCGACAAGCCTTGGTTTTCCTGCGCGAGAAAACTGAAACCATGGAGTTGCTGCAATCGCTGAATGCATTCGACGCTGCCATCTGTTGAACCATCATCGACCACTAATAGCTCAATGTTCGGGTAAGTCTGCGTGAGTACGCTGGTGATGCTCGCCTCGATAAAGGCGCAATGATTGTATGAAGCAATAATGATGCTGACCAAGGGTTGATCAGCCACGGACTGGGTCATACAGGCGCTCTCAGAAGGGGCACAGGCGCTGCCACAAGGCTCGCCAATGGGTGGGAGAGGGAATGACCGGCCAAGGCTCTGCCAGCAGTCCGGCGATCTGCTTGGCCAGGTGCCTGTAGCTATGATGGGTTTCGACAAAGGCGCGACCGGCCTGCGCGATGCGTTGCCCCAGCTGCGGGTCGCTGCGCAGCCTGGTGATATGTCCGCGCAGTTCTTCAAGGCTGCTGTAGAGCAGCAGGTGCTCACCGTCGCGCAGACCCAGCGCTGCCTCTTCCGTGCCCTGACGCCAGGCCAGCAGTACGCAACCGCAAGCCATGGCCTCGAAGTTCTTTGCCATGTACTCGCCTAGCCCGATATCGGCGCTGATAAACAGGCGAATGCGGTTGAGCATCTGCCGATAAGGCTCACCCGGATCAGTGCGCAGTACCTGCAAGGGTTCAGTGGTGGCCAGCTGCTCAAGCAGCGATTTGCGTTGCGTATAGGTATCACTCGTCGTTCGGCCAATAAAACCTAACTCGATATCACGCTCGACCGACTCGGCAAATAACCTGGCCGGGTCATAACCTTTGGCCGTGAAACTCACGTTGAAACCCTCAGCCTGCAAACGGGCCGCGATACCGGCTCCGGTAACCAGAACGCGTGCGCGGGGCAAACGACGATAGAACCGGCTGAATGCCCCGCACCAGCGCGAGCGGGTCAGGTAGTTCTGGCAGGCATCTTCCTCGTAAACCAGCAAGCCGTTGAGTTGTGCCAAATAGTTCGTTTGGCGATACACATTCTTGAACGGCAGATCCAGCAAGATTCGCTGAAAATCAGGCAGATCGAGATCGCCCAGGAATTTGCGCAAGTTACGTTGCTGACTTTTTGTCAGTCGGTGAACTTCAAGGGACGCCCGTTGCGCAAGCTCGTCGTATAACGTTGTCAGATCTGGCAGACGTTCGGCCGCGGTCAACACTAGAACGCGCATCAGCCCAGTCCAGCCCCGAGTCGCAAAGCCTTTTTCAGATAGCTCCAGCGCAGTGCCTGCAAGGGCGACAAGCCCAGGGCATGCCGATAAAAACGTCGTGCCGCGGGCTTGTCACCAGCCAGCATGGCTGCACGAAACAACGACAGGTAACGTTGCGCCTCATACGCAGCTCGATAAACCTGGCACTCTTCGGGCAAGCTGGCGAAAACCTCGCGCAGCATGCCTTGGGCCACCGCCTTTTCGTCATGGCGGTCATGTCGCAAGCTGTCGGCGTGCTTATGGATTCGCGCCAGGGGTCGATTGGTCAGCGCGACGGGTGCGCTGACCAGCAGGTATGCAAAGACTGCAATGTCTTCTCCTGCTCGCAGCTCCTCGGGGTAGGGGCGCTGCAGCAACAGGTCGCGCCGAAATAGCGTGCGGCTGTGGGAGATGGATATTTTCTTGTCCAGCAGATAACGCCGAATCAGTTCCGGCGGCGAACCGGAGGCCGGAGTAGGCAGGCGAACCCGCTCACGACCGTCGGCAAAAGCGCAGATGTGCGCACCCAGGATCATGCCTGCTGCGGGATTGTTGTGCAGTACTGCGCGCAGAGTCTCCAGAGCCTCGGGCAACAATTCATCATCGGCGTCCAGCAACAGCACATACTTACCGTGCGCAATACGAATCCCATGGTTGCGGGCGGCTGCCGGGCCGGCATTCTCCTGGTGGATGATGTGAATCCTGTCCGGGAACCGTTGGGCATACTCCTGGAGTACCTGCGCGGTGTGGTCCCGGGAGCCGTCGTTGACGACCAGCAACTCAATATCCTCAGCCCACTGTGACAGTACCGAATCCAGTACCCGCGGCAGTACAGTTGCGTAGTTGTAAGCGGCGATAACAACACTGATCAGCGGCACAGGCAGTGTCACAGGTACGCTTGCCTTCCCTTCTAACGCTTGCATTTCAGCTTCCTGACTTGTTGCTGAAGATTTGGCGTCTGACCCGATTAACGCCCCCGGTATAAGCATTCCCTTGGGGGGTGGTTCTGGTCTGTAGGGAAATTCCCGCGTACCTGTCGGCAGCTTCTTTTTCGGAAGGGGATGTTGGATCGAAGGCTTGCGTGAGAATAAAGAGCTGACTTGATCTAAACAGCGAGTCAGTAAGGCATAAACTTTTCGCAGTCGAACGGATCAACAGTACAGGGAGGGGATTTGCTCGGGGTGCCGCCGTTTTATGGCATAGCGTCTAATGGTCGTATTCATAGGGGTCTGTACGAACCTGGGAGTCGTCATCATGAAGTCCTTCCACTTACTAGCGTTTTCAGGAGCGGTAGCGTTCATGTTGTCGGGGTTGCCAGCAGGGGTGCCGCAGGCTGCCACCGAGGAGCCGATTAATATGTCTGGCGTGCAGGTGGAGCCGCAACAGCAAAACGGAATTACTTATTTGTCGGGGGGTATCGGTCTGGATGAGTCGCGGGCGATTCATCAGGCCAAGGGTTACAACCTGCACATGACCTTTGCGATCGGCCCGGACAATAAATACGTGCCTGATGTCGATGTAGTGGTTCAGAACATGCAGGGCAGTTCAGTGCTGAAGCTGAGTCAGGCAGGGCCTATCGTTTACGTTCAACTGCCGCCCGGTAAATACTCGGTGGTCGCCGCTCGCAATGGTCAGGAAAAACGCAATGATGCCGAGATCAAAGGCGGGGCTATTCGTGATCTGGTCTTCCATTGGAATGATGGCTATTGATCGCTGATTTCTGAAAAACCAATAGCGCGTCTTGAAAAACTGCAGGCCACAAAAAACCCGCACTAGGCGGGTTTTTTGTGGGCTTTCATGTGATCTATAACACCACATGAAAACTGAATGTGGTGCCCAGAGACGGAATCGAACCGCCGACACGGGGATTTTCAATCCCCTGCTCTACCGACTGAGCTATCTGGGCAACGGGGCGCATTAAACTGGTTTTTCGGGGGGTCGTCAAGCAAGTTTTCAAAAAAAGTTTAATTATTACCGTCGCTTACGACCCAAGCCCCGATAAAGCGGGGTTATTCGGACGGCGGCACGTAGCCTTCGGCCTTGGCGTAGTCCTCTCCGGAAAAGAACTTGTCCATTTCGCCCTGCAGATATTTGCGGTCCTCGGCGTTCATCATGTTCAGGCGTTTTTCGTTGATCAGCAGGGTCTGGTGCTTTTGCCAGTCAGCCCAGGCCTTGGCCGAGACGTGATCGAAAATGTCCTGGCCTTTGGCGCCCGGGAATGGAGCGCGCTCAAGGGCGGGCAATTCTTCTTTGTACTTGCGGCACATGATGGTGCGGGTCATGACGACTCTCCTGCGTTCAATACGTCGGCCGCGCGTTTGAGCAGCTTTTTCACCGGGGCGGCAAGGCCCAGGCGCGGCGGGGTGGCGAGGTTATACCAGAGCCAGTCAGCCTCGGCCACGTGATGGCCGGATTCCTGGACCTGAACCAGCCAGGGTTCGATAGCCAGTTGGAAATGGCTGAAGGTGTGAATCAGGCTTGGCAGTGCGTGATGTTTGCCCAGTTCGAGCGAATGTTGCAGCGCCAGATGTTCCAGGTCGCCGAGGTCATCCAGTTCCGGCAGGCTCCAGAGACCGCCCCAGAGGCCCGTGGAGGGACGACGGTAAAGCAGGATGGCGCCATCGCGGTTAGCCAGCAACGGCATCAGGGTGCGCTTCTGCGGCACGCTCTTGCGCGGCTTGGGAATCGGGTAGCGAGTCTCCAGCCCGAGCAAGTGCGCCTGGCAGCCGCTTTTCAGCGGGCAGAGCAGGCAGCTGGGTTTGCTGCGGGTACAGAGCGTCGCGCCGAGGTCCATCATTGCCTGGGTGTAGTTGTTGACTCGGCTGTGGGGTGTGAAGCGCTCGGCATTGGCCCACAGCTGTTTGGCCACCTTGGGTTCACCCGGGTAGCCCTCTTGTGCGGTAAACCGTGCCAGCACCCGCTTGACGTTGCCGTCGAGGATCGGTGCGCGCAGGCCCATGCTCAGACTGGCAATGGCGCCGGCGGTGGACAAGCCGATGCCGGGCAGCTCGATGAGTTTTTCAACGTCGCGAGGAAACTCGCCGGCGTGGTCGGCGACGATGATCTTCGCGGTCTTCTGCAGGTTACGGGCACGGGTGTAGTAGCCCAGGCCGGTCCACAGATGAAGCACTTCGTCTTCTGGTGCCGCGGCCAGGGCTTCAACCGTTGGCAAGGACCCCATGAAGCGATCGAAGTAGTTCAGCACGGTGCTGACCTGGGTCTGCTGCAGCATGATTTCCGAGACCCACACCCGATACGGGGTGATGCCCTGTTGCCAGGGCAGATCGTGGCGGCCGTGGCGGTCGTACCACTCCAGCACCGCCGTTGAAAATTGCTCGTCTCTCATCGTTTGAACAGCCCCTTGAGGGCGTCTTTCAGTTCCGGGCTGACTTTGTCGCCGAGTTTTTCTTCAATCTTGTCGCCGAGTTTGTCACCGGCCAGTTTGGCCGCGACCTTGCCCATGCCGTCATTGTCCAGGCGGCAGGCCTTGGCCCCCAGTTCCAGCGGGCCGCGGCAACGCAATGGCCACTCGATGCCGACATAACGCTCGTTGACCTGGCAGGCCGGGTCCGGCATGTCGCTCTTGTCGCCTTCGATGAGGATGCCGACACGGTAATCCATGCCCAGCACCCGCAGGTCGACATCACCGTTGCCTTTGACGGTCATCCCCGGGATTCGCACTTTCAGGTCGGGGTTGCTGGCCACGCCGTTACGGAAGGTCAGGTTGCCCTTGAGCTCCTCGAACGGCGTGTCCTTGCCCCGTGGTGGGCCGTTGAGGGTTTTCCGATTGAGTGTCGCAATGCCCTGGCAGAGTTGCTGTTCAAGGTTGGCGTTAAGCAGCACGCCATCGTTGATGACGAAGCTGCTGGTGCCGTTGAGGCTGTCAATCAGGGCTTTCTGGCTATTACCGCTGCCAGTCAGGTTGCTGTTCAAGGTGACCAGGCCTTTCACCGGCGGCGTTTGCCCCTGGCTTTCGAGGAAGCGTTCGACCGGCACATTGTTGATGCGTGTCTGCATGCTCAGCATCGGCTCTGGCTGGCGTACGTCAAGGTTGCCACTGGCGTCGAAATTGCCGTCGTAAAGCTCGCCGCGCAGGTTGTCGAGTTTGAGCAGGCCGCCCTGGCCGGAAGCTTTGAGCGTTGCATTCTGGATCGGTAGCTTGTCGAGGGTCAGTTGGCCGACGCTCAGGTCAGCGTCGATATCCAGTTTGCTCAGGCGTTCGATCGGCAGCAGTCTTTCGGTGCTCCAGGCGCCCTTGGTCGGTGCGCTGGGCAGGGGGGAGGTCGCGGGACCGGCCATGGCAGTGTCCTCGCTGCTTTTCACTTCAGCCTTGCGGGCCACCGCGGCGCTGTTGGCTTCTGCGGATTTTGGCGGCAGGTAGCGATCAACGTTGAAGGTGTCGCCCTTGAGCTGTACGCGCAGTGATTGCTTGGCGAAGTCGTCGACTGCGATGCGCCCGGTGAAGGTGCCGTCGTCGAGCTTCAGATTCAGGTCTTCGAGGGCAATGCTGGTGGGCGTCCCTTTGAGGCGGCTGACCAGTTCGACCTTGCTCAGGCTGCCCTCGGCCATGGCTGGAAGCTTCTGGCCGATGCTGTCGACAAATTTCGCCAGGTCAAACTGGGCAACTGACAGCCCGCCGCTGATTTGCGGAGTCTTGTCCAGATCGTTGACCTTCAGCTCGCCCAGGGCGCGCAATTGGTTGGCGGAGATTTTCAGGCCAGTCCATTCGGCAACGTTGGCTGCCTTGTCGACCAGCAACTGGCCTTGGGCGGCAAAGGTCATGGTCTTGCCTTGCAGCGGTTCGCCGGATGCTTCGCCGGAGAGCTTCATGTCTTCAAACTGATAGCGCTTGAGTACCCGGTCGAAACGCAGTTCGCCGCCGAGTTCGGTTCTGACTCGAAATACCGGTTGGCTGCTGCCCAGGAATGCCGTCAGTTTGACTGGGATACTCGTACCTTCGTGGATCGCCCCGGTACTCAGCTGGATGCTTTCGGCGCTGTACTGCTTGCCGCTCTGTTCATCGAAATATTCAACCCGGGCGTTGTTCACGGTCAGGCTGTCGATATCCAGGCGAATCGGCTGGGCAGGCTTGTCGGGTGCTTGAGTCGGAGCTGGTGCGGGTTCCCCGGCCGTGGTTGCGCTGGCGTCGGCCGGTGTGGCGATCGGCGCCGTCTTGCCAATATCCTGCCAGTTGCCGTGGCCATCCTTGTCGCGATTGAGGCGCAGATTCAGCCCTTCGACACGGACATCGCTCATCTGTACTTCGCGGCGCAGCAGTGGGATCACGCGTACCGACAAACCGAGCATCTGCAGGTCGGCGAAAGGTTTGGTCGGGTTGGTCAGGGTCGCGACGCTGGCTTCGTGCAGTTCCAGGCCAAGCCAGGGGAACAGGCTCCAGCCGATATCGCCATTGAGCGTCAGCTCAATGTGGGCCTTGTCGCGGGCCATCTGGCGAATCTCGTCTTTGTAGTCGTTGGGATCGAAGAGGTGGGTCAGGGCAAAGCCCAGAGCCACAATGATCAGCAACAGCCCGAGAATTACCAGACCCAGGATTTTGCCAAACGCTTTCATGGGCGAGTCCTTGTAGTGTGTCGAATTCGTAAATTTAGCCGGGGAGTATAGCGCCCCGAACCCGGAGGCAGGCCATGGATAGCAATTAGAGCAGATCCAGCGGCAGGTGCAGCTTGGCCGCCAGTGCCAGCGCCTCCAGATGCCCGGCGGGTGCCAGCAGACGCAGTGTTGCGCCCTGCTGCTCAGCCATTCTTTGTGCTTCGCTCACCAGGCGCTCGGCCACGCCGCGGCGTCGGGTGATTTTTCGTACGCACAATTGCGACAGGTGCCAGACCTCAGGCTGCCGTTGCAGGCGTGCCGCCCCCAGCAGGCGGTCATTGAAGCGGCCGGCGATCAGGCTGCCGTCGCGCAGGCCGTGTTCGATCAGCTGCAGTTCATCGCCGAACGGCGCAAGCAGCCAGTCTGGGGCATCGCGATAAATTTTCTGCAAGTCTTGCTGATCCTGGTAGCTGGCTTCGCTCAGTGACTCGACAACGATGGGCATGGGATTTCCTTGGACGGTACGTACGAGAGCAGATGACGCAAAGAGGTGATGTCAGTTTGATTTTTCGGTCATGAGCAAATGGTAGTCATGTGTTGTGTCAGGCGCATGGGGTTTATGCCCGAAAAGATCGCAGCCTGCGGCAGCTCCTACGGTCAACGTTCACATGAAATTGTCTTGAGCTGCTTGTACTGACATGTACATCACTGGAGGTGCTGGATTCAGCCCGTCAGTGATATTGACCTTCATGTTTCTGTTTGTCGCCCGCGAGCCTATAATGGCTGCCTTTTTCGCCCAATGATTTTGCGGAGCTGGTGATGGCCGAACGTAAGGCGTCCGTCGAGCGCGACACTCTGGAGACCCAGATCAAAGCCTCGATCAACCTGGATGGCACCGGAAAGGCCCGATTTGATATCGGTGTTCCTTTTCTTGAGCACATGCTGGATCAGATCGCCCGTCACGGGTTGATCGACATTGATATCGTGAGCAAGGGCGACCTGCATATCGACGACCACCACACGGTGGAAGACGTCGGTATCACCCTGGGTCAGGCCTTCAGCAAAGCCATCGGCGACAAAAAAGGCATCCGTCGTTACGGCCATGCCTACGTGCCGCTCGATGAAGCGCTGTCGCGCGTGGTGATCGACTTCTCCGGTCGTCCAGGCCTGCAGATGCACGTGCCCTATACCCGCGCTACCGTCGGCGGCTTCGATGTCGACCTGTTCCAGGAGTTCTTCCAGGGCTTCGTCAACCACGCCAACGTCTCCTTGCACATCGACAATCTGCGTGGGCATAACACCCACCACCAGATCGAGACGGTGTTCAAGGCCTTCGGCCGCGCATTGCGCATGGCTGTCGAACTGGATGAGCGCATGGCCGGACAAATGCCTTCGACCAAGGGCGTGCTCTGATGCAGACGGTCGCGGTTATCGATTACGGCATGGGCAACCTGCACTCGGTGGCCAAGGCCCTCGAGCACGTCGGTGCCGGCAAGGTGTTGATCACCAGCGATGCCAACGTGATTCGCGAAGCCGACCGGGTGGTCTTTCCCGGGGTCGGCGCAATTCGCGATTGCATGGCGGAAATCCGTCGTCTGGGCTTCGACTCGCTGGTGCGTGAAGTCAGCCAGGATCGTCCGTTTCTCGGCATCTGCGTAGGCATGCAAGCCTTGCTCGACCACAGTGAAGAGAACGACGGCGTTGACTGCATCGGTCTGTTTCCGGGCCAGGTGAAGTTCTTCGGCAAAGGTCTGCACGAAGACGGCGAGCACCTGAAAGTCCCGCACATGGGCTGGAACGAAGTGCACCAGGCGGTGGATCACCCGCTGTGGCACAACATTCCGGACCTGGCGCGCTTTTACTTTGTGCACAGCTACTACATCGCCGCCGGCAACCCGCGGCAGGTAGTGGGTGGCGGTCATTATGGTGTCGACTTCGCCGCGGCGCTGGCCGAAGGCTCGCGTTTTGCCGTGCAGTTCCACCCGGAGAAGAGCCATACCCATGGCCTGCAATTGCTGCAGAACTTCGCCGCCTGGGACGGTCGCTGGTAATGGCCAGGAAGAAGCCGCCGATTCTCACGCTCACCCCTGAGCAGGAGAACGAAGCCAACAGCAAGATCAAGCGCTTCATGGAAGATCGCTTCGAGCTTGATCTGGGCTCGTTCGAGGCGGCTGAAATCCTCGATCTGTTTACCCGCGAAATTGCTCCGCACTATTACAACAGGGCGATTTTCGATGTGCAGACGCACCTCAAAGAGAGGTTCGAAAGCATCGAAAGCGACTTGTGGGCGCTCGAGAAAAACTGATTTTCGAGTGAAGCTGAAAAATCGAATTTGAAGGTTTGCCAGATGCTGATTATCCCCGCTATCGATCTTAAAGACGGTGCCTGTGTACGTCTGCGCCAGGGCCGCATGGAAGATTCCACGGTATTCTCCGATGACCCGGTGAGCATGGCCGCCAAGTGGGTGGAGGGCGGTTGCCGCCGTCTGCATCTGGTCGATCTGAACGGTGCCTTCGAAGGTCAGCCGGTCAACGGCGACGTGGTCACCGCTATCGCCAAGCGCTATCCGAACCTGCCGATCCAGATCGGCGGTGGTATCCGTTCGCTGGAAACCATCGAGCACTACGTCAAGGCTGGCGTCAGCTATGTGATCATCGGTACCAAGGCGGTCAAGGATCCGGCATTCGTTGCCGAGGCTTGCCGCGCGTTTCCGGGCAAGGTGATTGTCGGCCTGGACGCCAAGGACGGTTTCGTCGCCACCGACGGCTGGGCTGAAATCAGCACCGTGCAGGTGATCGACCTGGCCAAGCGCTTCGAAGCAGACGGCGTCTCGGCCATCGTTTATACCGATATCGCCAAAGACGGCATGATGCAGGGTTGCAACGTGTCGTACACCGCAGCGCTGGCAGCCGCTACGCGGATCCCGGTAATCGCTTCCGGTGGCATCCACAACCTGGGCGACATCAAGTCTCTGCTCGACGCCAAGGCCCCGGGGATCATCGGCGCCATCACAGGCCGGGCGATTTATGAGGGCACTCTGGATGTGGCTGAGGCTCAAGCATTTTGTGATGGCTACGCGGCCAGCTCCAAGCTGTAAGCTGCAAGTTAGAAGCGTGACCGCGATCCGCTCTTACTTGCAGCTTGTAGCTACAAGCTTGCAACTCTTAATCGGAGATTAAGCCCATGGCTCTGGCCAAACGCATCATCCCTTGCCTGGACGTGGATAACGGCCGGGTGGTCAAGGGCGTCAAGTTCGAGAACATCCGTGACGCCGGCGATCCGGTGGAAATTGCCCGTCTGTATGACGAGCAAGGCGCCGACGAGATTACCTTTCTCGACATCACCGCCAGCGTCGATGGCCGCGATACCACGCTGCATACCGTCGAGCGCATGGCCAGCCAGGTGTTCATTCCGCTGACTGTGGGTGGTGGTGTGCGTACCGTGCAGGATATTCGCAACCTGCTCAATGCCGGCGCGGACAAGGTCTCGATCAACACCGCTGCGGTGTTCAATCCAGAGTTTGTGGGCGAGGCTGCACAGCATTTCGGTTCGCAGTGCATTGTCGTCGCGATCGACGCAAAGAAGGTCTCCTTGCCTGGCGAAGCTCCACGCTGGGAGATTTTCACCCACGGCGGTCGCAAGCCGACCGGCCTGGATGCGGTGGAGTGGGCGATGAAGATGGAAGGCCTGGGAGCCGGTGAGATTCTGCTGACCAGCATGGATCAGGACGGCATGAAAAACGGCTTCGACCTGGGCGTTACCCGCGCCATCAGCGATGCGTTGGGGATTCCGGTGATTGCCTCGGGTGGGGTCGGCAACTTGCAGCATCTGGCGGACGGCATTCTGGAAGGCCACGCCAGCGCGGTATTGGCGGCAAGTATTTTCCACTTTGGCGAATACACGGTTCCCGAGGCCAAGGCCTATATGGCGCAGCGCGGCATCGTTGTTCGCTAGTCGTTCGGCATAAAGGCCCTAGTGGCCTGTGTGGCTAGTTCTGTTAGTCAACTTCGTTGCCGAGCCCATATCCTGCGTTGCTGTTCCTCGCCATAGCGGGCTATGACTCGTCACAGCGCCTTGGCTATGGACTTCTGGTATCCGAATTTGAGCTAACGAACTAGCCACACAGGCCACTAGACAGCATGGCGGCCTCACGGCACTCTTGGGCACGCCATGGATTTGGGTAGCCCGTCATGTTCAAACGTCTTCTCCTTGTACTCGTCAGCGCTTCGGTATTGCTCGCCGGCGCGGCTCATGCTGCAGAGAATGCCGACACCCCACTGGTGTTACTGACGGAAAACTTCCCACCGTACAACATGGCGAAGAACGGTAAAAACTTCGCTCAGGACGAAAATATCAACGGTATCGCCGTGGATATCGTCCGCGAAATATTCAAGCGCGCCGAAATCAACTACAGCCTGACCTTGCGCTTCCCGTGGGAGCGAATCTACAAGCTCGCCCTGGAAAAACCCGGGTATGGCGTGTTCGTCATGGCGCGTCTGCCGGATCGCGAAAAACTCTTCAAATGGGTTGGCCCCATCGGCCCGGATGACTGGATCATGCTGGCCAGAGCCGACAGTAAAATCAGCCTCGAATCGCTACAACAGGCGCGCAAGTACAAGATCGGTGCTTACAAAGGCGACGCGATTGCCGAGACCCTGACCAAGCAAGGGTTCGCCCCCGTGGTAGTCCTGCGTGATCAGGACAACGCCAGGAAGCTGGTCAACGGCCAGATCGACCTGTGGGCCACCGGTGACCCGGCCGGTCCCTACCTGGCGCGGCAGGACGGAGTCACAGGGCTCAAGACGGTATTGCGCTTCAACAGCGCTGAGCTCTATCTGGCGCTGAACAAAAACGTGCCGGAGGAAGTGGTGAAAAAACTTCAGGCTGCGCTGGACCAGCTGCGCAATGAAGGCGTGGTCGACGACATCATGGCGCGGTATCTCTAGGGGTTCTTGAGATCGCTAAAAGATCGCAGCCTGCGGCAGCTCCTACAGGGTTTGTGTAGATCCGCAATGCCATGGGGTATACGCGATCGGCGTAGGAGCTGCCGAAGGCTGCGATCTTTTGCGGATGTCCACCGGCTTAGCGGTAAACCCCATCCTTTCCATGCCCGGCCATCGCCCGATTACCGCGAACACTGATCATCAACTTGATATCGATCCAGTCGATACCCTGAGCCTTGAGCTTGGGCAGTTCACGCTCAAGCACCGCCAGGGTTTGCGGATAAGGGTGGCCAATCATCACCGCCGAGCCCTGTTTGCGAGCGAGGCTGATAGCGGTCTGTAGTTGAGTGAAGATTGCCGACTCGGTGCGTTCGTCATCGAGAAACACGTCCCGCGAAACACTCGCCAATCCGGTCTTCTGCGCTTCGGCGGCGGCCGCGGTGCTGGCGCTGGTACGGCTGTCGACGAAGAATTTGTGCCGACGCTGCAAGTCGGCCATCAACCAGGCCATGGCCCGGGGTTCAGCGGTCATGCGGCTGCCCATGTGGTTGTTGAGGCCACTGGTGTAGGGCACGGCCTTGAACGCCGCGTTCAAGCGCTTCTCGAGTTCTTCCAGGGGTAAGTCGGGATGCCAGGCGAATGGACCGGTAGCGGGGTCCATGGGCATGTGCAGCATGACGATCTTGCCGGCGCGATGGGCTTCGCGGGCGAATTCGGTGGCATGGGGAGTGTCGGGCATCACCGCGGTGGCAACCGGGCCGGGGAGTGCCAGCACCCGGCGGTCCCGTGGCAGGTTTTGCCCGAGGTCATCGATGATCAGGCTCAGGTAAGCCTTGTGCGGGGCCTCCGTATCGGCGGGCAACCCGTGAGCGGCGCCCGCCAGGCAGCACAGCAGACTGAGAATGGGCGCAAGGCGCATCTCAGTGATTGCGAGTGATGCTCAGACCTTTGAGCAGGCTCAGGGCCTGGGCCAATTGATAATCATCGTCCTGCGGCATCGGCTTGGCTTTGCCACTGGTGGTCGGTTTGTCGGCGCCGCCGTTGCCATTGCCCAGGTGACCTTGCAGATCGGCTTCCTTGAAGTATTCGCTGTCCTGTTCGTTGGTGATCTTGGCCTTGCGTACTTCGATGTCCGGCACGATGCCCTGAGCCTGGATCGAGCGACCGTTCGGGGTGTAGTACAGCGCCGTGGTGATCTTCAGTGCACGGTCGTTGTTCAGCGGGAGCACGGTTTGCACCGAGCCTTTGCCGAAGCTGGTAGTACCCATCACGACCGCGCGTTTCTGGTCCTGGAGGGCGCCGGCGACAATTTCCGAAGCCGAGGCGCTGCCGCCGTTGATCAATACCACCAATGGAACGGCTTCGCTTTCGTCTTTGCCGGTCGCGGAGAAACGTAGTTCGGAGTTGGCGATGCGACCCTTGGTATAGACAATCAGGCCCTTGGTGATGAAGTGGTCGACCACTTCAACCGCCGATTGCAGCACGCCACCGGGGTTGTTGCGCAGGTCGAGGACGATACCGTTGAGCTTCTTGCCGTTGTCCTTGCGCAGCTTGGCCAGGGCCTTGGAGACTTCTTCGCCGGTCTTGACCTGGAACTGGGTGATGCGGATGTAGCCGTAGCCGGACTCGAGCAACTGGCTCTTCACACTCTTGACCTGAATGATGGCGCGGGCCAGCGTCACATCGAACGGTGCGCCGCCATCGCGCACCAGGGTCAGGGTGATTTTCTCGCCGACCTTGCCGCGCATTTTGTCGATCGCTTCGGTCATGCTCTGGCCGCGAGTCGGCTGGCCGTTGATCTTGACGATAAAATCGCCGGCCTGAATGCCTGCTTTGGACGCCGGGGTGTCATCGATGGGCGAAACGACCTTGATGAAGCCGTCTTCGGCACCGACTTCGATGCCCAGGCCACCGAATTCGCCGCTGGTGCTTTCCTGCAGCTCAGCGAAGTCTTCCGGGCCGAGGTAAGCCGAGTGTGGATCGAGGTTGTTGAGCATGCCCTTGATGGCATTTTCCAGCAGGGTTTTGTCGTCTACGGGTTCGACATAGGCAGCCTTGATCCGGTCCATGACCTCGGCAAAGGTGCGCAGCTCGTCGAGCGGCAGTGGCGCCTTGGTGGTCGCGGCCGTCGCTGGCTTCGCGGTTTCGGCGGCGAACGCGCAGGGCGCACCGATCACAATCGCGATCGTCAGGGCCAGCGAGGTAAGGCGGGACAAATGCAGCATGTCGAACGAACTCCTGAGTTATTAGATGGTGCGCTTATCCTTGCGCACGGCACCATTGTGCGGGGTCGCTGGGGCGACCCTGCTGGCGAATTGCGAAATACAACGCAGGGGTGTCCTGGCCGCCACTGCTACCGACAGTGGAGATGGATTCACCGGCTTTGACAATGTCTCCAGCCTCTTTAAGTAGCGTCTGATTATGTCCGTACAGGCTCAAGTAGCCGTTGCCATGGTCGAGAATGACCAGCAATCCGGCGCCTCGCAACCAGTCGGCGAACACCACGCGACCGCCGTGTACGGCGTGTACCTGGCTGCCGGCGGAGGCGCTGATCATCACCCCGTCCCATTTGGTACGGGTATCATCGCCACGGGATTCGCCAAAGCGCGCAAGCAGTCGACCGTCAACTGGCCATGGAAGTTTGCCGCGCGCTGAGACAAAAGGGCCGCCGTAGGAGGCTCCCGAACTGGAAACCAGCGGGCCGGGCTGTGCTTTAGCCGGTGTGCGCGGGCTATCGTCGCTGGCGGCCGCCTGGGCCTCAAGCAAGCGCTTTTTTTCGGCTTCCTGCTGGGCGATCAGTGCTTTTTGTCGTGCTTCTTCTGCCTCGCGGGCCTGGCGAGCCAGGGTTTCTTCAATGGTTTTCAGGACTTTCGACAGGTCGGCCTGATCTTGCTCGCGGGACTGGAGTTTTTCGTCACGGGCCTTTACGTCGCTGTCGAGCCTGGCCAGCAAGATTTGGCGCTCTTTGCGGACTTTATCGAGTTCGTCACGCTGGCTGTCGAGGCTGCTTTTCTGCACCAGCAGCTGAGCCTGCTGCAGGGCGATGTCCTGCTCGACATTGGCCAGTTGGCGCAGGGTCTCGTTGAAATTCTTCAGCTGCTCCAGGCGTGCCTGGCTCAGATAATCGTAATAGGTCAGGGTCCGGGCGAATTTTTCCGGGTTCTGTTGGTTGAGCAGCAGCTTCAAATACTCCTGGCGACCGTTCTGGTAGGCCGCGCGGGCCTGAATGGCGATCAGCCGTTGTTGTTCACTTCGCGCGCTCTGGAGTTTTTTTTTCTCCTCATCGAGGCGCTGCACCTCGGATTCGCTTTTCTTCAGCTCTTTTTGCAGAGCCTCGACCTGCTTCTCCAGCTTGCCCATTTCGGTTTCGGTGCCGCGCAGGTCTTTCTGCACACCGGATTTTTCCTCCTGGAGCTTGCCCAGGAGCTTTTTCAGCTCGGCAATATCCTGACGCGTAGCGTCCAGCTGTTGTTGAGTTTGCGCGCGCTCGTCGGCAAAGGCCGGTTGGAGCAGGCAGACAAGAGCAAGGGTCATCAGGGCGCGAAGCATAGAGGCGGGCGACACCAGGGAAAGGGATGGCCTAGTATGCCCGCCGCGGACCGCAAAAAAAATGCCCAATTCAGGCTGTGTGATGACTGGAGGGGGTTGAGTCGGGTCTGGCACTTAAAAACAGCGCAAAACCACTGTGTTCGGGCTTTGTGGGAGTTGCGCCCTGTAGGAGCGAGCTTGCTCGCGATGAACGTTAACGATAACGCGTTTTTTCTGGATAAACGCGTTGCCATTGAGTCCATCGCGAGCAAGCTCGCTCCCACACTGCCGGACGTCAGACCAATATCGAAGTGCCAGTCATTTCTTCAGGCTGCTTGAGATCCAGCAGTTTGAGCATGGTCGGCGCCACATCGGCCAATACCCCGCCTTCGCGGACTTTAAAGTCGCGCTTGCCGACGTAGATGAACGGTACCGGCTCAGTGGTATGGGCGGTATGAGCCTGGCCGGTGGAATCATCGGACATCTGTTCGACGTTACCGTGGTCTGCAGTGATCAATGCTTCACCGCCGACTTTTTCCAGGGACTCGACAATCCGACCAACGCACAGGTCCAGGCATTCAACGGCTTTCACTGCCGCGTCGAATACGCCGCTGTGGCCAACCATGTCGCCGTTGGCGTAGTTGACGACGATAACGTCGTAACGCTGGTTTTCGATGGCGTCGACGATTCTGTCGGTGACTTCGGGTGCACTCATTTCTGGTTGCAGGTCATAGGTCGCGACTTTCGGCGACGGGATCAGGATGCGCTCTTCGCCCGGGAACGGCTCTTCACGACCGCCGGAGAAGAAGAAGGTCACGTGAGCGTACTTCTCTGTTTCAGCAATGCGCAGTTGGGTTTTGCCGTTTTTCGCCAGGTAATCGCCCAGCACGTTTTCCAGGCTGCCCGGGGCAAAAGCCGAGGGCGCCGCAATACTGGCCGCATATTGGGTCAACATGACGAAAGCGGCCAGTTTCGGCTGGCGGGCGCGCTCGAAGTCCTTGAAGTCGTCTTCGACGAACACGCGGGTCAACTCACGGGCACGGTCGGCACGGAAGTTCATGAATACGACGGCATCGCCGTCTTCGACCTTGACCGGCTCGCCGATGGTCGAGGCTTTGACGAATTCATCGTTCTCGCCGCGCTCGTACGCCGCTTGCAGGCCTTCCTGTGCGGTGGCGGCGTTGAATTCGCCGTTACCGTCCACGATCAGGTTGTAGGCCTGGGAGACGCGATCCCAGCGGTTGTCACGGTCCATGGCGAAATAACGCCCAACGATACTGGCGATCCGACCCTTGCCGAGGGTTTTGAAGGACTCATCCAACAGTTCAATCGACGACTGGGCGCTTCGTGGTGGCGTGTCGCGGCCGTCGAGGAAGGCGTGCAGGTAGATTTTCTCGGCACCGCGGTTGAAGGCGAGCTCAGCCATGGCTATCAGATGGTCCTGATGGCTGTGCACGCCGCCATCGGACAACAAACCGAGGATATGCACCGCTTTGCCTGCGGCAACGGCTTTATCTACGGCAGTGCAGAGGGTCGGATTCTCGAAAAACTCGCCATCGCGGATCGATTTGGTCACCCGGGTGAAGTCCTGGTACACCACGCGGCCGGCGCCGAGGTTCATGTGGCCGACTTCCGAATTGCCCATCTGGCCGTCCGGCAAGCCGACGTCCATGCCCGAGCCCGAGATCAAACCATTCGGCACCGTGGCGCACAACCGGTCTAGCACAGGCTTCTTGGCCGAATAGACGGCGTTGTGTTCTTGGCTTTCACTGTAACCGAAGCCATCCAGAATTATCAGGACCAAAGGTTTAGGCGTGGTAGTCATAGATCCCACTCGTGGCTGGATTAAAAGGGTATGGAAAAAAGAGTGGCAGTTTAAAGGCAAGTTCAATCGCCGTCACCGCCGGGCGGGGTTTGGTCGGCCATGGCGGCTGTGTATACTGGCCGACATTTTAACGCCCTGGAACCTCTTTCAATGGTTGATCACCTGATTGCATTCGCCACTACCCACTATCTGCTCGTCGGTATCTTCGCCGTTCTGCTGGCACTGCTGATCGCCCATGAGATGAAAGGTGGCGGCCGTAGCCTGAGCACCGGTGAACTGACCGGGCTGGTCAACAAGGACGCAGGCGTGGTGATCGACATTCGTCCGACCAAGGATTTCGCTGCCGGTCACATCGTTGGCGCGCTGAACATTCCTCACGACAAACTCACCGCTCGCGTCGGCGAACTGGAAAAGCACAAGGCCAAGACCATCATCCTGGTCGACGCTCAGGGCCAGACTTCCGGTACTCACGCCCGCGAACTGCTGAAATCCGGCTTCACCGCCGCCAAGCTGTCCGGCGGCATTGCCAGCTGGAAAGGCGACAATCTGCCGCTGGTGAAGTGATATGAGCCAGGTCGTTGTCTATTCCAGCGACTACTGCCCTTATTGCTCGCGAGCCAAGTATCTGCTCGAGAGCAAAGGCGTAGCCTTCGAAGAGATCAAGGTCGATGGCAAGCCGCAGTTGCGCGCTGAAATGTCCCAGAAGGCCGGCCGTACTTCCGTGCCGCAAATCTGGATTGGCAGCACCCATGTCGGTGGTTGTGACGAGCTGCACGCTCTGGAGCGCGCCGGCAAGCTGGACGCGCTGCTCAAGGCTTGAATCCCCAACCCTGTTAGACCCTAAAAGTGAGAAGGATCTGCGATGACTGATG
This sequence comes from Pseudomonas fluorescens, assembly GCF_902497895.1. GTDB lineage: Bacteria > Pseudomonadota > Gammaproteobacteria > Pseudomonadales > Pseudomonadaceae > Aquipseudomonas > Aquipseudomonas fluorescens_BP. The sequence goes on from NZ_CABVHQ010000032.1 coordinate 71,521, forward strand.
AACAGAACACTACTGCTGCCAGCGAAGACGACTCTGCTCCGCAATTCTCCCTGCAGCGTATCTATGTGCGTGACCTGTCCTTCGAAGCGCCAAAAAGCCCGGCGATCTTCCGCCAGCAGTGGGAGCCGAGCGTCGCTCTGGATCTGAACACTCGCCAAAAGGGCCTGGAAGGTGACTTCCATGAAGTCGTGCTGACTCTGTCGGTCACCGTGAAGAACGGTGATGAAGTCGCATTCATCGCTGAAGTGCAACAGGCCGGGATCTTCCTGATCAAGAACCTGGACGACGCTTCGATGAGCCACACCCTGGGCGCGTTCTGCCCGAACATCCTGTTCCCGTACGCTCGCGAAACCCTGGACAGCCTGGTGGTTCGTGGTTCGTTCCCGGCGCTGATGCTGGCTCCGGTGAACTTCGACGCGCTGTACGCACAAGAGCTGCAACGCATGCAGGCCGCTGGCGAAACGCCGACCGTGCAGTAAAAAGAAGCTTCGTTCTTCCATGAAAAAAGCGCCTTCAACGGCGCTTTTTTCATGGAAGAACGAAACCTTCGAGTAGGAGCTGCCGAAGGCTGCGATCTTTTGATCTTGAAGGCCAGCCCTTTCAAGGTCTTCGTTTAAACTCTCTCCCATCTACGGTCCAGGATGACGAAACGATGTGGGAAGAAGTCTTAGCGCGGTTTGAAAAAAAGGCACCGGCCAGTGTCATGGCCAAGTTGGCGCTGGAGCAGGCCATCCCGGCCGAGTGGGTCGATCAGGTGTTCGAGGAGCATCGTCAACGCCAGTACCC
>NZ_CABVHQ010000033.1 GCF_902497895.1 Pseudomonas fluorescens
TACACCGCTTTCGACCGAGTGGATCGAATCATTAATAGGGCCAAACAACACGACCTTATCAACTCCTTCTGGGCCTCGATGAACTGAAGCAACTCGCTGCCGAAAACTGCGTAACTCTTTGTTTACCAAGGAGTTTTCCGTTTCGACTGCGCCGGAAGTGGGGCGAATTATAGACTTCCAGGATCTGCCGTCAAGGACTAATTACACCTTTGTTGCAGAAGATGTCTTTTTAGCTGTTAACCGGGGGATTCGGCCCATGACAGGCGGGATACGCAACACTAATAGCAGCGCGCCTATAGAAGCATAGATCGCCCACTCCTTCAGATCCGCCCGAACGATCCAAAGCATATGCAACAGACCAAGACCCAGAATCACATAAGCCAGGCGATGCAACTTCTTCCAGCCAGCACCGAGGCGTCGCTGACTGTAACGATTGGACGTGACCGACAATGCCAGCAAACCCAGGAACCCAAGACTGCCGACTATGATGTAAGGCCGCTTGCGCAACTCGACCCCCAGCTGCGACCAATCAAGCCCCAGGATAAACACCAGGTAGGCCGCCAGATGCATGACCACATAAGCAAAGCACCACAGACCCAACTGTCGGCGCACGACAATCCACCCTGCCCAACCGGTAAGCCTTTGTAGAGGCGTCATGCTCAGAGTGATCAACAACAGGGTCAGCGTACCCAATCCCAGGAGATCAACCAGCACCTTCCCCGGATCCGGCCCCAGGGTGAAGACCCAGGCTTGATACAACCAGAGCAGCGGCCACACCGCCGCCACTATAAAGACGCCAATGCGCCACAACGGATAGCGCATCAATAGTTCTTCCGCAGATCCAGGCCGCTATATAAGGAAGCCACCTCATCGGAGTAGCCGTTGAACATCTGCGTCTCACGCACATTGGGACTGAACAGCCCGCTCGGCAGGCGCCGCTCGCGGGCCTGAGTCCAGCGTGGGTGATCTACCTCAGGATTGACGTTGGCGTAGAAGCCATACTCATCCGCCGCAATGCTCTGCCAGGTGGTTTTCGGCTGCTCGCTGACCAGGCTGATGCGCACGATGGATTTGACGCTCTTGAAGCCGTATTTCCACGGTACCACCAGACGCAACGGCGCACCGTTCTGATTAGGCAGCTCGCGGCCGTACATACCCACGGCGAGAATTGCCAAAGGGTTCATCGCCTCATCCAGACGCAACCCTTCTACATAAGGCCAGTCAATCAGGGCAAAACCGGAACGCTGACCCGGCATGCTCTGGGGATCGAGAAGGGTTTCGAATCGGATGAATCTGGCCCTGGAGGTCGGCTCGACCTGCTTGAGCAACGCCGAGACGGGAAAGCCGATCCAGGGGATCACCATCGACCAGGCCTCGACGCAGCGCAGACGGTAGATCCGCTCCTCCAGCTGATAAGGCTTCATGAAGTCTTCGAGGGCATAACGCCCGGGCTTGCCGACCTCACCATCTACCACCACGCTCCACGGCTCGGTTTTCAGGGTACCGGCGTTTTGTGCCGGGTCACCTTTATCCGTGCCGAACTCATAGAAGTTGTTGTAGTGGGTCGCGTCCTTGAATGGGGTGATCGCCTCATCCTTGACCGTGACAGCCTGCCATCGGGTTGTCGGCAGTTTCTCGGTGAACCAGGCCGGCGCCTTGCCCGGTTCGACATCGGCATAACGTGCGGCAGTATCGGCATTTGCCCAGCGCGGCAGACCGCTGACCGCCAGCGCAGTCATCGCGCCGCCCAGCACACTGCGACGAGAATAGTAGAGGGATTGCGGGGTGACATCCGACTCCAGGCAGTCGGACGACTTGGGCAACTTGATTAACATGACAACTCCGCAGCATTGGAGGACAGATGCACCCATAGACTGCGGAGTATGAGGGAAATCAGGCGTTCTTGTGCCGACGAAGTCGTAACAGATATTGCACCGGACCGGAGGCTGCATAGGCGAGGAAAACCAGCAGCAGAATGCGCGGTGGATCACTGAATACGACGGCAAACACCAGGACCACGGCGAGGATCGCCACGAAAGGCACACGCCCCTTCAGGTCAAGCTCCTTGAAGCTGTTGTACTTGATGTTGCTGACCATCAGCATGCCGGCAGCAGCCACCATCAGCGCCACCAGGAAGGACATCTTGGAACCCTGGATGCCGTAGTCGCTGAACGCCCAGACAATCCCGGCCACTACACCTGCCGCGGCCGGACTGGCCAGACCGATGAAATAACGCTTGTCTGCGGTCCCCACCTGAGTATTGAAACGCGCCAGACGCAACGCCGCGCCCGCCACATAGATGAAAGCCACCATCCAGCCTACTTTGCCCATATCCCCCAAGGCCCAGCCAAATGCCAGTAACGCGGGTGCGACCCCAAAGGCGACCATATCGGACAACGAGTCATATTCAGCGCCGAAGGCGCTCTGGGTGTTGGTCATCCGGGCAACGCGACCATCCAGCCCGTCAAGCACCATGGCGACAAAGATCGCGATCGCAGCAAAAGCAAAATACTTGCTCGCGCTGACCGCGTCACCGGCACTCAAGGCACTTTGAGCGCTCATGGAGCTGATGATGGAGTAGAACCCTGCGAACAGGTTCGCGGTGGTAAACAGATTCGGCAGAAGATAGATACCACGATGCCGGACTTTACGGCCTTCAGCGTCATGTCCTTCTTCGACATGCTCATCGATCGGTAGCAGGCTTTCGGCGTCAGAGGCCTTGTTTGGCTCTTCGGGACGTTCGCTCATGGACATTACCTTGCAACGGTGTGGAGAGTTTCGACAGGGGTCTGCGACGAGGGTTCGCGCGGAAACGATCCAGCTTTATACCAGAACCTGTCTGCCCAAACGAAAAAACGCGGCCTAAGCCGCGTTTTCTCTTCAAGGCCGGAACTTAGTTCTTGGCTTTGTCGACGATTTTGTTGGCACCGATCCACGGCATCATCGAGCGCAGTTGCTCGCCGATGATTTCGATACCGTGAGCGGCGTTGTTACGACGCTTGGCGGTCATCGATGGGTAGCCGGTAGCACCTTCGCTGATGAACATCTTGGCGTACTCACCGTCCTGAATGCGTTTCAGGGCGTTGCGCATGGCCTGACGGGATTCGGCGTTGATCACTTCCGGGCCCGTCACGTACTCGCCGTATTCAGCGTTGTTGGAGATCGAGTAGTTCATGTTGGCGATACCGCCTTCGTACATGAGGTCAACGATCAGTTTCAGTTCGTGCAGGCATTCGAAGTAGGCCATTTCTGGCGCGTAGCCAGCTTCAACCAGGGTTTCGAAACCGGCTTTGACCAGTTCAACGGTACCGCCGCACAGAACGGCTTGTTCGCCGAACAGGTCGGTTTCGGTCTCGTCCTTGAAGGTGGTTTCGATGATGCCGGTACGACCGCCACCAACGCCGGCAGCGTAGGACAGCGCAACGTTTTTGGCGTTGCCGGAAGCATCCTGGTAGATAGCGATCAGGTCAGGGATACCGCCGCCTTTGACGAACTCGGAACGCACGGTGTGACCTGGAGCTTTCGGCGCGATCATGATCACGTCGAGGTCAGCGCGCGGCACTACCTGGTTGTAGTGGATCGCGAAGCCATGGGAGAAGGCCAGGGTTGCGCCCTTCTTGATGTTCGGCTCGATTTCGTCTTTGTACAGCGCGGACTGGAACTCGTCCGGGGTCAGGATCATGACCAGGTCGGCAGCGGCAACAGCGCTGGCAACGTCGGTCACTTTCAGGCCGTGAGCTTCGGCCTTGGCAACGGTTGCCGAGCCTTTGCGCAGGCCGACAGTGACGTCAACGCCGGAATCTTTCAGGTTGCAAGCTTGTGCGTGACCTTGGGAGCCATAACCGATGATGGCTACTTTCTTGCCCTGGATGATCGACAGGTCGCAGTCTTTTTCGTAATAAACTTTCATGAAATTTCCCCTATATATCCAGGCCGTTCAGGCCATTCGCTAATTTGGTTTAGATGCTCAGCACTTTGTCGCCACGGGCAATCCCGGTGACGCCACTGCGTACGGTTTCCAGTATCGCGGCCGTGCCGATAGACTGAATGAAGCTGTCGAGTTTGTCGCTGGTACCGGTCAGTTGAACGGTATATACGCTGGCGCTGACATCGACGATCTGCCCACGATAAATATCGGTAGTGCGCTTGATCTCGGCGCGCTGGGCGCCGGTGGCCTTGACCTTGACCAGCATCAGTTCGCGCTCGATATGAGCACTTTCCGACAGGTCGACCAGCTTGACCACTTCGATCAGCTTGTTCAGGTTCTTGGTGATCTGTTCGATCACTTCATCGTGCCCCACGGTGGTCAGCGTCAGACGCGACAGGGTCGGGTCTTCGGTCGGCGCCACGGTCAGGCTTTCGATGTTGTAGTTACGCTGCGAAAACAGGCCAACAACGCGAGACAAGGCGCCCGGTTCGTTTTCCAGAAGCAAGGAGATAATGTGCCGCATGATTAAGTACGCTCCGTCTTGCTCAGCCACATATCGCGCATCGAGCCGTCTTTGATCTGCATCGGGTAGACGTGCTCGCTGGTGTCGACCGAAATATCGAGCACCACCAGGCGATCCTTCAGGGCAAACGCCTCCTCCATCTTCGACTTCAAGTCTTTCGAGTCGGTGATGCGCACGCCGACGTGACCATAGGCCTCTGCCAGCTTGACGAAGTCAGGCAGCGACTCCATGTAGGAGTGCGAGTGACGGCTGCCGTAACTCATGTCTTGCCACTGGCGAACCATACCCAGAACACCGTTGTTCAGGATGACGATTTTTACCGGCAAACCATATTGCAGACAGGTGGACAGTTCCTGAATGTTCATCTGGATACTGCCCTCGCCCGTCACGCAGACGACGTCGGCATCCGGGAAGCTCAACTTGATGCCCATGGCCGCCGGGAAACCGAAGCCCATCGTGCCCAGGCCACCGGAGTTGATCCAGCGGTTAGGCTTGTCGAACCGGTAGTACTGCGCCGCGAACATCTGGTGCTGACCCACGTCGGACGTGATGTAGGCATCGCCCTTGGTCACTTCGCTGAGGGTTTCGATCACGGTCTGCGGCTTGATGATGCTGCCGTCGCCCTTATCGTAAGGGAACAGGCCACGATCACCGCGCCACTCCTCGACCTGCTTCCACCAGCTGGCAACGGACTCCTTGTTCGGGGTCTCGCCGATTTCCTTGAGGGTCGCGACCATTTCGGTCAGGACACTCTCGACCGGACCCACGATAGGCACATCTGCCTTGATGGTCTTGGAGATCGAAGCGGGGTCGATGTCGATGTGAATGATCTTGGCATTCGGACAGAACTTGGCCGGGCCGTTGATCACCCGATCATCGAAACGCGCACCGACCGCCAGGATCACGTCGGCATGGTGCATGGCGAGGTTGGCGGTGTAGCTCCCGTGCATGCCGAGCATGCCGATGAACTGCCGATCAGTGCCAGGGTATGCACCCAGGCCCATCAACGTATTGGTCACTGGCAGGTTGAGCATTTGCGCCAATTCGGTCAGCGGTGCGGAACCGCCGCCCAGAATCACCCCACCGCCCGCATAAAGCACCGGACGCTTGGCCGCCAGCAGCATTTCTGCGGCTTTGCGGATTTGCCCGGAGTGCCCGCGAACGGCCGGGCTGTAGGAACGCAGCTTGGCTTTTTTCGGGAAGATGTATTCGAACTTCTCGGCCGGGTTGGTCATGTCTTTCGGGATATCGACCACGACCGGACCAGGACGACCGGATTGCGCCAGGTAGAACGCTTTCTTCATGACTTCCGGGATTTCCGACGCATGCTTGATCATGAAGCTGTGTTTCACGATCGGCCGGGAGATACCGATCATGTCGGTTTCCTGGAATGCATCGGTGCCCACCATGGTGCTAGGCACCTGGCCGGAAATGATCACCATCGGAATGGAGTCCATGTAGGCCGTGGCAATACCGGTGATGGCGTTGGTCGCGCCCGGGCCGGAGGTCACCAGTACCACACCGGCTTTACCGGTGGCACGAGCGTAGCCGTCAGCCATATGGGTCGCGGCCTGTTCGTGACGAACCAGGATGTGGGTCACTTCCGGTTCTTTGAACAGCGCATCGTAAACATGAAGAAGAGCACCACCCGGGTACCCGTAGATATATTTGACGCCTTCGTCACGCAAAAAGCGGACGAGCATCTCACCGCCAGATAAAAGCTCCACGTTGTTCACCTCTAAAACGCCAGAATACCGTCCACTGAAAAGGGAACGGGTCTTAATAGGTTTACTGCTTGGCAGAGCATGAGCGACGGTGGTCGCCGACTACGTCAGCACTGACTGAGCAAGTATTGGGAGCTCCCCAAGTGTTGCGGGGGTTTCCCACCCAGCGCGAGGTAACGCGTTGCGGGTGTAACAGGTCGGCGCGGATGTGCACCTCATGATCTACTGAGCGGGTCTGCTTCTGGCAGTCCCTCTACAGCGGACTTTGGATTCTTCTGTTTCGCCCCCTCCAAGTCAAGTCGTCAAATGCTTTATTCGAACTAAGCGCATGAGAAAGCAAGAAAAAACCTCTAAACAGCATCTGTGTTAGCTTCAATTGCGCAACCCATGACAAGGAAATGGCATGCGAACGTTTTTCTTCACTGCGAGCCTGCTGATTGGCCTGAGCCCTTTGTGCATGGCCGCTCAGATCTACAAATGGGTCGACGCTCAAGGCGTTACCCACTTTGATGCACAACCGCCCCAAGGCCAGGAAGCCACCACAGTGACGCCTTCCCCGCCCCCCGGCAAACCGACCGCAGCGCCGCGCAGCAGCGCCATCGGCGATCAACAAGCCATCGACAACAAAGTGAAAAAGCAGGTTGCCGAGCAGGAAGCCCGGTTAAAGGCGTTCTGTGAGCAGGCCCGAACCAATCTGGCTCAACTGCAGAACAATCCACGACTACGGGAGGAGGTCGACGGTGGGATGCGCCGCCTGACCGACGAACAACGTCAGGATCGCCTCACCGAGGCACAGAAACAGATTGCGGATAACTGCCAGTAGGTACCTGTAGGAGCCGAGCTTGCTCGCGATGACGGCCTGACATTCAAAAGATATGTTGAACGTTACACCGCTATCGCGAGCAAGCTCGGCTCCTACCAGGGTTCGGGGGTCAGCGGGAGGCGGTGATCAGCAGATCGAATTCCTTGAGCAGGATCTGCAACTGCCGATCCTTGCCCTGGACATTTCGGGCCGCGAAGACCATTTCGGCCATCTCCTGAATACCCGAAACGTTGGGCAGCGGTAGATCGTTTTGCAGAATCGCTTTCATCCGCGGCAGAAAGATCCATTGCAGCCATTGCTCGAAGTCCAGGGTATCGATCGAGAAGGGTTCGACGCTGTTTAGAGCTTCTGCCGATGGCGAGACTTCGTCCCACCAACCCTGCACCCGCAGTTCACGCTCGATCAACAGCAGCTGCTCGGCGATCTTCGGAAAGCGTGCATCCATCAGAGACTTACCTTGGCCTTCTGCCGGGCCAGAGCGGCACCCGCCGAATCACCCTGCTTCTCCCGCGCCTGAGCGATCAAGCCCCACAGGCTTGCCTGAAGGGCCGGGCGACCGTTGGCGAAGCTCAACCCGCGACGAGCGAACTGCTCGGCTTGCGCTGCATCGCCCTGGGCCATGCGCACCTGCGCCAAACGGTAGAGCACTTGGGGTTCGCGCGGGGCGACACGCTGGGCACGCTCCAGGCTGGAGGAAGCGCCGTTCAGGTCGCCGCTCGCCTGTTGTTGCTGCGCAGTGGTCAGCAAGGCCAGTACCGGACCGTCCAGTTGTTCGTCGGCCGACAGACCGCCGGAGCTCGCGGAAGGAATCCCGCTCGGTGTCGACGGCATGTTGTAGGTGCCCTGATTGATCGGCGCCGACTGAACCGGCGCAGTATTCATCGGCCCGGAAGTGATCGGCCCAGGGGTAATGGGTGCAGTGCTGATCGGTGCCGAAGCGGCTGCAGCGCCACCCGGAATCATCACCGTCACGCCTTCGCCTTGCGGGATGGCTTGAGTCTGGGCTTGTGTCGGACGCTGTACGGTCGTCTGACGGGAGCCACCATTGGCCTGGATCCGCTCACTGTTGGAAACGGCACTGCCGGAGTCCACCACCGGGATCGAACCGCGCTGCACGCTGGCGCAACCATTGAGCAAAGCCAGAGCTGTAATAGCTGGTATCCACCACTTGTTCACTTCAAAACCTCTTCGCTTAATTCATCCAGCCTTTGACCCAATCCATCACCGCATCGGCGGGTGCAGGGCTTTCGCCTGCACACGCGGCACCGGGAGGTGGTTCGCTGCCGCGAATATACGGCATCTGCACCGCGCCTGGACAACTCGCTTCAGAACCCTGGCCGGTACGGGAATCAACCCAGGCCTGCACCACATTATCCGGCTGCGGCATATCCAGTGGCAACGGATCTGCCTTGCGCATAAAGCTGGTCCAGACCTGCAGGGCGCCCGAGGCACCGGTGAACGGCGTCTTGCCATTGTCGTCGCGACCCATCCAGACCACTGCCAGCAGATCCTGGCTGAAACCGGCGAACCAACTGTCCCGCGAATCGTTACTGGTGCCGGTCTTGCCCGCCAGTGCCAGGGTTTTCGGCAGGGAGTTGTAGACCGAACTACCGGTGCCTTCACGCATCACCCGTTGCATCGCGCTCTGGATCAGGAAGATCGAACCCGGATCGAAACGCTGCTGGATCTGGAAGGGATAACGCTTGAGCGGTTCGCCTTCGGCGGTCAGCACGCTACGAATCCCGCGCATCGGCGTATTGAATCCACCGTTGGCCAGCGTCTGGTACATGGTCGCCACTTCCATCGGGCTCAAGCCGCCAGCTCCCAGCAACATCGACGGGAAGGCCGGGAATTCACGGTCAACGCCCAGCCGCGCGAGTGTCTTGAGGACATTCGGCACACCGACTGCCAGGCCAAGCCGGGCGGTCGACAGGTTGTAGGAGTGCGCCAACCCTTGATACAGGAACACGGTGCCGTGGGAGCGACGATCATAGTTTTGCGGTTTCCAGACCTGCCCATCGGCACCTTTCACCGAAAAAGACTCATCGGAGAGCCAGCTGGTCAAGGTGTACTGGCTCGGTTTCTCAAGCGCAGTCAGGTAAACCGCCGGCTTGATCAGGGAGCCGATCGGACGTACTGCATCCAGCGCCCGGTTGAAACCGGCAAAACCAGCCTGACGACTGCCAATCATGGCCTGGACTTCTCCGGTTTCCGGATTGGTCACCACCATCGCGGCTTCGACTTCATCCGAGCCCTTGCGCCCGGCCAGACGCTTGAAGGTATCGTTGACCGAGGCCTCGGCCTTCATCTGCAGGATCGGATCGAAACTGGTGAAAATCCGCAGCCCCTCTTCGGTCAAGTCTTCGTCGCGGTAATCTTCGCGCAGCTGGCGTTTGACCAGGTCAATGAAACCCGGGTACGAAGTGTCGGCCAGACTGCCGCGCTTGGTCACGCCCAGTGGCATTTTCTTGGCCGCCGCCACCTGCTCGGCGGTCGCGACACCCTGCTCTTGCAACACATCGAGCACCAGGTTACGCCGCTCGAGCGCGCGCTCCGGGTTACGCCGCGGGTTGTAGGAAGACGGCCCCTTGACCATGCCCACCAACAACGCCACCTGATGCAGCTTGAGTTCGGACAGCGGCTGGCTGAAGAAGAACTGGCTGGCCAAGCCGAAACCGTGCACCGCACGCTGACCGTCCTGACCGACGAAAACTTCGTTGAGGTAGGCCTCGAGGATCTCAGGCTTGTCGTAATGCAGTTCGAGCAGCAAGGCCATCATCGCCTCGGTCAACTTGCGGCTCAGGCTGCGTTCGTTGGTCAGGTAGAAGTTCTTGACCAACTGCTGGGTCAAGGTACTGCCGCCCTGGCGCATGTGTCCCGACGAGGTGTTGATCCATACGGCCCGGGCAATCGACTTGGGCGAAACGCCAAAGTGATGATAGAAATCCCGGTCTTCCACCGCGACCAGCGTCTCGAGCAAGTACGGCGGCACCTGATCGATCTTGATCAGGATGCGATCCTCGAGGTTTTTCGGGTAAAGACCGCCGATCAACAGCGGTTCGAGCCGCACCACCGCAACTTTCGAACCGTTGGCCCCCGAGAGCCCGGCCACGTAATCACCGGAGAAACGCACGCGCACCGGCTGAGCCTGCTCCATCCCTTCATAGAACTGGAAGCCGCGGGTGTTCAAGTCGACCGTATTGCCACTGACCGCGGCTGCACCAGGACCATTGGCGACACTTTCGCGCCGGTAACCGAGCGCATCGAGCTCGATAAGGAAATCTTCCTTGCTGAGCTTTTGTCCGACGAACAGCTCCAGCGGTCGGGCATAAACCTTGGCCGGAATGGTCCAGCGCTTGCCGGAGAACTTCTCCTGGACCACTGCGTCGAGATAAACCGCAAAGCCTGCGAGCACCACCAGGGCGACCAGACTGAGCTTCAGAGCCCAGCCTAACCACGGGCGCAGGCCGGCAGACGGGGGTTTGGAACGGGAACGGGGGGATCGGGTACGAGTCATGGCGGCGGATTATACGCACTTTATTCATACTCAACAGACGCTCTGCGAGGTTTGCACGACAGCCGCATGCGGCCATAATGACGCCCTTGAAATTTCCCGACTCTAAAGGATCGCCTGTGAGCCAGTCCCTGATCGCCGCCCTGCAAAACCCGGCCCTCTACCCCCATCCCGTAGACGGTTTCCAGGTCATCGAGACGCATATCTCCTGGGTGCTGCTGACTGGCCCCTACGCCTATAAAGTGAAGAAACCGGTCAATTTCGGCTTCCTCGACTTCACTGGCCTGGAGGCTCGCGAACACTTCTGCGGCGAAGAACTGCGCCTGAACCAACGCCTGACCCATGATCTGTATCTGGAAGTATTGCCGATCACCGGCAGCGCCGATGCACCGCAATTGGCTGGCAGTGGTCCGGTCATCGACTACGCGCTGAAAATGCGCCAGTTCCCGCAAAGCCAGCTGCTCAGCACCTTGCAAGCCAATGGCGAACTGACCACCGCGCACATCGACCAGATGGCCAGGCAGATCGCCCGTTTCCACCTCAGTGCGCCAGTGGTCCCGGCAGCCCACGAAGCCGGCACCCCGGACAGCGTCATGGCGCCGGTACGGCAGAACTTCGAACAAATCCGCCCGTTCCTCAGCGACAAGGCCGACCTGCTGCAACTCGAGGCTCTGCAAGCCTGGGCTGAAAGCAGCTTCGAGCGTCTCAAACCACTGTTTGCCCAGCGCAAGGCCGAGGGGTTTATCCGCGAGTGTCACGGTGACATCCACTTGGGCAATGCCACGGTGATCGACGGTGAAGTGGTGATCTTCGACTGCATCGAGTTCAACGAACCCTTCCGTTTCACTGACGTTTACGCCGATACCGGGTTCCTCGCGATGGACCTGGAAGATCGCGGCCTTAAAAGCCTGGCCCGACGCTTCATCAGTCAGTACCTGGAGCTGACCGGCGATTACCGCGGGCTTGAGCTGCTGAACTTCTACAAAGCCTATCGCGCGCTGGTTCGCGCCAAGGTCAGCCTGTTCAGCATGCCCGCCGATGCCGATCCGGTACTGCGTGCGACCACCCTGCGCCAGTACCGCAACTACGCGAATCTGGCAGAAAGCTACAGCACCATCCCATCGCGCTTTCTGGCGATCACCCACGGTGTTTCGGCCGTCGGCAAGAGTTATGTGGCCACGCGCCTGGTGGAGGCACTGGGTGCGATCCGCCTGCGCTCCGATGTCGAACGCAAACGCCTGTTCGGTGAGCAGCAGGTGCCGAATGATCCGCAAGTCGGGATCTACAGCGCCGAGTCGAGCGTTGCCACCTACGCCCACCTGCATGAGATTGCCGCTGTCATTCTGCGCGCCGGTTTCCCGGTGGTGATCGACGCCACCTACCTCAAGCGCGAACAGCGCGATGGCGCCGCGAAAATCGCCGAAGCCACCGGCGCGCCGTTCCTGATCCTCGACTGCAACGCACCGCAAGCGGTGATCGAGAGCTGGCTGGCGCGACGCCAGGCGGACAAGAACGATCCGTCCGACGCGACCATAGCGGTTATCGAAGCTCAGCAAGCCACTCGTGAGGCGCTGACGCCAGCAGAAATCCTCTGCAGCAAACGCGTCCAGACCAATGAAAGCGGCACCCTTGATACCGTAGTTGCACAAATTCGCCAGCGCATGCCCGGCCTGTAAGCAACTATTGAGGTCGTGGAGCCTTCAACGGTTTCGCGGCCTCAGGATAGTGGCACTATACTGGCGTCATAAATCCAACAGGTGACGTCCCATGAGCCAGCCAAGATTTCTGGACACCCCGCTTTTCGCGCTGCTGCACAAAGATGACGTTGTCGGCTTCAATAAGGAAAGGCCAATAGACGCGCCTGTCGATATGCGCGGCGGTGATTTCCGCAGCCTCGATCTGCGTGAACTGAATGCCGAAGGCATCGACTTCACGGATGCCTACTTCCGCTCGGCTGACCTGCGCGGCCTGGACTTGCGTAATACCTGCATGGAAGGCGCCAGCCTGGCACATGCGCAGATTTCGGGAGCGTACTTCCCGCCAGAACTGACGGCAGATGAAATTCTGATGTCGGTCAATTTCGGTACACGCTTGCGCTACCGTACAAAGTAGCAGCCTCGCGGGCCCTGAACCCCGGCGCCGCCACTGCGCGCCGGGCTGGGCGTCGTGTGCCTTGCAGTCTTCCAGCCCGCTTGCTGACTATCCTCCTCCTACCGCGCTTACAGCGCTTTCCAGAGCTCTCTGGGCTCACGGCTTAGAAGCTTTTTCGACGAAACCGACCAAACAATCACGCTTTTCCTACTGACCGCTACACTCCTTGAAACTCGCCCACGCTTGTTCGGCCGTCGCAAGGAGGCTTGATGAATGATGAACTGCAACACCTGAAAAACCTTGGCAAGACGTCGGCGCAATGGCTGCATGCCGTGGGCATCCATAGCGCCTCGGACTTGCGGCGCCTGGGGGCGGTGGATGCGTATCGCGCGGTGCGAACCAGAGGTTTTCGCGCATCGAAAGTGTTGTTATATGCCATTGAAGGGGCGCTGATGGACGTGCATTGGAACGACATACCGGCAGAGCGCAAAGATGCCTTGAACAAACAATTGGAAGCCATATCGTCACGCCATAAAACTGAGCGAATGTGATTGTCATGCATCGATTCGGGCCCGGAACCCCTGCTTACCGGGCGAGATCCGAAAGAATATCCAGCTCGATTCAGCAAAATAAGCAATCAGCTGTTGACTTAGAAATGAGAATCGTTATGATTAGCACATCTGATCGCGAGATCAGTCGATAACCTGGAAGACCAGTGGTTCGGACTCTCAGATTATCTCCTCATCAGGCTAATCACGGTTATTTGACCCGGCTCTTTGCCGGGTCTTTTTTTGCCTGTCGAAAAGTCGCTGAGCCTGTGCCAAGCGCCGGATCGACGCTATCAGGCAGGTCGTTGCCCCAGGCAGGCGAGCAATTCATCCAGCAAGCCCGAGGCACCTATGCGCATATGCCTGGCACTTACCCAGTCAGCCCCCATGCGCTGCCGGGCAAGCCCGATATACAGGCGGGCATCCGCCAGCGTACGAATCCCCCCGGAAACCTTGAGACCGACCTCGGCTCCCTGCTCGGCAATAGCCTCCAGCATAATTCGCGCGGATTGCTCTGTGGCATTGATCGCCACCTTGCCGGTGCTGGTCTTGATGAAATCCGCGCCTGCGGCAATTGCGTCCAGGCTGGCCCGGCGAATCAGCTGCGGATCGCGCAGTTCACCGGTTTCCAGAATTGCTTTGAGTAGCACCGGTCCTGAACAGACTTTCCGGCAGGCGGCCAGCAACTCCCGGCCGATGTCGAAATTCCCTGCCAGCACCTCATGAAAGGGGTAGACCACATCCACCTCATCCGCTCCCGCAGTTATCGCCTGCGCAACCTGGGTGACGGTTGAAGCGATGTTGCTACCGCCGTAAGGGAAGTTGGCAACGGTTGCCACCCGGACCGCCGCCCCTCCCAGGCTGTTCAGGGTGTTGCGTGCCAGGCCGACAAACCGCGGATAGACGCAGACCGCCGCCACCGGACCACAAGGAGTCAGCGCGCGCAGGCAAAGACTGACGATAGCCGCGTCATCATCATCGGCATTCAGCGAGGTCAGATCGAGCAAGCTGATTGCCAGCCGAGCCAGCTGTTTACCCGGTTGATCCATGGATTCACCTTCAATGGTCGGCACAATGGATAAACAATAAAGCAGTCAGTCGAACGAGTGCCTGACTTTGGACCCGTCAAGACGCTAACTACGCGATTATCAGAAGCTTCCGATGCAGGAGGTATGCCTTTGATCAATTCCTGCAGTTCCTTCGCCCCATCTGCACGCAGACAGGACGGCGAATGCCTCAACCGAGGTTTATGGACCAAGGACGGGCGTGAACGCAACGTGCCTGACTGTGAAAGCCCCTCGTTGGCGGGCCTGCCGCCACCCGGCAAGCCCAGGTATCTACACATTTTTTGATGCTTGACAGGGCGTAGCAGCTGTCGAGTAGAACGAGGCAGCGTCCGGCTGCGAAGCAGCCGTAAGACCCTGCACCTCGGTGTTGCCGATAAACCGCGAGCACAGCTTTTACGGGCGTTCTAGCTGTTAGAGATGTGTAGATACCTATGCCCAGCAAGCCCTGGACAAAACTGCCCGCCAGATCATCAGCCGCGAGCTGGGCCATGAGAAAGCCCAGATTACGCCGTGCACCCTGGGGCGACAGCACCGACATATCTGACAGCCCAATACCCCAAGCGTAGTAGGACGCCTCTCGATTGCCACGCCTCTATTGAGGCGTGAAATGACGTCTGCCTAGAGTGCGATACAAGTTGGCTGATTGACTGACGCCAACCCCCTGGCAAGGAGCGCTCATGCCCCGTCAAAGCGACTTACATTTCACCTTCGAACCCTTGCACGGGGACGCCTTCGAAGTGGTCTCGTTCACGCTCGAAGAAGGCCTGTCCCAGCCCTTCAAGCTGACCCTGGAATTGGCCAGCCACGATGCGGCCATCGACTTCAATCGAGTACTCGACCTGGCCGCGCTGTTCACCCTCTGGCGCGGCGAAACCCCGGTGCGCTATGTCCACGGCCTGGTCAGCCTGTTCAGCCAGGGCGACAGCGGATTTCGCCGCACCCGCTACAGCGCCGTGGTCGAACCGACCCTGGCCCGTGCTGGCCTGCGCTCCAACTGGCGGATTTTCCAGGGAAAGACCGTGCCCGAGATCATCACCAGCGTGCTCGAAGGCCAGCAGCTGACCGACGTCCAAACCTATCTCTGCTTCGACCACCAGCCCCGGGAATACTGCGTCCAGGCCGGGGAAACCGATCTGGACTTCATCGCCCGCCTGGCCGCCGAAGAGGGTCTGCTCTACACCTTCGAACACCGCGCCGACGGTCACACCCTGTTCCTCACCGACCGCGTCGGCGGCCTGGGCACCATCGGCACCCATGAGCACTGCCCGGTGCTGTACCAGCCCATGGGCGGCGGTGATTCCCCGGAACCTGCATTACACCGTTTCCACTACACCGAACAGGTCCGCACCGCCCGCCAGGTGCAGCGCGACTACACCTTCACCCACCCGCGCTACCACCAACAGCACAGCGCCGATGGCGGCCTGGACCTGAAGAACCAGCACAAGGACTATGAACGCTACGACTACCCCGGTCGCTACAAACGCGATGCCGCCGGCAAGCCCTTCACCAAGACCCGCCTGGCCGCCCTGCGCAGCGACGCGCGCATGGCCCACCTCGAAGGCGACGACGCGCGCCTGCAACCGGGCCTGGCCTTCGACCTGAGCGAGCACCCGCGCGAAGACTTCAACGACCGCTGGCGCACCATCGCCCTCCAGCACGAAGGCCAACAGCACAGCAGCTTGCTGGAAGAGGCCGTCGGCAGCGACAGCGGCACCTCCTATCATTTGGAAGCCAGCGCCATCCGCTGGGACGCCGAATGGAAAGCGCCGCTGCAGGACAAACCGCGCATCGACGGCCCGCAGATCGCCACCGTGGTGGGGCCGCCCGGAGAAGAGATCTATTGCGATAAATGGGGCCGGGTCAAAGTCAGCTTCCCTTGGGATCGCTCCGACCGAAAGGACGACCACCGCTCCTGCTGGATCCGCGTCGCCCAGGGCTGGGCCGGTGCGACCTGGGGCGCCATGGCCATCCCGCGTGTCGGCCAGGAACTGATCATCAGCTACCTCGACGGTGACCCCGACCAACCCATCGCCACCGGCCGCGCCTACCGCGAAACCAATCTGCCGCCCTATGAGCTGCCGAAACACAAGACGCGGATGACCCTCAAGAGCCGAACCCACAAGGGAGAGGGCTTCAATGAGCTGCGCTTTGAGGATGAGCTGGGGCAAGAGGAGGTTTATATCCATGCCGAGAAAGACAAGAACGTCCACATCAAGCACAACAACACCATCTTCGTCGGCAATGACCGTAGCGAGAAGGTCGAGCGCGACGAGCAGATCGAAATCGGCCATGACCGCAGCGAGCGGGTGGGCAACGATGAGCGGATTGCCGTGGTCCAGGATCAGCATCTGGAGGTGGGTCGCGATCGCATCCAGACAGTAGGCCGCAATCATCAAATCAGTGTCGGCAGGGATCGTACCGAGGAAGTTGCTAACAATCGGTACGACAAAATCGCCGCTGATCATGACATCCAGATCGGTGGGAATTTTCAACACTCGGTGAGGGGCCACTATTGGCTGTCCGCTCGACAGGGCATTGAGCAAAAAACCACCCTGTTCGAGGTTGCGGCGGGCCAGCGAATCGTTCTGAAAGCGCCTGGCGGCAGCATCACCATTGATGGCGATGGCATCACCCTTGATGGACTGACGATTCAGATCAAAGGGCAGGTCACCGCAGACACGATCGGAACGGGCAATCCGTTTGCAGATCCGCAGCCCGCCCCAGCACCGCTTGGCGCATTCCTCGGGCGCTATACGTTGCTGAAGAACGATCAGCGTGCCTTCGCTGGCTATCGGTATCGCATCACCGATGGTGCTGCCGTGCTTGCCGAAGGTCTGACCCGTTCTTCTGGCGAAACGGACTGGGCCAGCACCGAGGCGACTCAATCGGTGCGAGCTCATAAAGCAATCATGCGTGACGATCAGCGCATCACCGAGGCCTGGCAATCCCATGTAGCAGCCACCGGCGACCAGGTCTTGATCTGCACTTCTGACGAGCTTTTTCAGGATGACTTTCTCGATCAACACACCGGAGACCTTGACTGATGCCAGCCCCTGCCGCCGCACCACTTCTTGCGGGCGCGTACCGCGCCTATCGCGTGTATCAGGCTCACGAAGCCACCATGACCGCCGCCGATATGGCTCAGCTCGCACGGGAAATTGCCGAGCGCCAAAACCAGATCAGGCAAGTGCTGCGCGAGACCATCGAAGCGCTGACCCGTGAAATCGATATCAAGAGTTCGACCTTTGCCGTAGTGGATCGGGGCGGCAACAGCACCGTCGCCCGACGCGGCAATGAGAACGTGACCTTCAAGGAATACATCGAACGCAAAGTGCCGTTTCGCCCAGCCATCAGCCAGGTGTGCAACGTCGCCTTGCAGATGCCGATCAAGGTGCCAAGGCGCATCCGCAAGAAAATCGCCGGCGATATCGTGGAAACCACCATTGAGATCGCCCTCAAGCAAACCACCGCCTCGTTGCTGTTTGAAGCCGTGGACGAGGTGCTGGACTGGCGCAGCCCGCTCAAGGCCGAACCCAATTACAACGGCAACAGCAAAAAAGCGTTGCTGGGTGACCCTGAGACTCGTCCCAAGCGATTTGGCAAGGTATTCCCGTTTTGGCCGCGCCCCAGAGAAAGCCTGGCGCCGGATCTGGTGGTCGTCGAGTACCGGCAGGAGCCCTTTGAAACCGAGAACGTGTTTGCCGCGATCGAGATCAAGTTTCCGCGGGATTGGGTAAGGGATGAACAAATGAAAAATTACGTGAAGCTTATGAAGCCAAAAACAGGCGTCAACCCGGAGAAAATTGGCAAGGAGAAAGTGGCGCTGTTGCGGGTGCCTGAGGATTGCACCGGTTTTGCAACGGATGAAAAGAAATCAACGCCAAACGACCAGACAAGGAAGAAGAAATAATCATGAGTACCACTCATCAGATGTTTACCTCCGAAGAACGAGACCTATTTGTCAGGAGTGGCCTAACTCAGAATCAGGCACTGAGGAAGCCTCACACAGCGTCAGCCCGTTTATCAGTTTCTACTTCCCGGCGGGCCCAGAAAATCACCTCGAATCATCGCTGCTGCTGGTGGATATTCACGAAGCCTTCGAACAACTGGCTGGAAATCCTTACACCATTGCTATGCACCCAGCCGCCGCACGTCCCCATCGTTATCCCGCACGCTGGCCAGATCTCCGCGAGCAGGCCAGGAAAACCTCCCAATACAAGTACTTTGTTTTCTCTTTCACTGATGAAAAAAACCACGCCTCGTCACCCACGACGGCGGGCTATTTTTGGCGCAGTTGGATTGAAGATACAGGGTCGAAAACGGCCTATTCCTCGGTCGTGTTTTATTACCGCTGGCAGTGGTGGCAAGACAACCGTGAGGCATGGCGCCGCTTTGTGCTGAAAACGATTGACCTGCTCAAGGCGCATCAGGTCTACAGCGGTTTTGCCATGGCCAATCCTCTAGAGTTTGGCACGCGATCAGCAGTCACTACCTGGGAGCGGGCGCTAACACCCGCCTTCCATGGGCTGGATATCGACTATGCCTATGGCATGGACGATGAATTGCTCAACGGCATTCGTCCCCCCACCTGGGCCTTCCTGCTCGCCAATCACTGGCGCGACAAACTGGGCCTGACCCGTGAACAAGTGCGCAGCGCATTAGCGCACCCACGCATCAGCATCACCGAATTGCACAGCGGCCAGTGGATCGAACTGGGCGAACAACCGGAGCTCTATCCCGTCGAGCAAGGTGTGCCTGAGCTGCCCATGCTCCTGAACAAGCTGCTGAAGCCCATCCGTTACGACGACTTGGGGTTGCTGGGTTTCGGCCAATGGGACGGCGACCCCAACGAGCGTTTCACCGATGCCGACAGCCGCCGCTGGATGGCCCGTTTTGACGCCGACAGTGATTGGCCGACACCGGCATTGCGCTCTATCGCGCCGCCATCAACCTCAGGTCACGCTCGTCCCCAGCTGCCTGTCAGTGTCATTTCCGGCATGGCCTGCACTCAAACCGGGTGGTGGCTCGTCCCGGGTCAGGCTGATTCCCGGCGAGCATTCAAGCAGGGCGATAGGTTGCCTGCCCTCGCCAGCGAGTCAGGCGACGGATTGGTGCTCTGGCAGCGCGACCCTGATCAAACCCCGCCTGAGCCAGCCCGTCACGCCAGCAGCAATGAACCGGCCCCTCGCGCAGGGCGCTGGGAAATGGAGAAAGAGCGCTGGGTCGACTGCGATGTCCGGTTGAACGAAC
This sequence comes from Pseudomonas fluorescens, assembly GCF_902497895.1. Classification (GTDB taxonomy): domain Bacteria; phylum Pseudomonadota; class Gammaproteobacteria; order Pseudomonadales; family Pseudomonadaceae; genus Aquipseudomonas; species Aquipseudomonas fluorescens_BP. The sequence continues at coordinate 19,469 of NZ_CABVHQ010000033.1, forward strand.
CTCTTCCACGCCATGAAGGCCAGATCGTTCGCTGGCACTGGACCGTCAGCGGCATGCGCGCGCGCAGTGGCGAACCCTGTCCGTATCCCGGCGCTTGGCTGTGCGAGTACAAACCGGGAAGCAGGCAAGTCATCGAATACGAAACGCCCATGCCGAAGGTCAATGGCGAAATCGTCGTCTGGCTCTGGATGGGGCTAGCGCCCACCTGAGCCCGATAATCGGCAGCCAAGGCCGCAGATATCCGGCCCTGCCTGCTACTGCCCTTCAATGACAGCCCGTAGCTGCACAATGAGCTCGCGCGAATTATTTGCCGATGCGCCAGGCGCTATTTACGCATTTGAGCGCAATAGTCCTGCTCCGGCCTGACCGCTGTGTACCAGACGTAATCCGCTGTGCCTGGCGCCACCTCGGCCCCCTGCTCAGCCAGCATCAGCACCCGTGTGCCGTCCGACGCCCCGAGATCAAACAGGTGCACCGGCACGCCGACATCCTTGCGCGCGTGATAAGCGCCGGCAAACAACAGTGAAGGAGAGGGTGCCGCCAACAGGCGCTCGGCCATCCGCCGATCACGTTGCTGCTGGACCGCGAGCATGGCGGGCATTTGCGATTCCGGTAGCAGGCCACAATGGGATTCGCGTACTTGCTCCAGCAATTCGAGCCTGACCGAATCCGAGTTCGAACGAGTGCCGCTCAACGCTGGCGCCCGGGTATAAATCTCGCGTATTTCAGCGCTGCTCAGGTTGGCCGCCAGCAATGGATAAGGCTGCGTCAGGGCAAAGCGCACGATAGGTCCATACAACTTCCAGTCCCAGCCGGATTGCCATGCCAAAGCTTCTGGCAAGTCATCAGGCCAACCCGTGATCTTCAGCTGAATGCGGACCTGGTCGACATGGGGTTGCTGGTCTGGCGTCAGCATCTCCAACAGCAGGCTGCCTTGGCCACGGCGCTCGGACAACGCCTGCAACAACCACAATTGCAGCCGGTGGTGGTCAGGGTTGTCGTGCCGCTCGCCGACGATGACCCGTGACGCCTTGGCCAGGCGCCCGACCAGTTGGTCAGCAGTCAGCAACTCCCCGCTGCCGAGCTCGCGAATCATTCCCGCGCCTTCTTTCGAGCTGCCTGGAGCCGGCGCGATCGGCAACTGCGTCGCGGTTTGGCAAGCGCCGAGCAGTATCAAAGCCAGTAGCAGAATCGCGCGCATGGGTTCATTCCAGAATTGCTTTTAACGGGCGATGATAAGGGGGTGCCCACGCTCCGGATGGGGCTGCACCAGCACCTCCAGGCCGAACACCGCTTTCAGCGGTTCCGGTTGCAGTACCCTCGCAGGACTGTCCAGCGCATAAGGGCGTCCGCCCTCAAGCAGCAACAGACGATCACAGTAGCGCGCTGCCAGGTTCAGATCATGCAGGATCACTAAAACTGCCGCACCCCGACCGGCAAACTCGCGGATCGCTTGCAAGGTGGTGTGCTGATGCAGCGGGTCGAGCATCGAAGTTGGCTCGTCGAGCAATAACGTCTGCCCGTCCTGTCCCGGCCATAGCTGCGCCAGGACCCGTGCCAGGTGCACTCGCTGCCGTTCGCCCCCGGACAATGCCAGATAACTGCGGCCGTTCAGATGCCCGGCGTCAGCGGCCTCCAGAGCCGCGGCGATAATTTCCTCGTCGCGGACCCGGCCGCTTTGATGGGGCAAGCGCCCCATACCGACCACTTCCTCGACCCGAAAGGCAAAGTCCAGGGTCGAAGTCTGTGGCAATACCGCCAGGCGTTGCGCCCTTTGCACACCTTCCCAGTGCCCCAATTCACGCTCATCCAGCCAGACTTTGCCCTGACTTGCAGGCAGTTCACCGCACAACGCGCCGAGCAAGGTGCTCTTGCCCGCACCGTTGGGGCCGAGTACGCCGAGCACTTCGCCCGGTATGAGTTGCAGATTGATATCCGTCAGCACCGTCTTTTTGCCACGGCGAACCTGCAGGTTTTCCGCTCGCAGCATCAGGCGCGTCCTCGCAACAGCAAATACAGAAAGAACGGTGCGCCGATAAACGCAGTGACTATGCCGATCGGTAACTCGGCAGGAGCCAGGGCCAAACGCGCCAGCAAATCGGCAAACAGCAGCAGGCTCGCTCCCGCCAGCACCGAGGCCGGCAACAAGACCCGATGATCCGGCCCGGCCAGCAGCCGCAACAGATGCGGCACCACCAAACCGACAAAACCGATCATGCCGGCCGCCGCAACCGCTGCCCCGACCCCGAGCGCTGTGCAGAACACCAATTCACGCTTGAGCCTTTCGACATCGATGCCCAGGTGATTGGCTTCCGACTCCCCCAACAACAGCGCATTCAGCGCATTGGCTCGCCGCGGCAACCACAGTGCTACCGCCGCACTCACCAGCAACAGCGGCCAGAGCCGGGAGTAACTGGCGCCATTCAGGCTGCCCAGGTTCCAGAAGGTCAGGGTACGCAAAGTTGCATCATCCGCCAGATAGGTGAACAGCCCGACTGCCGAACCGGCCAGCGCGGTCAAGGCAATGCCTGCCAGCAACATGGTCGCCACGCTGGTTTGGCCATTGCGCCGACCGAGGCGATAGACCAACGCCGTCACCCCCAACCCGCCGAGAAAGGCACAGAGTGAAAGCAAGTAAGGCCCGAGCGCCTCAGGCAGACCGCCAAACAGCGAGCCCCCAACAATGGCGATCGCCGCGCCCAATGCCGCGCCGCTAGAGACGCCGACCAGCCCCGGGTCGGCCAGTGGGTTGCGAAACAAGCCCTGCATCGCCACGCCGGACAACGCCAGGACACCCCCCACCGCCATGCCCAGCAAGGTCCGCGGCAGACGAATCTGTCCGAGAATCAACTCGGCCTGCTCCAACCCGTCCGCGGCTATTGGCAACCCCAGCAAACGCAACACCGCGCGCAGGGTGTCAAGCAGCGGCAGGCTGACCGGCCCCAGGGCCAATGACAGCCAGACCGCCAGCAAACACAGTAGGCTCAGCCCGATAAACAACGCGCGCGGTTTAACCAGAGTGGTCATGGGGCAGTGTTAGCCGTGGCCGATCCAGCAGGATAAAAACCGCTCGAGAGTTTTACCAGGCTCGCCGGCAAACGTGGCCCGAGTCCGCCCACCAGCAAGGTTGGATCGAGTTCGAACACCCGTCCCTCCTTGGCTGCACGGGTTGCAGCGAGGATCGGATTTTCCCTGAACAACGCAGCACGGGCCGCCTCGCCGGACAGACTGCGATCGGCGAAGACCAGCACGTCGGGATTGAGACTGGCCAGCGACTCCACCGAAAAGGGCTTGTAGCCGCTGTGGGTCGCCAGATTCCGGGCACCGGCCTGCTGCAGCAACCAGTCTGCCGCGGTGTCCTTGCCAGCCACCAAAGGTTTGCCGCCGGCATTCCCCACCAGCAACAACACGCTCGGTGCTGTTTGCCGGGTCTGCGCCTGGCTGACCCAGGCCTTGTGCTGCAAGAGTTGTTGCTGATAGTCCTGGAACAGTTGCGCGGCTTTGTCTTCGCTACCCAACAACTTGCCCAGATGCTGCAAGTTACCTTGCAAGGCCGACAACTGCGGCCGCGCCGAGAACAACTCGACCTGCACGCCAGCGCTGCGAATCAGCGTCAGCGTCGGCGGCGGGCCCATTTCTTCGGTTCCCACCAGAATCTGCGGGCGCAAACTCAAAATGCCCTCCGCCGACAACTGCCGCTGATAGCCGATATTGGGCAGCGCCTTGAGTGATTCCGGGTGCTGGCTTGTAGTATCCACACCGACCAGCTTCGACTCGCCGCCCAATGCACTGACCCATTCCGACAACGCGCCACCGGCACTGACCCAGCGTTGCGGCAAGTCGGCCGCAGCGGCCCCCTGGCTGACCAATAGTCCGACACAGAACGCAATAGCGCTGGTACTCAGGCGCATAAAAGGTTTTCCTTTGAGGGGCGGCACTCTGGATCTCGCGTCAATCTGGAATCCGCAAGATCCTCGACAGCCTAATCCGCAAGCACGTGGACAACGGGCGAAGCGGCCATTTGATAATTGTTTGCATTTGCACGTCAAGCACGGACATGTTTCGTCCCATGCACTGCGAGCACAGCATGAGCCTTGGCGCAGAGCCTGCGCCACCTGAGGATAGCCATGAAGTTTCTTTGCACCCACGCCGAACTGGTCGATGCCAGCAGTCGTGGTTTTGATATCGACGGCCAGAAGCTGTTTGCCGTGCGCCGCGAAGGCGAGGTCTACGTCTATGTCAATCGCTGCCCCCACCGTGGCGTTGCGCTGGAATGGCAGCCTGATCAGTTTCTCGACCGCAGCGCCAGCATGATCCAGTGCGCCACCCACGGCGCACTGTTCCTGATCGAAACCGGCGAATGCGTCGCCGGTCCCTGCGCCGGGCAGTCCTTGATCGCCCTCACCTGCAAGGAAGACGGCGAAGGTATCTGGGTCGAGCTTTAGCCGTTCAGAATGACTTCCAGGCGGCGGTCGATGCAGACCTCTTCAGCGGTCAAGCGCACGCCGTAAGCCAACACCTCGACCCCTGACGCAACCGCCTCGCGCAGCGCCGCGGCATAGACCGGGTCGATCTCCCGGGCCGGACGTACCGCCTCGATGCCGGTCAGATTGACGCAGTACAGCTGCACCGCGCGAATGCCGTCTCGCGCCAGGCAAGCCAGCTCGCGCAGGTGCTTGGCTCCGCGCTGGGTCACCGCGTCAGGAAAGGCGGCTATCGCCAGGCTATCAAAGCCCAGGGTGACACTTTTGACTTCGACAAAAGCCGGGCCGCCTGGGTAATCCAGGCGGAAATCGATCCGGCTATTCTCCTGCCCGTAAGCGACTTCGCGCTTGAGCCCGGTAAAGCCATTGAGCTCAGTGATCAAACCAGCGTGCAATGCCTCCTCAATCAAGCCATTGGCGCGTGCCGTGTTCACGCACGCCAGGCGTCCCTGCGGGGTTTCGCTGATCTCCCAGGTGCCGGGCAATTTGCGCTTGGGGTCGTTGGAACGACTGAACCAGACCTGACCGCCTTCGACCATGCAGTTGAACATCGATCCGGTATTTGGGCAGTGAATGGTGAGCAACTCGCCGTCAACGGTTTCGATATCCGCCAAAAACCTCTTGTAGCGACGAAGCAATCGACCTTCTTCAAGTGGTGGATGAAAGCGCATCAGCCCTGCCAGCTCCGCAAACCGCGGGCAATCCGCTCGACAGCTTCCTGCAAACGATCCAGGTTTTGAGTGTAGGCAAACCGCACGTGATGGCCGGCCTGATACCGACCGAAATCCAGCCCCGGGGTAATCGCCACGTGCTCGGTTTCCAGGAAGTGCCGGCAGAAAGCGAAGGCATCTCCGCCAAATGCGCTGATATCCGCGTAAAGATAGAAAGCGCCTTCCGGTTCCACGGCAATGCCGAACCCCAGTTCGCGCAAAGCCGGTAACAGGAAGTCACGCCGGCGGCCGAATTCGGCGCGACGCTCTTCGAGAATGCTCAGGGTATCGGGCTCGAAGCAGGCCAGCGCGGCGTGCTGGGCCATGCTTGGGGCGCTGATATAGAGATTTTGCGCGAGTTTTTCCAACTCACCGACCGCGGCAGGCGGCGCCACCAGCCAACCCAGGCGCCAGCCAGTCATGCCGAAGTATTTCGAAAAACTGTTGAGGACAAATGCCTCGTTATCGACTTCCAGCACGCTGGCCGCATCAGTGCCATAGGTCAGGCCGTGATAGATCTCGTCCACCACCAGGTGACCGTGGCGCGCCTTGATTGCGGCGGACAACCCGGCCAGTTCGTCGCGAGTCAGAATGGTCCCGGTCGGATTGGCCGGAGAAGCCACCAGCGCGCCGACACTGTCCTGATCCCAATGGCGTGCAACCAGCTCTGGAGTCAGCTGATAACGCACATCCGGACCAACCGGCACCAACTGTGCCGCGCCTTCTACCAGGCGCAGGAAGTGCCGGTTGCACGGGTAACCCGGATCCGCCAGCAACCAGTGCTTGCCCGGGTCGACCAGCAAACTGCTGGCCAGCAGCAATGCCCCCGAACCACCGGGGGTGATCAGAATTCGCTCGGGATCGATATCCAGGCCATAACGCTGCTGATAGAAACCCGAGATGGCTGTGCGCAACTCCGGGATTCCACGGGCGGCGGTGTAACGGGTCTTCCCCGCGGTCAGCGCGGCCTGGCCGGCCTTGATGATCGGCTCGGCCGTGGTGAAGTCGGGCTCGCCGATTTCCAGGTGAATCACATCGTGTCCGGCCGCCTGCAACTCGTTGGCACGCGCCAGCAACGCCATGACGTGGAAAGGTTCGATAGCGCGGCTGCGCGCACTGTAGGGCTGAGCCATTAGCCTTCCTTCAAGGGTGAGCAAAAAAATGATTCTACCCAATGGAGGGAACGAGCGAGAGCCTGAAACGGTCGGATTTATCAGATAACCGGAACAACCCATGCGTTTGGCTCCGGATTGACTAAAATCAATATTTGATCAGGCCTCCAGACCCACCAGACAAGGCTTTGCAAGCTTTTGCAAGCACCTCGGACCGCTGGCTCGTCAACAGAGAGTAGCGCGGTCCGATTTGATCTGGTAAGTTCGCCCGCTTGCAGCCGCAGGGCCGGCAGGTGCCGGTGATGGAGCAATCCTGCGCAATGGATTACAAGAGTAGAGGCGGTCCACATGCCCACCCAAGCAAAGCAACAGAGCAGCCAACTGATTAGCGGCTTCGAACCCTACGTTCCGACCAAGGGTGAGGAATACATGGGCGAGCCCATGCGCAAGCACTTCACCAAAATCCTGAACAAGTGGAAACAGGACTTGATGCAGGAAGTCGACCGCACTGTTGATCATATGAAAGACGAAGCGGCCAACTTCCCTGACCCGGCCGACCGTGCCAGCCAGGAAGAAGAGTTCAGCCTGGAACTGCGCGCCCGTGATCGCGAGCGCAAGCTGATCAAGAAAATCGACAAGACCCTGCAGCTGATCGAAGATGAAGAATATGGCTGGTGCGAGTCCTGTGGCGTAGAGATCGGTATTCGCCGACTGGAAGCGCGCCCTACCGCCGACATGTGCGTCGACTGCAAAACCCTGGCGGAAATCAAGGAAAAACAGGTCGGCAAGTAACCGCCGGACTGAACGAAAAACGGAGCGTGCGAACGCTCCGTTTTTGTTTCTGGCTTTTGATCTCCAACAATCTCCGGATTTCCCGGTAGCATCCGCCCCATGACTGCCATCACCTCATCCGCGTATATCGGGCGCTTCGCCCCTACTCCCAGTGGTTACCTGCACTTCGGTTCGCTGGTCGCCGCCCTGGCCTCGTACCTTGACGCCCGTTCCGTCGGCGGACGCTGGCTGATGCGCATGGAGGACCTCGACCCACCACGGGAAGAGCCCGGAGCCCAGGCCGCGATCCTCAACACCCTGGAAGGTTACGGTTTCGAATGGGACGGTGAGCTGGTCCGCCAGAGTGATCGCCACGATGCCTATGCCCAGGTGCTCGATCGCCTGTTCAATCAAGGCCTGGCTTACGCCTGCACCTGCTCGCGCAAAACGCTTGCGCCCTGGCACGGCATTTATCCCGGATTCTGTCGCAACGCTGGCCACGCCCGCGAAGGCGCCGCCATCCGCCTGCGGGTACCGGAACTGGAATACCACTTCGAGGACCGGGTACAGGGTGAATTCCGTCAGCACCTGGGTCGCGACGTGGGTGATTTCGTCATCCGTCGCCGCGACGGGCTGTACGCCTATCAACTGGCAGTGGTACTCGACGACGCCTGGCAAGGCATCACCGATATCGTTCGCGGCGCCGATCTGCTGGACTCCACGCCACGTCAGCTCTACCTGCAAGAGTTGCTTGGCTTTGCACAACCGCGCTATCTGCACGTGCCGCTGATCACCCAACCGAACGGTCACAAGCTGGGCAAGTCCTACCGTTCGCCGCCGCTGATCGACCATCAGGCCACGCCGTTGTTGCTGCGCGCACTGCGTGCCCTGGGCCAGAACCCCGAGAGCGAACTGGACGATGCGAGCCCCCGGGAAGTGCTGAACTGGGGCATCCGGCACTGGGATGCGCAACGGATCCCGCGCACACTGACGCTGCCCGAAGCGCAAATACGCTGACGCTACTTGCAGCTTGGCGCCCATCCGTTACCATCGCCGCACGTTTTCGGGCACGCGCACAATAAAGAGAGGCCAGGATGTACATCTATCGTTTGGTCCTGCTCCTGGTAGTCGGGATCTATCTGTTCTCCCCGGCCATCATGGATTGGTGGATCGACGCCACTGGCGCCTGGTACCGCCCTTATCTGCTCTGGCTGATTCTGATCGTCGTGACCTTCATCCTGCAGAGCCAAAAAGATGCCGATGAGCTTTAGCCTGACCCAGATGATCCTGATCAGCGCCGCCTACCTGGCGGTGCTGTTCGGCGTGGCCTGGATCAGCGAACGAGGAATGATCCCGCGTTCAATCATTCGCCACCCGCTGACCTACACCCTGTCGCTGGGCGTGTATGCCAGCGCCTGGGCGTTTTACGGTACGGTCGGCCTGGCCTATCAGTACGGTTACGGCTTTCTCTCCAGCTACCTTGGGGTTTCCGGCGCGTTTCTGCTGGCGCCGGTGCTGCTCTATCCGATCCTGAAAATCACCCGCACCTACCAGCTATCGTCCCTGGCCGACCTGTTCGCGTTCCGTTTCCGCAGTACCTGGGCCGGTGCGCTGACGACGATTTTCATGCTGATCGGGGTCTTGCCGCTGCTGGCGCTGCAGATTCAGGCAGTCGCCGACTCCATAGGTATCCTCACCCGCGAACCGGTACAGCATCGCGTGGCCCTGAGCTTCTGTGGGTTGATTACCCTGTTCACCATCTTCTTCGGCTCCCGACACATCGCCACCCGGGAAAAGCACGAAGGGCTGGTGTTCGCGATTGCCTTTGAGTCGGTGATCAAACTGATCGCCATTGGTGGCGTCGGCCTGTATGCCTTGTACGGCGTGTTCGACGGTCCGCAACAGCTCGAGCTGTGGCTGCTGCAGAACCAGACAGCCCTCGCTGCCCTGCACACTCCGCTGCAAGAAGGCCCATGGCGCACGCTGCTGCTGGTGTTCTTCGCTTCGGCGATCGTCATGCCGCACATGTATCACATGACCTTCACCGAAAACCTCAATCCGCGCTCCCTGGTGAGTGCCAGCTGGGGCTTGCCACTGTTCCTGCTATTGATGAGCCTGGCGGTGCCGCTGATCCTCTGGGCCGGCTTGAAACTGGGCGCCACCACCAACCCGGAATACTTCACCCTGGGTATCGGCATCGCCGCCAACAGCAAGCCACTGGCACTTCTGGCCTATATCGGCGGGCTGTCGGCCGCCAGCGGGCTGATCATCGTGACCACCCTGGCGCTGTCCGGGATGGCCTTGAACCATCTGGTGCTGCCGCTCTATCAGCCGCCGGCCGAAGGCAACATCTACCGCTGGCTGAAGTGGACTCGCCGGGCGCTGATCGTCGCGATCATCATGGCCGGCTACGGTTTTTACCTGTTGCTGGGCGCAGAGCAGGATCTGGCTAACCTCGGTATCGTCGCTTTCGTCGCCACGTTGCAATTCCTCCCAGGCGTGTTGTCAGTGCTGTACTGGCCAACGGCCAACCGCCGCGGCTTCATCGCTGGGTTGCTGGCGGGGATCCTGGTGTGGCTGGTGACCATGTTGTTGCCGCTGGTCGGCAACCTGCAGGGCTTCTATATTCCACTGCTGAATATGATTTACGTGCTGGATGACACCAGCTGGCATATGGCGGCCATCGCCTCGCTCGCCGCCAACGTACTGATGTTCACCCTGATCTCGCTGTTTACCAATGCCAGCCCCGAAGAGGCCAGCGCCGCTGAAGCCTGCGCGGTGGATAACGTCCGCCGCCCGCAACGCCGGGAACTGCACGCTGCCTCGCCTCAGGAGTTCGCCACGCAACTGGCCAAGCCCTTGGGCGCCAAGGCTGCGCAGAAAGAAGTCGAACAGGCCTTGCGCGATCTTTATCTACCCTTCGATGAGCGCCGGCCCTATGCCTTGCGCCGGCTGCGCGATCGCATCGAGGCCAACCTCTCGGGCCTGATGGGACCGAGCGTGGCTCAAGACATGGTCGAAACCTTCCTGCCATACAAACCCGGCGGCGAGAACTATGTCACTGAAGATATTCACTTCATCGAGAGCCGGCTCGAAGACTACCACTCGCGCCTGACCGGTCTGGCCGCCGAACTCGACGCGCTGCGCCGTTATCACCGGCAAACCCTGCAGGAACTGCCCATGGGCGTCTGCTCGCTGGCCAAGGACCAGGAAATCCTCATGTGGAACAAAGCCATGGAGGAGCTGACCGGTATCGCCGCCCAGCGCGTGGTCGGTTCGCGCCTGAGCACCCTTGGCGATCCGTGGAGAGAGTTGCTACAAGGTTTCATCAACCTTCCGGACGAGCACCTGCACAAACAACACCTGGCCCTCGACGGCCAGACCCGCTGGCTGAACCTGCACAAAGCCGCCATCGACGAACCATTGGCGCCTGGCAACAGCGGCCTGGTGCTGCTGGTGGAAGATTTGACCGAAACCCAGATGCTCGAGGACAAACTGGTGCACTCCGAGCGATTGGCCAGTATTGGCCGACTGGCGGCCGGGGTAGCCCATGAAATCGGCAACCCGATCACCGGCATCGCCTGCCTCGCGCAAAACCTGCGTGAAGAGCGCGAAGAAGACAGCGAACTGACGGAAATCAGCGGGCAGATCCTCGAACAGACCAAGCGCATCTCGCGCATCGTCCAGTCACTGATGAGCTTCGCCCACGCCGGGAGCCATCAAAACAGTGACGAACCGGTGTGCCTGGCCGAAGTGGCGCAGGATGCCATTGGTTTGCTGGCATTGAACCGACGCAACTTCGAAGTGCAGTTCTACAATCTGTGCGACCCGGACCACTGGGTCGACGGCGATCCGCAGCGGCTCGCCCAGGTCCTGATCAACCTACTGTCCAATGCCCGCGATGCCTCACCGCCCGGCAGTGCAGTACGAGTCAAGAGCGAAGCCGGCGAACACACGGTCGATCTGATCGTCGAAGACGAAGGCAGCGGTATCCCACAGAACATCATGGACCGATTGTTCGAACCTTTCTTCACCACCAAGGATCCTGGCGAAGGCACCGGTCTGGGCCTTGCACTGGTCTATTCCATCGTTGAAGAGCATTATGGACAAATCACCATCGACAGCCCGGCTGACACACAAAGCCAGCGCGGCACCCGTATCCGGGTGACCTTACCGCGTCATGTCGAAGCGACGTCCGCTGTGAACTGAGACCGTCGAGAGTATCGAATCTATGCCGCACATTTTGATCGTCGAAGACGAAACAATTATCCGCTCCGCCTTGCGCCGTCTGCTGGAACGTAACCAGTACCAGGTCAGCGAAGCCGGTTCCGTGCAGGAAGCACAAGAGCGTTTCAGCATTCCCACGTTCGACCTGATCGTCAGTGACCTGCGCCTGCCCGGCGCCCCGGGTACCGAGCTGATCAAGCTCGGCCAGGGCACCCCGGTGCTGATCATGACCAGCTACGCCAGCCTGCGCTCGGCCGTCGACTCGATGAAGATGGGCGCGGTGGATTACATCGCCAAGCCTTTCGATCACGACGAAATGCTGCAGGCCGTTGCACGCATCCTGCGTGACCGGCAAGTGGCGCAGAGCACACCGAGTGAACCTGCTGTCGGCAAGGCCAATGGCGCCGCGAAAAACGCTGTCGACAACAGCAACGGCGAGATTGGCATCATCGGCTCCTGCCCGCCGATGCTGGATATGTACAGCAAGATCCGCAAAGTCGCGCCAACCGATTCCAATGTGCTGATCCAGGGCGAGTCCGGGACCGGCAAGGAACTGGTGGCCCGCGCCCTGCACAACCTGTCGAAACGCGCCAAGGCACCGATGATTTCGGTGAACTGCGCGGCCATCCCGGAAAGCCTGATCGAGTCCGAACTCTTCGGCCACGAAAAAGGCGCCTTCACCGGTGCCAGCGCCGGTCGCGCCGGCCTGGTCGAAGCCGCTGATGGCGGCACCTTGTTCCTCGATGAAATCGGCGAGCTGCCACTGGAAGCCCAGGCCCGCTTGCTGCGCGTGCTGCAGGAAGGGGAAATCCGCCGCGTCGGCTCGGTGCAATCGCAGAAGGTCGATGTGCGCCTGATTGCCGCGACCCACCGTGATCTCAAGAGTCTGGCCAAGATCGGCCAGTTTCGCGAAGACCTGTATTACCGCCTTCATGTGATCGCCCTGAAGCTGCCGGCCTTGCGTGAGCGGGGCGCCGACGTCAACGAAATCGCCACTGCCTTCCTCGCCCGTCAAAGTGCCCGGGTTAACCGCACAGACCTGAGGTTCGCCGCGGATGCCGAGCAGGCGATTCGTCATTACTCCTGGCCGGGTAACGTTCGCGAACTGGAAAATGCGGTGGAGCGCGCGGTCATTCTGTGCGAAAGCCCGGAAATTTCCGCCGAACTGCTGGGGATCGATATCGAGCTGAGCGATCTGGAAGACGACGACTTCATCGGCCTGGCACCACAACAGGGCAGCGCCAACAACACCAGCCACGAGCCTACCGAAGACTTGTCCCTGGAAGACTACTTCCAGCATTTCGTTCTCGAGCACCAGGACCACATGACCGAGACCGAGCTGGCCCGCAAACTCGGGGTCAGCCGCAAATGCCTGTGGGAACGGCGTCAGCGCCTGGGCATTCCACGACGCAAGACCGGGGTTGCCAGCGAAAGCTGATGCGCGCGGGTAACACCCGCACAGGTGAAGAAACTGTTACCTCAGATTTTTCACGTAACAGAAGCCGGGGTTTACGGTAACGACGCCCCGGCTTTTTTATGCCCGAAAAAACCTCCTTCTCCCGCCAAACCCCCGGCTTTACTGGCTTTCACAAAAGTTGGCACGACACCTGCTATATGCTTAGTACAAAAACAATAACAAGCAATGCAACAAACAATAAAAATAAGACGAAACGGCTCACGCACAATAAAAACAACACGGCGGAGGCGCAGCTAACTGATTCTTTTGGAGAGGCGTTGTATTTGGGGCTTGCCCCGCAACCAGGCCGAGAACAACAAAAAACTGTCCTAAGACAGAGCCTGAACTGGTTGGATCAATGGATCATGCAACACAGCGACCAAAGCAATCCGTTTGCTCTTGGCTCCCGATTGGGAGGGTCACGAAGGTAAGAACTCGTGGCGAGGGCACTCAACAAAAACAAAAAGCCCGACACCAATAATAAAAATAGAGCATGCAACTACTTCTTGGGGAGCTTCGGCTCCCCTTGTGGTTTCTGGCGTTTGAGACCGAGTTCATAGCCTTTGCGCACGCTTCCTACACCATCCCCCGACTAAATGCTAGAATCCCCGCCCATCATGCGGTCATTCTTCGTTATGGCCGAACATTCCTTCAAACAGTGCATCCCATGCTGAAGAAGCTGTTCCAGTCATTCCGTTCTCCCTTGCGTCGTACGCAACACATCCGCAGCACGCCTGAAGTGCTGAACAGCAGCCAGCATTCGCTGCAGCGCGCTCAATTCAGCCGTTATGCGGTCAACATCGTCGAACGCTTGCAGAACGCCGGTTACCAGGCTTACCTGGTTGGTGGCTGCGTGCGCGACATGCTGCTCAACATCACACCCAAAGACTTCGACGTCGCCACCAGCGCCACGCCGGAACAGGTACGCGCCGAATTTCGCAATGCGCGGATCATCGGCCGCCGGTTCAAGCTGGTGCATATCCACTTCGGTCGCGAAATCATCGAAGTCGCAACCTTCCGCGCCAATCACCCGCAAAACGACGAAGAGGAAGACAGCAACCAGTCCTCACGCAACGAAAGCGGGCGGATTCTGCGGGACAACGTCTATGGCACGCTGGAAGAAGACGCCCAGCGTCGCGACTTCACCATCAATGCCCTGTATTACGATCCGGTCAGTGAGCGCATTCTCGACTACGCCAATGGCGTACACGACATCCGCAACCGCCTGATCCGCCTGATCGGCGATCCACAGCAGCGTTACCAGGAAGACCCGGTACGGATGCTGCGGGCCGTGCGTTTCGCCGCCAAGCTGGATTTCGGCATCGAGAAGCACAGCGCTACGCCGATTCGCGACCTGGCGCCGATGCTGCGCGAGATCCCTTCGGCACGACTGTTCGAGGAAGTGCTCAAACTGTTCCTCTCCGGTCATGCCGCAGACACCTTCGAAATGCTGGTGGACCTGCAGTTGTTCGATCCGTTGTTCCCGGCCAGCGCCGAAGCACTGGAGCACAACCCGACCTACACCCACACCCTGATCAGCGAAGCCTTGGCCAACACTGACCTGCGCATCAAGCAGAACAAACCGGTGACCCCGGCGTTCCTCTTCGCTGCCCTGCTCTGGCCTGCCCTGCCGGCTCGCGTGCTGCGTTTGCAGAACCGCGGCATGCCGCCGATTCCAGCCATGCAGGAAGCGGCTCACGAGCTGATCAGCGAGCAGTGCCAGCGCATCGCGATTCCGAAACGCTTCACCCTGCCGATCCGCGAGATCTGGGACATGCAGGAACGCCTGCCGCGGCGTAGCGGCAAACGTGCCGATCTGCTGCTGGACAACCCGCGTTTCCGTGCCGGTTACGATTTCTTGCTGCTGCGCGAAAGTGCTGGCGAACAGACCGATGGCCTAGGCGAGTGGTGGACCGATTATCAGGACGCTAACGACAGTGAGCGTCGCGACATGATCCGCGACCTCAGTGGCAAGGACGACGGAACCAGCGGAGCCCCGCGCAAGCGTCGCCGCAGCGCCGGCAGCAAGCGTAAACGCACGACCGCGGTCGGCACTCCGAGCGCTTCGGGCGAGTAAACGGATGGAACGTATCTACATCGGCATGGGCAGCAATCTGGCGGCCCCGGCGGACCAATTGGGTCATGCAGTCGAGGCATTGGCGCAGTTACCGCAGACCGCGCTGATTGGCGTATCGGCTTTCTATCAAAGCGACTCCCTGCTGCCCGGCCAACCGCGCTACACCAACGCCGTGGCCGCGCTGGACAGCGGTCTCGCGCCCCTGGCACTGCTCGACGCGCTGCAAGCCATCGAAAACGATCAAGGCCGAGAGCGCAATGAACGCTGGGGGCCGCGCACGCTGGATCTGGATATCCTGCTGTTCGGCGACCGATTGATTGACGAACCGCGCCTCAAAGTCCCTCATTACCACATGCAGGCCCGAGCCTTTGTGCTCTATCCCTTGGCCGAACTGGCCCCGGCAGACCTGCAACTGGCCGACGGCCGCCTGCTCAGGGCATTGCTCGCCGACTGTCCGTTTGTCGGGCTGGAACGCTTGTCACCGATTTAATGTGGGAGCGGCGGCGATCCGACTTGCTCGCGATAGCATCGGCGCGGTGCATCAGGCCCACCGCGCCGTCACGCGGGCAAGTCGGATCGCCGCACCGCCGCTCCCACAGGTAACACCGTTCACGTAACAACGCAGTAACACACACAATTGACTTCCAGAGTTCTCCTCACGACTATAGGCGTCCCGCTGCCGCCAATCCGGCATTAAAGGGCGCCATCCAGGCCTTATAAGCACGACAAAAGACCGTGCGCCTGTATAAACGAAACATCACGCGCGTTACTCGCAGTAGTTTTCACAGCGCCTGAATGAGGACACTTTTCATGCCAGACATTACCCTGACCACCTTGCAGAGCCTCAAGCTCAAAGGTCAAAAGATCGCCATGCTGACCTGCTATGACGCGACCTTTGCTCACGCCTGCTGCGAGGCGGGTGTCGACGTGCTGCTGGTGGGCGACTCCCTCGGCATGGTGCTGCAAGGACATGACAGCACACTGCCCGTTTCCACCGCTGACATGGCTTACCACGTTGCCGCAGTCAAACGCGGTAACGCCGGAGCGCTGATCCTCGCCGACCTGCCATTCATGGCCTACGCAACCACCGAACAGACAATGATCAACAGCGCCCTGCTGATGCAGGCTGGCGCGCATATGGTCAAAGTCGAAGGCGCACTGTGGCTGGCGGATTCGATCCGGCTGCTGGCCGAACGTGGCGTGCCGGTCTGCGCGCACATGGGGCTGACGCCGCAGTCGGTGAACATCCTCGGCGGCTATAAAGTCCAGGGTCGCAATGAAAACCAGGCGCGACAGATGCGCGCTGACGCCATCGCCCTGGAACAGGCAGGCGCCGCCATGTTGTTGCTCGAGTGCGTACCGAGCGAGCTGGCAGCTGAAATCACCCAGGCGGTGAGCATTCCGGTGATCGGGATTGGCGCCGGTAGCGCCACCGACGGTCAGGTGCTGGTGCTGCACGACATGCTCGGTCTGTCACTGACCGGTCGCGCGCCTAAGTTCGTGAAGAACTTCATGGCCGGACAGGACAGTATTCAAACAGCCCTGAGCGCTTACGTCGCTGAAGTCAAAGCGGTAACTTTCCCTGGCCCTGAACACGGATTCTCTGCATGAACACTGTCAAGACCGTGCGCGAATTGCGCGCCGCCGTAGCTCGCGCCCGCAGTGAAGGCAAACGGATCGGCTTCGTGCCGACCATGGGTAACCTGCACAGTGGCCATGCGGCGCTGGTGACCAAGGCGGCCCAGCGGGTGGACTTCGTGGTGGCGAGCATTTTCGTCAATCCGCTGCAATTCGGTGCTGGCGAAGACCTCGACACCTACCCACGGACCCTCGCGGCCGACCAGGAGACATTGCTCCAGGCCGGCTGCCACCTGCTATTTGCCCCGAGTGTCGATGAAATGTACCCGGACGGCATGGCCGGCCAGACTCGCGTCAGCGTTCCGCAATTGTCCGCGGGTCTGTGCGGCGCCAGCCGTCCCGGTCATTTCGAAGGTGTGGCGACGGTGGTCACCAAGCTGTTCAACATGGTCCAGCCAGACCTGGCGATCTTCGGCCAGAAAGACTTCCAGCAACTGGCGGTCATTCGCGCCCTGGTCCATGACCTGAACCTGCCGATCCAGATCATTGGCGAGCCGACCGTACGCGCGGCTGATGGCCTGGCGCTGTCCTCGCGCAATGGCTACCTGACCGAAGAGCAACGTACCATCGCCCCGGCGCTGTATCGCAACCTGAACCAGATTGCCGAAGCCATCAAACAGGGTGAGCGCGATTACCCCAAACTGTTGTCAATCCATAACCAGCAGCTCGCAGCCCTTGGTTTGCGGCCCGATTATCTGGAAATTCGCCAGGCACTGAGCCTGCGCCCGGCAACCCCGGACGACCGCGACCTGGTGATCCTCGTTGCGGCCTATTTGGGGGCCACCCGGTTGATTGACAACCTGCATCTGAACCTCGACGCTACGGTTCAAACGGTAAAATCAAAAGATTAAACAGTAAAATCAAAAAATAACGGCAAGATCAAAAGATCGCAGCCTGCGGCAGCTCCTACGCGCCTGTGGGCGCTGCCCGACGTTCGATTCCAACCTGGGAAAACACTCATGCACGCCATCATGCTCAAAGCCAAGTTGCATCGCGCCGAAGTCACCCACGCTGTGCTCGACTACGAAGGCTCTTGCGCCATCGATGGCGAATGGCTGGACTTGTCCGGCATCCGCGAGTACGAACAGATTCAGATCTACAACGTCGACAACGGCGAACGCTTCACCACCTACGCGATCCGTGGCGAAGAAGGCTCGCGGATGATCTCGGTCAATGGCGCGGCCGCGCACAAGGCCAAGGTCGGTGACCGGGTGATCATTTGCGCCTACGCCCACTACAACGAAGCCGAATTGCTCAACTTCAAGCCGCGCATGCTCTACATGGCACCGGGCAATGAGCTGAGCCATACCAGCAATGCCATCCCGGTGCAGGTCGCCTGATCGACCGCACATCTGCACAGACTGAAAGCCCGGTTGGCCTGCCAGCCGGTCGCGATGTTATAAAAAAGTACCAGTCGCAGGGCAGACAAAGCCAAGACAGATCAAGACGCGGGGGTTACTGTATTCGCCCTGCGCTTATTGATTAGTGTTAACGCAGGTGACTGGACATCGTCCTGT
This sequence comes from Pseudomonas fluorescens, assembly GCF_902497895.1. Lineage (GTDB taxonomy): Bacteria > Pseudomonadota > Gammaproteobacteria > Pseudomonadales > Pseudomonadaceae > Aquipseudomonas > Aquipseudomonas fluorescens_BP. The sequence continues at coordinate 37,461 of NZ_CABVHQ010000033.1, forward strand.
GATCGAGCAGGACTTACCAGGTTTCTTAGTGTCCGAAAGGCAGTTCTAGTAAAAGGAAAATCGCAGCGATGGCGTACTACCGCACCCCACACGACGTTACCGCTCTGCCCGCCTGGCAAGCGTTGAATGAACACCGCGAAGCCATGCAAGATTTCAGCATGCGTGAAGCCTTCAATGCCGACCCTCAGCGCTTCAATGAATTCACCTTGAGTAGCTGTGGGCTTTTTCTCGATTATTCGAAAAACCTGATCAACAAAGAAACCCGCGACCTTTTGGTTGGCCTGGGCAAAGAAGCTGGCCTGCAGGAGGCGATCAACGCACTGTTCGCCGGCGAACTGGTCAACTCCTCGGAGGGTCGCCCGGCCCTGCACACCGCACTGCGCCGCCCGGTAGGCGACAAGCTGTCGGTAAACGGCGTCAACGTGATGCCGGAAGTGCACAAGGTGCTGAACCAGATCACCGAGCTGGTCGGCCGTATCCACGACGGTCTGTGGCGCGGTTACACCGAGAAGCCGATCACTGACGTGGTCAACATCGGTATCGGTGGCTCGTTCCTCGGTCCCGAGCTGGTTTCCGAAGCGCTGTTGTCCTACGCCCAGAAAGGCGTGCGCTGCCATTACCTGGCGAACATCGATGGCAGTGAGTTCCACGAACTGTCGATGAAGATTCGCGCCGAGACCACGTTGTTCATCGTCTCGTCGAAATCCTTCAACACCCTGGAAACCCTGAAAAACGCTCAGGCCGCTCGCGCCTGGTACCTGGCCCAGGGCGGCTCCGAAGCCGAGCTGTATCGCCACTTCATCGCGGTCTCGAGCAACAATGCCGCCGCCGTGGCGTTCGGTATCCGCGAAGAGAACATCTTCCCGATGTGGGACTGGGTCGGCGGGCGTTACTCGCTGTGGTCGGCCATCGGCTTGCCGATCGCCCTGGCCATCGGCATGTCGAACTTCAAGGAACTGCTGTCCGGTGCCTACACCATGGACCAGCATTTCCAGAGCGCGCCATTCGAACAGAATATGCCGGTACTGCTGGCATTGCTCGGCGTCTGGTACGGCAACTTCTGGGGCGCGCAAAGCCACGCGATCCTGCCGTACGACCACTACCTGCGCAACATCACCAAGCACTTGCAGCAGCTGGACATGGAATCCAACGGCAAGAGCGTGCGCCAGGACGGTACGCCGGTGACCACCGACACTGGCCCGGTGATCTGGGGCGGCGTCGGTTGCAACGGCCAGCACGCCTACCACCAGTTGCTGCACCAGGGCACCCAACTGATTCCGGCCGACTTCATCGTGCCGATCGTCAGCTACAACCCGGTAGCCGACCATCACCAATGGCTGTACGCCAACTGTCTGTCGCAAAGCCAGGCGCTGATGCTCGGCAAGACCCGCGCCGAAGCCGAAGCCGAACTGCGTGACAAAGGCCTGGCCGAAGACGAAGTGCAGAAACTTGCACCGCACAAGGTGATCCCCGGCAACCGTCCGAGCAACACCTTGGTGGTCGAACGCATCAGCCCACGTCGCCTCGGCGCGCTGGTGGCGATGTACGAACACAAAGTCTTCGTGCAGAGCGTGATCTGGGGCATCAACGCCTTCGATCAGTGGGGTGTGGAGTTGGGCAAGGAACTCGGCAAAGGCGTCTACAACCGCCTGACCGGCAGCGAGGAAACACCGGCTGACGATGCGTCCACCCAAGGCCTGATCAACTACTTCCGTGGTCGTCACCGCGGGTGATACGCTGAAGGGGCGGTTTGCCCGCCCTTGCAGCTTGAAAGCTTCTGACTGTTCCTACGGCACCGGGTTAACTGCAAAATCGGTGGCGTGCCCGGCTCCCTGTAGGAGCTGCCGAAGGCTGCGATCTTTTGATCTTCAACGTCAAAAGATCACAGGCTTCGCCAGCTCCTACGAGGGTTGCGTAGCTCCCCTCTTGTCGCAGAAACAAGAATAAGGAACCGTCATGATCGATATCAGCCAATTTCCTCAAGCCGATGCCGTCCGCCGGGCTGCACAACTGAGTCAGGACGACTACCAGCGGCTGTACCGCCAATCCATCGAGCAACCCGATATCTTCTGGGCCGAACAGGCCAAGCGCTTTCTCGACTGGTCGACACCGTGGCAAAGCGTGCACCAGGCGGACCTGAAAACCGGTGCGGCGAGCTGGTTTGCCGGCGGTCAGTTGAACGTCAGTTACAACTGCATCGACCGTCATCTGGAAACGCGCGGCGATCAGATCGCGATCATCTGGGAAGGCGACGACCCCGTCGAATCGGCGCAAATCACCTACAAAAAACTCCATCACAACGTCTGCCGGCTGGCCAATGTGCTGAAAAGTCGCGGCGTGAAAAAAGGCGACCGGGTCTGCATCTACATGCCGATGATCCCCGAAGCCGCTTACGCCATGCTCGCCTGCACACGGATTGGGGCGGTGCACTCGGTGGTCTTCGGCGGCTTTTCCCCGGACTCGCTGCGCGACCGGATCCTCGACGCCGACTGCCGCACGGTGATCACCGCCGATGAAGGCGTACGCGGTGGCAAATTCATCCCGCTCAAGCAGAACGTCGATAAAGCATTGCTCAGTTGCCCGGGCGTCAGCACCGTGCTGGTGGTCGAACGCACCCAGGGTGAGGTGGATTGGGTCGAAGGCCGTGACCTCTGGTATCACCAGGCTCTGCGCGACGTAAGCGATGACTGCCCGCCCGAGCCGATGGACGCCGAAGACCCGTTGTTCATCCTCTATACCTCCGGCAGCACCGGCAAACCCAAAGGCGTGCTGCACAGCACTGGCGGCTACTTGCTGCAAGCGGCGATGACCTTCAAGTACGTGCTCGACTACCGGGACGGCGAAGTCTTCTGGTGCACCGCCGATGTCGGCTGGGTCACGGGCCACAGCTACATCGTCTACGGCCCGCTGGCCAATGGCGCGACCACGCTGATCTTCGAGGGGGTACCGAGCTACCCAAGCAGCTCACGGTTCTGGGAAGTGATCGACAAGCACCACGTCAACATCTTCTACACCGCCCCGACCGCCTTGCGCGCCCTGATGCGCGAAGGCCTGGAGCCGTTGAAAGAAACCTCGCGCAGCAGCCTGCGCTTGCTGGGTACGGTGGGCGAACCGATCAACCCGGAAGCCTGGGAATGGTATTTCAATGCCGTCGGCGAACAACGCTGCCCGATCGTCGATACCTGGTGGCAGACCGAGACCGGCGGCATCATGCTCAGCCCGCTGGTCAGCGCCAGCCGGGTCAAACCCGGCTGCGCCAGCCAACCGATGTTCGGCATACAGCCAGTGCTGCTGGACGAACAAGGCAAGGAAATCAGCGGTGCCGGCAGCGGCATACTGGCGATCAAGGCCAGCTGGCCAGCGCAGATCCGTAGTGTTTACGGCGACCCGAAACGCATGCTCGAAACCTATTTCAAGCCCTACCCCGGTTACTACTTCACCGGCGACGGCGCCCGCCGCGATGAAGACGGCGACTACTGGATCACCGGGCGCATCGATGACGTGATCAACGTATCCGGACACCGCATCGGTACCGCCGAGGTCGAAAGCGCGCTGGTACTCCACGACAGCATTGCCGAGGCAGCAGTGGTCGGTTACCCCCACGACGTGAAAGGCCAGGGGATCTATGCCTTTGTCACGCCAATGAATGGCACCGAGCCGAACGAGGCCCTGAAGAAAGAACTGCTGGACCATGTCAGCAAGGAAATCGGCAGTTTTGCCAAACCCGACCTGATCCAGTGGGCCCCGGCCTTGCCGAAAACCCGTTCGGGCAAGATCATGCGGCGGATTCTGCGCAAGATCGCCTGCAATGAACTGGACAGCCTGGGCGATACCTCGACCCTGGCCGACCCGAGCGTGGTCGAGGGTCTGATCGACAAACGCCTGAACCAATAACCCTGCGCGGCCGAGGCCGCGCCTTCGCCTGAGCGGTCATGGAATTCATTCGTCGTCGTATCGAAACGCAGGTCATGAGCCTGACCGGCTTGTCCCTGGGCAAGCTCGATCTGGAAAACCCCAAGGGCGACCCTGGCCTGTTCGGCCCGGATTCAGTCAGCTGGCAGGTGCATGGCGACTTCAGCAGTATGTTGATCGGAGGCATCAGCGCCTTGATGTTGCAGGCCCTGCATCCGCTGGCACTGGCTGGCGTCTGGGATCACTCGAACTTCCGCGAAGACATGCTCGGTCGCCTGCGCCGCACCGGGCAGTTCATTTCCGGCACCACCTTCGGCTCGCGGCGGGACGCCGAGTGGCTGATAGACAAGGTTCGCACCATCCACCTGCAAGTGGTCGGCACCGCGCCCGACGGCCGGTCGTATGCCGCCAGCGATCCGGATCTGCTGACTTGGGTGCATGTGGCCGAGGTCAGCAATTTTCTGGCCGCGCACCTGCGTTACCGCAACCCGAATCTGTCACTGGCCGATCAGGATCGCTATTACGCGGAAATCGCCCTGGTCGCCGAACGCCTTGGCGCCCGGAACGTGCCGCGTTCTCGAGAGGAGATCGCCGACTACCTTGAACGAATCCGCCCACAGCTGTTGTGTGACCAGCGCAGCCGCGAAGTGCTGCGCCTGCTGCTGGATGCCCCTTCACCCAGCCAATTGGCCAGACCCTTCGGCGCGCTGATGATGCAGGCCGGCATCGACCTGTTGCCGGACTGGGCCAGCGCCATGCTGGGTGTCAGCCAGGGGCCGATGCAACGCAAGCTGATCCGCGCCGGTGTCCAGCGCAGTGCGCCGCTGCTGCGCTGGGCGGTGCGCAACGGCTCGGTGCATCGCGCCAGACGACGCATGGGGTTGCTGACCTGAGACCGGTTCTGTGACCGACTCATAACCTGCGGGAGGCGGGCTTGCCCCAATGCCCGTAGCAGCTGCCGAGCCTGCGAGGCTGCGTTCGGCTGCGCAGCAGACGCAAAACCTGCGTCCACGGTTTGTCTGGAATACCGCGGTGCCTGATTTTACGACTGCTTCGCAGCCGAACGCAGCCTCGCAGGCTCGGCAGCTGCTACGAGGAATGTGCGAAGCCAGAGTTTCCATTGCTCTTAGCTGTTAAACTCTCGCGCCAAATTCCCCTGCAAGGCGCCCAGCATGTCTTCTTTGAATCAGGCGCTGCGCGCCGCCCTCGATCATCGCCAAGACCTGCTGGCCGAGCTACATCAGCAAGGCACTGACTGCTATCGGCTGTTCCATGGCAGCCAGGAAGGCGCCGCGGGCCTGACCATCGACCGTTACGGCCCGCAACTGCTGGTGCAAAGCTTTCATCAGTCGCTGGAGCGCGACGCCCTGCTGCAATTGCACGAAACCATCAGTCAACACCTCGGTTTGCACAGCCTGCTGGTCTACAACGACCGCTCCAAGGGCAACTCGCGCATCGATCGCGACGACCCGGTCTACCGTGTCGAAGACGCTGCGCTGGAGGATCTGGTCGGCCACGAATGGGGCCTGAACTACCGGGTCCGTGGCCGCCACGCCGGGCAGGACCCGCTGCTGTTTCTCGACCTGCGCAATGCCCGTGGCTGGGTCAAGCAGCACAGTGCTGGCAAAAGCGTGCTGAACCTGTTTGCCTACACCTGTGGCGTTGGCTTGAGTGCCGCTGCTGGGGGTGCCAGCGAGGTGTGCAACCTGGACTTTGCCGAAGGCAATCTGGCGGTTGGCCGTGAAAACGGGCAACTCAATCCACAATTGCCGAAGATGCAGTTCATCCAGTCCGACTATTTTGCGGCAATTCGTCAACTGGCCGGTTTGCCGATCATTCAGCGCCGCCACAAATTGCCGAGCTACCCACGCCTGGAACAGCGTCAATACGATCTGGTCCTGCTCGACCCGCCCGCCTGGGCAAAAAGCGCGTTCGGCACCGTTGACCTGTTGCGCGACTATCAAAGCCTGCTCAAACCGGCCCTGCTGACCACCGCCGAAAATGGCGTGCTGATCTGCTGTAACAACCTGGCAAAGGTCACCATGGACGACTGGCGTGAACAGGTTTTGCGCTGTGCCGAAAAAGCCGGACGACCGGTGCGCGACTGGCAGGTATTGTCCCCAGGCAGCGATTTCCCGTCCCTGGATCAGCAACCGCCGCTGAAAACCTTGATCCTGCAACTCTGATTCAGACAAGTCCTGCACGAATAAAGGCAGTCACTTCGGAACCGGAATCGCGTGCCATACTCCAACGCACCTCCGATCCAGATAGATGACGCCTCACATGCCCAAAGGATTGTTCCGCGCCATTGGCGCCTTGTTGACCGCTCTCGCCCTTTATAGCTTGCTGGGGTTTCTGATTTTGCCGGGCATTGCCTTGCGGATTGCCAATCAACAATTAGCCAACTACGCCACGGTACCGGCACGCATCGAGCGGATCGAGCTCAACCCGTTCAGCCTTGAACTGAACCTGTGGGGGCTGAAAATCGGCGAGCCAGGCAAGGAGCAAGTGGCCTTCGAGCGCCTTTACGCCAACCTGCAGCTCGACAGCCTGTGGACCCGCGCCCTGCATCTGGCCGATGTCGAGTTGATCAATCCCAAGAGCGAAATCCTCTTCGCCAAGGACGGCAAGCTCAATCTGGTCCAGCTGTTCAAGCTGCCAGCCAGCGAGCCGACCCCGCCCGACCCGGACAGCAAGCCGTTTCCACTGCGCATCGAACGGATCAAGCTAGCCGGCGGCTATGTGCATTTTCAGGATGTACGTCCCAGCGAGCCGATCGAGTTTCTCTACGACAAGCTCGACTTCGAGCTGAAAAACCTCAGCACTTTGCCCGACGATAGCGCCGACATGACCCTGGTCGCCGTCGGCCCCAACGGTGGGCAGCTTGACTGGACCGGTAACTTCAGTCTGGTGCCGATTGCCTCCGAAGGTAAGCTCAAAGTCACCAATGGCCAGATGAAAGCCTTTTGGCCCTATGTGCGTGATGCCGTGCCGCTGGTCCTGGAAAACGGCGTTTTGAACCTGAACACCGATTACAAATTCAATCTCTCCAAAGAAACCGAACTGCTCCTGAGCAACGCCTCGTTGAGCGTCGCGCCCTTCGCCATCAAGGCCCCGGACGGTCGGCCGCTGGCGCGCCTGGCACGGCTGGACATCAGCGAGACCACGGTCGATCTGGCCAAACAGCAGGTGGTGGTCGGCAAGATCCGCAGCCAGAAACTGGAAACCTGGGCTGCTCGCGAAGCCGATGGTCAGCTCGACTGGCAGAAGCTGTTCGCCAGCCAACCGGCCAAACCCGCGGCGCCACCTGCACCCGCCACTGCCTCGCCCAAGCCCGAGCCGACGGCACCGAGCAAGCCATGGCAGGTGCTGCTCAAGGATGTGCAACTGCGTGACTACCAGGTTCATTTGGCCGACCGCCAGGCACAACCCGCGGTGGAGCTGGAACTTGGCCCGCTGAACCTGGACCTGCAAAATTTCGACAGCCTCAATCAGTCACCCTTCACCCTCAAGCTCGATAGCGGGCTGGGCAAGCAAGGCAAACTCCAGGCCAGTGGCGAAGTCAACCTGAACCCGGTCAGCGCCAAGCTGCAGGTGCAGACCAAAGACATCGACCTGCGCGTCGCCCAGTCCTATATCAGTCCGTTCATTCGCCTGGAACTGCGCAGCGGCATGCTTGGCAGTGATCTGGCGGTCGATCTGAAAAGCACCGAACCGCTGGCGTTCAACGTCACCGGCCGGGCCCAGGTCGATCAACTGCACACCCTGGACACCTTGAAGACCCGCGACTTCCTCAAGTGGCAGCAACTGGTGCTCGAAGGACTGAATTATCAACATGGCGACAGTCTCTCGATCACCAAGGTCAACCTGTTCCAGCCCTACGTGCGCTTCATGATCAACGAGGATCGCACCACCAACATCGATGACCTGCTGATCCCGCAGCCAGCGGACAGCGGTGCCAAAAGCGCCGCCAAACCCGCCGCCAGCAAGGAAAAACCGCTGGGCATCCACGTCGGTGCAATTGCCATCAACGACGGCTCGGCCAACTTCGCCGACTTCAGCCTGACACCCAACTTTGCCACCGCCGTCCAACAGCTCAACGGCCAGATCGGCACCATCGACAGCCGCCAGGCAAAACCGGCCAACGTCGATATCAAGGGCAAGGTCGACCGCTACGCCCCGGTCACCATCAAAGGCAGCGTGAACCCGTTCGACCCGATGGCGGCGCTGGATATCGCCACCAGTTTCAAACGCGTCGAACTGACCACCCTGACGCCCTACTCCGGCAAGTTCGCCGGTTACCGCATTCGCAAGGGCCGGCTCAATCTCGACCTGCATTACCAGATCATCAAGGGCCAGTTGAAAGCCGAGAACAAAGTGGTGGTCGAGCAACTGCAACTGGGTGAAAAAGTCGACAGCCCGGATGCGGTGAGCCTGCCGCTGAAGCTGGCCATCGCCTTGCTCAAGGACTCTGATGGCAAGATTTCCATCGAGCTGCCCGTCAGCGGGGACCTGAACAACCCACAGTTCAGCGTAATGCCGATCATCTGGCAGACCCTGCGCAATCTGCTCGTGCGTGCCGCTCAAGCGCCGTTCAAATTCATTGGTGGTCTGGCCGGTGGCGGCGGTTCCGAGGACCTCGGCACAGTGGCGTTCGCCCCGGGCTCGAGTGACCTGAGCAAGGAGTCCGAAGCAGCACTGATTAAACTGTCCAGCGCGCTCAAGGAACGTCCGGCACTGCGTCTGGAAATCGAAGGCACCGCCGCGCAAAGCAGCGATGGCCCATTGCTCGCCGAACAACGCCTGGAACGCGAATACCAGTACAACTACTACAAGATGCTCCAGCGACGCGGAGATAAAGTCCCGGCCCAGGCTTCGTTGCTGGAAGTACCGGACGCTGAAAAAGGCCCGCTGCTCGAAGGCATCTACCGCACCCGCCTGAAGACCCAGCCGCCAGCCGAGTGGGTGCAACTGGACAAAGAAGAACGCACCGCCAAACTGCGCCAAGGGGTGATCAAGTTCTGGAGCGAAAGTGACGTTCTCCTGCGACAACTGGGCCAGGATCGCGCCAGCAGCATCAAGGATTACCTGGTGGATAAAGGTCAGCTGGCCGATGACCGCGTGTACTTCATCGACGCCAGCCTGGGTCAGGCGCAAAGCGATGGCCGGGTGATCACACCGATGCACCTGGACGCGGAGTGATCATGGGCGCTCGATTGCTGATCGGCCTGGCATTGGCGCTGACCGCCAGCCAGGCGCTGGCGGCCGATACCCTGCGCTGTGGCAGGCAATTGATCAGCGTCGGAGACCGTTCCAGCGAGGTGCTGCAGAAATGTGGCGAGCCGGCTTCCCGCGATGTTCTGGGCTACAAGCGCAGCGCCAACAGGCGCGAGGAGTTTCAGGTCGAGGAGTGGGTATACGGGCCCAACAGCGGCATGTATCAGTACCTGCGCTTTGAGGGCAATCGACTGGTGCGCATTGATAGCAACCGCGGCAACTGACACCTCACCGGCAACTTTGCTGCCCCCGGAATAGAACAGGCCCCGACACGAAGTGCCGGGGCCTGTAATGACCACATCCTTGTGACCTTCGCATGAACTCTTTGAAGGGAGGACCGGCGTATTACTGGATCGCCTGCCGTCCCTCTTCTCCCGGTCCAGGCGAGAAACTTGAAGCTTATTCGGATTTCAGGCCGTCAGCCGAAACCGCTTGAACACCTTTGATTTTCTTGGCGATGGCGACTGCCATTTCTTTCTGTGCGTCAGTGACCGCTACAGTTGAGGACAGCGATACCACACCTTTGTTGGTCTCGACTTTGATGTCGGTACCAGGAATGCCTTTTTCGGTGACCAGGTCAGCTTTCACTTTGGTAGTGATCCAGGTGTCGGAAGTAGCTTCCTTGGCCTTGGTGACTTCACCTGCCGCGAGAACCATTGGCGCCTGAGTGGCTTGGGTCTGGGCGAACGCAACGTTGGCCAGGGTCAGGGTCAGAGCGGTTGCAGTTGCGGCAGCGATTGCGAACTTCTTCATACGAGTCACTCCTGTTCATCTAGAAATTCTGCACCGTGTCACTGGGCAGGGTTACTGGATATGTAGCAGGCGCTGTGCCAACTTCCGCACACAAAATAAATACTTATAAATCAATACGTTATGAAAAACGTGAAAATCCGGAATCGTGCAGTTTGCATGACTCGCTCGTAATCTGCATGCAAGTTGCGGGTTTTCAGGGAACCCTAACATCCTGAATTACTGACATTTTTCCTGGGAATCCTGTGGATCGGAAGGCCATCTCGATAAAAAACAGCTCCAACTGCCCATTAATAGGTAAAAAAAACCTTACGCCCTTGTGGTACAACCTTTCGGCGCGTATTCAGAAGTTACCGTGGTAAAGCAACTCCAGACGGCTGCGCTGCTACGTTCAAGGGTGATCGTGCCAGTCACTCCAGGCGGAGCATTCTGAAATGTGCAGCTGATACTCCCCACCCCATCAGCCGGTGTCCCTCCCACTACGACAATGCAATTGGCTGAAGGCGTTATAGCGCCAACCGATGCCAACGTCGGTGCAGTGCCTTCATTCAGACTGCCCTCAAACCCGTCTTTAAGTGCAGAAATCTCTGCCAAACCGGCGGTAACCTTGGCTTTGGCCTGGAACCTGGCGAAAGACGCTATGGCAAACGTGGCTAAAATCCCAATGATCGCGACCACGATCAAAAGCTCGATCAAGGTAAAACCTTTTTGACTATTAATAGACAAGCTCCTCGCACCAAGTGAAGTCGTACGGCCTTATACAGGCTAAAGCGTAGCGAATGCCAAACCCTTTGGCCCCTTCCTATAGGCGCACGAAGCTGCTGGCGTAATCGCCCTCATCGCAAAATCGCACAAACTGACATTTTTTAGTCACCCTACCTCCCCCGATTAGGCTCCTTCGGCGGACTAGGCTATAAGTCTTCGACTGTTTGCGTTTGGTACCTGTATGAATGACATCGCCCTTTCCGGTCTGGCCAAGCAATTGGTGCTGGCCGAGCTGCTCACCGACAAAGGCGCGCAACAAGCGTCCCAGCAGGCCCTGCGCAATCAAATGTCGCTGGTGACCTACCTGGTGCAGAACAAGCTGGTCAAAAGCCGGCTGGTGGCACAAATCGCCTCTGAACATTTTGGTATGCCCTTCCTTGACCTGAGTTCTCTCGATAAGGAATCCCAGCCTTGCGGACTAATCAGCGAGAAGCTGGTGCGGCAACACCAAGCCCTGCCCCTGTGGCGTCGCGGCAATAAATTGTTTATCGGTGTTTCCGATCCGAGCAATCATCAAGCCATCAACGATATCCAGTTCAGCACCGGGCTGACCATCGAAGCCATCCTCGTCGAAGACGACAAGCTCAGCGACGCCATCGACAAGTTCTTCGATACCCAGTCCAGCGGCATGGAGGATCTGGCCGATGTCGATCTGGGTGGCGTGGACATCGAGTCGATCGACGACAAACACGACGCCATTGCCGGGCAAGACGCTGACGATGCGCCCGTGGTGCGCTTCGTCCACAAGATGCTGCTGGACGCCATCAAGGGCGGCTCTTCGGATTTGCATTTCGAACCCTACGAAAAGCTCTACCGTGTCCGTCTGCGCACCGATGGCATTCTGCGCGAGGTCGCCAGACCGCCGATCCACCTCGCTGGGAGGATCGCCGCGCGCCTGAAGGTCATGGCCAGCCTGGATATCTCCGAACGCCGCAAGCCCCAGGACGGGCGGATCAAGATGCGTATCTCGAAGACCAAGTCCATCGACTTCCGGGTCAACACCCTGCCGACACTCTGGGGGGAGAAGGTCGTGATGCGAATTCTCGACCCGTCGAATGCGCAGATGGGCATTGATGCCCTTGGCTATGAACCCGACCAGAAAGACCTGTACATGGCCGCGCTCAAGCAGCCTCAGGGGTTGATTCTGGTGACCGGACCCACGGGGTCAGGCAAAACCATTTCGCTGTACACCGGCCTGAATATCCTCAATACCGTGGACATCAATATCTCCACCGTCGAAGACCCGGTGGAAATCAACATGGAAGGCATCAACCAGGTCAACGTCAATCCCCGGCAGGGGCTGGATTTCGCCCAGGCCTTGCGCTCGTTCCTGCGCCAGGACCCGGACGTGATCATGGTCGGCGAAATCCGCGACCTGGAGACCGCCGAAATCGCCATCAAGGCCGCGCAGACCGGGCACATGGTGCTGTCGACCCTGCACACCAACAGCGCCGCGGAAACCCTGACCCGCCTGCACAACATGGGCATTCCCGGGTTCAACATCGCCACCTCGGTCAATCTGATCATCGCCCAGCGCCTGGCGCGCAAGCTGTGCGGTCAGTGCAAAAAGGAAATCGTGGTTCCCCACGAGACTCAGCTCAAGGAAGGCTTCGCCGAGGAACATATCGGCACATTCAAGATCTATGAACCGGTCGGCTGTGACCTCTGTAACAGCGGTTACAAGGGCCGAGTCGGAATCTATGAAGTGGTGAAGAACACGCGGGAGCTGCAAAGCCTGATCATGGCTGAAGGCAACTCAATGGAGATCGACGCGCAGATGCGCAAGGACGGTTTCAACGACTTGCGCACTTCCGGCCTGCTCAAGGTCATGCAGGGCATCACTAGCCTTGAGGAAATCAACCGGGTCACCAAGGACTAATCGATGGCGGTCAAAGCAGTAAAAATCAGTGTTTACACTTGGGAAGGCACCGACCGGAAAGGCAACAAAATGACCGGCGAATTGACCGGTCTTAACCCGGCGCTGATCAAGGCGCAGTTGCGCAAGCAAGGTATTAATCCGGGCAAGGTTCGGAAAAAAACCTCCTCGATCTTTAGCGCCGGCAAGCGCATCAAGCCCCTCGACATCGCCCTGTTCACCCGGCAGATGGCGACCATGATGAAAGCCGGGGTGCCGTTGCTGCAGTCCTTCGACATCATCGGCGAGGGCTTCGATAACCCGAACATGCGCAAACTGGTGGACGAGGTGAAACAGGAAGTGGCAGCCGGTACCAGCTTTGCCTCGGCGCTGCGCAAAAAACCCCAGTATTTCGATGACCTGTACTGCAACCTGGTGGACGCCGGTGAACAGGCCGGCGCCCTGGACACTTTGCTGGAGCGGGTCGCGACCTACAAGGAAAAGAGTGAAAGCCTCAAGGCCAAGGTCAAGAAGGCCATGACCTACCCCCTGGCGGTGATCTTCGTTGCGTTCATCGTGACCGGGATTCTGCTGATCAAGGTGGTCCCACAATTCAAAGCGGTATTTTCCGGTTTTGGCGCAGAGCTCCCGGGTTTCACCCTGATGGTCATTGCCATTTCCGAACTTTTGCAGGAGTGGTGGTGGCTGGTGCTGCTCGGGTTCGCCGCTGTCGTGTTCGGATTCCGCCATGCCCGCAAACGTTCTCAAGGCTTTCGAAACTGGCTGGACGTCAGCCTGTTGAAACTGCCGCTGGTAGGCGCGCTGATGTACAAATCAGCGGTGGCGCGTTATGCCCGCACGCTGTCCACTACCTTTGCTGCCGGTGTACCCCTGGTGGAAGCCCTGGGCTCGGTGGCTGGCGCCACGGGTAACATCGTGTTCAAGAACGCGGTCAACCGCATCAGGCAGGATGTCTCGACCGGCATGCAGCTGAATTTTTCCATGCGCGCCTCCGGGATCTTCCCGACCATGGCGATCCAGATGACCGCCATCGGCGAAGAATCCGGTGCGCTGGACGATATGCTGGAAAAAGTCGCGACTTACTATGAGGGTGAAGTCGACAATATGGTCGACAACCTGACCAGCCTGATGGAGCCATTCATCATGGCGGTTCTGGGCGTCGTCGTCGGCGGGCTGGTGGTTGCCATGTACCTGCCTATCTTCCAACTTGGTTCTGCGATCTGAACATGCCTTTGAGTGATTTTCTGGCCAGCTATCCGCTGGCCTTTGTTCTATCGGCGCTGGCCCTCGGCCTGATGGTCGGCAGCTTCCTCAATGTGCTGGTCTGGCGCCTGCCAAGGATGCTCGAGCGCGAATGGCGGGACCAGGCACTGGATGTGCTGGGTTTACCGGCAGATCCCCCCGGCCCGACCTACAACCTGCTGCTGCCGCACTCCCAGTGCCCGCACTGCGCGCACCCGATCCGGGCCTGGGAAAACATCCCGGTCCTCAGCTATCTGCTGCTGCGGGGCAGCTGTGCGAAGTGCAAGGCACCGATCAGCAAACGCTACCCGTTCACCGAACTGGCCTGCGGCCTGCTGACGGCCTTTGTCGCCTGGCATTTCGGCTTTGGCTGGCAGGCGGGGCTGGTGGTGATCTTGAGTTGGGGCTTGTTGGCGATGAGTCTGATCGATGCCGATCATCAGGTGCTGCCGGATGTGTTGGTGCTGCCGTTGCTCTGGCTGGGGTTGATCGTCAACAGCGCCGGTCTGTTCGTGCCCTTGCAGGACGCCCTGTGGGGCACTGTGGCCGGCTACATGAGCCTGTGGTCGGTGTATTGGCTGTTCAAGCTACTGACGGGCAAGGAGGGTATGGGCCATGGCGACTTCAAGCTGCTGGCGATGCTCGGCGCTTGGGGTGGCTGGCAGATTCTGCCGCTGACAATTTTGCTGTCATCGCTGGTCGGTGCCGTACTGGGGCTGATTTTACTGCGTCTGCGTGACGCGAAAACCTCGACGCCCATCCCTTTCGGCCCCTATCTGGCCATTGCCGGCTGGATTGCATTGCTCTGGGGTGGTCAAATAACCGACTCCTATTGGCAGTTGGTCGGTTTCAAATGACTACCTCTGTTGTCAAACCCTGGATTCTTGGCCTGACCGGCGGCATCGGCAGCGGTAAAAGTGCCGCGGCCCAGCACTTCATCGATCTGGGCGTGCATCTGGTGGACGCCGATCATGCGGCCCGCTGGGTGGTCGAACCAGGGCGTGCAGCGCTGGCACAGATCGCCGGGCACTTCGGTGCCGGCGTGCTCCAGGCGGACGGTCAACTGGATCGTGCGGCGTTGCGTAAACTGATTTTTGAAGTACCTGAAGAACGGCGCTGGCTCGAATCCCTGCTGCACCCACTGATCGCAGAGGAAATCGCCAATTATCTGGCGCGCGCCGAGTCACCTTACGCGATTCTGGTTTCACCGTTGCTGATCGAGTCCGGACAGTACGCGCAGGCTCAACGTATTCTGGTGATCGATGCGCCGGTACAGTTGCAGATCGAGCGAACGCTGCAGCGCGACCAGACCAGCGAGCAGCAGGTCCAGGCGATTCTCAAGGCCCAGGCCAGCCGAGAGGATCGCTTGCGCCATGCCAACGATGTGCTGGTCAATGATCGCGATCTAAACTGGTTGCATAGCGAGGTCGAACGCCTGCATCACTTTTATCTTACTTTGCGTGGAGGCCAGTCATGAGCCAAACCCTGACCGTCGAATGTCCAACCTGTGGCGCCCCAGTGGAATGGAGCGCAACCAATCCCGATCGGCCGTTCTGTTCGCAGCGCTGCAAACTGATCGACCTGGGCGCCTGGGCGTCTGAAGAGCATAAGATCCCGGTCAGCCCGGATGCCGAAGACGAGATGTTCTCCGAGGATTTCGACCCCCGTAGGCACTAATTATAAAATCACGGGCGCATAAACCCGTAATTTTTGCCTTCATCGAGGTTTTCGGCAAGAAACTGCAACTCATCCGCCAGATCTTCGAAACTGCGCACGCCCTTGCTCTGCTGCACCACCGCACTGAGCAAGGCGCGCAGGCTCAACCCCGGGTCAAAACCCACTTCCTGCGCCGAATCCAGACTTCTGTTCAATTCCTGTCTTGCCCACTCATAGACACTCATGTTCATACTCCTGAAGATTTTCCAGAGCATGCAGGGCTAGAGGAGTTGAGGCCTTGATGTGGATCAAGGTCCTCACCGCCCTGGCTGGTCGTCCTTCCAGGGTGCCGACAGGTAGCGCGTTCGATTGAAGGTCTCCAGCCACTCGGGGCAGAACACCACCAACGCGCTGACCACCATGCCGTTGATAAAGGCTTCAGGGAAAATGATCAGCCACAGATAACCGACAAAGTCCTCCAGCCATTCCGGCATGGCGAAACGTCCGTCGAACCACAGCAAACCAAGTGCCAGCAGCAGGCACAGTAACGCCGAGAGGGCCGCGGCAAAAAAGCCCGAGCAAAAGATATACACAAAGGGATTGCGCGGTTGCGCCCGCTCCACCAGGATCGCGCAGCACTCGGTGACCAGCACCGGCAGCAGGATCAGCAAAGCGCCATTGACCCCGACTGCCGCCAGATCCTGACGGCCCAGGGCCACCAGCCCAAGTTGCGCGACCAGGCCGCCGACTATTGCCAATGGCCAGTCCAGCAGCAAGGTCACCGCGGTCATGCCGATAAAGTGATAGGACACGCCGGTATCGAAGTCCCGGCGCACCAGCCACAGTACAAACAGCGTGAACACCGTACCAAACAGCAGATGCTGACGCCGCCTGTCAGTGAACAGTTCGACCCAGGGCGCACGCAGCATCGCCCAGGCCAGCACCGGCGCATAAATCAGCCAGCCGACCGCGAGGGTTTCCGGCGCCAGCACCCGTGCACTGATCATGGCCGGGGTTGCTCCGGTGCCGCGCCCATTTCCAGCGCCTGGGCCCACAACAGCACAAGGCTCGGTAACACCACCGGGCAAAACTTCACTTCAGACTCCTCGCCGCACAGGAACAAGTCGTCAGTCTACACCGCCCTTCCCGCCCCCTTCGATCGAGTCTGAAGCTTCAGGCCCAGTGCCGTGGATCGTCCATGACCGCTTCGTGTTCGGCAAACAGCCTGGGCAACTCGGCCTTGAGAAAATCCACCCAGGTCCGGACCTTGGCATCAAGAAAACTGCGCGACGGATAGACCGCGTAGACATTGCGCTCACGCGGGCGGTAAGCCGGCAGCAGGCGCACCAACCGGCCTTCGCTCACCGGCTGCGTCGCGCTATAGAACGGCAGCAGACTGATGCCCATGCCGGCTTCCGAAGCCTTGACCATCGACTCGGCAACATTGCACTGGAAGGTCTTGCCGGGAATGACGCAATGCTCACCCTGCTCGTCATGGAACAGCCACTGATCGCTGTACAGCGGGTCAAGCATGCGTAAACAGCGATGCTCATTCAGCGCCGCCGGGTTGCTCGGGACCCCGTGGCGTTGCAGGTACTCCCGCGAGGCGCAGGGCACGCTGTAAATCTGCCCGATGGCCTGGGCGACAAATTGTGAATCGGCCAATTCCTCGGCAATCGAGATGACCACGTCATGCCCTTCTTCCAGCAGGTCGGGGTTGCGTTGCGAGAGGGTCAACTCGAACACCACGTCAGGGTAGAGCTCTGAGTATCGAGCGATCAGCGGGGTAATCAACACGCCCAGGGCGTTCATGCTGTGGACTCGCAAGCGACCGCTGGGTTTGAGATGGGCGCCGCGGGCTTCGGCAGTGGCCAGGTCCATTTCCTCGAGTATCTGCCGGCCACGCAACAGAAATCGTTCGCCGGCGTCGGTCAAGCCCAGACGCCGTGTGGTGCGTTGCAGCAGGCGCGCTTGCACATGCTGCTCCAGATCGGAGACCAACCGCGAAACCTGCGCGGTGGATAAGTCGAGCGCCTGCGCTGCCGCGGTAAAACTGCTGCTGTCCACCACACGGACGAACACCCGCAGGCTATTGAGCAGATCCATTATTTCTCCAAATGCTTTGACTGTTGCGCTTCATGTAAGGCTGATTCAAGCAAAACGCTCTTTTTCCAGAACAGGCGAGGAATAGACTTTAACCATCGGAATCACCAGGGAGAAAACAAAATGAAAACCTTGATCAGTGTGTTGCTGGCAGTCATGGCCACCTCGGTTGTGGCGGCCGACAACGAGCAAATCCCGGCCACTGTCTACAACCCCGCGCAGCCGCCGGATATCGCCAAGGTAATCTCGGTAACGCCCACTTCCAACGCTTGCGAAGTGGTGCCAGCGACCATGGTATATGTCGATCACCAGGGGCAGACCCATCGCCTGGATTATCAGGTCATGGGCGGCTGCTCGGGCACCTCTTAAGCACCTCTTAAGCAAATCAGGGCAGCGGGCGGCACACCTCGGACTCTACACGCCTATTAGCCTCCATGCCCATCAGAGCAGCGTCCAGGTGTAACTGAGGATCAACCGGTTCTCGTCGATATCGCTGCGGTAGTTGGAGCGCGCCATCGCGTTGCGCACGCGCATCCCGAGCCCCTTCAGGGTTCCGCTCTGCACCACGTAGCCGATATCCAGATCGCGCTCGCGATCCTTGCCTTCGAAGCCCTTGCCGGTGTCGACGTTATTGCCGGTGATGTAGCGCAGGGTGCTGGTCAGGCCAGGCACGCCCAAAGCCGCAAAATCGAAGTCATAACGCGCCTGCCAGGAACGCTCATCGGCGAAGGCAAACTCGTAGGTCGGCACCTCGTTACCCAGCGGCGAGATGTTGGCGAATACCCGCGGGAAGGCGCTATCGCCATACATGCCCTGATAACCGACATAGAAGGTATGGCCGCCGCGTTTGGCCGAGAGCAAGGAGAAAAACGCCTGGTTATCAATGTTGCCCAGCAGCTTTTTCCCGTCCTCTCTGGAGTCGAAGTAACCCAGGTTGGCACCCAGGGTCCAGTCACCGAGGGGCTCGCTGTGCTTGAGGCCGAGGAAGCGCTGGTTGTAGATGTCCTCCAGCTGCCCATACCAGGCACTGACCGAGGTGCGCTTGTCATTGAAGGCGTAATCGCCGCCGGCAAAGTTGAAGCCGTCACTGCTGACCTGGCGTTGCGGCACATGACCGAGCATCGCCTGCATTTTTTCGTCGCCAGCTTCGTTGCGCAGGCTGGTTGAATTCAAATGACCGCCCTGCAAGGTCAGGCCATTGATCTCGGCGGAGCTGATGCTCGCCCCTTGGTAACTCGGGGGCAGCAGGCGAATATCGCTGAAGGCCAGCACCGGCAGATTGGGCTGCAACTCGCCGACGCGCAGCTCGGTCTTCGAGTAACGCAGCTTCAGCGCGCCCTCCAGGCGGCTGTATTCATTCGCCGCGCGACCATCGCCCTGCACCGGCAACAACCCGGTATTGACCCGGTCCGGGCTGCTGTCGAGCTTGATCCCCAACAGGCCGATGACATCCATACCGACGCCGATCGGCCCCTGGGTGTAGCCCGATTTGACGTTGAGGATAAAACCTTGCGCCCACTCCTCGGCCTTCGACTGCCGGTTGGCCCCGACGATGTCGGAAAAGTCCCGGCTGAAGTAATAGTTGCGGGCCTGCAAGGTGGCGCTGGCATCCTCGATGAAGCCGCTCTCGGCGGCCACCAGGCTGCTGGAAAAACCCAAGGCGAGCGCCAGGGACAACACTGAACGAGTTGCTGGAAAAGTCTGTTTCATCGTTTTGCTCTTATTGTTATTGATCGACAAATTGCAGTGTTCCACCCGCGCCTCTTTCGCTGCGGGTGGTGGTGGATTTCAGCGCGCCACCTCCTGGCCGCTGGTCGCCGGAATCGCGGGGGCCGGTCGCCGGGCACGCAACATCAGGTGCGCGGCGATGCCGAAAATCAGTCCCCAGAAAGCTGCGGACAAACCGAACAGCGACATCCCCGATGCGGTGACCAGAAAGGTCACCAGCGCTGCCTCGCGGTCATCCGGTACCGCCATGGCACCGGCCAGGGCGCCGGCAATCGCGGCGAACAGCGCCAGCCCGGCCAAGGCCGCAATCAGCTCTTTGGGAAAGGCGGAAAACAACGAAACCAGAGTGGCGCCGAAGATGCCCAACAGCAGGTAGCAGAGGCCGCCCACTACCCCGGCGACATAACGCTTGCCGGGATTTTCATGGGCCTCACGGCCGGTGCAGATGGCGGCGGTAATGGCCGCCAGATTCAGCCCATGGCAGCCGAAAGGCGCCAATAGCGCAGTCCCCAGCGCGCTGCTGGCGATGATCGGGCTGGCCGGTGTGGCATAACCACTGGCCCGCAGCACCGCCATGCCCGGAACAAATTGGCCGGTCAGTGCCACCATCACCAGCGGCAAGGCGATATTCAGGGTCGCGCTCAGGCTGAACTGCGGCGTGATCCACACCGGCGTAGCCAGACCAATCACCAACGCCTCGCGATGCAGGTCCCCGGCGATCAAGGCGATGGAGCAACCGACCAGCAGCACCATCAACACCGCATAACGCGGCATCACCCGCTTGCACACCAGGTAAGTGGCAAACATCGCCAGCACCAGCATCGGCTTGCCCTGCAAGGACACGAACAACCCCGTGCCAAAGCTGAACAGAATGCCCGCCAGCATCGCCGCGGCGATCGCGGATGGCAGCTTGCTGATAATGCGATCGAAGGCCCCCGACACCCCCACCAGAAAGATAATCAAACTACTGACCAGGTAGGCGCCCACCGCCTCCTCCATGGAAATCCCCGGCAGCAACGCCACCAGCAATGCCGAGCCGGGCGCCGACCAGGCAATGATCACCGGCACCCGGTAACGCAGGCTCAGGCCGATGCCCAGTACCGCACTGCCAATGGAAATCGCCCACACCCACGAGGACAACACCTCCCGGGACAACTGGGCGGTTTCGGCCGCCTGGAAAATGATCACCAGGGGACCCGCATAGGAGATCACCGTGGCGATAAACCCGGCGACCGCGGCGGACAGGGAAAAGTCGTGGAAAAATGCTTTCATGAAACCTCGCCGCACGATTCATCAGGCGATCCTTGGCGCGCGGCCTGGATGCTCTTGTCTGGGGAAATCGAGTCGTTCAGGAGTAACCGGCGGCACGGCATAACACCGCGCCACCGGTTGCCAGACTCAAGCCCTGGTGGTCGACATCGCTGGCGCAACGCGACGGGTCGAGCGTTGACTGCTGATGGCGAACAAGGTCATGGCGATGGCAGCAATAGCCCCCGGTACGGCGAAGGCCATGAAGTTGAGCTGCAACGGCAGGTTGATACCCAGCAGCGCGCCCCCCAGCAGCGGTCCGACGATGGCACCGTTGCGGCCAATGCCCGAGGCCCAGCCCAGGCCGGTGGAGCGAATGGTCATGGAGTAAAACTGCGCGGCACAGGCATACAGCAGAATTTGCGAACCGATGGTGGTCGCACCGGCGATGGCGATCAGCAGGTACAGCACCGGTGTCGGGCTCTTGAAGCCGAGCAAGGTGATCGACACCGCGGCGATGGTGAAGAACACCGCCAATACCCGCGGCAGATTGAGCTTGTCGCCCAATACCCCACCGCCGACCGCACCGAAGATTGCGCCGAAATTCAGCACCAGCAGGAAGGACAGGCTCGAACCCAGGCTGTAGCCGGCATTGGCCATCAACTTCGGCAGCCAGGAGCTCAGGGCGTAGACCATCAGCAGGCAGCAGAAAAACGCCACCCAGAGCATCAGCGTGCGCATTGCCCGACCTTCGCGGAACAGTTGCAGAACCGGCTTGCCGGTGCCCTTTACATCGGTCATGTGCAGCTGGTCGGTGACTTGCGCGACATACGCCGGGTCGATCCGTCCGAGGATGTTGCGTGCCTCCTCGTTGCGCCCCTGGCGCAGCATGAAACCCACCGACTCGGGCAGGAAGTACATGATCAGTGGCAACAGCAGCAATGGCAGCACCGCCACATAGAACACCGACTGCCAACCGAAGCTGGGGATCAGCACAATGCCCAGGCCTGCGGAGAGCATGCCGCCCACTGAGTACCCGCTGAACATGATGGCTACCAGGGTGCTGCGGATTTTCTTCGGCGCGTACTCGTTCATCAGCGCCACCACATTGGGCATCACGCCACCAATGCCGAGCCCGGCAATGAACCGGCAAATACCGAACTCTGTCGGGTTTCTGGCAAAACCATTGAGCACGGTGAAACCGCTGAAGAGCATCACGCAAATGGTGATGGCCTTTTTCCGGCCGATCTTGTCCGAGAGCGGGCCGAAAAACAGCGCCCCGAACATCATGCCGAACAGCGCATAACTGCCCAGCGCCCCGGCTTCAAGCGGGGTCAGGCCCCACTCCTTCATCAGCATGGGCAATACCACCCCGTAAATCACCAGGTCGTAGCCATCGAAGATGATGATCAGGGCACACCAGAACAGCACCATCCAGTGGAAGCGATTGAAGCGAGCGTTGTCGATAACCGCATGTACGTCGATATTGCGCATGGCATCTGTCTCTTGTTGTTGTTTTTAGAACGACGGACGAGAACTCCATCGTTTTATATGCAGGCCATGGCAGGGTAGGGAGGCAAAACAGCCAGTAATATCCGCTTTGTGCAGATCGCTATCCGTTTTGTGCACCGATGTGTTGAAAGGCCCAAGGGTAGGAATCTCGCCTCAAAGGCAGGACCCTGTTTATTTTTGTGCGACAGAAAGTATTCTTTCGGATCACATTTGGACGCTAAGCTTGGGCTATGGATGACTCAGATTATTTACGCCTGCTTACCATCGCAGCCGAACAGGCCAACGCGTTCCTGTCCAATGCCCGCAAATGGGAGCGTGAGCGTTGGGTCTGCCAACGCCTGCTGCAAGGCTTGAATATCCCCTATCGGGTCGACGAATTCGCTCCCGCCGCAGAACCGCCGGACGTGCTGTTCCGTGACGCCAGTTTTGAGGTGTTTTTCGTGCTCGATGAAGGCCGACGCCTGAACGATGAATGGCGAGATGAGCTGCAACGCCGGCGCAGCGCCTTTTCCCTGAGCCAGCTGGTGCGCCGCGAAGCCAAACCCAGGCGCATTCCCGCCAACGAGTTCTTGTTGCGACTGGCGCCGACCCTGCGTAAAAAAGCGCATAACTACAAGGAACGCGGCATGGACCTGGGCGAGCTGGACATCATCGCCTTCGCCAGCCTCAAACGTGAAGTGCTCGACCTCAACAGCCACTTCCCGCCGCCCACCGAATACCTGCGCCAGGGCTGGCGCTCGCTGTCGCTGGTCGGTCCGACCTTCGCCCGCGTGCTGTTCGCCCACCCGGATGCCCCCGACTTCCTGCGCAACAACCTGGGACGCAGCATCGTCTTCGACGTCGGTATCAGCCTGTGAGTCCGTTGCCAGAGTTGCTTGCCGAGGTGCCACAGCAGGGCCGGGTGCGCCTCGGCCGCGGGACTTTCCAGGCCGTTCGCCAACATGGCGCAATCACTGCGCGAATGATACAAAGTGGGATCATTCGCCTGGATGACAGGGCGTGCGTCGAGCCCCTGCATGCGAGCGGCTATGCTCCGTTCCATGCCGGATAACTCTGCGCTGTAGCTTCTACACATTTCGCAACGTCTACCTGACGAGGCCTTTATGACCAGCCGCCTGAACCCAGACGACCAAAAGCATGTCGAAGAATACCTGCAACTGTCCCAGCACCGAGTCGAGCGCCGGCCTTTCCGGCCATGGCTGCTCCTCGTGGTGGTATTGGCAGTGACTATTGGCCTGGGCTTGCTGAGCCGTCTTTTGAGTTACCTGACGCTATGAGCTGCGTGGCGCTCGCTCGGGTAACTGCACCGATTTTTTTTAGCCTTGCGAGATATCCCCATGACTCATCGTATTGTCATCGTTGGCGGCGGCGCCGGCGGTCTGGAGTTGGCTACCCGTCTGGGTAAGACTCTGGGCAAGCGTGGTACGGCCAGAGTGCTACTGGTCGACGCGAACCTGACCCACATCTGGAAACCGCTGTTGCACGAAGTCGCAGCCGGTTCGCTGAATTCCTCTGAGGACGAACTGAATTATGTTGCCCAGGCTAAATGGAATCACTTCGAATTCCAGCTGGGGCGCATGAGCGGGCTCGATCGCGCACAGAGGAAAATCCAGCTGGCGGCCACTTACGACGAAGCCGGCCTGGAACTGGTGCCGGCGCGCGAAGTGCCTTACGACTCGCTGGTAATCGCTGTCGGTAGCACCACCAATGATTTCGGCACTCAGGGCGCGGCGCAGCACTGCCTGTTCCTCGACACCCGCAAACAGGCCGAGCGCTTCCATCAGCAATTGCTCAATCACTACCTGCGCGCCCATGCCGGGCAAACCGACAAGGTCGAGCAGATCAGCGTGGCCATCGTCGGGGCCGGCGCCACCGGCGTCGAGCTGGCGGCCGAGCTGCATAACGCGGCCCATGAACTGGCAGCCTATGGTCTGGACCGGATCAAGCCGGAAAACATGTACATCACCCTGATCGAAGCCGGTCCGCGGGTCCTGCCGGCACTGCCGGAGCGGATTGGCGGGCCTGTGCATAAAACCCTGGAGAAACTCGGGGTCACGGTACTGACCGACGCAGCGGTCAGCGAAGTCACCGCCGAGGCGCTGATCACCAGCAGCGGCCAGGTGATTCCTGCCAGCCTGAAGGTTTGGGCGGCCGGGATTCGTGCGCCAGGCTTCCTCAAGGATATTGATGGCCTGGAAACCAACCGGATCAATCAATTGCAAGTCTTGCCGACCCTGCAAACCAGCCGCGACGAGAACATCTTCGCCTTCGGCGATTGCGCGGCCTGCCCGCAGCCAGGCACCGATCGCAATGTGCCGCCACGGGCGCAAGCGGCGCACCAACAGGCTTCGCTGCTGGCCAAATCGCTGAAACTGCGGATCGAAGGCAAAGCCCTGCCGGAGTACAAGTACACCGATTACGGCTCGCTGATCTCGCTGTCACGTTTTTCGGCTGTGGGTAACTTGATGGGCAATCTGACCGGCAGCGTGATGCTCGAGGGCTGGCTGGCGCGGATGTTCTATGTGTCGCTGTATCGGATGCACCAGATGGCGCTCTATGGCGCCTTCCGCACGGCGATGCTGATGCTCGGCAGCAAGATCGGGCGCGGGACCGAGCCGAGGCTCAAGTTGCACTGACATCTTCGGCGCCTGACATGGCCTCTTCATAGGCAGGCCCTAATTTGGGCGCCCGAAAAAGATCGCAGCCTGCGGCAGCTCCTACGGTCAACGTTCACATGAAATTGTGTTGAGCTCGGTCGGCGTAGGAGCTGCCGCAGGCTGCGATCTTGGCGATCTAATCCGCGCCGAAAGTCTGTGGGTACTGGCTGCTTTTGTGTCTCACTGTATCCCTACCCTACGATTCAACCCTTCGCTTACAAACTCCCCCTTGCGCGACACAGTAGCGATACACCACGCCCGCTAAATGGCCACACCCGAGCAAGCCACCGCCTGCTTCGGTTACCGCCGCAGTTACGTGGCGCCATTTATCGAGCGGTTGTGTCGTGCAACCCAGGAGATTTGTAATGTCCCGTACCACTACTCTCAGCAAAAACACCATTGGCCTGCTCGGCGCTGTCCTGGCCGGTGGAATGATGTTGTCCGGCTCCGTGTTTGCCTCGCAGCCTCTGACTCAGGGCTACCTGCTCGCGTCGGCCGAGCAGGTGGTGAAAACTCCTGAAGGCAAATGTGGCGAAGGTAAGTGCGGTGATGAATCGATGGCCAAGACCGACACTGATGACGATGGCCAGGTGTCCCGTGCGGAATTCTTGAAAGTTGCGCCCAAGGCCGACTTCGATAAAATCGACGTCAATCACGATGGTCAAATCTCGGAACAAGAGGCTTTTGATAACGTGAAGTCCAACTACGAAGCCAATGGCAAAAAAATGCCAAAGGGCTTGTTCGAGCACCTGAAAGACAATAGCTAAGACGCAACCAACGCCCTGCTTCTCTCCCAGGAGAAGCGGGGCTTTTTTGTACACTTTTCTGCAGGCAAAAAAAATCCCCGTATCTTTCGATACGAGGATTTTTAATATGGTCGGGGTAAGGGGATTCGAACTCCTGACATCCTGCTCCCAAAGCAGGCGCGCTACCGGACTGCGCTATACCCCGGTAAAAAAAAGGCACCTTTGAAAGGCGCCTTCTACGATCAGCGCTTTTGGCCTCTGATCTTAAGATTCGATTCCAGCGTTAACTGGTTTCAAAAATGGTGGGTCGTGTGGGATTCGAACCTACGACCAATTGGTTAAAAGCCAACTGCTCTACCAACTGAGCTAACGACCCAAAAATGGTCGGGGTAAGGGGATTCGAACTCCTGACATCCTGCT
Source organism: Pseudomonas fluorescens (assembly GCF_902497895.1). GTDB lineage: Bacteria > Pseudomonadota > Gammaproteobacteria > Pseudomonadales > Pseudomonadaceae > Aquipseudomonas > Aquipseudomonas fluorescens_BP. The sequence continues at coordinate 63,353 of NZ_CABVHQ010000033.1, forward strand.
CCCAAAGCAGGCGCGCTACCGGACTGCGCTATACCCCGGTTTGAAATTGGCTCCGTGACCAGGACTCGAACCTGGGACCCAATGATTAACAGTCATTTGCTCTACCGACTGAGCTATCACGGAACTACATATTTCAATTACAACACTTTACCGCTACTTCGCTCTCTTCGACCCGTTCGCATCGCTGCGTTCGTGTGTCTGAGGCGCGCTATTCTACAATTTTAAAACACCCTGTCAACCCCTTAAATTGCTTTCAAGACAATGATTTGCGTCTTGTTTCAGATTTCTCCTTGGGGAGAAGAAACCCTTGGGGGGTGACATGCTGCGGGGCGCACTTTACAAGCCTTTTCCTTACAGTTCAATGCCCTAACGAAAAAAAGGCCTCGCAATGCGAGGCCTTTCTGGTTATCGAGCCGCCAAGGCTCAGTGGAAGACGATTTGGTCGTTCTCCACCGTGGCCTTCACGCTAACCCCAGGCAAGAAACTGCCGGAAAGGATCAGCTGCGCCAACGGGTTCTCGATCCAGCGCTGAATCGCTCGTTTCAGCGGCCGTGCACCGTAGACCGGGTCGTAACCCACTGCGATCAGCTTATCCAGTGCCTCGCTGCTCAGTTCCAGCTTCAGCTCGCGCTCGGCCAGACGGCTGCGCAGGCGGCCCAGCTGGATCTCGGTGATGCCAGCGATCTGATCCCGGGCCAGAGGCTCGAAGATCACCACTTCATCGATCCGGTTGATGAATTCCGGCCGGAAGTGGCTGGACACCGCATCCATCACCGCAGCCCGCTGCGCTTCGCGATCACCCACCAGCTCCTGGATCTGTACCGAACCCAGGTTGGAGGTCATCACGATCACCGTATTGCGAAAATCCACGGTTCGCCCGTGACTGTCGGTCAACCGACCATCTTCAAGGACTTGCAGCAATACGTTGAACACGTCCGGATGGGCCTTCTCGACCTCGTCCAGGAGGATCACCGAGTACGGCTTGCGACGCACTGCCTCGGTCAGGTAACCGCCCTCCTCGTAGCCTACGTAGCCGGGTGGCGCACCAATCAGCCGGGCCACGGAATGTTTCTCCATGAATTCGGACATATCGATCCGCACCATCGCCTCTTCAGTATCAAAGAGGAACTCGGCCAGCGCCTTGCACAACTCGGTCTTGCCCACACCGGTCGGGCCGAGGAACATGAACGAGCCGCTTGGGCGGTTCGGATCGGACAACCCGGCACGGGAACGGCGCACCGCGTTGGAGACCGCGATCACCGCCTCGTCCTGGCCGATCACACGCTGGTGCAACAGGCTTTCCATTTTCAACAGTTTGTCGCGCTCACCTTCGAGCATTTTCGACACCGGAATACCAGTCCACTTGGAAACGACTTCGGCGATCTCTTCCTCGGTCACTTTGCTGCGCAGCAACTGGTTTTCACTTTTGCCATGCTGATCGACCATCTGCAGGCTGCGCTCCAGATCCGGGATCACCCCGTACTGCAGTTCGGCCATGCGGTTGAGGTCGCCTTTACGGCGTGCAGTTTCCAGTTCCTGACGGGACTGTTCGATTTTCTGCTGGATCTGCGCAGAGCCCTGCACTTCGGCTTTTTCCGCGGACCAGATTTCTTCCAGGTCAGAATACTCGCGCTCATGCCGGGCGATTTCTTCCTGCAGCTTTTCAAGGCGCTTCTTGGCGGCTTCGTCGTCTTCTTTCTTCAGCGCCTGGGCTTCAACCTTCAGTTGAATCAAACGCCGCTCCAGACGATCCAGCACTTCCGGCTTGGAGTCGATCTCCATGCGAATGCGGCTGGCCGCTTCATCGATCAGGTCGATGGCTTTGTCCGGCAACTGGCGGTCGGTGATGTAGCGATGGCTCAGCTTGGCTGCGGCAATGATCGCCCCGTCGGTGATCGCCACCTTGTGGTGGACCTCATAACGCTCTTTCAAGCCACGCAGGATCGCAATAGTGTCTTCCTCACTCGGCTCGTCCACCAGAACCTTCTGGAAACGCCGCTCGAGCGCGGCGTCCTTCTCTATATATTGGCGGTATTCGTTGAGAGTGGTCGCACCCACGCAATGCAGCTCACCTCGCGCCAGGGCCGGCTTGAGCATATTGCCAGCATCCATCGAGCCTTCGGCTTTACCGGCGCCGACCATGGTGTGCAGTTCGTCGATGAACAGGATGATCTGCCCTTCCTGCTTCGACAGCTCATTGAGCAACGACTTCATGCGCTCTTCAAATTCGCCGCGGAACTTGGCACCGGCAATCAGCGAGCCCATATCCAGCGATAGCAGGCGTTTGCCTTTGAGGCCATCCGGCACTTCGCCATTGATGATCCGTTGCGCCAGGCCTTCGGCGATGGCGGTTTTACCCACGCCAGGTTCGCCAATCAGTACCGGATTGTTCTTGGTGCGGCGTTGCAGGACCTGGATGGTCCGGCGAATTTCGTCGTCACGGCCGATCACCGGGTCAAGCTTGCCTTCTTCGGCGCGCTTGGTCAGGTCGACGGTGTATTTATCCAGGGCCTGGCGCGACTCTTCGTGGTTGGGGTCGTTGACCGCCTCACCACCGCGCAGGTTGTTGATCGCATTCTCCAGGGCTTTCTTGCTGACCCCCTGCCCCAGCAGCAATTTGCCGAGCTTGCTGTTCTCGTCCATGGCGGCGAGCAGCACCAGTTCGCTGGAAATGAACTGGTCACCTTTTTGCTGCGCCAGGCGATCGGCCTGATTGAGCAGGCGCGCCAGATCCTGCGACATGTTCACGTCGCCAGTGGGATTCTGGATTTTCGGCAGTTGGTCGAGCTCTTTGCTCAGCTCTTTGCGCAAGCTGGTGACGTCAAAGCCTACCTGCATCAACAGGGGTTTGATCGAACCTCCTTGCTGTTCAAGCAGCGCCTGCATCAAGTGCGCCGGCTCAATACCCGGATGATCGAGGCCGACCGCCAGAGACTGGGCATCGGACAAGGCCAATTGTAACTTGCTGGTTAAACGGTCTATACGCATGGGTCACCTTCCTAGTTGGGCAGGCCGGTCGATGGACACACCTAAATGAAGAAACCTGCCAGATACCTCACTAGATGCGGTCGATTCTGGAAGATTCAAGCGGCGCAGAGTTGACGCAGGTCAGGGGAGTCTAGCGTTCCAGCCAGACAAGGGAGGCAAACCGACCGGTGCGGGGACTGCGGCGGTAAGAATAGAAACGCGGGTCGCTGACGGTACAGAAACAGCCGCCATACACCGCCGTTACGCCGCGAGCGGCCAGACGTAAACGCGCCAACATATAAATGTCGGCCAGGAATTTGCCGGCGTTGCGACTCGGGACAAAAGCCTGATCCGCTCCCGCAAGCTGCCGGACGAAGGCTTCACGAACCTCCGGGCCAACTTCAAAGGCTTGCGGGCCGATAGCCGGTCCCAGCCAGACCAGCACCTCGGAAGGTGGCATGGCAAGGCTGTCCAGCGT
>NZ_CABVHQ010000034.1 GCF_902497895.1 Pseudomonas fluorescens
GGGCAGGGGCGTCGGCGCGCAGGCGGTCGTCGAGGACGAACCAGGCCAGCGCACCCTGGCTGTCGCCGAGCAACAGCCATTGACCGGGCTCGTCGGGCATCGCCGGTACCGGGCAGCCACTGAGCTCGCAGACAAACGCCGGATGGCCGATACGCAGGCGCTGTTCACCGACCCGCCCTTCAAGCCCCAGCCCCGGCGTGCTGAGAACTTCTTCGGCGGCCAGTGGCGCACGGCCGAACGCCCGGGCGATCGGATGTTCGGAACGGTTTTCCAGGGCGGCGGCGAGGCCCAGGCACTGGTCACTGCCCAGCGCACCCAGCGCCCGGATCGAGCGCAGCACCAGGCGCCCTTCGGTGAGGGTCCCGGTCTTGTCGAAAATCACTGTGTCGATCTGATTCAGACCTTCGAGCACATGGCCGCGAGTCAACAGCAGGCCGAGTTTGTGCAGGGTGCCGGTGGCGGCGGTCAGCGCAGTCGGGGTGGCCAGGGACAGCGCGCACGGGCAAGTAGCCACCAGCATCGCCAGGACGATCCAGAACGCCCGGGAAGAGTCCAGCTGCCACCACAACAGGCCGATGACCGCCGCGGCGATCAGCGACAGCAACAGGAACCATTGCGCGGCGCGGTCGGCGATTTCCGCCAGCCGGGGTTTTTCCGCCTGGGCCCGATCCAGCAGGCGGACGATGGCTGACAGCCGGGTGTCCTGGCCCAGGGCCAGTACTTCGACGGTCAGCGCACCTTCGACGTTCAGGGTGCCGGCGGTGACCGCGTCGCCCAGGGTGCGCGGTTGTGGCAGGTACTCGCCGGTCAGCAGCGACTCATCAATGCTCGACTGGCCGTCGAGGATCTTGCCGTCGGCCGGCAGAATCGCTCCGGGATGCACCAGCACCCGGTCGCCCAGGCGCAATTCGCTGAGCAGGATGCGCTCGTTCTGGCCGTCAGCGCTCATGCGCAGGCAGGAGGCGGGCAGTAAATTCACCAGCTGCGCGGTGGCCGCGGCGGTGCGTTCCCGGGCGCGGCGCTCCAGGTAACGCCCGGCCAGCAGGAACAGGGCAAACATGCCGACCGCATCGAAATACAGTTCGCCGACCCCGGTGATCGCGGTCCAGATACCGGCGATAAACGCGCTGCCGATGGCCAGCGACACCGAAACATCCATGGTCAGGTGGCGGGTGCGCAGGTCGCGCATGGCGCCCTTGAAGAACGGCGCGCAGCTGTAGAACACGATCGGGGTGGTGAGGAACAGCGCGACCCAGCGCAGGATGGTGTGCAGCTCGGGGCTCAGGTCGATATTGAATTCCGGCCAGGTGGCCATGGTCGCCATCATCGCCTGGAACCACAGCAACCCGGCGACCCCCAATTGCCGCAGGGCCAGGCGGTTTTCACCGGCCAGCTGTTCGGCGGCGCGGTCGGCTTGATACGGATGCGCGGCATAACCGATGTGCCGCAGTTCGCTGAGCACCTTGCTCAGCGGCAACTGGCTGTCGACCCAGCGCACGTGCAAGCGATGGTTGGACAGATTCAAGCGTGCTTCGGCCACCGCTGGCAGGCTGCGCAGGTGTTTCTCGATCAGCCAGCCGCAGGCGGCGCAGCTGATGCCTTCCATCAGCAGGGTGGTTTCGGCGAGATCGCCTTCGTGGCGGACAAAAGGTTGCTGGACATCGGCGCGGTCGTACAGCGCCAGCTCGTCCACCAGCTGCACCGGCAGCGCCTCGGGGTTGGCCGAGGCTTCGCTGCGATGGCTGTAATAGCTTTCCAGGCCCCCGGCGACAATCGCCTCGGCCACGGCCTGGCATCCCGGACAGCAAAGCTCGCGGGTTTCGCCCAGAACGACGGCGGTAAACCGGCTGCCGGCAGGGACGGGCAGGGCGCAGTGGTAGCAGGGGGTTGGAGTGGTCATTGGGTGGAGTCTATATCGTCCGGGAGGGCCTCATCGCCGTAGGAGCGTAGGAGCGTAGGAGCGTAGGAGCTGACGAGTGAAACGAGGCTGCGATCTTTCCAGGAGCGCCGCAAAACCAAGATCAAAAGATCGCAGCCTGCGGCAGCTCCTACAAATCTTCCGCAAGCTCTGCGATCTTTCCAGGAGCGCCGCAAAACCAAGATCAAAAGATCGCAGCCTGCGGCAGCTCCTACAGATCTTCCGCAAGCTCTGCGATCTTTCCAGGAGCGCCGCAAAACCAAGATCAAAAGATCGCAGCCTGCGGCAGCTCCTACAGATCAGTTTATTTTTTCAGATCTTCCGCACCCTGCAGCGGCTCATCACCGAGCAGCAAATCCTTGTCGTGGCTGACCTGCTCTTCCTCGAACATACGCCAGGTCTGGCCATCCTGCACACCGAGCAATTCGACGAAACGCCGGCCTTCGATCTTGTCGGTCAGCTGGCCGATATAGCGGCCCTGGTCGCTATCACTCTGCGCCAGGGTGATCTTGCGATCCTTCTCCGGCTGGGTCGGCGAGATCAGGTTCAGCTCCAGGCTTTTCGGCTGGCTGTTGCCGTTCAGGCGCAACTCGACTTCGCCGGTCACTCCGTCCAGATGCATGCTGGCACGCAGTTGCAGGGTCTGGGCCAGCAGTTCACGGTCCAGCGAGCGATTGATGCCTTTACCGGCCTCGTAATAATTGTCGTTGACCAGGTTGTCCGGGTTGTTCACCGCGATGGTCACCATCGACAAGGTCAGGGTGATCGAACAGGCCAGGATGCCGATAATGATCCACGGCCAAAGATGCTTGTACCAAGGGCTTACGGCGTTTGCTGCGGGCATGGTGACTTCTCTCAACGAATTTGTGGGCCGATGAAACGGCTCTTGGCTTCAATGTGCACGTCCGGGTCATCGGCATCCTTGAGGGTGAATTTCACCTCGTTGGTGCTCGACGGCAGTTGTTCCGGCGCGCTCGACAACTCGACCGGCATGCTGAAGATCTCGCCGGCAGCGACCTTGATCTCGCGCTTGCCTTGCAGCTTGAGGTCCGGCAGGCCAGAGGCTTCCAACAGGTAGGTGTGGTCGCGCTGGTCCTTGTTCATGACTTTCAGGCTGTAGACGTTCTCGATCCGGCCTTCGGCATTCTCACGATAAAGCACCCGGTCCTTGCTGACGTCGAATCCGACCAGCGAGCGCATGAAGAATGCGCCCATCAACAGGCCGATCATCATCAGCAGTACCGCCGCATAACCGAGCAGGCGCGGGCGCAGTTTATTGGTTTTTTGCCCGGAAAGGTTGTGCTCGGTGGTGTAACTGATCAGTCCGCGCGGGTAGTTCATCTTGTCCATGATGCTGTCGCAGGCGTCGATGCAGGCGGCGCAGCCGATGCATTCGACCTGCAGGCCATCGCGAATGTCGATACCGGTCGGGCAGACCTGAACACACATGGTGCAGTCGATGCAGTCGCCCAGGCCCATGGCCTTGTAGTCGGCTTCTTTCTTGCGCGGGCCGCGAACTTCACCGCGACGCGGGTCGTAGGAGACGATCATCGTGTCTTTGTCGAACATCACGCTCTGGAAGCGCGCATAGGGGCACATGTAGATGCACACCTGCTCGCGCAACCAGCCGGCGTTGCCGTAGGTCGCGAGGGTGAAGAAACCGACCCAGAAATACGACCAGCCGTCGGCCTGGCCGGTGAAGAAGTCGATGGTCAGTTCACGAATCGGCGAGAAATAACCGACAAAGGTCATGCCGGTGACAAAACCGATCAGCAGCCAGAGGCTGTGTTTAGTGACCTTGCGCAGGAACTTGTTGGCGCTCATCGGCGCCTTGTCCAGTTTGATGCGCTGGTTGCGGTCGCCTTCGGTGACCTTCTCGCACCACATATAGATCCAGGTCCAGACGCTCTGCGGGCAGGTATAGCCGCACCAGACGCGCCCGGCATAGACGGTGATGAAGAACAGGCCGAAGGCGGCGACGATCAGGATGCCGGAGAGCAGGATGAAATCCTGCGGCCAGAAGGTCGCGCCAAAGATGAAGAATTTGCGCTCCGGCAGATTCCACCAGACGGCCTGATGGCCACCCCAGCTCAGCCAGACCGTACCGAAATACAGCAGAAACAGCCCGGCACCGCCCATCATCCGCAGGTTGCGGTACAGGCCGGTGAAGGCGCGGGTGTAGATTTTTTCCCGAGAGGCGTAGAGATCGACGGTGTTATTCGAATTTTTGGCAGGCGGGGTAACGTCGTGTACCGGAATCTGATTGCTCATCATTGCATCCCACGGCAGTGGAAAAATGCCCCGGTCAGTACATGCCGACCGCGGTCAAAAAGGTATTGCAGTGGCGCAATGATACGCCTGTAGCTCCAGGTCAAGGGTGCGACCTTTAGTCGCGTTGGGAGAAAAGCAGAGATGGTGTAGCAAGTGTAACAATTCTTGATGTGAGTCAATTGACTTGTAAAGCATGGATGAATTTTCGTCCAGGAGCGTTCAATCCCGACTTTCCTGACGGCACCTCGACCCTCGTAGCAGCTGCCGAGCTCCGCGAGGCTGCGTTCGGCTGCGCAGCAGTCGCAAAACCAGACACTACGGTGTGTCAGGTTGCCCAAGGGCGCATGTTCAACTCAATCCCTCGTAGCAGCTGCCGAGCTCCGCGAGGCTGCGTTCGGCTGCGCAGCAGTCGCAAAACCAGACACTACGGTGTGTCAGGTTGCCCAAGGGCGCATGTTCTACGATTGCTACGCAACCGAACGCAGCCTCGCAAAGCTCGGCAGCTGCTACACGGGGCCCATTACCGCGTCGCCATAAACAAAACGGCCCCGCCAATCTTCATTGGCGGGGCCGTTTTTTGTTGCATCAAGCGTTTGCCTTACTGGGCGTCCGCAACCGCAGCTTTCTCACCGTGAGACAGGCTGTAGACGTAAGCGGCCAGCAGGTGAACCTTGTCGTTCCCTTGCAGTTGTTCCTGGGCAGGCATCTGGCCCTGGCGACCGTGGCGGATGCTCTGCTGCAGCTGAGCGAAGCTCGAGCCGTAGATGAACCCCTCCGGGTGGGTCAGGTCAGGTGCGCCCATTGCCGGGGTGCCTTTGCCTTGCGGGCCGTGGCACGCGACGCAGTTGGCGGCGAACAGCTTCTGGCCGGCAACCGGATCGGCTTTGCTGCCTTCCGGCAATTTGCGGCCGTCGAGGTTGGTCAGCACGAAAGCCGCAACGTCGGCGACGCCTTGCTCGCCGATGACTTCGGACCAGGCTGGCATGACCGCATGACGGCCACCCATGATGGTGGTCTTGATGAGTTCCGGTTCACCGCCCCAGCGCCAGTTGGCGTCGGTCAGGTTAGGGAAGCCATAGGCACCTTTGGCGTCGGAACCGTGGCAGACCGAGCAGTTGGAGGCGAACAGACGGCCACCCATCTTCAAGGCTTGCGGATCCTTGGCCACTTCTTCGATCGGCATGGAAGCGAACTTGGCGAAGATCGGACCGAACCTGGCGTCCGATTTAGCCATTTCCTTTTCCCACTCGTGCACGCCGGTCCAGCCGGTCTGGCCGTTGGCGAATGCAGTCTGCTTCTCGGTGTCCAGGTAGTTGTAGCCGGGCAGCAGGCCTTTCCAGTTACCCAGGCCCGGGTACAGCACCAGGTAGCCCAGGGCGAAGATGATGGTGCCGACGAACAGCATGAACCACCATTTCGGCAACGGGTTGTCGTACTCCTCGATGCCGTCGAAGGAGTGGCCAACCGTTTCATCTGTCTGTTCGGCGCGCTGGCCCTTGCGGGTCGACAGCAGCAGCCAGGTCAGGGTGAAGATCGTACCCAGACTGAGGACTGTGACGTACAGACTCCAGAACGTAGTCATTCTTTGTTACTCCTAGAAGCTTGCTCGACGTGCTTGATGGCTTCGGGATCATCCGCGAAAGGCAGCAAGGTCGCGTCTTCAAACTCGGATTTGCGCTTGGGGCTGAACACCCACAAGGCCAGACCGATAAAGGCCACCATTACGACAACGGTGCCCAGGCCACGAATCATCCCGATATCCATCTAAATCACCGTTTGCTTTTGATGATGGTGCCCAGGCCTTGCAGATAGGCCACCAGCGCGTCCATTTCGGTTTTGCCCTTCACAGCATCCTGGGCACCGGCGATGTCTTCGTCGGTGTAAGGGGTGCCGAGCGTGCGCAAGACTTCCATTTTCTTCGCGGTGTCTTTGCCGTCGAGCTTGTTTTCCACGAGGAACGGGTAGGCCGGCATTTTCGACTCGGGCACTACGTTGCGCGGGTTGTACAAATGCGCACGCTGCCAGTCATCGGAGTAACGACCGCCGACCCGGGCCAGGTCCGGACCGGTACGCTTGGAACCCCACAGGAACGGGTGGTCCCAGACGCTTTCACCGGCTACCGAGTAGTGGCCATAACGTTCGGTTTCGGCACGGAACGGACGGATCATCTGCGAGTGGCAGCCGACACAACCGTTGGCGATGTAAATGTCGCGGCCTTCCAGTTCCAGCGCGGTACGCGGCTTCATGCCTTCGACCGGCTTGTTGGTGACGTCCTGGAAAAACAGCGGAACGATCTGGGTCAGGCCGCCGATGCTGACGGCGATGACCATGAAGAAGGCCAGCAGGCCAATATTCTTCTCGACTGCTTCATGCTTCATCAGTGAGCTCCAACTACAGCAATCTGTTCAGCGGCTTTGGCTTCAACCGGGTTCGAGGCACGTACGGTACGCCATACGTTGTAGGCCATGAACAGCATGCCGCTGGCAAAGAACGCACCGCCCAGGGCACGAACGATGAAACCAGGATGGCTGGCTTGCAGCGCTTCGACGAAGGAGTAGGTGAGGGTCCCGTCATCGTTGATTGCACGCCACATCAGACCCTGGGTGATGCCGTTGACCCACATCGAAGCGATGTAGAGCACGGTACCGATGGTCGCGAGCCAGAAGTGCGTGTTGATCATGCCGATGTTGTGCATCTGCGTGCGACCGTACAGTTTCGGGATCATGTGGTAGACGGCGCCGATCGAGATCATCGCTACCCAGCCCAAGGCACCGGCGTGTACGTGGCCGATGGTCCAGTCGGTGTAGTGCGACAGCGAGTTGACGGTCTTGATCGCCATCATCGGACCTTCGAAGGTCGACATGCCGTAGAACGCCAGGGACACCACCAGGAACCGCAGGATCGGGTCGGTGCGCAGCTTATGCCAGGCGCCCGACAGGGTCATCATGCCGTTGATCATGCCGCCCCAGCTTGGCGCCAGGAGGATGATCGACATCGCCATGCCCAGGGACTGAGCCCAGTCCGGCAGTGCGGTGTAGTGCAGGTGGTGCGGACCGGCCCAGATGTACAGGGTGATCAGCGCCCAGAAATGCACGATCGACAGGCGATAGGAGTAGATCGGACGCTCGGCCTGTTTCGGCACGAAGTAGTACATCATCCCCAGGAAGCCGGTGGTCAGGAAGAAACCCACCGCGTTGTGGCCGTACCACCACTGGATCATCGCATCAGTCGCACCGGCGTAGGCCGAGTAGGACTTGAAGAAACTCACCGGCAGCGACGCGTGGTTGACGATGTGCAGCATCGCCGTCACGACGATGAAGGCACCGTAGAACCAGTTACCCACATAGATGTGCTTGGTCTTGCGCTGGGTGATGGTACCGAAGAACACCGCACCGTAGGTCACCCAGACGATGGCCAGCAAAATAGCCAATGGCCATTCCAGTTCCGCGTATTCCTTGGTGGTGGTGTAACCCAGCGGCAAGGTAATGATCGCGCCGACTATTACTGCCTGCCATCCCCAGAAGGTGAAGGCCGCCAATTTGTCGGAAATCAGTCGCGTTTGGCAGGTTCGCTGCACGACATAATAAGAAGTGGCAAACAATGCACAACCACCGAAGGCAAAAATCACCAGGTTGGTGTGCAATGGGCGTAAGCGTCCAAAAGTCGTCCACGGCAGGCCAAAATTCAATTCCGGCCATACAAGCTGTGAGGCGATGAAGACACCAAGCCCCATGCCAAGGATCCCCCAGACCACCGTCATGATGGCGAACTGGCGGACTACCTTATAGTTATAAGCAGTCGGACTGATTGCTGTGCTCATTCTAAGGTTCCACGGTTTGGGTGTTTTATTAGGGTAAAAAACGGTCGCAAGTATGGAGAAAGCAAGGTGCCATTGCAACGCGCCTTGACCCTGGTCAATTCTTTCCGAGGCTTATTCTGCGGCCTTTCCATGCGCCGAGTAAGGACAAAAATGACCTTGGACAACCGCCACGGAGGATGGAAAAGACCAGGGGTAATGGCTAGATGTAACCGGGTGTGTTGAAACCGGGGGTCAGCCGGGAGACGGTAACGTGCTCGACAGGCGTTATAAACCGGCCTTTGCGGCCTGTCCATCGAGCACAATCGTCGAACGCATCGGTTACAGTTAGCCGTGGCCGGCGCGTGCCGTTCCACCAACGGAAAAGCTTAAACCCGAATCTCTAGACTGGGAAGAAGGACTTTGGGAGGGTGCGACACTTGGTCGCGCAGAAGCAGGGAACTGCCGCATCCTGAGCGGATGCGGCAGCGAAACGATGGACGGTTACTGTTTCTTGTCCAGCGCCAACTCTCCTTCGTGGGTAGCGTCATGAGACAGGCTGTACACGTAGGCGGCCAGCAATTGCACCTTGTCATTACCGAGTAGCTCGGTCTGTGCTGGCATATGGCCTTGGCGACCATGGCGAATGGTCTGTTGCAGTTGTGCCAGGCTGGTGCCGTAGATGAAGCCGGCGGGTTGCGTCAGGTTCGGCGCGCCCATGGCCTGCACGCCTTGCCCGGCAGGACCGTGGCACGCCACGCACATAGTGCCGAACGCTTGCTGTCCGGCGTGCAGATCGACGCTGCTGTCGGCAGGCAGTGGCAGCCCGGCCAGTCCATTACGCACATAAGCCGCGACATTCTTCACGCCGTTCTCACCGAGCATTTCGCCCCAGGCCGGCATCGCCGCCATGCGCCCACCCATGATGGTGGTCTTGATGGTGTCGGTGTTGCCGCCCCAGCGCCAGTGGTTGTCGACGAGGTTCGGGAAGCCGAAAGCGCCCTTGGCATCCGAGCCGTGGCACACCGCGCAATTGGAGGCAAACAGGCGACCGCCCATTTTCAACGCCAGCGGGTCTTTAGCCACTTCTTCCAGGGGCATGGCCGCGAATTTGGCGAAGATCGGCCCAAATTTAGCGTCGGCCTTTTCCATTTCCTTTTCCCACTCGTGCACACCGGTCCAGCCGTTTTCATAACCCGGCAGGATGCCTTTCCAGTTGCCCAGGCCGGGGTAAAGGATCAAGTAACCCACGGCAAATACCAGGGTGCCGGCGAACAGCATGAACCACCATTGCGGCAGCGGATTGTCATACTCCTCGATGCCGTCGAAGCTGTGGCCCATGGTCTGGTCAGTGCTGCCCTTGGTTTCGCCCTTGCGTGTACCGATCAGCAGCCAGGTCAGACCGATCAGGCTGCCGATGGTCAGTACGCAGATCCACGTACTCCAGAAGGTGGTCATGGCCGAATGCTCCTTGTTGCAGGTTGGGCTTCATCAGATTGAAGGGAGGCCGTGCCCGGTTCATCGGCAAACGGCAGCAGCCGCGCCTGGGCGAACTCCGGGTTGCGCTTGGCGTTGAACACCCAGAGCGACAGGCCGATGAAGGCGATCATCACCACCAGCGTGCCAAGGCCGCGGATCATTCCACTATCGAGTTCAAAACCCATGGCTCACCTCTTGCTCTTGATCGCAGTGCCAAGCACTTGCAGATAGGCGACCAGTGCGTCCATTTCGGTCTTGCCCTTGAGCGAGTCGCTGGCACCGGCAATGTCGACGTCGGTGTACGGCACGCCCAGGGTGCGCATGGCGCGTAGCTTGGTTTCGGTGTGGCTGCTGTCGACCTGGTTGTCCACCAGCCATGGATAGCCGGGCATCTTCGATTCCGGTACCACGTTGCGCGGGTTGTACAAGTGCGCGCGGTGCCAGTCTTCGGAGTAGCGACCGCCGACCCGGGCCAGGTCCGGACCGGTGCGCTTGGAGCCCCACAGGAACGGGTGATCCCAGACGCTTTCGCCGGCCACCGAGTAGTGCCCGTAGCGCTCGGTCTCGGCGCGGAACGGACGGATCATCTGCGAATGGCAGCCGACGCAGCCCTCGCGGATATAGATGTCACGACCTTCGAGTTGCAGCGCGGTGTAGGGCTTCATGCCTTCCACCGGCTTGTTGGTCACGTCCTGAAAGAACAGCGGGACGATCTGGGTCAGGCCGCCGATGCTCACGGCCAGGACCATCAACAACAACAGCAGGCCGACGTTTTTTTCGATTGTTTCGTGTTTCATGACGGACTCCTCAGGCGATCTGCGCCGCAGCGACGGCTTCGGCAGGCTGGGCTGCGCGCACGGTGCGCCAGGTGTTGTAAGCCATCAGCAACATGCCGCTGAAGAAGATCGCACCACCCACCAGCCGCACGATGAAGCCTGGGTGGCTGGCCACCAGGGTTTCGACGAAGGAGTAGGTCAGCGTGCCGTCTGCGTTGACTGCGCGCCACATAAGGCCCTGGGCGATGCCGTTGACCCACATCGAAGCGATGTAGAGCACGGTGCCGATGGTCGCGAGCCAGAAGTGCGCGTTGATCAGACCGACGCTGTGCATGGCCGGACGGCCGAAGATTTTCGGGATCATGTGGTAGATGGCGCCAATCGAGATCATCGCTACCCAACCCAGCGCACCGGCGTGTACGTGGCCGATGGTCCAGTCGGTGTAGTGGGACAGCGCGTTGACCGTCTTGATGGCCATCATCGGACCTTCGAAGGTCGACATGCCGTAGAACGCCAGGGACACCACCAGGAACCGCAGGATCGGGTCGCTGCGCAACTTATGCCAGGCGCCGGAGAGCGTCATCATGCCGTTGATCATCCCGCCCCAGCTTGGAGCCAGCAGGATCAGCGACATCACCATGCCCAGCGACTGTGCCCAGTCCGGCAGCGCGGTGTAGTGCAAGTGGTGCGGGCCGGCCCAGATGTAGAGGGTGATCAGTGCCCAGAAGTGCACGATCGACAGGCGATAGGAGTACACCGGGCGCTCGGCCTGTTTCGGCACGAAGTAGTACATCATCCCGAGGAAGCCCGCCGTGAGGAAGAAGCCTACCGCGTTGTGGCCATACCACCACTGAACCATGGCATCGGTCGCACCGGCATACACCGAGTAGGACTTGGTCATGCTGATCGGCAACTCCATGTTGTTGACCAGGTGCAGGATCGCCACGGTGATGATGAACGCACCGAAGAACCAGTTACCGACATAGATATGCCTGGTCTTGCGCTTGGCCAGGGTGCCGAAGAACACCACGGCGTAGGCGACCCAGACAATGGTGATCAGGATATCGATCGGCCATTCCAGCTCGGCGTATTCCTTGGAACTGGTGTAGCCCAGCGGCAGGGTGATGGCCGCCAGCAGGATCACCAGTTGCCAGCCCCAGAAGCAGAACGCGGCGACTTTCGGCGCAAACAGCTGCGTCTGGCAGGTGCGTTGGACCGAGTAGAAGGACGCCGCGAACAGTGCGCAACCGCCGAAGGCGAAGATCACTGCGTTGGTGTGCAACGGGCGCAGACGCCCGAAGCTGGTCCACGGCAAATTGAAGTTGAGTTCAGGCCAGACCAATTGAGCCGCGAGAAAAACCCCGAGCCCCATACCGACGATGCCCCACACCACCGTCATAATGGCGAATTGGCGGACCACCTTGTAGTTATAGGCGGTACTGTTAGAAGTGTTCATGGTTCCCCATCCACGGTTCAGCTGAAGCAAGAGCGACTGCGCATGGCGACGGCGCGCTCACTTCTTCTGGAGTTATAGGCAGACTAAATGCGAGGTAAGCATGGGCAAAGAGCACAAGGCCAGTATTGACGGGGATCAATGGCTGCGGTGTGTGACGGAGCATGGCTGGCTGTGGAATGCTGCCTCAGCCACGGCGGCGAAAGCCGAGCCGCGCACGCTGATTCTCGCCCACGGTGCCGGTGCGCCGATGGACAGTGGCTTCATGCACGACATGGCTGCACGCCTTGCCGGGCATGGGGTCAACGTGTTGCGCTTCGAGTTTCCCTACATGGCGCAACGACGCCTGGACGGCGGTAAACGCCCACCCAATCCGGCGCCGAAACTGCTGGAATGCTGGCGCGAGGTGTATGCCCTCGTGCGGCGTCATGTCGCTGGGCGCCTGGCCATCGGCGGCAAGTCGATGGGCGGGCGCATGGCCAGTTTACTGGCGGATGAATTGGCGGCGGATGCGCTGGTATGCCTGGGGTATCCGTTCTATGCCGTCGGCAAACCGGAAAAGCCACGAGTGGCGCATCTGGCCGAACTCAAGACCCCGACCTTGATCGTGCAGGGCGAGCGGGATGCATTGGGTAATCGTGCGGCGGTAGAAGGCTATGAGTTGGTGCCGAGTATCGAGGTGTATTGGCTGGCCGCTGCCGACCATGACTTGAAGCCGTTGAAGGTATCGGGGTTTAGTCATGAACAGCATTTGCAATCAGCGGCCGAAAAAGTAGCCGGATTTCTTCTGTGAACTGTGCATAACAGTGCCGAGTCCGTAGCAGCTGCCGAGCCTGCGAGGCTGCGTTCGAGGACGGAGTCCTCGCAAATCCTGAGTGCGCGGTTTACTTGAAAGAACCCGTTGCCTGATTTAACGACCGCTTCGCGGCCGAACGCAGCCTCGCAGGCTCGGCAGCTGCTACGAGAGCTAGAACAAAAAAAGATGTGTAGATATACCTATGGTGATCTGTGGCGATGCGCAGCGGCCCTAAAACCTGTAAACCGGCAACGTCGTCACTTTGCTCAGTTCATCATTCAATAGCACGTGGTTCTGTTCTCCCCGAAAAAACCAGGTGTTGGAAGCTGTTGCCAGTTTTTGCGCGGAAATAATCTCGGAAATAATTCTCGCCACTTTCTCATTGCTCAGATCTACATAAAATCCAGGGTCAGCAGTAATGCCGCATCCGTGACCCGCGCTAACCATACCCACCTGGAGGAATCGCCCGCGCTCAATCTTCACGAACAAAGGGCCACCGGAATCACCGATGCACGCATCCTTGCCAACTTCTCCACCCGCACACAAAAACGCTTCCCAGGTTGAACCCCGGCAATCAATGCCATGGGAAACATACGGCACTTCAACTTGATGCAGGCGGTCTGGATACTTGCCGTCCGGCATTCTGCCCCAGCCTGTCGTTATAAAATAATTTCCCGGTTTTCGATATTCTGTATCGTTGTCTGGCATGGCAATCGGAACGACGCCGGTCACTTCCTTATCCAGTTTTAATACCGCCATATCCAACAGTGAATTCCAATACACTCGTTGAGTTGCTGTGCGTACATAACCTTGGGTTGCATCGCTGCGCACGGTGCGACCAATCCAGACCTGAGTGCCGGGGACAAACTTGACCACGCACTGTGCGGCGGTCAATACCAGGTTCGACGCGATCAAGGTCCCGCCACACTGAGTGTTATTGGTGTTGACCGGCTGGGTGATGATGTACGCCATGAAGGGATATTCTGCATCCGCCACTTCGGATGCACTGAAGGTTGGCGGAGGAGGGCCGCGGTCATGAAAGTAGGCGCCTTTCAGGAAAAGCAATACAGCACTAATCCCCACAGTGACAATCAATAAAACGATTCCGGCGATTTTTGTTTTCATACCCGTTCTCGCGGTTTTTGCTGATAGAGAAGGTTTGAAAGTTGTTGTGCGCGAGTGTTGTGGGCTTTTGATCTTTGGTCAACTGTCAGGGTTGACAGTTGACTTGCGGTCTTTTTAGTTAGTGAGAGTTTGTATCGAGGATAAGGCGAGAAATTAAAAATCTCGGTGTCGAGTCTTTGGGTTCTTTGAGGTTTCTTGCAAATAGGGCTGTCAGCGATTAAAACTCTCCGCCAGCGAACACCGGGTATTGTTTAGACAAATCCTGTGGGCGGGCATTGAACCAATGCCGGTCAGTTAAGAGTCATTTTTTTGCGGGATGGCTTTGGATTATTTGCCAGGCTCAAAACCCACCCCTCACCCTAACCCTCCCGAAACGTCGGACCGCCCCAAGGAGGCGAGGGGACTGACCGAGATGTCTGTTTGTATGCTGCGACCTGAAAAATCGTGTCGATTATGGATTCGAAACAGGTTTTTCAGGTCGCAGTAAATCTTGAATAACCCCCAATCAGTCCCCTCGCCCCCTTGGGCATGGGTATCTACACATCTCGAAAGGCTAGAACTTCCGTAGCAGCTGTCGAGTGGAACGAGGCAGCGTCCGAGGACGGAGTCCTCGTAAAGCCTGTGCTCGCGGTTTATCTGAAGCACCGAGGTGCAGGGTCTTACGGCTGCTTCGCAGCCGGACGCTGCCTCGTTCTACTCGACAGCTGCTACGCCCTGCCAAGCATCAAAAAATGTGTAGATACCTATGCCCCTTGGGGAGAGGGTGAGGGGTGGATTTCGGATCAGAACGCACCATCCCTGAGCTGATTTCCCTCAGGCAATAAAAAACCCGGAAGTATCACCTCCCGGGTTTTTGTCTTTGCAGCGGCTGTCAGCGGTTAAATCGCTCCACCAACGAATACTGGCTACTCGCGGTTTTGTTCAGCTCTTCACTCAACAGCGCCGAGTGCTGGGCCTGTTCCGAAGTCTGGTCCGCCAGCTGCGCAATGGTGCTGATATTGCGGCTGATCTCTTCGGCCACGGCGCTTTGTTCTTCGGTGGCGGCGGCGATCTGGGTGGTCATGTCGGTGATGTGGGCTACCGCTTCGCTGATCCCCACCAAGGCCTTGTCGGCCTCGAGCACTCGGGCGACACCTTCTTCGGCCTGGCGATGGCCGGCGTCCATGGTTTGCACGGCGGTGTTGGCAGTCTGCTGCAGCTTGGCGATCAGGCTGTGGATCTGCCCGGTGGACTCGCTGGTGCGTTGTGCCAGTTGCCGCACTTCATCGGCCACCACCGCAAACCCGCGACCCATTTCCCCGGCGCGGGCCGCTTCGATGGCAGCGTTCAGCGCCAGCAGGTTGGTCTGGTCGGCGATGCCCTTGATCACATCGACCACCCCGCCGATTTCATTGCTGTCCTTGGCCAGTTGGGTCACGGTGGCGCCGGTTTCGCCGACCACCACCGACAGGCGCTGGATGGCCTCGCGGGTTTCACCGGCTATGTCGCGACCGCGGCTGGTCAGGCGATTGGCTTCCTGGGTGGCGTCGGCGGTGCGCTGCACATGGCTCGCAACTTCCTGGGTAGTGGCCGCCATCTGGTTGACGGCGGTCGCCACTTGCTCGGTCTCGACCCGCTGGCGCTCAAGCCCGGTCGAGCTCTTGTGCGCCAGGGCGTCGGACTGGCGCGCTTGCTCGTTCAGGTGCTCGGCGGTGTCCTGGAGCCGGGTCAGGCAGGTTTTCAGACGGGCTTCCTGGCTGAGGATGGACATCTCCAGGCGTGCCTGGTCGCCGCGACTGTCGGTGTACATCTGGGCGATCAGCGGGTCCGAGGTGGTCTGTTCGGCCAGGCGCAGCAAGCGTTTGAGGCCGCGCTGCTGCCAGCTCAAGCCGAGCAGGCCGAGCGGCACCGACAGCCCTGCCGCGAGGGCGAAGCCCCAATGGGAATTGAGCCAGATACCAATCAGGAAACTCAGCTGGCTGACCATGATGAACGGCAGCCAGTCTTGCAGCACCGGCAGCCATGAGTCCCGCTTGGGGATAGCCGACTTGCCCTGGTTGATGCGTTGGTAGAGCGCTTCGGCGCGGCGGATCTGTTCGGCGGTGGGTTTGACCCGGACCGACTCGAAACCGACTACCTGGTTGCCTTCGAACACCGGTGTGACATAGGCGTTGACCCAATAGTGGTCACCGCTCTTGCAACGATTCTTGACAATGCCCATCCACGGCAAGCCTTGTTTCAGGGTGCCCCACATATGGGCGAACACCGCGGCCGGGACGTCGGGGTGACGGACCAGGTTATGCGGCGCCCGGACCAGCTCCTCGCGGGAATAACCGCTGATCTCGACGAACGCGTCGTTGCAGTAGGTGATCACGCCTTTGGCATCGGTGGTGGAAATCAACCGTTGCTGAGCGGGGAAGGTGCGTTCACGTTGTGTGGTGGGCTGGTTATTACGCATGTTTTTATCAATCCGCAAGGCTTTGTCGGGTTGTCGGCAGTGTCGGGGATTTATTGAGCCTATTTTTCCATGATCGGCGCCGGTCTCGAATCAGTGGTTGCAGGCAACCCCCCGGAGCTGGGTGCTTCTGTGGGATCGAGGGGCGTGAACAGTCGAGATTGGGGGCTTTTCAGGGTTTCCCTGAGGGGGGCTGGCAGCGTATGATTCGCGGCCGATTTTGATACCCAAAGGCAGTGTGAACCGCCTGTCGGTAGTGACGGCGTCTCAAAGGTTTTTTATCGGGTCAACTTAATAATAATTAGAGTCATGAACGTTAATAAAATGTAGATAACTTTCCCGGTGTTCGGGTCAATGGATGTTGACTGTCTTCAGCCATCATAAGAAGTGATGGTTATCGCCGGGAATTTAAAAAAGGTGGATTCAGCAATGCGCAAGAAAGTTGCAATTATAGGGGCTTCGTTCCGTTTTCCAGGCTCCACTTCTGCAACTTTTTGGCAGGATTTGCTGGCGGGGCGAAGTTTTATTACCGAGGTGGATTTTTCTCGTTGGTCCAAAGACGAGTTCTTGCACCCCGACAAAGCCCATCCCGCTACTTCCTATACCTTTGCCTCGGGCTCCCTGGGCGATATCTCCACCTTCGACGCGGGCTTTTTCAATATTTCCCCCCGTGAAGCCGCGGTCATGGATCCGCAGCAGCGCCTGCTGCTGGAACTGGGCTGGGAGGCGTTCGAGAATGCCGGGGTCAAGCCCTCGAGCATGCGCGGCAGCGACTGTGGGGTTTACCTGGGGATCGCCAGCACCGATTACGCCTATCGCATGACCCATGACCTGGGCACGATTGAGGCCGCCACCGCCACCGGCAATACCTTAAGCATCGCGGCCAATCGCCTGTCGTTTTTCTACGACCTGCAAGGCCCGAGCATGGCCATCGATACGGCCTGTTCTTCGTCGCTGATTGCCTTCCACCAGGCGTGCCAGGCGATTCAGAATGGCGATATCGACCAGGCGATTACCGGCGGCATCAGCCTGCATCTGCACCCGTTCGGCTTCCTGATCTTTTCCAAGGCCTCGATGCTCTCGCGCACCGGGCAATGCCATGTGTTCGATGAGTCCGCCGATGGGTATGTCCGTTCCGAAGGGGCAGGGCTGTTCTTCCTCAAGGATTACGACAAGGCGCTCGAGGACGGTAACCAGATCCTCGCCGTGGTTGCCGGCAGTGCCGCCAATACCGATGGCCGCAAGTCGAGCCTGACCGTACCGAGCGCCGATGCGCAGATCGCCCTGATGAAGCAGGCCTATGCCACGGCGGGCATTGCCCCGACCGAGATCGATTATCTCGAAGCCCACGGCACCGGGACCCCGGTCGGCGATCCGATCGAAAGCCGGGCCATCGGTGAAGCCCTGGGCCAGCAGCGCCCGGCGGATCAACCGCTGTTGATCGGCTCGATCAAAAGCAACATCGGTCACCTGGAAGCTGCCTCCGGAGTCGCCGGCCTGATGAAGGCGCTGTTCTGCGTGATTGAACGCAAGGTGCCCGCGACCATCGGCATCAACAAGCTGAATCCGAAGATCCCGTTCACCGCGCTCAATCTCAGCGTGGTCACCGAGACGCAAGCGCTCAAGCCGAGTGGCAGGCTGGTGGTCGGCGTCAACTCCTTCGGTTTCGGCGGGGCCAATGCCCACGTCATTCTGCAGAGTCATGAAACCCCGGTCGCTGCCCCCGCACCCGTTGCCGGCGCCCGTTCGGTGCCCTTGATGGTGACTGCCAAGGACAGCGCGGGGCTGGCCGCCACCGCGGAACAACTCGCGCAGTTCATCAGCGCCAGCCCCGAGGCAAACCTGTACGACGTCGCCTATCAGGCGCTGTTTGGCCGGGATTTGCATCCGCGGCGGGTGGTGGTGTTTGCCGCCGATGCGCAAGAGAGTGCCCAGGCGCTGGTGGATTTTGCCGCGGACCCGGCGGTCTCGGGCTTGTCCTCGGTGGTGGAGAGCGGCACCGCTCTCGAACAACCCAAAGGCCCGGTATTCGTCTACTCCGGCAATGGTTCGCAGTGGCAGGGCATGGGCAAGACATTGCTCGCCGACAGCGTGTTCCACGCCGCGGTTGCCGAGGTCGACAGGGTTTTCCAGGCGTTGTCGGGTTATTCGCTGCTGGCCGAATTGGCGGGCGAGAATGGCAATGAGCGCTATCGCTTGACGGAAATTGCCCAGCCGGCCTTGTTCGCCCTGCAAGTGGGCGTCACCCGCATGCTGGCCGCAAAAGGTCTGTTGCCAGTGGCCGTGATCGGCCATAGCGTCGGCGAAGTCGCCGCTGCCTGGGCCTGCGGTGCGCTGACGCTGAACGATGCTACCCGGGTGATCTTCCATCGCAGTCGTCTGCAGGGCCTGACCAAAGGTTGCGGGCAGATGTCCGCGGTGGGCTTGTCCGGGGCGGACACCGCGAGCCTGTTGCAAGAGCTCGACCTCGACAGTGAACTGGTGGTGGCCGGTGAAAACAGCTTCAAGGGCGCTACCGTGGCCGGCTCGGTTGCCGGTCTCGAGCGTCTGGAGCAGGCGCTGACCGAGCGCCAGGTCTTCGTCCGGCGCCTGGGTCTGGACTATGCCTTCCACTCGCCAGCGATGAATGTCATCCGCGATCGGGTCATCGATGCGTTGAGCGACATCGCCCCCGCTGCCAGTCATATTCCGATGTATTCGACCGTGACCGGCGGCGTGCTGGCCGGCGAGCGTCTGGACGCCGAGTACTGGTGGCAGAACATTCGTTGCCCGGTGCTGTTCCAGTCCGCGAGTGAAGGGCTGACCGAGCTCGGCTATAACGTGTTCGTTGAAGTCGGCCCGCACCCGATCCTGCGTTCCTATGTCGCCGATGCCCTGACCCGGCATGAACGGCAAGGCGCGGTGATTGCGACCTTGCTGCGCGCTGAAGAATCGCCGCAGCTGATCGATCGCAGCGTGGCGAAGGTCTTGATCGCCGGCGTCGACATCGATCTGCACTGCCTGTTCCCGCGCAGCGGCCGTTTCGTGCAGCTGCCCAATTACGCCTGGCAACGCGAGCGCCATTGGTACGCCGATACGCCCGAGACTTCCGGGTCGCTGTTCCGCAACCGCGTCCATCCGTTGCTGGGCTATCCGGTGCCGGGGCACGAGCTGACCTGGGAAAATCGTCTGGACACCCAGTTGTTCCCGTCGCTGGGCGACCATAGGGTCGGCGACGCCGTGTTGTTCCCGGGCGCCGGTTTCACCGAGGTGGTGCTGGCCGCGGCGCTGCAGTACCAGCCCGGTGAGTACGTAGACATCGAAGAGCTGGAAATCCACAGCCCGCTCTTGCTCCATGCGGATTCCAGCAAGAAACTCCGGGTGCAGATCGACAGCGCCGATGGTGCCGTTTCCATCGTGTCGCGCAGCACCTCTCAGGTCGAGCCGTGGGTCCAGCACGTCGTCGCCAGACTGCCGGGCGAAGCGCGCGGCGGGATGCTGGCGCGCACTGCTCCAGTCCTGCCCCAACGCGCTGTTGATTTCACCTCGGCCGAGCACCTGGCGCTGACCCGCGCGGTCGGCCTCAATTACGGCCCGGCGTATCAGGCGATCGACGGCGGCTGGATCGATGGCAATCAAGTGTTGGCGCGATTGAGTCTGCCGAGCGTGATCGAGACCGAATTGGCGACCCTGCATCTGCATCCGGCGCTACTGGACAGTGCCTTCCAGTTGATCACTCAGTTGCTGAGCAAGGATCTCGGCAACCGCAAAGGCCTGGCCTTTATCCCGGTGAAACTCGGGCGGATCAATTTCGCTGTCGGCAGCCAGCCACCTTGCCTGGCCGAAGTTCAACTGGTGCGCCGTTCGGAACATTCGCTGCTGGCAGACTTCACCTTGTATGACGCTCAGGGTCAGGCGGTGGTCTGCATCAAGGACGCGCGTTTCCGCGGCGTGCGCCTGCAAAGAGACCGCAGTGGCGACCTCAAGCTGGTGGACTTTGTCGGGATTGCCAAACCCTGGGCGGTCGCCGGCCGCGCATTGCCACTGGCCGATTCGCTGCTGGGTGCACAGCTGCAACAGCACCTGGCGGCGGTGGCCGATGATCCGGCGCTGCTGCGTTATGCCAATGAGATCGATCCGCTGCTCGACAGCCTGTGTGGCAGTTTCCTGTTGGAAGCCATCGAGCAACTGGGCGGTGAATTGACTGCGCAGCAGCGTTCGACCTGGAGCCAGGAAGCTCAGGCGCTGTCCGGGTATCTGGATCATCTGCTCAAGCAGGCGCTGGAAGATGGCAGCCTGATCGCGGTCGGTGCCGGCTGCTGGCGTGTGGCTGACGAGGGCGAGCGCCCGAGCGCGCAGGAAATCTGGCAGGAACTGTTCCGCAGCTACCCTGAACACTTCCAGATCATTCATTCGGTGGGCCGGATCGGCAGCCATCTGCTGGCGCTGCTCAGCGGGCAAGTGAACATTGCACAACTGCTGCCTCGGGAAACCTCGCCGGCGCTGCTGGCTCGCCAGGTCCTCGGCGCCAGCGGTTATCACGCGCTGTTGGGGTCGGTCCGGGCACATATCGCCCAACGCTTGGCGGTGCTGCCCGAAGGCCAGCGCCTGCGCATTCTTGAACTCGGTTTTGGCGGAGCACCGCTCGCTGCAGACCTCTGCGCCAGCCTGGATTTCGATCGGGTCGACTATCAATACTGCGCCCAGGATCTCGATCAGGTATCGATGCTCCACGCGGACTTCCCTGATCTGCAAATACTCAACCTGGCCGAGGCTGCGCAGTTGCCCGCGTTGCCTGGCAACAGCTTCGATCTGGTACTCGCACCGACCGACCTGGCGCCGCTGGAAACCGTCAGCGCAGGGCTGCGGCATGGCGCTGCACGGCTTTGCGCCCAGGGTGAATTGCTGCTGTTGGCGCAACATCCAGCGCTGTGGGCCGATTTCACCTTCGGTGCCGAGCCTGGCTGGTGGCTTGCCGGGCATGCGCAGCAGGCCCTGTCGGTGCAGCAGCGTCCCGGTTTCTGGCAGCAGGAACTGCGCCGCCACGAGCTGAAAGTCTCCGAGCCTGTGGAATTCATTCCACAATCCGCGTCGGGCAGCTATGTGCTGGTGGCCGCGGCGGACTCGCAGAAAACCTTCAAGGCCGAGGTTTTGCCCCGCCAGAACTGGTTGCTGGTCGCCAGCGAGCAAGGTCCGGAAGCGCCATTGGCCCAAGGCCTGGCCTCGGCATTGCGCGAACAGGGGCATGAGGTGGCGTTTATCGCTGCGGGTTCGGCAACGTCGCTGGCCGGGCAATTGGCTCAAGGTCCGGCGGCACCGCAGCACATCGTGCTGCTGGCGGGTTTGTTCGCCACCCAGGGGCTGGATGCCCAGGCTGACCGCTGCATGCTGGCCGCGGCGATCACCCAGGCCTGCGAGTCCGTGGGGATAACCCCGGATTGCTGGCTGCTGACTTCTGGCGCCGCGGCCCATCTGTTGCCGCGCAGCGCGCAGCGCCACGCCAGCGTGCAAGGCTTTGCCGATTCGGCCCTGTGGGGCTTCGGTCGGACCCTGGCCAACGAGGCGCTTGGTTGCCGCGTGCGGCTGCTCGACCTGGCACAAGGGGCGGGCGTCGATGCCCTGCTGCCAGCGCTGCTGAATGCCGATCAAGAGACCGAATTCGCGATCACGGCGACCGGCGATCGCTATGTCGCGCGTCTGCGGATCCAGCCCAATGAACGGCCAGGCAATGCCCTTGAGGGGGCGCCGGAGCAGGTCAAGCTCGGCTTCGATCTGCCCGGGCAATTGCGCAACTTGCGTTGGGAAGCCCGAGCGCCGCGGATACCGGCGGGCGATGAACTGGATATCGAAGTCCAGGCCACCGGCCTGAACTTTCGCGATGTCATGTACGCGCTGGGTCTGCTCTCCGATGAGGCGATCGAAAATGGCTTCTCCGGTCCGACCCTGGGCTTCGAATTTGCCGGCGTGGTTCGCGGCAAGGGCGCTCAGGTCGAAGGTGATTTCCAGCCGGGTGACCGGGTTGTCGGTTTTGGTCCGTCGAGCTTTGCCAACCGCCTGATCACCAATGCCAATGCGGTGGCGCGCATCCCCGACGGCATGTCCTTCGAAGCGGCCGCGACCATTCCGAGTACCTTCTTTACGGTGTACTACGCGCTGCATTACCTGGCGCGCCTGGAACCCGGCGAGAAGATCCTGATTCACGGAGCGGCGGGGGGCGTCGGCATTGCCGCGATCCAGATCGCGAAATGGTGCGGCGCTGAAATCTATGCCACTGCCGGCAGTGACGAGAAGCGTGACTTCCTGCGCTTGCTCGGGGTTGAGCATGTATTCGACTCGCGCTCCCTGGCGTTTGCCGATGACATCCTGGCCGTCACCGGGGGACGGGGAGTGGACGTGGTCCTCAACTCCCTCGCCGGTGAGGCGATCAACCGCAATCTGCGGGTGCTCAAACCGTTCGGGCGCTTCCT
This sequence comes from Pseudomonas fluorescens, assembly GCF_902497895.1. Classification (GTDB taxonomy): domain Bacteria; phylum Pseudomonadota; class Gammaproteobacteria; order Pseudomonadales; family Pseudomonadaceae; genus Aquipseudomonas; species Aquipseudomonas fluorescens_BP. The sequence continues at coordinate 22,495 of NZ_CABVHQ010000034.1, forward strand.
TGAATTGGGCAAGCGCGACTTCTATCAGAACACCAGGATCGGTCTGCGGCCGTTTCGCAACAACATCAGCTACTTCGGCATCGATGCCGATCAGCTGATGAGCGAACGCCCGCAGCTGACCCGGCGGCTGTTCGGGGAAATGATGGCGCTGTTCCGCGACGGGATTCTGAGTCCGCTGCCGTACCGCGCCTTCGACGCCAATGAAGTCGTCGAAGCGTTCCGCTACATGCAACAGGCACGGCAGATCGGCAAGATCGTCGTCACCTACCGCACGCCGATCCAGCACGTATACACCGCGCCGGCCAGTCAACAGCCGACCTTGCAGCTGTCTGCCGAAGGGACCTATCTGGTGACCGGCGGTCTCAGCGGATTTGGCCTGCGCAGTGCGCAATGGCTGGTCGAAAAAGGCGCTCGTCACCTGGTGCTGCTCGGCCGGCGTGGTGCTCAGACGCAAGAGGCGCAGCCGACACTTGCGGCATGGCGCGAGCAGGGTATTGAGGTTCAGGCGCTGGCGTGCGACATCACTGATGCCGCGCAACTGGCGGCGGTCATGGCGCGGATCGCAGCGGGTGCCAACCCCTTGCGTGGCGTGGTGCATGCGGCAACCGTGTTCGATGACGGGCTGATCCGTAACCTGACTCAAGCGCAACTGCAGCGCGTGTTGGAACCCAAGGCCAAGGGCGCGCAATACCTGCATGAGTTGACGGCGCAGCTGCAGCTGGAATTCTTCGTGTTGTTCTCCTCGGCGACCACCTTGTTCGGCAACCCCGGGCAGGCCAATTACGTCGCGGCCAACCATTGGCTCGAAGCCCTGGCGCGCCATCGTCTGGCCCATGGATTGCCGGCCACCAGTGTGCTCTGGGGCGCGATCGACGACGCCGGTTTCCTCGCGCGCAACCAGGACATCAAGGACGCTTTGCAAAGTCGCATGGGCGGCGCCGCATTGCAGTCGCAAGTGGCCCTCGACACCCTCGAACGCTTGCTGTTGCAGCAACGTTCCGGGCTGGGTGTGCTGGAGCTGGACTGGAAAGCCCTGTCGCGCTTCCTGCCGGCTGCCGGATCGCCGAAGTTCAGCGAACTGGCCCGGCTGCATGGCGGCGAGCAGGACGACGAAAGCGATGTAGATGACATCCAGCGGCTGCTGGCTGAAATGGATGACCAGGAGCTGACTGAACTGTTCGGCGAAATGCTCAAGCAGGAAATCAGCGAGATCCTGCGGTTGCCGACCAACAAGCTGGACATCAACCGGCCGCTTCAGGAACTCGGCCTGGATTCGCTGATGAGCGTGGAGCTGGTGGTGGCCGTCGAGGAGCGCTTCGGTATTCGTTTGCCGGTCATGGAGCTGAGCGAAACCTCGAGCATTGCTAAATTGACCGGGCGGATTCTCGAACTGTTGCGCGGCAATCAGGAGCAGGACGCGCAGCAGGATGCCGGGGCCAACCTGCAGTTGCTGGCGGCCGATGCGCTTTCCCGTCACGGCGCCGAGCTTTCCGGGGAGGACCTCGCACAGCTGAGCGCCGGGTTGCGTAACCCGGACTCGAAACTTTCTCGTTTGATTAACTGATCCGGACTATGACCCCTAAAACTTCGCCAGGGCTTGCTTCTTCGATGAAAGACAAGCTGATCCAGCAAGCGCTGGAAAAGCGCATGCGCCAGACCGGCAACCTGACCCCGGCCCCTTCGCTGGAAGGGGTCAAAGGCGCTGCGCATGAGGTCCCGGAACAGTTTTATCGCTTCGACAAGCATCCCGGGTACCAGCAATTGCGCGTCATGCTCGAGGGTGCGGCGCGCTTCGGGCTGAGCAATCCGTTTTTCAAACTGCATGAAGGCCTGGCGGGCGCTGAAACGGTGATTCAAGGCACCCGCTATGTGAATTTCGCCAGCTACAACTACCTGGGATACTCAGGGCATCCAGTTGTGGCTGAAGCGGCCAAGGCGGCCATTGATCAGTACGGGACGTCTGTCTCGGCCAGTCGTCCGGTCTCGGGCGACCGTCCGATCCATCGCGAGCTGGAGCGCGAGCTTGCCCGGCTCTACGAAGTGGACGATGCCATTACCTTCGTCAGTGGCCATGCGACCAACGTGACCGCGATTGGTTATTTGTTTGGTCCGCGGGATCTGGTTCTGCACGACGAGCTGATTCACAACAGCGTGCTGCAAGGAATCCAGTTATCCGGAGCGCGGCGGTTGAGCTTTGCCCATAACGATTGGGAGGCCGTAGACCGTTTGTTGAGTGATCAGCGCCAGCATTTCGAGCGGGTATTGGTGGTGCTCGAAGGCATCTACAGCATGGACGGCGACTATCCCGACCTGCCGCGTTTCGTCGAGCTGAAGAAAAAGCACCGGGTGTTTTTGATGGTCGATGAAGCTCACTCGCTGGGCGTCATGGGCGAGACCGGCAAAGGTATCCGCGAGCACTTCGGCCTGGCCGGAGCGGATGTGGATATCTGGATGGGCACCCTGAGCAAATCCCTGGCCAGCTGTGGTGGCTACATCGCGGGCGAGGCGGCGCTGGTCGAGCACCTCAAGTTCCTTGCGCCGGGTTTTCTCTACAGCGTCGGCATGCCGGCCCCGGTTGCCGCCGCGGCGTTGGCGGCCTTGCGTTGCCTGCGTGAGGATGGCGAGCGGGTGGCCACCTTGCAGGCGCGGGGTCGGCAATTTCTGCAACTGGCCCAAGAGGCGGGGCTGGACACCGGAACCAGCACCGGGTTGGCGGTGATCCCGGTCATCACCGGCAGCTCGCTCAAGGCCGCCCAATTGTCTGGCGCATTGTCCCGTCGCGGTATCAATGCCCAGCCGATTCTCCACCCCGCCGTTCCAGAGAAAGCCGCCCGCGTGCGTTTCTTCGTCTCGTGCCAGCACACCGAACAACAAATCGCCGAAACCGTCACCGCAGTGGCCGAGGAATTGAAGCGTCTGTAGGAGCTGCCGCAGGCTGCGATCTTTTGATCTTCCGACGATTCCGGACGACCGCAAAAAGATCAAAAGATCGCAGGCTGCGCCAGCTCCTACGCCGACCGGGTACATCCGCGATATCTGCGATTCCCCGACTGCGCGCCCCCCGAATTCCACGGATTCACCCAATCCCCCTGTAGGAGCTGCCGCAGGCTGCGATCTTTTGATCTTCCGACGATTCTGGACGGCCGCAAAAAGATCAAAAGATCAAAAGATCAAAAGATCGCAGGCTGCGCCAGCTCCTACGCCGACCGGGTACATCCGCAATCTCTGCCATTCCCCGACTGCGCGCCCCCCGAATTCCACGGATTCACCCAATCCCCCCGTAGGAGCTGCCGAAGGCTGCGATCTTTTGATCTTCCGACGATTCTGGACGACCGCAATAAGATCAAAAGATCGCAGCCTGCGGCAGCTCCTACGCCGATCCGGTACACCCGCGAAAAAACCTGGTGAACAAGCCTACGCCGACCGGGTACACCCGCAATACCTGATGAACGCCAATCCCGCAGGCTGCGATCTTTTGATGTTCAACGACCGAATGGGCTAATCCGGTTGCACCTGCCCAACGGCAAACATCCCTTTGAGGTATCGACGCACCTGGTGGTACAACGCAAAGGAGCTGTCCTGGGTCGAGGCGTGTTCGAGGGCCTGCCAGGCGCTGCAAGGCAGGTTCATGCGGCGGTCGGTGTAGCGCGGGTAACGCAACAGCGCGGCGGCCACCAGTTCATCCAGGGTCACCCGGCGGGTGCGGCGGGGCAGGGGCTGGTGGTCTTTGGTCAAGCCCCAGCCGGCATAGAATGGCGCGCCATAGGTCACCACTTCGCGGCCATGCAGCAAGGCTTCGAAACCCGCCAGCGAGTCCTGCGTATGGACTTCATCGACCTGCGCGAACAGGCTCGCGACATCCCCACCGAGCACCAGATGATCGGCAAGCTTCATGATCTGCTCACGGGCCAGGTGACCCAGGCGCTTGCCAGTCGCCGGCTGGTAGACAATCCAGGCTTGCGGTGCAGCGGCGCGTACCCGTTCAAGTAGCTGCAGGTCGCTGAGCAAGGTGTCTTCAAGCTGACCCGCAAGCAAAATTCGTCGCTGCCCTGAAGAGGCCGCAACCTGCCGAGCCGCAGTCTCGACCCGGGCAACGATTCGCTCACGCAACCGGCGCGCTTGCGCGAGCGTAGCCGGATCAAAATCCCCCTGCTGCAAATCGGTTTCCAGATCACTCGGGCGACTGGCTTCAAAGTGAATCCCGCTGCGATCGAGAACCAGCGACGTACCCAAGGGCCGCAGAAAACCCTGCTCCAGGCGCCAGAGTGGCAGGCCATGGGCATCGGCCCGGGCCTGCAGGTTTTGCGCTTCGCCGGTTGCCCACACCAGCAATTTACCGCCCTGGCGGGCGACCTGCGGCATCAGCTCGCTCTGGTCCCTGGCGAAATTCAGACTGCCCCAACGACTGGTGAGAAAACGCCGGACCCTGGATTGATTGCGCCGAGGCACGCCCAACACGGTCAAGGGGCCGGCAAACAGCGTGTCCTGTTCCTTTTGCCGGGCCAACTGCTGGGCCACGGTCATGACATCGCAGAGTTGCTCGGTCAGTGGGTCGACGTACCGGCAATAACGAATGTAGGCCGCCGCCACCAGTTGCTCCAGGCTGGGCCGGGCCTGGCGGCGCGGTATGGCCAGGCGGTCATCGGTCAAACCCCAGCCGGCATAGAAGGGCAGGCCGAAACAGCTCACCGGAACGCCTTGAATCAACGCCTCCAACCCGGCCTGGCTGGTGGCGATGTAAACCCGCGCGGCCCGCCGGGCCAGCGAAGCCCAGGACAGATTGCGACTTTCCAGAGTCACCCCGCGCTCGGTAGCGGCGTCCAGCAGGCAGCTCTTCTTGTGCCCGCTGAGGCAATCCGGGTGAATGCGCACCCGGACATCGGCCCCCGGATTCTCCGCCAGCGCGGTATCGAGCATGCGGATGAAATCCGCTTCACACAGGCCGCCACCGGGAATGGAGAAATCGCCATAGGTCTGGTCCACCACCAGAATCAATCGCGACTCGCGCCCCAGCGGGTCGTCGTCGCTCAGGTCTGGCGCATTGTTGTATTTGCCGATGCCGCTGTTGCGCATCAGCGCAATCAGCGCCGTCGCCGTTGCCAGTTCGGCGGCGCTCAGTTGCTCAGGCTTTTGCAGAATATTTTCCAGCAGCGACGGTCGATCGGCCAGGTAATGGATGCCGATCGGATCGACCACCATCGACATCGGCGTATCGCCCTCGACCCCGAGCGAAGACGAGCGCAGAAAGCCGTCTTCGAGGGCGATGTAAGGAATGCCCCAGCGCTTGCAGAGCACGCGGGCATGATCCGATGAGCGCTTGTAGCCAATCCCGGCAATGCCCTTGAGCCCTTTGGGCGCCTGCGTGCCTCGGCGCCACAGCCAGAAGGGCACACCTTCCGGACCGAGGAACTGATTCAGGTGAAAGACTCTCCAGAGCACCCACTGGGACATGATCCCGACCCAGCCCGGGCCTGGCACCAGCGACTCGACAACGGGTACGGATCGATTCATCTCATCGCCGCTCATGGGCAGTGCGTCAGCGAACGGCGCATGTTGATCACCGCGGGAAAGGGCAGAAACCGGCCGAGCCAATTCACCGGAGTGCTTCTAACTCGGATGAACCCCTGCTGCGTGTAGAGCCGTTGAGCACGTTGATTTTTCACCTGGACCTCAAGCTCGACTTTTGCATAGCCGGCTTGCCGGGCTTGAGCGAATGTCTGCGCCAGCAGGGCGCTGGCAATGCCCTGATGGCGCACGGGCTTGATCACGCGCAAGCCATAGAGATAGAACCCGTAGTACCACTCGCGGTGTTCGGCAATCACAAACAGCAGGTAGCGCAGTGCACCCCTGAGTCGGCCGAATTCCCCAAGGAACGGCGCCAGCCCCGGCGAGAAGGGCCCGCGCCGGTGGTGTTTGAAGGCCGCATAGCCGAGCGCAGTGGAGTCCCGATAGGCAATCAGAATCCGGTCCCAATTGATCCCCCGGCCCAGCAGGCGATAACGGCAGGCTTCATCGCCGAGGATGAAGGCCAGCGAGCCGCGGCCCGAGGTGATCAGTCGTGCAATCGCTTCGTCCCGCTCCAGTAAGCTGGAGCCGAGGACGATGTGCAGGGACTCGGTCGCCTGTTCAGTCATGGAGTTCAGTCTGGGCCTGGCGCAGGTGTTTGACCGGGCTCTTGCCTCGGCTCACCTGCTCGACGAAGGCCTTGGCCAGCTGTTCAACACCCATCGCCCTGGGGGCGCTGGAGGTGCGCGCCTGGTTGGACCAGATCAAGTAATGGGTATCGCCATCCGGCGCGCCCAGTGCCGCATACACCTCCGGAAGAATCGGCACATGGTCACCAAAGAAGCACAGCCCGACCGGATTGGCCTGGGCCAGCAGGTGCTGGCGCAACCGGCCAAGCATCCGGTCGGCATTACTCAAATGCCGCACATAAGGACCCAGATCGCGCAGGCCGTCGAGCAGCGGGCGATCGAACCAGCTCGGTAACTCGTCAGCGCTAACCTTTTCCAGGTGCAGCGGGCCGTGATTTTCCATGGTCACCGCATGAATATACAAAGGTTGAGTGCGCGAACTCTCTGCGAGTCGCTCGATGATCTTCTCGGCCACCGCGCAATCACCGATAAACGGGCCGGCCTTTTGCGAGTCATCGAAGCTGCGGATATCAATGAACTCATCGAAACCCAGCGCCGGCAGCACCTGGTCCCTGCCGTAAAAACTGCCGATATAGGGGTGAATGCACACAGTGCGATAACCCTTGCGCTTCATCTCGCTGGCGATGCTCGGCAAACCCTGGCGCGCCAGATGGCGGTAAGGATTGAAACGATGCACGCCGAGCTTGTCACCGGCAATCCCGCTGAGAAAAGCGAACTCGGTGCGCACGGTATTGGCCCCCCAGGCGGCGACCTGCAAGGGGCCATGAGCCAGCGCTTCGGCGCGCAGCACGTCGTAGTGGCTCAGCACCTGCTCGCGGATGCCGGGCCACAGCGGGCGAATATCGAAAAACGATTCGCTCTGGACCGAAACCAGATCAGGCAGCACATCAATGGATGGGCTCTGCACTTCACCCGGGTTGATCGCAAAAGGCTGCAGTGCAAATGGAGAGCGCAGATCATCGATCTGTACCTTGCGCCGCGCGGCACAAAAGTAAGTCCACAAACAGGCGGCCAGCCCCCAGCGGGTCAAATCCAGACTGGCGTCATAACTCGGTTGCAGCGGCTTCAAACCACCGCCGATCAGCAACAGCAAAGCGCCCAGCATCACCACCGCAGCCACCGGCAAGGCAGCCTCGGCCGCGGGCTCGAAATACAGGCCGCAGCCCAGGTAGGCGATAAACCCCAGCGCCAGACCAATCGCCTTGCCAATGCCGAAGAACGGCAGGTACAAGCGCGGATAGCGCAGCGCATCGCTGAAATATTCGAAGTCGGCGCAGACAAAAGGCTCGCGCAGCGAGTGGTACTTGGAGTTGCTCACCAACACGATCAATAACCACAGCGCGAGCACATTCACGGCACTGAAAAAAGGCCGCCCGGTCATGGCGTAAAGCAGGGCCACCGCAAACAGCCATGCACCGGCATGCAACAACCAGCTGCGCACGGGCCGGCGCAAAGCCGGCCGTGGAATCAGCAATGCTTCAATGCCGCACGAGAGCAGGAATCCGAGCAACAACACCGAGCACAAAGTACCGTTCAAAAAATCAAGCACCGTAATCCAGCCACCGCAAAATAACCGAAGACATCCTTGGCGGAATCACCCCCAAGGCCCAGCACCCCAGATTCAACGGGAACGGAAAACTGATCCGCGCCTGGTTCGCCGCCAGGCCGCGACGAATACGCCTGGCTGCTTTGTCCGGGGCCCACAACTGCGGTTTTGGCCCGGGCATCTCGAAGCACATTTTCGATTCGACATAGCCCGGCATGATCACATTGATCTTCACCCCTTCCGGGGCCAGCAGGTCACGCATGGCTTCACCATAAGCCTTCATCGCCGCCTTGCTCGCGCTGTAGCTGGGAGTGGCGGGCAGGCCGCGCCAACCGGCGAGGGAACTGAACAGGGCGATCTGCCCGTGCTTGCGCGTGCGCATCGCCGGCAGTGCCGACTGCACCGTGGCCATGGCCGCGAGCACGTTCACCTCGATCAGCGCCTCGGACAGTTCCCAGACTTCGCCTTCGGCGTTCGGCCCGGTCGAGGTGTTGAGCCCGGCACCGACGATGATCAGGTCCGGTTGCTCGGTTTCACTGATGCGGCTGATCCACTCGCGCAAGGCATCCAGATCCCGCACATCGAGGGGTTGCAGGATTACCCTGGCGCCGGCGGCACGGCACTGTTCGGCCATTTCTTCGAGGCGGTCAAGGCGTCGGCCCTGGAGAATCAGGGTCACCCCCGGCGCCGCATAGGCCGGCGCCAGGGCACCACCGATTCCGCCCGTGGCGCCGGTAATGAGAATGCAGCGAGGAGTCTTGTGCAGCGTCATAGGTACCGTTCGATCTTGGAGGTTTTGGCCATCAGCACTTCCAGTGAATTATTCACCGCCATGTCGATCCCGCAGCGCGTATAGAAGCCGCCATTGACCTGGGTCGTGTGGATGACCGTGCTGCGAAAACGCTGGAACAAGGTGCTGTCAGGCGGCTCCGGCGTGCGCCAGAAATCCTCGAGGCTGCCCTGGTGGGTCAGGCCCTTGAGGGCATAGATCGGATTGCTCAGGGCCAGGGTCGGCACATTGTGCATCAACGATGAACCGCCCACAGTACTGTTCACCGTGACCACGCCGGCAACGTGGGACAGCAGGGTCGGCATATGCCCGCTTTCAAGGAAGTCCACCCGGTCAGCGATCGCGTACTTCGCCGCCATCGCGCGGGTGATGCGATGGTAGTCGACGATGCCGGGGGTCAGCGGATGGTTCTTCACCACCAGCCGGGCGTCGCCGGGCGCGTTGGTCGCGAAAGACCCCAGCACATGCTCCAGCACCTCACTCATGTTGGAGAACTGCGAGTGATCGCGGATCTGCGCATCGCTGTCGAGCTGCAAGGGCAGCAGGAACGTCGGCTGGCGATTGCTCGCCACCTGACTGATCAGCGCCGCATCCCGAGACCTGGCGCGAGCCAGGCGCAGACCATGGCGAATGTACCCGGCATACTCGACCGCGGCGTTGTAAGGCGCGTGGGTGCGGTAGTGCGGGAAGCAGACTTTATTCAGCACGCCGCCGACGTGATACAGCACATCGTGGAACGCCCGCGAGGCAAAGGACAGGCGAAACGCTTCACCGTTGTGGTAGCGCGGAATGTGCTTGCCGACTTCCCGATACCACTCCGGATCACGGGGCAGCAAGGAGTGGTTATTCACCCCGTCACGCTCGAGAGTGATCCAGTACGGCCGGAAATAGCCTTCTTCGAACACATGCACGCGGATGCCGAGGCTTTTCGCCAACAGCACCGCCGGCTGATGCACCGGCCGGCGATCGCCGAACAGCACCAGGTCGGTAATACCGTGGGCTTTAAAGCACTGGCTATAGAAGTCGGCGAGTTGCTCGGGCCTGGACGAATAAAACACCCGCGAGCCTGAGCCGTACAGGGTATCGCCCATATTGAAATTGACCGACCGGACCCATTGACCCTCATCGCGCAGGGCTTGAGCCAGGCGCGCGAAAAACGGCGAGCTGACGCCTTGCAGGAACAGGAACGAGTTGCGCGGCTTGACCGACAGCAGACGTCTGGTGCCCACCGCAGGGGTCAGGAATTCTTGAGCGGTCTTCTCAAAGCGAAGTGGAGCAAACGCTGAATCATCTCTCGCCATGTTGAACTTCTTCCTTGCGTAGGTACTTCATCCCAGTTCTTCAGCTCTAATAACGTGCGTTCGGGGGTGGTAAATTTTTGGGTAATCCGGCTGACATACACCGGGTAGCGGATCAAGGTCCCGGCCACCAGTTCGTCGAGGCTCAAACGTCGTGTGCGGCGGGCCTGGACCTCAGGGTGCAGGTCCTCATCGGTGGTCAAACCCCAGCCGGCATAAAAGGGCTGACCGTAGGTGGTGACCGGTATCCCCCGCAGCAAGGCTTCGAAGCCGGACTGGGAGGTCAGTACATGGACCTCATCCACCTCAAGCAGTAATTCGTGAAACGGCACATCGCCCACCACCTGATTGCACCAGTTGCCAGTCAGGGCTTCGTCCTCTCCCTGCGCGCGGGTGCCGGCCAGCACCTCCGGATGCGGCTTGTACAGCAGCCAGGCGTGGGGATGACGCTGGCGCACCGCACGCAACAAATCGAGATTGCGGCGGATACGGTGTGCGCCGTAGCGGATCGAGGCATCGGATTCCACCTGACCGGGCACCAGAATCACCCGGCTGACCCCGGCAGGCCGTTTCCACTGCGAACCCGGCAGGTTGTATTTGGTCACCCCGGCCGCGCAAATCGCCTCGCGCAATGCGCCGGCGCGGCTCAACAACCCGCTGTCCCACGGATCATTTTCCAGGATGTGCTCCAGGCGCGAGGGCCGGGTTGCGTCGTAGTAGATACCCAGGTCGTCAATGACCCATGACAGGGGCCGGGTTTTCCTGGCGCCCAATCCGACCGAGCGCAGAAAGCCATCCTCGACCCGGCCGATGTGGTTGCTGTCGACTTGCCTGAGCAATGCCGCGTCATGTTGGCAACCCCAGGTAACCACCGCTGCGGTTTTGTTCAAATGGGTGAGACGGTCGATGAATCGAGTTGACGAACCATTAAAGAAATCAACCACCAGCGGGTGCTTCCATTTGGTAAACCCGAACATCTGCAGGTTTTCCGGCAGGCGACTGCGCATCCGCCGCTGCAGACCCAGCCAGGCCAGCACCACTTCGGGTGTACAGGGCTGACCGGACTCCGGGTCGACGTAACGCGGGTATTCAACCAGCGCCGCGTGAACCAACTGTTCCAGACTCACCGGCTGACGCCGCGCCGGGGCGGGCAGGGCATCCCGGGTCAAACCCCAGCCGGCATAGAACGGCATGCCGAAGGTATGCACCGGCACCGCCCACAGCAAGGCATCGAAACCCAGTTGCGAGGTCATCACATAAACCGCCTGGACTTCGCTCAGCAACTCGGCCGGATGCACATTGCGGCTGATGATCTGCACCCGCGGCCGCTGGCTCAGCGCCGCCAGATCGAAGTGCCCCTGCTTGCGTCCGGCGACGACATCCGGATGGACCTTGACCACCACCGTGCTCAGGGGATGTTCATCAAGGGCCGCCTGGAGCATGCGCTCGAAATCAGCCGCGCCAGCACCCTGAAGCGAGGCATCGCCGCGGGTCTGATCGGCGACCAGCACGCAAGGCTGCGGCAGTGGGCAGGGTTCTATTCGAGCATTGTTGTATTTCGAGACCCGCTCGCTGCACCAGCTGGCTTGCAGGGCTTGGGCGCGGAGTGTCTGCGCCTCGTTCAGCGGCTGAGCGATGAGCCTTTCCAGGCGAGATGGGGTATCGGCTTCGTGATAGATGCCCAGGTCATCGACGATCAACGACAACGGCGGTTCGTCCGCCCCAAGGCCGACCGAGCGTAAAAAACCGTCTTCCACCGTCAACACGGGAAGACCGGCTTTAGCGGCTTCGCGCTGTGCGAGCAATGCACTGGGTTTGCGCCCCCACGCCAACAGGAAATCGGCTTGAGCAATGTCGCGCACCGAGCCAGAGACCAATTGATAGTCTGGCAACAGTGCGGGCAGGGTCGAAATCTGCTGAGCGCCTTTGGACAGGATCAGCAAGCAGGGGCGAATCGGAAAATCATTATCCATAAAAAACAGCGGGTATCCGTAACGAACGCACTCTGCTGTGAGGCGCGGAAAAAGCCACCGCGTCTCAGGAAAGGGTCTACCTAATGTGAGCGCGGATGATAATACAAAACCCGAAATTCTCTAACGATAAAAACGGAAAAGTATTACAGGATTGCGCTTTCATATGGGTAGCGGGGAATCGCTCTCGATAGAGCAAGGTCTGTAGTTAGAGGTGGAGACAAATTCGTAAGAAACTGCCGACCAGCGGTCGTGTGTCTGTCGGCAGAATTTACTAAGGGGTACTTACGATCCGCAAGAAAGGGGCAGGGCCAGGAGGTAGTCGTATTTCTCCCGCAGCAGCGGCATTTTTTCTTTTTTCTGGTATTCGGCGATGGTCTCTGGCCGCAGGCAGTGCCAGAGCGAGTTCAGCAGGAAAATGTAGTTGAGATTGAACAGCGCATTTTGCCGATTGAGTCGGGCATCCAGGGCATCGATATAGGCACTCAGAAACTCATCGCGGGCCTTGATAAAGCCCTGCATGTCACTTCGCCGAAAGATAGCGCTCAGATAGGCACCGCCATCGAAGCCGATCCGCCCGACCTTGACCTCGCTCCAGTCGATCAACTGCAAACCCTGCGGCGAGAGAAACAGGTTCTTGCGCAAATAGTCCATATGGCAGAAGCAGCGCTGACTGGTTCTGGCCTCATTGGCCGCCTGGCGTATCATTGGGCTCAAGTCGCGCAAGCGGCTCGTCAGCCCGATAAATCGGTCATCATTTCGGGCAAGGCTTTCCAAGGATGGCAAAAAACGCTCGAAACTGAAGCGCGACCGCAGGAGATACCAGGGCCGGAAAAAATCCATTTCCCAAAACTTCCAGGCTTGCCGCCACGAAGTCGGCTGCAGGTGTCGATTGGACAAGCTTTCGATTTCAGCAATGCCCCGTGCCACGTTGCCGGCAATAGCCGCCATCCGTGGTGCGCGCCCTTGGATGTACTGAGTGAAAATCAAGCTTTCCCAAGGTGTTTCGATAACGCCCAGGCACTCAGGATGTTTGAAGTGAACGCTGTCGGTCAGCACGTCCCGCTCCCGGTAGAACCGCGATTCCAGGCTGGTGATGAACAGGACCTTACGAATCGATTTCTCGACCAGGTCCTGCGTGGCCCCAGTGTCGAGATCGGTCAGCCGGTGATGACGAACGTAATTGACAAAAGAGGCGTTGGACGAGAGGTCGACGCTGGTAATGCTGAACCTGTCCGCACGATAGGCGGGCAGGAGAAAGCTCAAGCGTTTTTCCAGAGTAGCCTGGCTCAACCAGAAAGCATTTCTGCCGCTGGTCAATGCGTCTGTATTGGGTTCGGTACTCATGCTTTCCAACTGTAAACAACAACTCGATTTCTGGCCTGACACGCAAGTGAAGGGCGGAGCGATCCTTGCCCAATATCGGTAACAGTCGATCAGATGAGGCCGTGATAGTACGGATTCCATCGCTCTATTGCCATGTTGATGGCGATAAAGGTGAAGAATAGGAGAAACTTCCTACGCATTAATGGGAATTATCGATGGTGAAGTTTCCATCTGGCTCATTGTATCGTTAACATATGCGGCACATAAATCAAGGAACGATCGCGTCCCCATGAATCACCTTCCAATCGCTAAAGAAGCACTCTGTGCCCAGGCGCAAGCCATCAGCCAGCTCGCAGAACGTCTCGATGGCGAGTTTCAGCGTGCCGTAGAACTCATCCTGGCTTGCAAAGGCCGTGCAGCGGTCTGCGGCATGGGCAAGTCCGGGCTGATCGGCCAGAAAATGGTCGCGACCTTCGCCTCCACCGGCACCCCGAGCCTGTTCCTGCATCCCGCTGAAGCCTTTCACGGCGACCTCGGCATGATCAAGCCCATCGACGTGTTGATCCTGATCTCCTACAGCGGTGAAACTGAAGAAGTCATCAAGCTGATTCCGAGCCTGAAATCCTTCGGCAACAAGATCATTGCCATGACCGGCAATGGCAAATCGACCTTGGCCAAACACGCCGACATCTGGCTGGACATCTCCGTCGAGCGCGAAGTCTGCCCGAACAACCTGGCACCGACCACCTCGACACTTGCCACCATGGCCATGGGCGATGCACTGGCCGTGGCCCTGATTACCGCGCTGGACTTCAAGCCGATGGACTTCGCCCGCTACCACCCCGGCGGCAGCCTCGGTCGCAAACTGCTGACCCGCGTCGGCGATGTCATGCATAAAGGTTTGCCAAAAGTGTCCCGCGCCACTTCGTTCCATGACTGCCTGCTGGTCATGACCTCCAGTCGCCTCGGCCTGGCCCTGGTGATGGAACAGGACAAACTGGTTGGCATTGTCACTGATGGTGACTTACGCCGCGCGCTGCTGGAGAACCCGGGTGTCATCAACGAAAACGTTTCGAGCTTCCTGACGGCGAACCCACACACCGTCAAAGCCTCTGCTCAATTGTCTGAAGCTGAAGCTTATATGTTGGACCACAAAATTCGGGCGCTGCCGGTGACTGCGGATGACAGTGATGAAGTAGTGGGTGTTGTAGAGATTTTTGACTGAGTTTTTTGGCAAGAAGGAGTCTTGGATTCTCCACGCCAATGATTGCCGCAATCAGTTGAACCACCGACGGATGTCGGTGGTTCATCCAGATTTACTGCGACATCTTGGCCATCACCGACGCATAACCTGCCGCCGATCCAAGAACATCTCCCTTGCCCTGCGCGATCAAGATGGCATCTGCCAACTCACGGAAAGCACCTGTCCCGCCTTTGCTTTGCAGCACTTGCGAGGCTTGCAGTTGCACATAGCTCGAGGCATCGGCCACGGCAAACGATAAGCCGCAGGCCGCAAACGCCGGCAGATCGATACTGTCGTCGCCTATGCAGGCTGTTTCAAACGCAGTCACTCCAGCTTCAGCCATCAGTTGCTGGCACGCGGCCTGTTTGTCCTTGATGCCGAACTGACACAGTTCGATGCCCAGGTCAGCCACGCGTTTGCGCAGCGTCGCGGAATCACGTCCGGAAAGTACCGCCACTCGCACACCGTTTTCTTCCAGCATGCGCATGCCCAGGCCATCGCGGACATGGAAGCGCTTGAGGCATTCACCGCTGGCGTCGTAGAAAATACCGCCATCGGTGAGTACCCCATCAACATCGGTAATCACCAGGCGGATATCGTTGAGCGATGGTTGTACGGGGGCAGGCTGGCCTGTCATCAGGGCCCGAACCCGTTCCAGGCATTCAGGCGTATCGACGCCAGGCCCGGTCGGCTCGACCTGATAAGCGCGGATGCGTAACCCGGCCGCGAGCAGGCGCAGTTGTTCAAGTTTCTCGGCATCCTCCAGCATCGATTGCGGCAGGTCGGCATAGCTCGACAATACTTCCCGGCGATAGGCGTAGACGCCAATGTGCTTCAGGTAGTTCGCTACTTCCCCATCGCGAGGGTAGGGGATCGGCGAGCGACTGAAGTACAAGGCATTGCCGGTATGACCAAGCACCACTTTCACGGTATTGGGGTTGTTCGCCTCGTTGGCCTCGATTGGATGGCACAGCGTGCCGACCATGACCGAAGCATCGGCGAGCATGCCAGCCGCCAGCATCGCAATATCATCCGGACGAACCAGTGGTTCGTCGCCCTGCAGGTTGATATAGATGTCGGCATCAACCAGGGCCATTACTTCGGTCAGGCGATCGGTGCCGGAGGGATGGTCCGGCGATGTCATCACACACTGGCCGCCGAAGGCACGGACCGCTTCGGCGACGCGTTCGTCATCGGTGGCGACCAAAACGATATCGACCTGTGGAACCCGCAGCGCACGTTCATAAACGTGCTGGACCATCGGCTTGCCGGCGATGTCAGCCAGTGGTTTCCCTGGAAGGCGGGTAGAACCAAAGCGCGCCGGAATAACGATGGCGACACGTTGTTTTGGGGCATCCATGTTCACAAGGCTCCGATCAGACAATTTTCAGCGGTGCGAAAGACTTGACCAGATCATCCAGTGCCTTGATCTGCGCCAGGAACGGCTCCAGTTGATCCAGCGGCAGGGCGCTTGGACCGTCGCACTTTGCTTCATTTGGATTAGGGTGAGCTTCCAGGAACAGTCCGGCCAGGCCTACGCCCATGCCCGCACGCGCCAGCTCGACGACTTGTTCACGACGGCCACCTGAGGCAGCACCGGAAGGGTCACGTTGTTGCAGCGCATGAGTTACGTCGAAAATAATCGGCAGGTTGTTGCAGGTTCTTTTCATCACCCCAAAGCCCAACATATCGACTACCAGATTGTCATAACCCAAGCACGTGCCACGATCACACAGGATCAGCTGGTCATTACCGGCTTCCTTGAACTTGTGGACGATGTTTTGCACCTGGGAAGGGCTGAGGAATTGTGGCTTCTTGATGTTGATCGGTTTACCGGTTTTTGCCAGCGCCATCACCAGGTCAGTCTGACGTGCCAGGAATGCGGGCAGTTGCAGGATGTCGACGACTTCAGCGACAGGGGCCGCCTGGAAAGTTTCGTGCACGTCGGTGATCATCGGTACGCCGAACTCGGCCTTGACTGCTTCGAAAATGCGCAGGCCTTCTTCCATGCCCGGGCCACGGTAGGAGTGGATCGAGGAGCGATTGGCCTTATCGAAGCTGGCTTTGAAGACGTAGGGAATGCCGAGCTTCTCGGTGACGCGAACGTATTCCGCGCAGGCGCGTAGTGCCAGGTCGCGAGATTCGAGGACATTGATGCCGCCGAAGAGGACGAAGGGCGCGTTATTACCGACAGAGATGTTGCTGGAGATAGAGATCAATTTACCGGTCCATGTTTGAGAATTGATTTGGGGCGGCATGTTCTGGAAATAAGTAGAGAAAGTCAATGAAGTAGTGAATCTATGAATGTGTTTGGCACTTCATACGTTATCGATGCTGAGCGTTGGCGTGAGGAAGAGGCTGCCGGCAAAAGAGTGTGTGAAATGGGCGGAACTGGTTCAATCTTCCGATAAGTGAAAGGCCTTTGGCGTGAAGGCATGGCGTAGCCGCTGTTGTGTCGGACGAATGCGTAAGGAACTGCCGAACGTCGCTTTCGTGTACTATCGGCAGGGCTTGTTACGGTAGATATATGGTCCGCAAGAGAGGGGTAGGGCCAAGAGGTAAGCGTACTTTTCTCTCGGTAGTGCCATTTTTTTTTAAACCTCTGCCGCTTCGCCAATACTCCAGACTCAATCGCCACAGCGAGAGCACTCGTTTACGATTAAGACTGTTGCTCTGAAAGCGCTGTTGATGGCCGCCTTCACGTGCCTATAGTCAGGAAAATGACGTAGTTGGCCAATACGGCGATAAGTAATAGCACTTCAATGAGTCTTGGGCAGTGGCTTCGATGCAAATTTAAACCGATGCCTAGATGCTCACTTTTCACATTCCGGAAGCCTTCTTCGATTTGCATGCGCCTTTTGCAAATTGCCACGATCTTCGCAGGACTCCACTGTGTTTCCAGTAGATTGCTGGCATGCAACTAGGGCTCTCGCTCTCGTCTGGCGGAATGCCGACTGAGTTTGCTTTTTGGAGGTCATGACCAGCACGCAACCATGGAACGAGGTGGCGCGGGACACCTTAGGCAAACCGGTATTACGTGGCTCGCATTCGAAACCGTGAACTTTATTGAAGTGACGCCCCTGAGTAGCTATCGGTAAGCTTATACGCCCAGGCCACCTCTTCAGCTAAATCATTGGATTGTGTCGAGATGACTCGAAGCGACTCTCACTTCATTCATTTGTACTGCGTCCGGCATTCAGCCAAAGGCAAAAACATCAACGTGTCCCAGGTCGCTAATTTGATGGGAGGTTATAGAGTTAGGGGCTTGTAGACGGAACTTTAATACTTTGTCACGTCTTCAAGGCCCGTTGTTTGTAAGCGCTCCATAAACCCCACATTCAAAGTCACCATCTAATCCCCAATGCTGTGCTCCCAATTCCTTTCCGGAGCCAGCACCTCATGATGCGTCCCGACGCAAAAGTCGAAAAATCTCTACCCCAAGCCCGTCGACTTCCGAAAATCCATCGATGGCCTCGCTGCTCTGGTCGAACTGGACATCAAGGTCTCGGTGTTTGACCCGGTGCTTTTCGTGTTCCTCAACAAGGCTCGAAACCGAGTGAGGATTTTATATTGGGAACGCAACGGCTTTTGCCTTTGGTTAAAGCGTCTGGAATCCGAGCGTTTCAAAACATCGCCGGATTGTTCGGATGAAGCCATCGTGCTGACGGTTCAAGAACTCAACTGGTTATTGGACGGTTTTGATTTGTGGCGCAACCGTCCGCATCAAGTTTTGACGCCTCGATTCGTCGCCTGCTTCGGTATAATCCAGGGCATGATTTCCATGCCCCAAGACCTTCCTGACGACCCTGTTTTGCTCAAGCAACTGCTTGAGCAAATGCTGAGTGAGCGCGAGTCGGATAAGGGCAGAATCGTTCATCTCGAAGAAGAAAATGCGCTGTTGCGTCAGCGCCTTTTCGGACGCAAGTCAGAGCAGACAGCCGATCCCGCGACCCCGCAAATGGCCTTGTTCAACGAAGCTGAAAGCGTGGCCGAGTCTGTCGACGAAACGGTTGAAGAAGAGGTCGTAGCTCCGACCATTGGCATGAGTACTTCGAGTCCCGCTGGGGCAAGAAAATGCTCAGTTCGATACGGGGGCGCGCGAAGCTATACCGGATCTGGCGGCAGCAACACGGCCTGTGCTCCACCGGTCATAAGCCCGTTACCAAAGACACGCCGTGGGATGTTCGCCACATCGTGAAACGGGCTCATGGAGGAACGGACGCGGCAGTCAATCTTGAAATCTACCATCTGCGTTGCCCCAGAGATCAGCAGTATGCCAATGTTAAAGAGGTATCACCGGGTGCTTAACAGTGCCTTCGTAGAGGCTTGAGCCGTGTGCTGGGAAACTCGCATGCACGGTTCTTAGGGGGTTGGACGCGGGTGACTGCGTCTGACTACCCGACCGTGCAATCAGACCCTTCGTTATCGGGCGCAAGAACTGGCTGTTCAGTGACACGCCCAAAGGCGCGATGGCCAGCGCTCAACTTTACAGTTTGGTCGAGACGGCTAAAGCCAACGGCCAAGAGCCCTATGCTTGGCTGCGCCACGCACTTGAGCGCCTGTCACAAGCCATGAGCTTAGAAGACTTCGAAGCCTTGCTGCCGTGGAACTGCACGCCGCAAATTCCAAGATAGCCATAGATCCCCACTTTTAAAATGTGGGGTTCATGGAGCGCTTACTCACGAACAAGGTGACTCTCGTGTTTGAAATGCGGCGGCAGCTTTTACGTCTCCATGATTTCCTCGCTAGATCCATTCAGATAAACGATGACTTCTATCGTATAGATCGCGATTGCAGCGACGTTAAAGAAAGTATCGAGCATCTCGCCACGATGGCGAAGATAGAGCTGACTGCAGTCGAAGCTAGGATCATGTCACCTGCTTAAACTCGACGACCCAGAGCCAGGGGTTGGCGTCCCAGTCGCCGCCGGTCTTCTCCCAGAGGTTGCCGAAGGCGTGGCGTGCCGAGCCTAGGCACTGCTCGTGACTCGTTGTCTTGCCCCACATCCAGCCTTCACGCTGCCGGTGATGCGCGTCCGGGTATTCGCAATCGCCCACGTTGCGCCATCCAAGTCCGCTGTGAAAGCACTTGCGGCCGTAGTCGGTGAAGAAGCAGCCCTCGGCTTCAGCTTGTTCTGTCGTGATGTCTCGCAACCGCTCGATCCGAACGTCCGTGATTTCCAGTAGGATGCGGCTGGCCCATTGCGGCATGTGGATGCTGGGGCACCAGGCGCCCTCATACAAAAGGCCATCGGTTTTCGGCTTCCAATCTGCTGCGTCGGGAACCTCCCACAAGCCATAGTCGCCTTGGTTGCAGCTCGCCCTGTAGATTTTGGCAGCTGACTTCTCATCGCCTTTCTGCAGGTTGTCGTTCCAGTCGACGCAGACGCCATCTTCGTTGCCCAGCAGTGCGAAGGTCTCGCGCACCCACAGCCGGTCGCCAGGCTTGCCATACGGGCATTTAATTCCTGTGGCCGTGCGCCTGCTTAGCCGTATGCCGTTTCCACAAATACCGCACCACCACCCCTCGTCGTCCGGGTCCATGCCTCAGGCGGTATCCGGGCGGTCTGACCACAACGTGTGATCGCAGGCCTCTGGTCGAGGCTTGATCGCCCGGCGTGTGACCGTCTTCCGGCCATCCAAGATGGCGCGCACCATCGGCGCCGAGAACAGGATCGGCCGCTCTTTTGTTTCAGGCATGACTTCGTCCTTTCCCGCTGAGGGAGGGATATGGCTTTGATCCTGTCAGCCCGATGACCAGTTCGACACTGGTGACCGGAAGGAAAATCCGGCGCCGCGCCTATCAGAACGTGCCGACCAGAACCTCTGTCACTTGGTTGCTCAGTGCTTCCGAGGCGCAATTGTTCGAGGGCTGGTTTGAGCACGTTCTGATTTCTGGAACGCTGCCATTTGAGTGCCCACTCAAATCACCGCTCTGGCTGCTCAAGCGTCCCCTCATAGACGCCGAGTGGGTGCTGATTGCACCTGAGTACATCCTCATGTCGAGCATCTTCGACAGGGCCATGAACCAGGAGTGGCCTCGCCACCTCGACGAATAACGTCCAGTGATGGCCAGCCCTGGCCTTCACGAACACATCCCCACCGGTATACTGCCGGCCGTTCCCGTTTCTAGGTTTGGTCGTCATGGTTAATCGCCGGCAATTGTTAAAACTCAGCGCCCTCGGCACCGCGTCTTTCGCGGTGCCGCTGGCGTACTCTGCGAGCAAGATAACCATGGCCTACAACACCGGCAATCCGATTGGCTCAACATCCCCGAAAGACTTGTCCGATAACGCTCGGAATCTGGACTATCTGTCTCTAGGGCTCAATCCGTCTTACCCTGATCGTAAAGGGGTGCCACGTAAGTCGTGGAAGGGGATGGAGAGCGAGTTCAATGCAGACCAGGCGCGGCGTGAGTCTGAGTTCGACGCCGACCAAGTTCGACGAGAGTCTGAATTTGACACCGATCAGGCCGAGCGAGTTGTCGAGTTCAAGCAGTTCCTTAGTTCAAGCGGGTACGAGACGCCGGTAGACTACGCGCCGGGGATTAGCATCACTCGCACCACGCAGCAAGTTCGCTACCTCGGCGAACTGTACCGCCCGAAGGACAATGCAATCCCGTTCGTAACCACGACCTTCGCAGCAGACGAGGCGAAATGGATTTCTAACGGGGACAGCTCGTTGCGGCAGGAGCTTGCCTCGGATACCGGCGCAGAGATGCTGGGTTGTCGGTCGCCTCTGCCATCGGGGGTGCCTCGACTGGTGTCAGCCAAACTCGGCGATACCGTGTCCGTTAAGGACTTCGGCGCAATTGGTGACGGCGTATATCACCCGGTTTCCGATTGGTACACCAAGGGCTTTTCGGCATATCGAGGCTACGCAAACCTTGCGGCGGTACAAGTCGACTACCCGCACGTAAAGCTTGCAACCGACTCCATTGACTGGGCAGCTATTCAAGCGGGTCTAGACGCAACGGTAGGCGGGAACCTCCATATCCCCGCCGGCACGTACCTAATTACTGACACGCTCTACATGTCTCCGGCGTCAACCGTGACCGGTGTGTCAACAGGGGACAACATTGGGATCAGTTCCTCTATAAAAGGCAGTCGGATAAAGACCTATGGAACTGGGGTTAAACGAATTTGGACTGACATAGGTCTGGCAGCGACTTCTGCCGGAACGCTCGTAGATGAGCCCGTATCGGTGGCCTTCGTTTTCACCGGGAGCTGGGATACCGTCAGCTTTATCACTCTCGAAGGGGGCGAACTTGCAGACGGCAGCGACTCTTTTGACATCGGATTCTTCAACCCTTCCGTAAAACGCACTGCACTTTATCGCTGCGAAACGATGGGGCGCTTCAAAATCTCTGGTTGCTATATCGACGCAACGTGGTCAAACACCAATACCGCCTTGCAAAATCTGCACGCCCTCACTTACGGTCGAGCAATTCCGTCTGACCAAGGTTCAAACGAGGTCACCCTGGATACTTGCTGGCTGCATGGCGGGAACTGGGGCCTCAAGGTAAAGGGCACCAATCGAACTGACACGTCCGCAAACATGTGGTCGCCGGGCGGCGTTTCAAACCTAAGCGAAATAAACAACCGAGTAGATAACGAGCCTTTAGGAATCAGCCCCAACTTCCCAGAGGACTCGGGCGGATACTATCGAGACGTGCATAACGACTTCCAGAATCGGTACCACACGAACAGCCGCATTGGGAGCCAGAGCGCGTATGCGGTTTTCCTGGACAGGGGCAGGTTTGAGCAGTTTGACGCATTTTACGGAGAGACCCGCCCAGACCGTTGCGTAACCTCGCTTCTGAGGAAGACAGTTGACGCGCTCGGCGCCATCACAAAACTTGCAAATGGGGGGGCGGAGTGGACCGGTGCTTCCGGCACCGTGCCGACGTTGAGATGGGTGTACTTGACGGACAATGTGCGCATAGATGTCTTGCAGCAAAAGCTTCGGATAGGGGCTGTGATGACC
The DNA here is from genome assembly GCF_902497895.1 of Pseudomonas fluorescens. GTDB lineage: Bacteria > Pseudomonadota > Gammaproteobacteria > Pseudomonadales > Pseudomonadaceae > Aquipseudomonas > Aquipseudomonas fluorescens_BP. Next base: position 44,808 of record NZ_CABVHQ010000034.1, read on the forward strand.
ACTGCTACGGGTAGCCTGGTGGTCCGAGGTGTTGGTTTTGATGCGTCGGCAGGCCGCGCCTATGTGATTTCTGAAATAATAACCGGAGCCATAACCAAAGGGCAGACGCTTACGCAGGCTGCTGGTCAAACAACCGCAAGCGGAGGCTTCTACGGCACTGACAGATGCGGGTCTGTTATCACTTCGGGGCAAAGCGACTTCACTGTGGTCGGCGGGCTTAGCGCGTCGTTTGGTGCTACTGCAACCGCACGATACCTCCGTTTGGCTGGGCTGGTTTCTACGGTCTCGGATCACATAGTTACCGCGACCAATGAGGTGTCAATAAATTGCGATACCTCTCAAATGAACCTGTACTTAAACAGGTACGGTACAGGCGCAATTGCTACCGCCCGACTTCGTTTTCAGGGAACAAGCCTTGAGACTTATCAGGCCGCAGATCTGGGCAGTACCATCCGACGCTGGGGCACCGTATTCGCGCAAACCGGAGCCATCAACACTTCCGACGCAAATCACAAAACGGCAGTTCGAAAACTATCATCCTCTGAATTAGCCGCCTCAAAAGAACTCGGCGCGGAGTTTGGCCTGTACAAGTTCCTGGATGCTGTAAGCCTAAAAGGCGTCGACGCCGCTCGCGAGCATTGCGGCATGACCGTGCAGCGCGCCGTAGAAATTATGGAACGGAACGACCTGGACCCCTTTAATTACTCGTTCATATGCTACGACAAATGGGAGGACGAGTATGAGGATGTAGAAGGCGTCAGCACCTTGGTTACCCCGGCCGGCGAAATATTCAGCTTCAGGATGGAGGGCTTGCTGGCCTTTATTGCCAAGGGGTTCGAGCAGCGCCTATCAGCGCTTGAGGCTGCGCAATGATCATCCGATTGCAATTTCTACGCGCATACCAATAAGTCCGCCCAAGCCCGCCCTCGCGCGGGCTTTCTTTCGCCTGGAGAAAAGTATGACTGCAACTGAGAAGGACCGGGACATCCTTGCGCGCACGCTGTGGGGGGAGGCCCGCGGGGAAGGGTTGGCGGGCCAGATCGCCGTCGCTTGGACTATCCGCAACCGGGTGGAAATGGATTTGCACAACGATGGCAAGCCTGATTGGTGGGGCGAGGGCTATGCCGGTGTATGCCAGAAGGCGTGGCAGTTCAGCTGCTGGAACAAGAACGATCCGAACTTCCCATTCCTGTCTGGTGCGAAGCCCATTTCTGCCGCTCAGTACGCACAGGCCCAGCAGGCGGCCTTGGGCGTAATAGATGGCAAGCAGCCTGACCCAACCGGTGGTGCAACCCATTACTACGCGACCACGATGCCGAAGGCCCCAGCCTGGACGGCGAGGGCCAAGCAGACACTGAAGTTGGGCCGTCACATCTTTTTCAAGGATGTGCCATAAGCGCTGAAAAATTCCTCCACCCACTGATCCTACGCGCCTATGCCCAGGGTGAGTGGGTCTTGACCACGGACTTTCGGTACCAGGCCGTCGACGGCTCGATACGCCTGATCATGTCCGCCGTTTTAAGGGATACAGCCCCAAGACGCTTGAGGCAAAGATCGGGCACCTAGCGGACCAAATACCATCCCTATTTAGAATTTTGTATTGTGGCCGATACAATCTGCGTGCAGTTTTGAATTGATAAAGGTGGGGTACAAGGATGCGGGTTGCTTACGGGGTTTTGAAGGATAGGCTGAAGGCTGCATCGGTGCATTTCACCAATAAAGGCAGCAGTAGGTTTTCAGATTCTGACGTGCTTACATATGTTGAAGGATGCAGCATCGAGCCCCATTGCGGATTTCTCGGTGGGAATAATCTATTTGAAATGGGGAGTTTCTCGTACTCATGGTCCAAGCTGCACGGTAATGCTCGCGTCGGTCGATATTGCTCAATCGCGGCTGGATTAAAGCTTCTGGGGGGCCGCCACCCGATGGAGTGGGTCTCAACCTCGTCGTTCACATACGACGGAAAATTCCCGCTCTTCAAAGAGCTAAATGATGCAGAGGGCGGTCTTTTCAAGCCTGCTAAGCGACCAGTCTTTGAAAGTCGCATAGTGATTGGTCATGATGTGTGGATCGGCGGAAACGTGACCTTGAAGCCTGGTATTACGATTGGAACGGGGTCTGTTATTGCTGCTTCATCGCTAGTGGTGAAGGATGTTCCTCCTTATTCGGTAGTTGGAGGGAATCCGGCGAAGATTATCAAGCGACGCTTCGATGACAAGACTGTAAATAGGCTGCTTTCTAGTGAGTGGTGGAACTACAAATTTACCGACTTCTCAGGGATTGACGTTCAAAGCCCTCTCGGTTTTTGCGATGAGCTTGAGAAGCGCATAGGCTCTGGAGAGGTCGTGCGATACGCACCAGAGAAGCTTGTTCTGTCGAGTGTGGCAGGCTCGACACGCTGACGCCCCTTTTGCTCTGGCGAATGTCACAGCGCCCCATCATTCATTAATGGCAGTTAAATTGTCGAGCTCGGGAGCGGGCCGCCTCAGTTGTAACAGGTTATGACTGATCTCTAACCGATGCATACTCAGCCGGCCAACGATCGCTTCGTTTATCTGGGCGATCTCGCGAAATAGCTACGCACTTAAAATTAAAACCCTGGTCTCCGGGGTTTTTTTCGCCTAAAGAAAAGCATGACTGGAGAACACCCGAAATCGTACACGTTCGCCGTAGTCCCAGGGTTCAGCTACGCAGCGCAGTGGAGCGAATGCTGATCCGATGATTAGAGCAGCGTTTTCTGCTGTGAGGTGTGAGCGGGTCATGGGTTCTCCTACGATGCTTACGCCGAAGGGATCGGCAGGACGCTTAGAGGGGTGAAGCCCGTACCAATTTTTGTACCACTGGCCTTATTAGCAACTAGGAACCGATCGGTACGGTTTATCTGAATCCTGAAAGAGAGCTGACGGTCGAAATAAAAGTCGCATAGCGAGACGGTTGACGCGACAACTACCTTGAAAAACGCCGGCATCGGGGATCAGGCGGTGACTTTGAATGTGGGGATTATGAAGCGCTTACCGTTGTTTGTGCGGGGCGGTGTTTTGGGTTGAGGGAAAGTGTGCGCAGTTTGGCGGTTCAAACAAGCTTTTTGGATAATGATAAATATCACGCCTGTTGGAGTGATTAAAATAAAATTTTTTTAGAAGGGTGTGGCACAGAGCCAAATAACGAATTTCCAAGTAGTGTAAAATTATTGGATAATGGATTGATTTGTTATTTTTGATCGAAATGGCATAGGGGGTTGATTATAATCGATATTATGTAATCGCGTCATAAGCCCCGCCGGAGAAGGAACGGCTTTGTGGAAAAACTTTTCTATTGCTGATAAGTACTACGGAAAAGGGAATGTAAAATTTACTTTGACTTTGAGGCGCCATGAGGGGCTGGCTCCAAAGAAGTTAGGAGCGCAGCTCAGTGCCAATTTTGCTGATTTTTGATATGGTTTTATGACGAGATTGTGGGGTTTGATGGCGTGCCCTCACAAAGTTTAAGTATTCCAGATATCGCTATTAAGACCTGATTCAATTAGGTAGTATTCATCAGGAGTTCCACAAAAAATAACTTTTTCTATATTGATTAAGTCATATTTTACGTTTTTTCCATTTTTTATTAAATTGTTGTATAGAGGTGCTATATAATATTCTCCCTTGGCTGTTTCATTAGCTTTAAATGCTTCTTCAAAAGCAAAGTCGAAGTCACCTTTAGATTTAAAGTAGTATAGCCCATCGCTGCATAGGTCCGAAATTCTTTCCTTTTCTGTGGTACGAGCTACTTTTAAGTCTTCAGCAGGCTCTACAAAAGACCAGTGTTCCCCGTGGTGTTTGAATACTTCAAGGTATCCATCGCACGAGTGACTAAATTCAGGTTTTGTAAATCCTGGTCTGAATGTGTCGATATTGAATATATATATATTGGTCTCGTTTGGTATGTGTTTTAACCCTTGGTAAACAGTGTCTGCTTGCCCTAAAGTTTCCTTTTCAAATACTTTTATAGAATAGTTATTAATGCCTAATTTATTGAGCTCTGATTCAACGAAAGTCTTGGCAGAGTAGTCATTTCTTACTAAAAATAAAAAATGCTCTGATTTGAAATATTTTTCAAATGATTTTACTGCAAGGGAAAATACTGATTCGCTACCTATAAGTAATTCATATTTTGGACGTTTAAAGCCTGCATTAAAAAAACGGCTGCTTTTACCAACCATTGGAATAACAATCAAGATAGGTGCTCCATCGTACAGTATTTAAGATAAATTCTATATGCGTTCGCCACCATTGCTTTTTGCCTGTCTGCACGATCGGCGTGAAGTGGTAGCATGGATATAAAAAGTAACACGACCGCAGGCATCAATTCTCTTACGGTAATATTAGGCATAAACGATTTTTTTTCAAATGTGTTTTGGATCGCAAGAATCCGCTCATCCAAATGAAAGTCCAAAACCATATTATTTTCATTGACATGAAGTTCGTACCTGCCAGCTATGATCCAATCATAGAGACCTAGGACGGAGTGAGCCAATTTTGCCACATCATACTTCTGATCGCCAAATATCGATAGCTCCCCTGATTCGCTAATACCTCTCGGATCAATAACTTTGATTGCCTCACTACGAGAGTCATAGAGGATATTACTAAAGCAAAGATCGCCATGAAGTATTGATGGGACGACCGGCAGCGCGAGCGTTCTCTCGATACATATTGTCGCCAGATCCATCAGCGATGGGACGTCTTGATCGGCGTAGTGCGTGGGTTTATGTATATCGTAAAAGTTACATTCGCCAAACTCGGCCAATCTTCTGTAAGTTTTTTCCTTGTAGAGTGTTTCTGTTTCAGCGGTCAGATTACTCAGTTTTTTAACCTGGCCAACATCGGAAAAACTGAATTCGCCTAGTAAATTACCAAATAAATCGAAGACTTTCCTCCAGTAAAAAGGAGGATTTCGGCCGTGAACGAAAATTTCGTTCAAGGGGGCGAGAGATAAAAACTCAAGGCAATAGAATGAAAGCCCTGCGTCATCCTTACCCATGTCGATGAGTTGAGGCGTATATTTTTTGATTCGCGGAGGAATATTCAGAAACCACTGGGCTTCTGCTTCGATTTTCTTATTAGGATGTCCGGTCTTGTACACAATCCCATTTTCTATATGTAGCGAATTGAATGAGCGCTGGGTAGTTATGGAAGACCGAGACTTGAAGTATGTATTGACATGACCCAAGTCGTGCCATTGTTTTATATGTGAAGATGAAAGTGGACACTTAGCTGAGTATCGGCGAATTGCTTCAATGAAGTTGCCCCGCGCCAGTGTCAAGGATTGGATCAACAATCGTACGGATGAGAAGGTAAACAAGCCACACCAAACAAGTTCTTCCGAGTCGTCTTTCGATTCAAGTTCCCAGCCATAATCATCGGTGGTCTTGCTGATACCAATGGTGTCATTAGTATCAGGTATATCAGTAATTAGAGTGTCACCGTGCATTAAACGAATAACTGGATCTGCTGGGTCCTCGTCTTGAGTATTTAGAACGTATAAAACGGACTCGGCCAAGGAGAAGACATCTGGCACCCGGACGACATTCGCTCCAGTTTGCTTCAACAAAAGTCCATCATTAATAGTCAGCTTATAACTTTCAGGCAGAGAAAGAACAATTCTCGCCAATTGAAATTTTTCTCTTATTGCAGTGACTTGATGCTGGAGCAGTCTTCTATTACCAAGTGGCAACATGCACGGAGGGATTTTTCCATACTCAGCCTGCAGCTCTGGGATAATGTAAGCACCAGAATTAATAATGATCATTTATTCATTCCAACGATAATTTTTATTTCCTCGTAGCTTAAATTCGTGAACTCATTCGGCCGAATTGCCTTGTCATCTACGTAAAAGCCTTCATTTCCACACCATGGCTTCCCGATGTAAATTTCGTCGTAAGGGATCTCATGCTTTTTTAGCCATTTGATGATAATTGGCAATGTGTTTGCGTTAATTTTTCCTACATTCCCTTCGTAGGTTCGCATATTGCGACTTGTAGATATTACAATATCAAATCCAAGAGATTTGTATTCTAAGAGTTTTTCCAGAATGCCAGGTCGCAATACAGAGTTATTGTAGTCTCCGTTGATGGTTGAACAAATAGTTTCATCGAGATCCATGATAATTCGCTTCATGAGATTTCTATAGCGCCCATAAATAAATAGTTCAGTAAGAGGAAGGTTATTTTAGCTCACCATTTTCGAGAAAAAGCTTTTTCCCCATATGGTAATTTTTATCCCAAGGGCCTGGCTTTAATATGTGTTTAATATTTTTTTCACCATTCCATGTTGTATTGGACAGCTCAGGAAAATGCGTTTTTATATAGCTTCTTGTGCGATTTTCTCGATCTTCTTTTGCTTTAGCAGTAGCAGTTCTAAGAACTTTCATACTTAAATCTACACGGTTGATTGGTATATTCTTGTCTAGAAAATAAGCCCTGACTAGGGGGCTGGCAAAAAATCCGTACTGTGTGCCAAATTTCTCAGAAAATCCTAAAAGCCATGCTTCGAAATTTAAAAAATGCGTCATGACTTCCGGTGGGCCGTATAAAAACTGATCACTTCCTCCTGTATGTGCCGAGACGTAGTTTAAACCGTTGGGTATTGATTTTTCTATAGCCTGATCAAGAGAAAAATTGATACTTAGATCGAATCTACAGCGGAAAACAAAATCATATTTTTTTTGCACTATGAGTTCATAATCCTGCATCAGCCGTATTACTCGCTTTACCCCATACCATTGATTAAGAATGAAGAAGTCAGGAAAACTGTCTTGAAAATCATTTGCAATTTTTCTCTCATTTTCGATTTGAGCAGGCTCCGAAATAAACTCATAGCCTACTAAGTTGAATTTGTGTTCCTGAAATGTTTCAAGCAATTCTTGGTCTTCGGAACTGCTCCAAGTCGAAAAATAAAAGTCTGCTTCCCCGAAAGTTTTTTTAATTTGCGCGGCAGCCAATTTAAATGTACGTGGGTGGCCACTTAAACATATTGCTATATTCATTATCATTGTCCTTGTTCAGTTCGGTTTTTTGTGTGTTCTCAACGAAGAGGTTTTGGGATCATAAAGTGTCTTGCATATTTAAGGCTGTTCTCGATGCGTATATCATCAATAATGTCTTGTTATTGGTTCTAGGTGGATATTTCTTTTATACCCTCGATGCTGAGCTTGTAAGTCTTGCAGCTCAAGGTTTTAATATTTTTAGTACTGATCAGTGTTTCAATTTTTTCAATGCTTTTCGATATGTTAGTTATGTCTAAGTCTGGGACTAATGATTTTCTTAGGTCGTATTTATGCCACTTGATATTGATCAGGCGCTGAATAGTATTGTCATCAAACCTTTTTCGGATTGTTTTCCCAGGTATTCCCCCTACAATTGTGTAGGGTTCAACATCTTTTGTTATTACGGCGCCAGCCCCAATTATGGCGCCATCACCTATAGTAATTCCCCTTTTGATTGTAACGTTTCTTCCAATCCACACATCGTTGCCGATTATGACTTTTTCATTGTTGGAAGGAAGTGGTGGCTTTCTCATCCACTCAAGATATTCTTGGCAGCCTTTAAAAGGGCCGTTATTAGAGAATGCAAATAGATGGCTGGAGAGTCTATCTGTTGGGTGATTGGTAGGACCGGAAACGAAGTCGGTTGCTATGGAGCAAAATCTACCTATTTCTGTGTTGTATATTTCAGAGTTTCTTCCAATATAAGACAGATATCCAATTGCGCAATTTCCTTTGACTATTGCTCCAAGGCTTACAGGGGCTTCGATAAGTATTGAGCCTTGTATGTTTTTGGCAGCGTATTTAATGCCGTGTTCTGGAAAAACAGCCATTGATAATCTTTCCTTGCCTAATCTAATCTTTTTGTAAAACTCAACTAATTTTTTTCAGTGTGATTTTACAAGATAATTGATACCGCCAAAGAGAGCGAAGGGGAGGTATTGCTAATAGTTATTTTGTCAGAAATCGTTATCATTTTATTTTATCCTCGATAAGGGCTTAACGACGGCTTGGTTTTTCTTTTATCGTTAATTAAGCATGAGTTTTCTGGGTGTAGAAGGTTTTTATGAGTAAAAACTATTTATTTATATATGATATAAAATATTGTTTGGCGCCAATAATATTGACGCCGAACGTAAAGGAAGTTAGTTGCGGAAGTCGCGAAGGGAAACAATGTAGTCCACGACATCCTCGACTTCAACTACCTCGTTGCGCACTGGGTGAAAGTAACGGCTGCTTTCGATGTAGGCAAAGTGAAATATTTCCTCGAGGGAACGCACTCGCGTGCGGCTTGACACCGATTGTTGGTCTTGTGTTTGTCCCCATCCTGCATAAAAAGGTACTCCATAACAATGTACCGTTTTACCTGCCATCAAGGCCTCAAATCCCATTCCTGAGGTCATTGCGTAAACTTCGTCAACAAGGTCGAATAGTGAAAAAGGGTTAACGTCAAAGAGAATGGGGTGAACATTATCCATGTAATGGGAAAAAGCAAGTTTTTCATTACTGAAATAACTAGATTTACCGCCTTTGATTGCGTCTGGATGCTGTTTTATGATGATGTCACAATCGGCATGATTTCTAAAAACATCTCGAAGCATTTGATCAAAAGCCATGTCACTTCCTAGTCCGGAAGCAACTGATTGGTCACCATAGCGTTGGTCGATGACCAGTATTTTTTTACGACCAGGAACTCCAATATTAAGCTTTACATCTGGTGCGTGGTTATATTTTGAGACTCGATTTTCAACGATCTTTTCGATCGCTTTACGGGATCGTGTAAGTTGGTCCTCTGAAAGGACTGGCCCAGATTCTAAAAGCCGCTGAAGTCTAGATATGCGCGTTGCGTCATAGTATGCAGTTGTATCATCTAAAATAATAGAAAGCCCAGGCTCTTTGGATAGGCCAATATCAAGTGAGCGAATAAAGCCGTCTTCAATGTATACAATTGGACGTCCGAGCTCCTTCGCAAGGGCCCTTTGGTTTTTTTTACCGGTCGTTTCGGTTATTCCCCATTGGAAGAAAATATCTACTGATGTAGCTTCTTGTTTATTGAATTGGGGTCCAACCGTAAGTACGCATGTCCGTGCTTGTAGCATCGCTTGCATGTAACGTTGGGTTGCGCGTATGGCTGTTGCTGATGATGGAATTGCCATCACATCAATCGGTTGTTTGTTGAAAAGACGTTCTAGGGCAGAAGGGCGTAGTGCTACTGTTTTATTGTTAGAGGCGATCGTCGCTAGTTCTGCGCGAATTCTCTCAGATGCCTTACCATCAAATTCGCCTACACCAAACATTTGGGCTGCCCATGCCATGCCTTCACTTGAAGGAGACCACTCCCCTAACAGCATTGAAGGGAGTTGGGCGTTCAATTCAGAGGCGTTGTTAGCGGCTGGAATTCCTGCGTGTTCCCAAACTTGGTCGAAGTGAACATATTTTAAGGAGAGTGCCGGACGTCCCATTAATAGTCCTTCAAATAGCATGGTGCTATTGATGGAGGTAATAATGTCGGCGTGATATATCGCTTCTTCCGGTGAAACTAAATAGCACTTGCCGTCATCGATACTTGAAGTAGAAGAGTTATTGATGATGCTGCGTAGCGATGCGCCTAAAATATCTTCCTTATTAGGGGGGAGTCGAACTAATAATTGTGCGTTGTTTAGAGCGGCCGCGTCTAAAAGATCGTTAATTGCTAGGCGTTGAGAAGTTAGAGCCGTTTTTTTATCTAATTGAGAATCTAGTGGTTGTGAGGCAAATAAAATAATTTTCATTTTTGGCTGCAAGCCAAACAATCGACAGAATTGTTCTCTGGTGAGCTGTGCTTGATAGTTTTTGTGGGTGTCGAATTTTGGAGCGCCTACGGATCGGAAGTGCTCAACAGGATAACCTCTCTCCGTAAAGATTTCCTTCTGCATGCCGCCCCACCCCAGTACTATGTCCGCAACTGGAGTTGATGCTTTGGATGTTATATCCCAGTAGTATTTTTCGCGGTCTACAAATACGGACTCGTGAGGTATGAGAACTCTAGGGATTTGCAACTCTTCGCAGATGCTAGCAACCAAACGCATTACTGGAGACCAATCAAAAGTGAATATCACTCCTGCGATATGACGTCGTAATGGTACGATCCTATTAATTAGCATCTTGCGATATAGTGCGGGGTTTGAGCGGGTAAACTTTAATACATCTTGGCGTACGCCCGGAGTATCAAGTCCAATAATAAAATCTAATGGGGCGAGATTGTAAGATTCTTTATTTGTGAGTTTTTCTACCAATGTATCGCCATGCCCAGCGATCCAAGGGATGTAAAGAAATACTGGTTTGCCATCTGTGATGGCGGTTTTTAATTCTATACCAGGACGTGAGTTAAACCAGGTTGGAAGCGTTTCATTAGTGGGAGGTTTTACAGCCGGTTTTACAGCCGGTTTTACAGTAGGCACCGTAGGTTTTTTTTTTGTGGGGGAGGCAATGGCTAAAGGTGTGCGTACATTAGAGTTAGAAAGCGTTAAGAGGGCACTGGTTAATGTGTTATCGCCGACTTTTCTAGCTGATGTAGCCTCCTCGGATATCTTGTCCATTACAGACTCAAGAGCGGACGATCCGCCGTTGTCCACGTCGAAGTATTTGGCATATAGAATATACGCTCCGGCGAAAAGCTCATTAGCTTTTAGAGTTCGTGTCCGTCTTGGATTAGCTTGGCGGTCATCAGTTAGGCCCCAGCCAGAATAGAAAGGGCAGCCAAGTGTTGTTACCTTGATTCCGCGAAGTAACGCCTCGAATCCGGCTAATGAAGTTATAGTGTATACATGGTCTACTAAGTGAAACGATTGAGAAAGTGGAATGTCACTTTCAATAATGGAACAGATACTTTTCACGTCTCCGGGATTGGATTGTAGAGGTCTGTTTCCTGAAAGAATGTCAGGATGTGGCTTGTAGAGTATCTGGGCACCTGGATTTTCTTTGGCTGCTATTCGAACGAGATCATTGTTACAAAGTTTTGTATTGCAGCCTAGTTGAATGGATGCATCATCTTCAACTTGGCCTATAACTAGGATTCTTTTTTGCTTTTTGGTTCCATAGAATTTTTCGATGTCGATTTTTTCAGAATTGTTATATTTGCTGATCCCGTTCGCTAGGAGCTGCTGTATAGCTGAGTCGGCACGCTTCATCAGTGCGGTGTCGGCAGAAAAATTATAACTTCCTAATAATAATTCGAGGTCAGATGCTTCTCGTGCGTCGAAATAGGGGGTTTTTGAATCCATTGTCAACGACATGGGAGGCGTTTTTTGAGCGCCTAATCCGACCGATCGTACAAAGCCATCTTCAACAAAGAAGATTTTTTTATCATTTTCTTTTGCAAAATTCAAAATAAAATCAGGTGCCTTTAAACCCCATATAAAAATTTCCGATTTTGACTGGGAAAGTATTTTTTTGCGCCATACACTCTCAAACTCTTGTTTGCTTATGTTTTTGGCAAGAAAATGTAGGTTTCTTTGGGGGAAGTATTTGCGAAGATATTGCTTCCACGTGCTGAAGCCAACAACGTAAGTTGGAGTGCCTGTGATGTTTTTTTTTGTTGCCTTAAATACGGCCCTAAAAAGATTGCCTGGGGACATGATTAAGTTTTGCATTGCTTCCATTGGTAAATCCTCTCAAGCACTTTTAAGGGCGAGCTTATACTGTGGTAGGGGCAGAGTTATATGCGACAGTTAGTTTCTGCCCGCTACTGCTGTTTTTGATGGGTAGATAAATCACATGTTCGAGTTATAGACCGTCAACAGTCCTGCCAAGCACCAGCGTCTGTACGATTGGCGAAATAATTTTTTGCCATTCATAAATCGCGGCATTGGTCACATAAATAGTGTCATCAGGCTTCAGCGCAACCTGCTGTGCGTAGAAAATGGCTGCTGGGTCACGCATATCTATTCGCATAACCGTAGGCTTGCTGTTTTTGGCCTCACCCATTCGGAAGACGAAAACCCCTTGAGGGTTTGCGTTGCTTTCTTTCAGGCCTCCAACGGAGCCCAGGGCATCCAGCAAGCTGGTGTTTTGCGCCGGTAGGTCGTGCAAGCCGGGCTCGCCCACGGCACCCATTGCCACGAAACGCTGACGGGCGCGCTCCAGAATTACTTCTGAATTGGGTCTCAGAACGGCGTTATTACCGGCCAGCACTTCCTCGTAGTTGAGTGTGGTGGCTTGATCACCATTGCGCACGGTGACGTTGACAAGGTGGGGCTCCAGCACCGGGCCGCCGGCCTGATTGATGGCATCGAGCAGGGTCAGCGGACCTTGCAGGGTCGAGAAGCGCCCTGGTACTTTCACTGCGCCCGCGACCAGCACGGAGCCGGAGAGGTCGCCGACCAAGTCAACATGCGCCTGCACGTCGGAGGTCAAGCCGTGTAGCTTTTGGCGAATCATGTCCTCGACTTGGATCAGGGTCATACCTGCGACAAATTGATGGCCGACATAGGGCAAGGAGATAATACCTTGGGAGTCGATGCGCACCTTGAGTTGGGTACCACCGCTGGAGAGCGGGGCGAATAGCCCAGTCCCCTCGGGGGCGTTGTCGGTGATCAATACGTTGATCACGTCACCGCCCATTAGGCGCACGGTCGGTGCCAGTGGGTTGGTGATTGTTACGACGGCGGGTTTGGTAGCCGGGCGCATGAACGGTGCGATGGTGTTGGCATTGATGTCCACCAGTTCATAACTATCGTTCTTGCTTTCAATACTGCCCTTGTAGGGGCCTGCACCGGACAGGGTGCCGCCGCAGCCGGACAAGGTCAGGGTCACCAGCAGCAAGCCTGCGATTGCACTGTTGCGCACGTTCGAGTTCAGGGGCCGAAGTAGCAGGCCAGTAATGGAATTAATCACGATGATCCTCGATCGATGCAATTAGGAAGCGAGTGATGCCGTAGAGCATAAGCAGAGCCAGGAAGATCGTTGCCAGGTCGTACCAGCGCTGTGGGTAGATGGCGATTTGTGGGGTGTTCGGGCTGATTACGGTGACCAAGGTGCGGATCTTCTTGCTGGCTTCGATACGGGCGTTGTCCAGGGCGGCGACCGCGGTCTTATATGTTTCTTCGGCGATGCCGGCGTCCAGGGTCAACTGCTGGAAGCGTGAGGCCACCACATTGAGTTGGTCACCGTCGGGGGCCGAGACCAGCAGGCGTTTTTCCGCGCTCAGCTGCTCGCGGATCGCGTTCACCCGTTGTTTCTGTTGCTTGACCTGAGGGGCATCCGGGCGAAGTTTGTAGAGCATCTCGGTAAGCGCCGCTTGCTCTTTGGAGTATTCACCCTCCAGCGTGTCGATAATGCTGGCGCGGCCTTGGGCCGAGCTCTTGCCGTCCAGTACCTTGTTTATGTTCTGGAAGCGAAGCAGCTCCTCCTTGCGTTGTCCGTAATTATTTTTCGCGCCTTCCAGTTCGCCATGGGCGAAACGCATCTGCTCACGGGCGATGCTGTGAGACACTTCGTTAACGAACTGTTCGCTGGCCTCGAGAATGGTCCTGACCATTTGTTCTGCCAGTTCCGGGCTGTAGGCCTGAACTTCGACCTTGAGTAGGCCGGTGATCTCGTCATAGTGTGCGGTGACCATGCGCTGGTAGTACTCGAGCAAGTCTTCGCGCGGCGTGTCCTGGCTCAACCAGAAGAACGGGTCGTTGCGTTGCTGAGCGTATTGGTCGACCCAGCGCAGGCGCTTTTCCAGCAGCTCCATCATGCCCATCGAGACGATGTATTCGCGCAGGTACAGGGTTTCTTCCCTAGAGGCCGGGTTGCTGCCAGTTAGTAATATGCCGAGCCCTGGCAACTGGGCGCCGGGGTTGTTGCCTTCCTGGCGAACCACCACTTGCGCGGAGCTGACAAAGCGGTCCACGGCAAACAAGCCGTAGTAGACGATGGCCAGTACCAGTGGCGCCACGATCAGTCCCAGTGTCAGGCGCCAACCCTTGTATTTACCCGTACTACTCATATGCATACGCATCCTTGAAATAAGACAGTCACGCCACAGTCCGGGCGATTAGATGTTGTACGTCTTGATGCCTTCGGCGACATCGTCATAGATCTGTACGCCGCCATCCCGCACCAGCAGCACGACATCGCAGAGCTTCTGGATTTCGCCCATGTTGTGAGAAACCAACACCACTTTGGATTTCTGCAGTTTTTCCTCGAAGACCTCGGCGCACTTGCGTCTGAAATGCGCATCTCCTACTGACATCACTTCATCGATCAGGTAGTAGTCGAAGTCGAAGGCCATGCTCAGCCCAAAGGCCAGGCGTGATCGCATGCCCGAGGAGTAGGTTTTCACCGGCTCGTCGATCCAGCTGCCGATTTCGGCGAAGCTCTGTACGTAGTCGATCTTCTTACGCATGGATTCGCCCACCGCGCCATAGACGCGGCTGACAAACTTGATGTTCTCGCGGCCGGTCATGTTGCCCTGAAAACCGCCCGACAAACCTACGGGCCAGGAGATGCTCTGGTCGGTGGCGATTGTCCCGGAGTCCGGCACATCGGCCCCCCCCAATAGGCGCATTAGGGTGGATTTTCCCGCGCCATTGCGTCCAATCAAGCCGACATTTTTGCCAGCAGGTATCTTCAACGATAGGTCACGAAAAATGTGGCGACGCCCTTTGGGGGTCAAGTACGACTTGGTGACACTTCTGAGCTCGAACACGGGGAAGCCTGTGGTTAGCCGTTCTTGGTGGAAATCAAATGCAGTCGACGCACCCGGTAGGTACCCAGTGAGACGAAGAGCAAGATTAAGGTTGCGGCGATCACGTAGTGGACAGAGACACCATCAACGGGTACGTAGTAGGGAAATATTTCCGAGCGGATAAGTTCCAGCAGGTGTAGGTACGGATTGAGCAATAGCAGTGGCAGCATGGCCGGCGGGAGATAGGCTGCTGGGATGAGCACGCCGGAGATGAAATACAGCGGGAAAAACATCATCCGTATAAACAGTTTGCTGTCGGGAACAGCGTGGGCGATTAACGCCAACAGCACACCTAGGCCAAAAGAAAACAACAGCCCAAGGAGGATTGTCAGCATCCACTGGATAGGTGCCTTGATCGACATGTCGAAGCCATACCAAGCAAAGCCAAACACCAAAATTGCATAGACCGTGGCGGAGATACTGAATTCCACCAGCGTTCGGGCGATAAAGGTGTCAAGGGGCTTGATCTGTTTGTAGGCAAACAGAGAGCGGTTTTCCTTGGGACTGTTCATCAGCCGCAGGGCAGTATTACGAAACAGCAGGAAGGGCGCGAGGCCCACCAGTACAAAGACTTCAAAGTCGATGCCAGCCAGGGTTCGGCCGCGAAGTACGGTGAATAATACGCTCAAGATCAGCAGGTGACAGATGGGCTCAAGCAAGGTCCATACGGCGCCCATGCGCCTGAGCCCAATGCGCGCGCGCGCTTCGCGCAGCACCAGAGCAAAAATGACTGATTTCTTGATTTGAAGGGGGGAGCGAGGCTTCAGCATGATTTACCGCACAGCACAACGGCGCGATAAACGCGTTGCTTGAATTCAATTTCAGAGGACTATCTGCCGATATAGGGCAGATCGCTTCCGTACGTGGGGCGGGAGGTTAATCGCTGGGACTGACAGGAGTCAAGCCGCTTAGTTCCCTAATGATGTCTGACGAAAAATAATTGTCGGACCTGCCCGGAGGCTTCGCAAAAACAGGTTTGGACCGATGTTCATTGGAATTGACAGCTCTTTGCCAGGAAGGGTGATGAGTTGCTCCCGGATGCAGGCGCTCGTGATTCCGAAAGTGCCGTTTGCATTGGGTGAGGCTGTGTTATTAGCAGCAGTTTATTAAGAGTTTATTGCGAGTTTATTACCCAGCCAACATCGGATAGGTAAACAACCCGAAATGCAGCAGGTTCAAACCGAAATGCGTGGCCACCGCCGCGCCTAGCCCACCAAAACGGTACGCCAGACCGTAACCGACCCCGGCAATGCTTGCCAGGAGCACCCATTGCCAGCCAGCACCCAGATGAGCCAGGCCGAACAGCAGCGACGCGAGCAGCAGGGCGAGGTGTTCGCCGTAGGGCAGTTGTTTGAAGCGCTGGCTCAAGCCGCCCTGTATATAGCCACGAAACAAGGCTTCTTCGACCAGGGTTACCAGCAGCAAGTTGTTCAGGACCCAGAGCTGGGTCTGCTCGGGCCACTTTGGCGCCCACTGGATGATTCCCAGCAGCAGCGCACCACCGAGGGCGGCCAAAGCGGTCACGGTCAGGGCCAGGGCGCTGGCATATAGCGCATGAATCAGTGAGCGCCGGCCGATGATCCATGGGCAGACCAGTAACAGCCAGAAGCCTATCATCGGTTTGTCGAGATTGAGGTGCATCGAGAACCACACGGCGTCCTCTGTGAAGCGCTCGGGGCCAATGACGCGAGCGTTATAAAAGCCCGGCAGCCAATGCAAGGCCAGCGCCAGCGCAAGGAGCACAAACACTGCGTGACCGAGATAGCGGCCATAACGATGCTTTTGTTGCAGGACGGCAAAACCGGCTAGCAGCAGCAGGGTGATGGCGATGCTCGCCTGGACATCCAGTTGCCCGTAGGTGAGTGCGAGGACGTAACCGGCCGAGAGGAATGTCAGGTACGGCCAGGGCAGTGCGAGCATGGGGTCATCCTTGTTTGGGGGAGGGGCTTGTCTCGGTGCCGGTCAGGTTAGAGAAATGCACAGTTCTTCGACATAAACCAGAGACCTTCGGCGCGTGCGATATCGCCAGGATCGCAGCCTGCGGCAGCTCCTACACGGGCTCCGTGCGCCCACCACAAATTATCAGGCGTATGCAAAACCCGTAGGAGCTGCCGCAGGCTGCGATCTTTTTGCGAGCACCCGGTGCAAGATTGTGCGCGCTTACCCTCAACTTCGTTCCATAGATAGCTGTTGCAGTGGCGCGCAATTATATCGAGACGGAATCTATCTTCCAGCCCAAACAAAAACACCGCCCCGGAAGGCGGTGTTTTGTTTGTTACACCTTATGAAGCAATCAACTGCCGCAACACATAATGCAAAATCCCCCCGGCCTTGAAGTATTCCACTTCATTCAAGGTATCGATCCGGCACAGCACTTCGATTTTTTCGCTGCTGCCATTTTCGCGGGTGATGATCAGGCTCAGGTTCATGCGCGGCTGTAGTTCGACGCCGGTCAAGCCCTGGATGGCCAGGGTTTCCTTGCCGGTCAGTTTCAGGCTCTTGCGGTTCTGGTCGAGTTTGAACTGCAGCGGCAACACGCCCATGCCCACCAGGTTGGAGCGGTGGATCCGCTCGAAGCTTTCGGCGATCACCGCTTTGACACCCAGCAGGTTGGTGCCCTTGGCTGCCCAGTCGCGGCTTGAGCCGGTGCCGTATTCCTGGCCGGCGATGACCACCAGGGGTGTGCCGCTGGCTTGATAGCGCATGGCGGCGTCGTAGATCGGCAGTTTTTCTCCGGTGGGGATGTAGAGGGTGTTGCCGCCTTCTTCGCCGCCGAGCATTTCGTTGCGGATACGAATGTTGGCAAAGGTGCCGCGCATCATCACTTGGTGGTTGCCGCGGCGTGAGCCGTAGGAGTTGAAGTCCCGCGGTTCCACGCCTTGTTGGCGCAGGTAGCTGCCGGCCGGGCTGTCGGCCTTGATGTTGCCGGCCGGGGAGATGTGGTCGGTGGTCACCGAATCGCCGAGCAGCGCGAGGATTCTTGCGCCCCGGATGTCGCTGATCACTGGCAAGGGGCCGGTGATATCGTCGAAGAACGGCGGATGCTGGATATAGGTGGAGTCCGGCTGCCAGACGTAGGTCGCGGCTTGCGGGACTTCGATGGCTTGCCACTGTTCGTCGCCGGCAAAGACTTCGGCGTATTCCTTGTGGAACATTTTGGTGCTGACCTGGGCCACGGCGTCGGCGACTTCCTGGCTGCTGGGCCAGATGTCCCGCAGGTAGACCGGCTTGCCGTCGGGATCGGTGCCCAGCGGCTCGCTGCTGATATCGGTGCGCACGGTGCCGGCCAGGGCATAGGCCACCACCAGCGGCGGCGAAGCCAGCCAGTTGGTTTTCACCAGCGGATGCACCCGGCCTTCGAAGTTACGGTTGCCGGACAGTACCGAGGCGACGCTCAAGTCCGACTGTTGAATGGCTTTTTCGATCGGCTCCGCCAAGGGGCCGGAGTTGCCGATGCAGGTGGTGCAGCCATAACCGACCAGGGCGAACCCCAGCTGATCGAGGTATTGGGTCAGGTCCGCGGCCTTGTAGTATTCGGTGACGACTTTGGAGCCGGGGGCCAGGGAAGTCTTGACCCAGGGTTTGCACTTGAGGCCTTTCTCCACGGCTTTTTTTGCCACCAGCCCGGCCGCCATCATCACGCTGGGGTTGGAGGTGTTGGTGCAGGAGGTGATCGCGGCAATTACCACCGCGCCATTTTTCAAGCGGTAGGTCTGGCCCTGGAAGTGGTAATCCGCTTCGCCGACCATTTCCGCGCTGCCCACCGCGACACCGCCACCGCCTTCGCTTTCCAGGCGGCCTTCTTCTTTACTGGTGGGTTTGAATTGCAGGCCGAGGAAGTCGCTGAAGGCCTGGGCGACATTTGGCAACGAGACCCGGTCCTGGGGGCGTTTCGGCCCGGCCAGGCTGGCCTCGACGCTGGCCATGTCGAGCGCCAGGCTGTCGGTGAAGATCGGCTCTTTGCCGGGCAGGCGCCACAGGCCCTGGGCCTTGCTGTAGGCCTCCACCAGTTTCACGGTGTCGGCTGGACGCCCGGACAGGCGCAGGTACTCCAGGGTTATCTGGTCCACCGGGAAAAAGCCGCAGGTGGCCCCGTATTCCGGGGCCATATTGGCGATGGTCGCGCGGTCGGCCAGCGGCAGGTCGGCAAGGCCGTCGCCGTAGAACTCGACGAATTTGCCGACCACGCCTTTCTTGCGCAGCATCTGGGTCACGGTCAGCACCAGGTCGGTGGCGGTGATGCCTTCCTTGAGCTTGCCGGTGAGCTTGAAGCCGATCACTTCCGGAATCAGCATCGACACCGGTTGGCCGAGCATCGCCGCTTCCGCTTCGATGCCACCGACGCCCCAGCCGAGCACGCCGAGGCCGTTGATCATGGTGGTGTGGGAGTCGGTGCCGACCAGGGTGTCGGGGAACGCGTAGGTGCGGCCGTCCTCATCCTTGGTCCAGACCGTGCGCCCGAGGTATTCGAGGTTGACCTGGTGGCAGATGCCGGTGCCCGGTGGCACTACGCTGAAATTGGCGAAGGCGTTTTGACCCCAGCGCAGGAACGCATAACGTTCGCCGTTGCGCTGCATTTCGATATCGACGTTCTGTTCGAAGGCGCTTGCACTGGCGAACTTGTCGACCATCACCGAGTGGTCGATCACCAGGTCCACCGGCGACAGCGGGTTGATCCGCTGCGGATCGCCGCCGGCCCTGGCCATGGCGGCGCGCATGGCGGCCAGGTCGACCACGGCCGGCACGCCGGTGAAGTCTTGCATCAGCACCCGCGCGGGACGGTAC
>NZ_CABVHQ010000035.1 GCF_902497895.1 Pseudomonas fluorescens
GTGCCAGCGTCAGTCGCTCGCGACTGGCCCGCGACCAGGACCCGAGCGGGCAGGGCGGCAACTACAGCACCCTGCGCAGCCTCGGCGTGGATTTCAATTACACCTTCGACCTCTGGGGCGGCCAGCGCGCCACCTGGGAAGCCGCGCTGGGCCAGGCCCGTGCAGCCGAGATCGACCGCCAGGCAGCACAGCTGACCCTGGCCGCCGATGTCGCCCGGGCCTACAGCAATCTGGGCCAGGCGCATATCGTCCATGACCTGGCCAGTGACGACCTCAAACGCACCCGGCAAATGCTCGACCTGGGCCAACGCCGGCTCAGCTCCGGGATCGACAGCCAATACCAATACCAGCAAACCGAAAGCCTTGAGGCCAGCTCCCAGGCCGAGCTGATCGACGCCGAGAAGAACCTGCAAAGCGCCCGGATTGCCCTGGCGGTGCTGCTTGGCAAAGGCCCGGATCGCGGCAACGAAATTGCTCGACCGAATGTCTTGCAAGCCAGCGCCGTGGCCTTGCCATCGGTGCTCCCGGCCGAGTTGCTGGGTCGCCGTCCGGACCTGGTCGCCGCCCGCTGGCGGGTCGAGGCGGCGAGCAAGGATATCGTCGCCGGCAAGACCAACTTCTATCCAAACCTCAACCTGAGCGCGGCGGCCGGGACCCAGTCGCTGCTCGGTGATGCGTTGTTTGGTTCGGCCAGTCGCTTCTTCAGCGTCGCGCCAACCGTATCGCTGCCGATTTTCGATGGCGGTCGCCTGCGTGCCGATCTCGATGCTCGTGACGCCGACTACGACCTCGCCGTGGCGCAGTACAACAAGAGTCTGGTGACAGCCCTGGGGGATGTCAGCGACACCCTTTCGCAACTGAGCGACATCGGCCGGCAGATCAAAGCCCAGCAACACGCCACCGATATTGCCCAGGACTCTTACAACACCGTGGTCCAGCGCTTCGGTTCCGGCATCGGCAACTACCTGGACGTACTCAGCATCGAGCAGCAACTGCTGCAGACCCAGCGTCAGCTGGCGAACCTGAATGCCGAGCAGATCGACCTCTCGATTCAATTGATGCAGGCACTGGGCGGCGGGTTTCAAGCCGACACCCTCGCCTCGGCCAACCCCACCCCAGCCACGCGGACTGAATAATTCAAGGTACTTGTCATGGCGACTGAAGACACCCTCAACACTGCCGAAAACTCCCAGGACACGGGCAACCCGCGCAAGCGCAAGCTCATGCTGCTGGTGCTGGCTGTCATCGTCGTCCTCGGGGGCTTGAGCGTCTGGGGCTGGCACGCGTTGTACGGGCGCTGGAATGAAAGCACCGACGATGCCTATGTGAACGGTAACGTCGTGGAAATCACCCCCTTGGTCACCGGCACCGTGGTGAGCATTGGCGCCGATGACGGTGACCGGGTGCATGAGGGCCAGGTGCTGATCAACTTCGACCCCAATGACGCGCAAGTCGGCTTGCAGAGTGCGCAGGCCAATCTGGCCCGTACCGTGCGTCAGGTCCGCGGCCTGTACAGCAACGTCGACGGCATGAAGGCTCAGGTCAATGCGCAGAAAGCCGAAGTGCAAAAAGCCCTGGAAAACTTCAACCGACGCAAGAACCTGGCGGCCGGTGGGGCGATTTCCCAGGAAGAACTGTCCCACGCCCGGGATGACCTGACCTCGGCGCAAAACGCCCTGGCCAACGCCCGGCAGCAACTCAATACCAGCAGTGCCTTGGTCGACGACACCGTGGTCTCGTCCCATCCGGACGTGCAGGCCGCCGCCGCGCAACTGCGTCAGGCCTACCTGACCAATGCCCGCAGCACCTTGATCGCGCCGGTCACCGGGTATGTCGCCAAACGCACCGTGCAACTCGGTCAGCGGGTTCAGCCGGGCACCGCGCTGATGGCGGTGATCCCGCTGGATCAGCTGTGGATCGATGCCAACTTCAAGGAAACCCAGCTGCGGGACATGCGCATCGGCCAGCCGGTGGACATCGAAGCCGACCTCTACGGCAGCGACGTGAAATACAGCGGCACCATCGACAGCCTCGGTGCCGGCACCGGCAGCGCGTTTGCCTTGCTGCCGGCGCAGAACGCGACCGGCAACTGGATCAAGATCGTCCAGCGCGTCCCGGTGCGGATTCATATCAACGCCGAAGAACTTGCCAGGCATCCATTGCGGGTCGGTCTGTCGACTCAGGTTCAGGTCAATCTGCACGACCAGAGCGGCCCGGTGCTGGCGCAACAGCCGGCGCAAAAGGCCTCGTTCAGCACCAGTGTCTACGACCGTCAGTTGGTTGAGGCCGATGCAATGATCACTCGCCTGATCCACGACAACAGCTCTGCGGCGAGCAAAACCGTGCAGCGCTGATTCGCCAATCCCTCAGCTGCGGCCCTGGCGCTCGCAGCCAGCCACGTTTCAAAGGATTCGCGATGAGCAATAACGCCTCCTTCACGCCGCCCAGCCTGGTGTTCGCCACCATCGGCTTGTCCCTGGCGACCTTCATGCAGGTGCTCGATACCACCATCGCCAACGTGGCCTTGCCGACGATTTCCGGCAACCTGGGGGTGAGTTCGGAGCAGGGCACCTGGGTCATCACTTCGTTTGCCGTGAGCAATGCGATTGCGCTGCCGTTGACCGGCTGGCTCAGTCGGCGCTTCGGTGAGGTGAAGCTGTTTCTCTGGTCGACCATCCTGTTTGTGCTGGCGTCGTTCCTGTGCGGTATCTCCACCTCCATGCCAGAGTTGGTTGGTTTTCGGGTGCTGCAAGGCCTGGTGGCAGGGCCGCTGTATCCGATGACCCAGACCCTGCTGATCGCAGTCTATCCGCCCGCCAAACGGGGGATGGCATTGGCATTGCTGGCAATGGTCACGGTGGTTGCACCGATTGCCGGGCCGATACTGGGTGGCTGGATTACCGATAGCTACAGCTGGCCGTGGATCTTCTTTATCAACGTGCCCATTGGTGTGTTCGCGGTCATGGTGGTCAAGCAACAACTCAAGGCCCGGCCGGTGGTGATCAGTCGCCAGCCGATGGATTATGTGGGCTTGCTGACCCTGATCATTGGCGTCGGTGCGCTGCAGGTCATCCTCGACAAGGGCAACGACCTGGACTGGTTCGAGTCGAATTTCATCATCATCGGCGCGGCCATTTCGGCGATAGCCCTGGCGGTGTTCGTGATCTGGGAAATGACCGATAAGCACCCGGTGGTCAATCTGCGGTTGTTCGCCCATCGCAACTTCCGCATTGGCACCATTGTGTTGGTATGCGGTTATGCCGGGTTCTTCGGCATCAACCTGATTCTGCCGCAATGGCTGCAGACACAGATGGGCTATACGGCGACCTGGGCCGGGCTGGCGGTAGCGCCGATCGGGATTCTGCCGGTACTGATGTCGCCGTTTGTCGGCAAGTACGCGCACAAGTTCGACTTGCGGCTGCTGGCCGGGCTGGCGTTTCTGGCGATTGGCCTGAGCTGTTTCATGCGCGCCGGGTTTACCCATGAAGTGGACTTCCAGCACATCGCCCTGGTGCAACTGTTCATGGGCATCGGCGTGGCGCTGTTCTTCATGCCGACCCTGAGCATTCTGATGTCGGATCTGCCGCCGCATCAGATCGCCGACGGTGCCGGCCTGGCCACTTTCCTGCGGACTTTGGGCGGCAGTTTTGCGGCATCCCTGACCACCTGGATCTGGATCCGTCGCGCCGATCAGCATCATGCCTATCTGAGCGAAAGCATCAGCACCTATGAGCCTGCGACCCGGGATGCCTTGAACAGTCTGGGCGGGGCGGGCAATCCGGCCTATGCACAGCTGGATCATGTGCTGACCAGCCAGGCCTATATGCTCTCGACCGTGGATTATTTCACGTTGCTGGGGTGGGCTTTTATGGGCTTGATCCTGCTGGTATGGCTGGCCAGACCGCCGTTTGCGGCGAAGGCCGGGCCGGCGACTGCGGGGCATTGATGTAGGGTCCCGCCGTAGCAGCTGCCGAGCTCTGCGAGGCTGCGTTCGGCTGCGAAGCAGTCGTAAAACCTGTGATCGCGATTTAACAGAACAACCGCATGCACTGGACTACGACCGCTTCGCGGCCGAACGCAGCCTCGCGGGCTCGGCAGCTGCTACGGCCGGCCAGACCGCCGTTTGCGGCGAAGGCGGGGCCGGCGATGAGCGGCCATTAAGCGGAATACAGTCAATGTGGGAGCGAGCTTGCTCGCGATGACGGATTCACATTCAGCATCTCTGTTGACTGTCACGCCTCTATCGCGAGCAAGCTCGTTCCAAAAGGATCTCATTCAACTGTCAGGCGCGGATTCCCAAAATCAAAATGCGCAAGCGCAAACCCGTGCTCATCCACCTGCAACGCCCAGCCCTGGCGATCCCAGTCCCCCAGCACAATGCGCCTGGCCGCTTGCTCGCCAATCTGCAACTTATGGATGGCAGGGCGGTGGGTGTGGCCGTGGACCAGGGTGCGGACCCCGTATTCCTGCATGATTCGCGGAATTTCCTCGGGGGTCACGTCGACGATGTCGTTGGCTTTCATGCGGGTCTGGGTGCGGCTTTCGCTGCGCAGTTTGCGCGCCAGCTTGTGCCGGGTGCGCAACGGTAGATGTCGCAGGACCCACAAAGTCACTGGATTACGCAGGTAACGACGCATGCGCATATAGGCTTCGTCGCGGGTGCAGAGACTGTCGCCATGCATCAGCAGCACCGGCTCGCCGTTCAACTCAACGACGCTCGGGTCTTTGAGCAGGGTGCACCCGGCGGCCTTGCAGAAGGCCTTGCCAAGCATGAAATCGCGATTGCCATGCATCAGGAACACCTGCGTACCGCTGTCGCTGAGTTCCCGTACTGCCTGGCAAATGGAAAGCTGGTAGGGGGTCATGGCATCGTCGCCGATCCATGCCTCGAAAAAATCTCCCAAAATGTACAACGCTTGCGCCGAGCGGGCACGCCCGCTCAGTAAATCCAGAAACGCCCGGGTTATGTCCGGGCGCTCCTCTTCCAGATGCAAGTCTGAAATCAGCAGTATCACTCAATGATCTCGGCTTTCTCGATGATCACGTCTTCTGCTGGCACGTCTTGATGACCGGACTTCATGGTGGTGGCGACACCTTTGATCTTGTCGACGACCTCGGTGCCTTCGACCACTTTACCGAACACTGCATAACCCCAGCCTTGCGCGGTTTTGGCGCTGTGGTTGAGGAAGCTGTTGTCGGCAACGTTGATGAAGAACTGCGCGGAAGCCGAATGCGGCTCCATGGTGCGGGCCATGGCAACGGTGTACTTGTCGTTGGAAAGGCCGTTGTCGGCTTCGTTCTGGATGCTTGGGCGTTTGTCTTTCTTTTCCTTCATGCCTGGTTCGAAACCGCCGCCCTGGACCATGAAGTTACCGATTACACGGTGGAATACGGTGTTTTCGTAGTGACCGGCCTTAACGTACTCGACGAAGTTGGCCACGGTGATCGGGGCTTTTTCGGCGTTCAGTTCCAGGACGATGTCGCCCTTGTTGGTCGTCAGTTTGACTTTAGTCATGATCGTTATCGCTCTTTCAAGAAATTCGTGGGTTTCGGGGCGCTCACGCTGCCTGCGGGCCCGAACCGGTCTGGCAAAAAAAACGCCAGGTTGCGCAGTTTAGCGTGCCGGGCGCGAATTTCGAGGCTGTTTTTCAAAACAGGTGCATTAAACGCAGCTGTTTTCGGGCCTCCTCTGTCAGCTGCTTGACAGCATCGGCTATGATAGCGGCTTTGTTTTGTCAGGCCCGTATTTCGGCCGCGCACTTGTAAGTCCAAGGATCCTATGAGCAAGCCCACTGTCGACCCTACCTCGAATTCCAAGACCGGACCTGCCGTTCCAGTCAATTTCCTGCGCCCGATCATCCAGGCGGACCTGGACTCGGGTAAGCACACGCAGATCGTCACCCGTTTCCCGCCAGAGCCCAACGGCTACCTGCACATCGGCCACGCCAAGTCGATCTGTGTGAACTTCGGCCTGGCCGAGGAATTCGGTGGCGTCACGCACCTGCGTTTTGACGATACCAACCCGGCCAAGGAAGACCAGGAATACATCGACGCCATTGAAAGCGACATCAAATGGCTGGGTTTCCAATGGTCCGGCGAAGTGCGCTATGCCTCGCAGTATTTCGACCAGCTGCACGACTGGGCGGTGGAACTGATCAAGGCTGGCAAGGCCTACGTTTGCGACCTGACCCCCGAGCAAGCCAGGGAATACCGTGGCAACCTGACCGAGCCGGGCAAGAACAGCCCGTTCCGTGAGCGCAGCGTCGAAGAGAACCTCGACTGGTTCGCCCGCATGAAGGCCGGCGAATTCAAGGATGGCGAGCGCGTCCTGCGAGCCAAAATCGACATGGCTTCGCCGAACATGAACCTGCGCGACCCGATCATGTATCGCATCCGCCACGAGCACCACCACCAGACCGGTGACAAATGGTGCATCTACCCGAACTACGACTTCACCCACGGTCAGTCGGACGCCATCGAAGGCATCACCCACTCGATCTGCACCCTGGAGTTCGAAGGCCACCGTCCGCTGTACGACTGGTTCCTCGACAACCTGCCAGTCCCGGCGCACCCGCGTCAGTACGAGTTCTCGCGGCTGAACCTGAACTACACCATCACCAGCAAGCGCAAGCTCAAGCAGTTGGTCGACGAGAAACACGTTCACGGCTGGGATGACCCGCGCATGTCCACGCTGTCGGGTTTCCGCCGCCGTGGTTATACCCCGAAATCGATTCGCAACTTCTGCGACATGGTCGGCACCAACCGTTCCGAAGGCGTGGTCGATTTTGGCATGCTGGAGTTCAGCATCCGCGACGACCTCGACCACAGCGCCCCGCGTGCCATGTGCGTGCTGCGTCCGCTGAAAGTCGTGATCACCAATTACCCGGAAGGCCAGGTCGAGAACCTCGAACTGGCGTGCCACCCGAAAGAAGACATGGGCGTGCGCCAACTGCCGTTCGCCCGTGAGATCTACATCGACCGTGAAGACTTCATGGAAGAGCCGCCAAAAGGCTACAAACGCCTGGAGCCGAATGGCGAAGTGCGTCTGCGCGGCAGCTACGTGATCCGTGCCGACGAAGCGATCAAGGACGCCGATGGCAACATCATCGAACTGCGTTGCTCCTACGATCCTGAAACTCTCGGCAAGAACCCTGAAGGCCGCAAGGTCAAAGGCGTGGTGCATTGGGTCCCGGCCGCGGCCAGCGTCGAGTGCGAAGTGCGTCTGTACGATCGCCTGTTCCGTTCGCCGAACCCGGAGAAGGCTGAAGACAGCGAAGGTTTCCTGGACAACATCAACCCTGATTCACTGAAGGTGCTCACCGGTTGTCGTGCTGAACCCTCGTTGGGCAATGCACAGCCGGAAGACCGTTTCCAGTTCGAGCGCGAAGGTTACTTCTGCGCGGATATCAAGGACTCGAAACCAGGTCATCCGGTGTTCAACCGTACCGTGACCCTGCGCGATTCGTGGGGCCAGTGATCAAGCGTTAAGGATACCGTCGTGCTTACCATCTACAACACGCTCACCAAGAGCAAAGAAGTCTTCAAGCCGCTGGATGGCAACAAGGTGCGCATGTACGTCTGCGGGATGACCGTATACGACTACTGCCACCTGGGCCATGGCCGCAGCATGGTCGCCTTTGACCTGGTGACCCGCTGGCTGCGCTTCAGCGGTTATGACCTGACCTATGTGCGCAATATCACCGACATCGACGACAAGATCATCAACCGCGCCCGGGAAAACGGCGAGGCGTTCGAAGCGCTGACCGAGCGCATGATCGCGGCGATGCACGAGGACGAAGCGCGGCTGAACATCAAGAAGCCAGACATGGAACCGCGGGCCACCGATCATATCGCCGGCATGCACGCGATGATCCAGACCCTGATTGACAAGGGCTACGCCTACGCGCCAGGTAATGGCGACGTGTACTACCGCGTTGGCAAGTTCATGGGTTACGGCAAGCTGTCGCGCAAGAAGATCGAAGACCTGCGCATCGGCGCGCGGATCGAGGTCGACGAGTCGAAACAGGACCCGCTGGACTTTGTCCTGTGGAAAGCCGCCAAGCCGGGCGAGCCGAGCTGGGAATCGCCGTGGGGCACCGGGCGTCCGGGCTGGCACATCGAATGCTCGGTGATGTCGACCTGCTGCCTGGGCGAGACCTTCGACATTCATGGCGGCGGCAGTGACCTGGAGTTTCCGCACCACGAAAACGAAATCGCCCAGAGCGAAGCCGCGACCGGCAAGCCCTACGCCAATGCGTGGATGCACTGCGGGATGATTCGCATCAATGGCGAGAAGATGTCCAAGTCCTTGAACAACTTCTTCACCATTCGCGACGTGCTCGACAAGTACCACCCGGAAGTCGTGCGTTACTTGCTGGTGTCGAGCCATTACCGCAGCGCGATCAACTACTCGGAAGACAACCTCAAGGACGCCAAGGGTGCTCTGGAGCGGTTCTACCATGCGTTGAAAGGCCTGCCGAATGTTCCGCCAGCCGGTGGCGAAGCCTTCGTCGAGCGTTTCACCCAGGTGATGAACGACGACTTCGGTACGCCGGAAGCCTGCGCGGTGCTGTTCGAGATGGTCCGCGAGATCAACCGCCTGCGCGACAGCGATGTGCAAGCGGCGGCCGGTCTGGCGGCACGCTTGAAAGAGCTGGCCAGCGTACTGGGTGTGCTGCAACTGGAAGCCGAAGACTTCCTGCAGGCCGGCGCTGAAGGCCGGGTCGATGGGGCCGAGGTCGATGCGCTGATCCAGGCGCGTCTGGCCGCTCGTGCCAACAAGGACTGGGCCGAATCCGACCGCATCCGCGACCAGCTCACCGCCATGGGCGTGGTGCTGGAAGACGGCAAGGGCGGGACCACCTGGCGTTTGGCTGACTGAAGCCTGCGTTTTGCTGCAAAACAAAACCCGCCTTTGTGCGGGTTTTTGTTTATTAAAGATCAAAAGATCGCAGCCTGCGGCAGCTCCTACAGGATTGTGGTTATCTGCGATGGCAAGGTTGTACGCTACCTGTGTAGGAGCTGCCGCAGGCTGCGATCTTTTGATCTTGGGGCAGTTTGCCGGTTATCTAAATCAATTCTGCTGTGTCGGCAAGGGCGCTATCGTCGGATCGCCGCCCGGAGCAAGCTCGCTCCCACATTGGTCCATGGTGAATTTCAATTTTTGTGAGCGACACAAGTCCCTTGCTCGCGATGGTCTCAAGCCGAACACCACAGGTTCAGCCGCCTTAGTTCTCCTGTTGCCGCAATCGCTTGTAAAGGGTATTCCGGCTAACTCCCAACCTACGGGCCAAGTGCGAAATATTCCCTCCAGCTGCCTGCAACTGCCGATTCAAATCCTCGGCATCATTCAAATCAACCGCCAACGGCTCAGCCACCTCAACCGGCTCCATCTCCAGATCCACAAAAAAATCATCCGGCAAATGCTCCGGCCGCACCGGTTGTTCCTCGGCCATGGCCAGCGCTACCTGCATTACACTACTGACCTGCCGCAGGTTCCCCGGCCATGGATGGCGGGAGAACAGCTCCATGACTTCACGACTCAACCCAGCCCATTGCGTCGGCTCCCGATGCTGCTCCCACAAGCGCTTGAACAGCGCCTGCTTGTCACTGCGCTCACGTAAGGGCGGCAACTCCAAAGTCAAACCGCCGATCCGGTAGTAAAGGTCTTCCCGAAAACGTCCGGCTTTAACCTGGTCACGCAGGGCGCGGTTGGTGGCCGAGATGATGCGGATGTCGACAGGGAACAGTTCGCTGCTGCCCACCGGCTGCACGCAACGCTCCTGCAGTACCCGCAGCAAGCGGGCCTGGGTCGGCAGTGGCATATCACCGATTTCGTCGAGGAATAGCGTGCCTTTGTCGGCCTTGCGGATCAGCCCGATGCTGCCTTTCTGGCTGGCACCGGTAAAGGCGCCTTTTTCATAACCGAACAGCTCGGACTCCACCAATTCGGCCGGGATCGCCGCACAGTTGACGGCAATGAATGGTTGTTTACTCCTGGAGCTGGCCTGATGCAGGGCTTTGACGAACACTTCCTTACCCACACCCGTTTCGCCATGGATCAGCAGGGGAATGTCTTTCTCCAGCAAACGCTCGGCCTGGCGCACGGCTTTCTCGACGCGACTGTCACCAAAGTGCAAGGTGCTGAGACTGATCGCCGTCGGGACAGGGCTGACTGGCTCGGCCAACACCCGGGCCTGAATGGGCGCCTGCTTGGGGTGCTTCAACAAGCACTGAAATCGGTTGCGCCCCGAAGCCTGCAGCGCGAAGGGTAAACCTTCCGGCTGGTTGAGCAGGTCCCGCAACGAGACCTTGAACAGGCTTTCGACGCTGACCCGCGACAGGCTGACGCCCAGCAGAGTGTCGGCGCGGCGGTTGGCCGACAGCACCTGGCCATTTTCATCGAAGATCAGCAGACCGGCCCATTGGCTGTCGAGGTTGTTCAGGCCGGTGTTGAAGGTCAGCTGGAAATGCCGGCCCTGGAACAGGTTGAGGATCAGCCGGTTCTCCACCGTCTGACTCATCATTTTCACCATGCCCAAGGTGTGGGACGGCGGCAGGTAGCTGTCGCTGGAGACGTCGAGTACCGCGATCACCTGGCGCTCGGCGTCGAAGATCGGTGCCGCGGAGCCGGTCATGAAGCGGTTGGCCTTGAGGAAGTGTTCATCGTGCTCGATATGCACGCACTGCGAGCAGGCCAGGGCGGTGCCAATGGCGTTGGTTCCGCTGCAGCGTTCCATCCAGCTGGCGCCGGCCTTGAACCCCCGGGCCAGGCTCGGCTCGATAAAGCGCTGGGTGCCCCAGGACGTCAGCACCTGGCCTTGATTGTCGGCGAGCATGATCAGGCAGTTGGAGTTGCTGAGGATGTTTTCGTAATACGGCAGGACTTCCTGGTGGGTGGTTTGCACCAGGGAGCGCTGGCTCTCGAGCAATTGCGCAATGCCCTCGGCGGGCAGCTGGTCGAACGCCGGGGCGCTCTGATGGCTGAGCCCGAAGGCCCGGCAGCGGCGCCAGGAGTCCTGGATGATGGCGTCATGGGACAACAGCGGGGCAGGTGCGGCCATGGCAGTCGATCTCTGAGAATGCTTTGTTATTTTTGTTATGGGCCTTGAGCGCAACACACTCCGTAGCAGCTGGCGAAGCCTGCGTCCGGCTGCGCAGCAGTCGTAAATCCTGCTTGCACAATTAACCTGGAAAAATGCGTTGTCTGGTTTACGACCGCTACGCGGCCGGACGCAGCCTTCGGCAGCTGCTACGGGGGCCGGCTTACGCGCAAAAGCAGCCTTCGGCAGCTGCTACGGGGGTACGGCTTACGCGCAAAAGCATCCGTTGAGTGTTGTCCACTATTGTTCATTGTCAAACCCAGGACTGTTCAATTGTTCAGTCGCAGCTGTTCATTTCTGTTCAGCAACGAATGCCGCTCTCCCTTCATTTTCAACAAAACACAACCGGATCAATCGCTTGGAGTTTTTGGCACGATTGTCGCTCTGGTGCTCAGGTCGCTTGACTCCAATAATAAAAAGGCCGGGCCATGTCATTAACGCTGGAGCACGTCAGTCGCACCGTCGAGGGCCAGATCTGGATCGACAATGCGAATCTGCGCTTCGAACCCGGATCCTTCAACGTCTTGCTCGGCCGTACGCTCTCCGGCAAGACCAGTCTGATGCGGCTGATGGCGGGCTTGGACAAGCCCGACAGCGGACGCATCCTGATGAACGGCGTCGACGTCACCCAGCGCCCGGTGCGGCTGCGCAATGTGTCGATGGTCTATCAGCAGTTCATCAACTACCCGACCATGACCGTCTTCGAAAATATCGCCTCGCCGCTGCGTCAGGCCGGAGTCTCGGCCCAGCTGATCCAGAGCAAAGTGCTGGAAACCGCGCAAATGCTGCGCATCGAAAAGTTTCTCCAGCGTTATCCCCTCGAACTCTCCGGCGGTCAGCAGCAGCGCACCGCCATGGCCCGGGCGCTGGTCAAGGACGCCGAGCTGATCCTGTTCGACGAGCCGCTGGTCAACCTCGACTACAAGCTGCGCGAAGAGCTGCGCCAGGAAATGCGCGAGCTGTTCCAGACCCACCACACCATCGCCATCTACGCCACCACCGAGCCCAACGAAGCGTTGGCCCTGGGCGGCACCACGACTATTGTGCATGAAGGCCGGGTGGTTCAGAGCGGCAAGACAGCCGAGGTCTATCACCAGCCGCAGACCGTGCTGGCTGCCGAGCTGTTCTCCGAGCCGCCAATCAACCTCATGCCGGGGCGCATCGCCGGCAATGAAGTGAGCTTCGCCAATTTCGTGCATTTTCCGCTGAACGTGGATTTGCGCCCGGTCGGCGAGGGCGAGTTTCGCTTCGGCGTGCGGCCGAGCCATATCTCCCTGGTGCCGAGCAACGACGACGACCTCGAGCTGGCGGTGACCGTCGAGGTGGCGGAGATCAGCGGTTCGGAAACCTTCCTGCATGTGCGCAACGAGCATTTCCTGCTGGTCCTGCACTTGCCCGGGGTGCATGAGTACGACGTCGACGCGCCAATCCGCATCTATATCCCGACGCATAAACTCTTTGTCTTCGATGCGCAGGGGCGTCTGGTCCAGGCGCCCGGTCGGCGTGTCGCGAGGGTTGCCTGATGGCCGAAATCCGTTTGCAGAACCTCGCCCACAGCTACAGCCGCACGCCTGCCGGGCCTGAGGACTATGCGATTCGCGAGATGAACCATGTCTGGGAGCAGGGCGGTGCTTATGCCTTGCTCGGGCCATCCGGCTGCGGCAAGTCAACCTTGCTCAATATCATTTCCGGGCTGCTCAGCCCGTCCGAAGGCCAGGTGCTGTTCGACAGCAGAGTGGTCAATGAGCTGACGCCCGAGCGGCGCAATATCGCCCAGGTTTTCCAGTTCCCGGTGGTCTACGACACCATGACGGTGTTCGACAACCTGGCCTTCCCGCTACGCAATCAGGGCATGGCCGAGGCGAAGATTCACAGCAAGGTGCTGGAAATCGCCGAAGTCCTCGATTTGCAGGCGCTGCTGTACAAGAAGGCCCGCAACCTGACGGCCGATGAAAAGCAAAAGGTCTCCATGGGCCGTGGCCTGGTGCGCGATGACGTGTCAGCGATTCTGTTCGACGAGCCGCTGACGGTGATCGATCCGCACCTGAAATGGAAACTGCGGCGCAAGCTCAAGCAGATCCATGAGCAGTTCAATATCACCATGGTCTACGTGACCCACGATCAGCTCGAGGCTTCGACCTTTGCCGACAAGATCGCGGTGATGTACGGCGGGCAGATCGTGCAGTTCGGTACGCCGCGGGAATTGTTCGAGCGGCCGAGCCACACCTTTGTCGGCTATTTCATTGGCAGCCCGGGGATGAATCTGATCGAGGTCAAGCCCCAGGCCGGAGGCGTCGGTTTCGCCGGGACCCATCTGGACTTGTCCGAGGCCTTGCAGCGACGGATTGCCGAGAGCCAGTGGAAGACCCTGAAGGTCGGTATTCGTCCGGAGTTCATCCACGTCTGGGACGAGCCCTACGACGACGCGCTGCACGCTGAGGTGGTGCACGTCGAAGACCTGGGCACCTACAAGATCATGACCCTCGATCTGGATGGCGCGCCGCTGAAAGTACGCCTGGCCGAAGACAAGCCGGTGCCCGAGGGCAAGGCCTGGATCAGCTTCCCGGCGCAGTGGTTGATGGTCTACGCCGATGATTACCTGCTGGAGGCGCAACCCATGAACGAGGCGCAGCCATGAACAAGGTGCAGAACAACAAGGCCTGGTGGCTGGTGTTGCCGGTGTTCCTGCTGGTGGCCTTCAGCGCCGTGATCCCGATGATGACGGTGGTCAATTACTCGGTGCAGGACATTTTCGATCAGTCGAGCCGCTATTTCGTCGGTGCCGACTGGTATCGCCAGGTGCTGCTCGATCCACGCCTGCACGATTCGCTGCTGCGGCAATTCATCTACTCCGCCTGCGTCTTGCTGATCGAGATTCCGCTGGGCATCGCCATCGCCCTGACCATGCCGACCAAGGGCCGCTGGTCATCGCTGGTGTTGATCTTGATGGCGATCCCACTGCTGATTCCGTGGAACGTGGTGGGCACCATCTGGCAGATCTTCGGCCGCGCCGACATTGGCTTGCTTGGCTATTCATTGAACGCCATGGGCATCAGTTACAACTATGCGGCCAACACCATGGATGCCTGGGTCACGGTGTTGGTGATGGACGTCTGGCACTGGACCTCGCTGGTGGCACTCCTGTGTTTCTCCGGCCTGCGGGCCATCCCGGATGCGTACTACCAGGCGGCGCGAATCGATCGGGCCTCGAGCTGGGCGGTGTTCCGCTACATCCAGTTGCCGAAGCTCAAGAGTGTGCTGCTGATCGCGGTGATGCTGCGCTTCATGGACAGCTTCATGATCTACACCGAGCCGTTCGTCCTGACCGGCGGCGGGCCGGGCAATGCCACCACCTTCCTCAGCCAGACCCTGACCCAGATGGCGATCGGGCAATTCGACCTGGGGCCGGCGGCGGCATTCTCGCTGGTGTACTTCCTGATCATCCTGTTGGTGTCCTGGCTGTTCTACACCGCCATGACTCACTCTGACGCCAACCGCTGAGGTCTGCCATGAGCAAACGTCTCACCCCTGCTAAAACAGTGCCCTTGCTGATCTACATCCTGTTCCTGCTGGTGCCGATCTACTGGCTGCTGAACATGTCGTTCAAGAGCAACACCGAGATCCTCGGCGGCCTGACGCTGTTTCCCCAGGACTTCACCGTCAACAACTACAAGGTGATCTTCACCGATCCGAGCTGGTACACCGGTTACCTCAACTCGTTGTACTACGTGAGCCTGAATACGCTGATCTCCCTGAGTGTGGCCTTGCCGGCGGCCTATGCGTTCTCGCGTTACCGGTTCCTCGGCGACAAGCACCTGTTCTTCTGGCTGCTGACCAACCGCATGGCGCCACCGGCGGTGTTCCTGTTGCCATTCTTCCAGCTGTATTCGTCCATCGGTCTGTTCGACACCCACATCGCGGTCGCGCTGGCTCACTGCCTGTTCAACGTGCCGCTGGCGGTGTGGATTCTCGAAGGCTTCATGTCCGGCGTGCCGAAGGAAATCGACGAAACCGCCTACATTGATGGCTACAGTTTTCCCAAGTTCTTCGTGAAGATTTTCATCCCGCTGATCGGTTCGGGCATCGGCGTGACAGCGTTCTTCTGCTTCATGTTCTCCTGGGTCGAACTGCTGCTGGCGCGCACCCTGACCTCGGTCAACGCCAAGCCGATCGCGGCGGTGATGACCCGCACCGTGTCGGCCTCGGGGATCGACTGGGGGGTGCTGGCAGCGGCCGGGGTGCTGACCATCCTGCCGGGCATGCTGGTGATCTGGTTCGTTCGTAATCACGTGGCCAAGGGCTTTGCCCTCGGCCGGGTTTGAGGGGCTGCTGATGGAATGGATGAACTGGACCCCGCCGACCGCGGCGTTCTTCGGTGCCATCGCCCTGTTGCTGGCGGGCATGACCACCTGGGAACTGCGTTCGCCGAGCATCCCTCGGCGCGGCTTTCTACCGATCAGCACCACCCGTGGTGATCGGCTGTTTATCGGTCTTCTGGGAAGCGCCTACCTGCATTTGCTGGTGATTGGCGTGACCGGCTGGAGCATCTGGGTGGCGTCCGCGCTGTCTCTGGTGTGGCTGTTGGCTGTGATGCGCTGGGGCTAGCCGAAATCCGGCAGTCATGCTCCGAAACCCAAACAGGAGGTCTTATGTTCGACAAAAACAATAAGCTGCGACATAGCGTTTCATTGGCAACCCTGCTGACACTCAGCGGGTTGAGCGCTGCGGCCTGGGCGGATGCCTATGAAGACGCCGCGAAAAAATGGATTGGCAGCGAATTCAAACCGTCCACCCTCACCGCTGCTCAGCAGCTTGAGGAACTGAAGTGGTTTATCAAGGCCTCCGAGCCGTTTCGCGGAATGAAGATCAACGTGGTCTCGGAAACCATCGCCACCCACGAGTACGAGTCCAAGGTGCTGGCCAAGGCCTTTACCGAGATCACCGGGATCAAGCTGACCCACGACTTGCTGCAGGAGGGCGACGTGGTGGAAAAGCTGCAGACCCAGATGCAATCGGACAAGAATATCTATGACGGCTGGGTCAACGACTCGGACCTGATCGGTACGCACTTTCGTTATGGCAAGACCGAGTCGATCACCGATCTGATGGCCAACGAAGGCAAGGCCTACACCTCGCCGACCCTGGATATCAAAGACTTCATCGGCATCTCCTTCACCACCGCGCCGGACGGCAAGATCTATCAGCTGCCTGACCAACAGTTCGCCAACCTCTACTGGTTCCGCGCCGACTGGTTCGAACGTGCGGACCTCAAAGCAAAGTTCAAGGAAAAGTACGGCTACGAGCTGGGCGTGCCGGTGAACTGGTCGGCCTATGAAGACATCGCCAAATTCTTCAGCGAAGACGTCAAGGAAATCGACGGCAAGCGCGTCTACGGTCACATGGATTACGGCAAGAAAGACCCGTCCCTTGGATGGCGCTTCACCGATGCCTGGTTCTCCATGGCCGGTGCCGGCGACAAAGGCATACCCAACGGCCTGCCGGTGGACGAGTGGGGCATCCGCGTCGAGGATTGCCATCCGGTCGGTTCCAGCGTGACCCGCGGTGGCGACACCAATGGGCCGGCGGCGGTGTATGCGACCACCAAGTACGTTGACTGGATGAAAAAATACGCGCCACCGGAAGCGGCGGGCATGACCTTCTCCGAATCCGGCCCGGTACCGTCCCAAGGCAACATCGCCCAACAGATCTTCTGGTACACCGCTTTCACTGCCGACATGACCAAACCTGGCCTGCCGGTGATGAATGCCGATGGCACGCCGAAATGGCGCATGGCACCGTCGCCGAAAGGTCCGTACTGGGAGAAGGGCATGAAACTCGGTTATCAGGACGCCGGTTCCTGGACCTTCCTCAAATCCACCCCGGAGAAACAACGGTTGGCGGCCTGGCTCTACGCGCAGTTCGTGACCTCGAAAACCGTGTCACTGAAGAAAACCATCGTCGGCCTGACACCTATCCGCGAATCGGACATCAACTCCCAAGCCATGACCGACCTGGCGCCGAAACTCGGTGGCCTGGTGGAGTTCTATCGCAGCCCGGCCCGCGTGCAATGGACCCCGACCGGGACCAACGTGCCGGACTATCCACGTTTGGCGCAACTGTGGTGGAGCCACATCGCCGAAGCCGCCAGCGGCGAGAAAACCCCGCAACAAGCGCTGGATGGCCTGGCCAAGGACCAGGACGCAATCCTGACCCGCCTGGAACGCTCGAAAGCCCAAGCGGTCTGCGCCCCGAAAATGAACCCGGAGCGCGATGCGCAATACTGGCTCGACCAGCCGGGCGCTCCGAAACCCAAGCTGGCCAACGAGAAGCCTAAAGGCGAAACCGTGAGCTATGCCGAACTGCTGAAATCTTGGGAGGCGGCGCGTAAGTAAACAGGTTTACCGTGCAATGCGAAACGGCACCGCAAGGTGCCGTTTTTTTTGGGAGGCATGGGTATCTACACATCTCTAAAGGCTAGAACTCCCGTAGCAGCTGTCGAGTAGAACGAGGCAGCGTCCGAGGACGGAGTCCTCGTAAAACCTGTACTCGAGGTTTACCTGAAACACCGAGGTGCAGGGCTTTACGGCTGCTTCGCAGCCGAACGCTGCCTCGCTCTACTCGACAGCTGCTACGCCCTGCCAAGCATCAAAAAATGAGATTGTTCCGATGCTCTGCGTAACTGGCTGCATTCCTTTGCTGCGCCTGGGACCGATCAAAGGTGATCGGTTTATTTTTCAAGAAACTGGCAAGCCGGGAATTAATCCGTCGCCCTTTTCCCACTTTTTCCAAGACAGCTTGTAGTTTCGGCCGGCTGACCGGATTGCTGTGTAGGAAATTGGATTGTTTTTCTTGCGACATTTCCTATTTGCTCCGGATGCCCCTGCCATCGGGGTTGCGGCCTGTTAGCGTCGCACTGTCTTATTTATACGCACCCCGATATTCGCCCGGCTCAGTGCTCTTGCCGAGGAGAAAGACGGAAAGCAGCCCAAGTTTCCAAGGAAAAGGATCCTGGAAATGAATGCACCCTTGCACCCGCTGTATACCAATGAAGTCTCCCCTGAATTTCTCCGCCGCCTGGACGACTCGCCCTTTACAGAGCAGCAACTTGCGGGATTCAACGAACAAGCCCTGGCGATTATTCGTCAACGGCAGGCTTACGCTAAAACGCATCCCCCTCTCGCCATTTACCGGTGGGCAACCGAGGGTAGCCAAACCCGTAAGGGCGGGGTGATCCAACAAGCGACAGCGCCGGTGGAATTCACATTGGATAACGGTCAACAAGTGCGCGCAGCGCAGAAAGGCGATTACGTCGTGTATGCCGATGGCCGTACGGCGCAGATCGTCACCGCCTCGGGACAAGACAATAGCCATCTAGCGCTGGTCGGCAGCCGTCTCAGCAATGGCGACGAGATCATCAATACGCCACAAGGCAGTGGCTTGATCATGGCGCGTGAGGGTGTGCCGATGGCAGAGGACTTTCTGCCCTCTATCGAGGGCTGAGCTATGAGGCGTGGCGCTGTTTGATTGTGTCTCAGTGTCGCGCTCTCACAAATATTCTCAAAACTCACGGTCGCAACCCACGGTCGGGAACACCCTGGACTCGGTCGGATGAAATGGAGAGGAAAATCAATGAATAAAGGATATTTCATTGGCCTGGATGACAAAACCACCTGTGGTGGCAAAGTCCTGGATGGTGACACTCGAGTCATGTTGTACGGTCTCGCTCATGCTCGTGAAGGGGATCGAGTCACTTGTGGAAAGGACGGGGAGACTTATCAGATTGTCGGGGGCGTTTCGCACATGATCAGTCATGGCAAGCCCGTGGCCGGCACACTGGATAGTTTCAGCAATTGCCCCTGCAAAGCCCAACTGATCCCTTCGGTATTCACGGCCAGCTATCAGAATGAGGCAAGCCCTGCACCGCATGCTACGAGAGCCGCAGCCCCACCGAGGACCCACCCTGATAACAGGTTTACAACGAACTCCCAGGTGGCTGATCCGAAGCCTGCAGCGCAAGCCACTGCCCCACTCGGCGACCTCGGTGCAACTGCAGCCTGTAACTGTACAGACCAAATGGAGGAGCTTGCTACCTACATCGCCGGAGAGATGAATCGAAACATCAAGCATACAGCCGTGCTGAAAATGAAAGAACTGATCAACTACGACAGCAGCGCGGCGGCCAGGAAATTTTTGGAGCTACCCTGGTACGCCAGGCTGGCCGGACCACCGAATGTCAACGCTATCGCATTGGCGAAGAAGCTTGAGGCGATGGCGATCTGGACTAAACAAGTGGGTCAAAATATGGAGTGGGACCACAAGCCGAAGCTACGAACGATGTACAACAATGAGGTCCGGCACAAGCAAGGTAAGTACGACTACTACTACGATATTTGGTCGAACATCCATTATGGCTACGTCGGTGTTGCAGGAGGGCTTTCAGAAAGCGTACTGTTGGATGGGGCGGGAGTTGAACAAATTGGTTCGGACACAAAAAGGTGGTTTGAGGACAGTAAGAAGAACCCCGGCCCGCATCTAACGGCGAGCCTGTTTGATGGGCTGCGGGCATTTGACGATATAACCGATAGAGTGGCGATAAGTATTGGTGTGAAACTCGTCAAGCAATATTCAAGTGGTGGGGTAACAGCTGAAATCATTATGGACGAAGTGCTGGCAGTCGCCCCCGAAAATTGGGGGGATGGAATCCGTGACCACGCCTGCACGTAAAACACGTCCAAGGTATAGATGGTGGTTATGGATTCCAATTGTGTATCTGGTTATCAGCCATTGGGATATCGCACTACCGACCGTAACCATTCACTACTCCGAAAACGGAAAGGAGGAACTTAGGTACATCTGGAATGTCCAGGACCGGGTATACAAGGGCGGGATGCAACCCGGCGGAGGCGCAGTTGATAACGGCTTCCTGTTTCCTGATGAGAATTTTTTTATGGAAATCTCCTGGTGGAGCAAAAACGTTCGTGCCCACTGCGTCAACATAACCCCGAAATGGCCTAATACGGACATCTACCTTGATGCCAACGGCGACATTGATCATAGCGAAGGCAGCGGCACGGATTCGGATCGCTTGAAACAGTGCATCACGGATACCGCGAGCCCTTGAAAGATGCAAAGGCCTGAACAATAGACTTCAAACTTTATAAAACGATCAGCATAGGCATGAAGCTTGCTAAGCAGCACCCCAATGGCGGGATTACCGCGAAGATGATCATGAATGAAGTACTGGCAATTGCTCCAGAAAGCTGGGGGGATGGAGTCTGTGTCCACGTCTGCGTGTAAACCCCGAACACGGTACATGCGGTGGCTATGGATTCCGTTATTACCGCTACTGCTGGCGCTGCTGGCGCTGCTGCCGTTTGTCCTCTGGAATATTTTTGTACTACCTACTGCAACCGTCCATTACTCCAAGGATGCTGTGCAAGAAATGCGGTACACGTGGAACGTCCAAGACCGGATATACAGAGGACGGATGTCCCCCGGAGGGGTCGCCATCGACCATGGATTTCTATCTCCGGATGCCAAGTTCTTCATGGAGTTTTCTTGGGCTGCCGAGAATGAGCGTTGGCACTGCATCAGCATCACACCGAAGTGGCCCAATATGCATATTTACCTCGACGCCGACGGCAACATTGATATGCGGGAAGGGAGCGGCACTGACGTAGATCGGTTGAAAGAGTGTCAGTGGGATCAGGTGAATCCCTAACATGCGCCAAAGGATAGAGTGACGATCCGTATTGGCGTGAAACTCGCCAAGTAATACCCAAACGGCGGGATAACAGAAAAAATGATCATGAATGAAGTGCTGGCAGTCGCCCCGAAAATTGGGGGATGTGAATCCGTGACCGCGCCTGCACGTAAAACACGTCCAAGGGCGGTTGCAGGAGCTGAGTGCAACCGCCAATCTATTTTGTAAATTCTAGTCAATTATTCTGAAGAACTTTGCGCAGAGAAAGAACACGCAAAAGCCAACGACTGAATAGGCGAGCATCCGATTGGGAATATTGACTAATCGTCGCAGGGATAAGGGAAAGCGAGCGATATCATCCATTGCATATGGATCACTTTTCGACAAGAAATCATCGTCCAACAAAAGCATGGTCGAAATGTGGGACAAGCGACAGTAGCGGCCATACAAGCTGTTTCCCATCACTCGACGGTTGCGAGCGACGAAGTAGGAGTCCTTCAGAAAAGACTCAAGCTCATCCAGTTTGAAAAAAACTGATGCATACCCGTACGAGCACAGCCAGCAGGGACAAGACAAAACACGTTATCAATATGGCAATGGAGAGCATTTTCAGGTCGCTTATCGGTTTGGATACGGTCGTGCATAGCCACTCGAAACCGAGCCAAAGCACGAGTAGACCTGCACCAACCAGAGCGATCCGCATGATGTATCCCGGTACCTTCACCCATTTTTTCAGGTATTCCGGAAAAATTTCGGCCTCCATGAATGCGTACGGGTCCAGCATTTGGGAAAGTGTAAAACGGCCTGTTAATGCTCCTATCAGCTTTACCCTTTTCATCCGTCCCAATGGGGCATTTCCCACTATTTTTCGATTGATGCTCACAAGATGCGAAGCAATGAAGTGATCTTCCATCTGATCAAGCCGAAAATAGGCAGCAAACAACAGTATTGCCTCGCTGAGGAAAACAAGTAGAAGTACAACTGCCCAAGATATGCGGTAGACGAGATCAAGATGGGATGCGATCACAGGTAATCCTTAACATTTATCTAAACCAAAATGCCAAAGCCCCAGATGGGCGGACTCACGTAACTTTGTTCAATATAGCTATTGCTCTACGGCGAGAAACCCACTAGCCACTAACATGCAAGCAATGCCTCCTGCACCGACCGTACCGACGCCAATGGCTACATTGGCCACGGCTGGAACAACGAGACACGCTCATGCTTCCCCGCAACGTTGTCTGTTTCGTGAAACGAGAGACTTTGGCGAGCAGCCTCAAGTTTGAATGCCGGGTGAGTCCGGTTTAGGTGTAGGGGAAATCCGATTTGTCAGCGCGCCACAGTGGGGTGTTAAAGGCAGGGGTACAAAAAAGGCGCCTCGAAAGAGCCCAGGAGGACGCAAAAAGGTTTATCTCTTACCAATGTAGCAAGGAGAATTTGCACAAACAGTGAAGTCAGAGAATGGCCACCGGATTGTCGCGCTCCCAGTGCTTCTGGACGGTCAGCGGGTTGCCGTCGGCATCGCGGCGCATGTGCACCGTATTGAACTTGGAGTTGGAGCCACATCGCCGAAGCTGCCAGCGGCGAGAAAACCCCACAACAGGCGCTGGACGGCCTGGCCAAGGATCAGGACGAAATCATGAGCCGCCTGGAGCGCTCGAAAGCGCAAACCACCTGCGCACCGAAAATGAACCCGGAGCGCGATGCGCAGTGCTGGTTCGATCAGTCGGGCGCGCACCGAAGCCGAAACTGGCGCTTGCTCAGTGAGGTTCAAGCCGGTATCTACCAGGCTCGGGCCGCGTTCGGACGATCTTTTGATGTGAAAACCCCAAACGCAAAAACGGCACCCGAAGGTGCCGTTCTGTTTTTCTACTGCGTATAACTAAATGATCAACCCGCCAATCCCGACTGTTGCACCAACGCCAGCAGCGGCTGTGGATACACACCAAGGAAGAACGCCAGAACCGCGATGGCCAGCAGCATCACGCCGCCGGTACGTTGTTCCCAGTGTAGTTGAGCATCGTGGCGACGCAGGTTCGGTTCGATCAGGTACAGGGTGACCATGACCCGCAGGTAGTAGAACACGCCAATGGCGCTGCCCAATACCAGGGAGCCGACCAGCCACCATTCATGGGATTCGACACCGGTAGCGATGATGTAGAACTTGCCGATGAAGCCGGCGGTCAATGGGATACCGGCCAGCGACAGCATCATCACGGTCAGTACCGCGGTCAGGTACGGACGACGCCAGAACAG
The DNA here is from genome assembly GCF_902497895.1 of Pseudomonas fluorescens. Lineage (GTDB taxonomy): Bacteria > Pseudomonadota > Gammaproteobacteria > Pseudomonadales > Pseudomonadaceae > Aquipseudomonas > Aquipseudomonas fluorescens_BP. The sequence goes on from NZ_CABVHQ010000035.1 coordinate 23,062, forward strand.
GCCGCGGTACTCGTACAGTGCGTCGGCGTCACGGCCGTTGTACGGCGAGGACATCAGGGTGATCACGCCGAACGCGCCGAGGCTGGTGATCACGTAGGTGACCAGGTATACGCCGATGGCTTCCATCGCCAGACCCTTGCTCGCCACCAGGGCGATCAGCAGGTAACCGAAGTGCGCGATGGAGGAGTAACCCAGCAGACGCTTGAGGTTGCTCTGGGTCAGTGCCAGCAGGTTGCCGAACAGGATCGACGCGATGGCGATGATGGTCAGCACGTTGCTCAGCACACCGCTGTTGGCCACTGGCGAGATCTGGAACAGACGCACCATCACTGCGAACACCGCGACTTTCGAAGCCGTCGCGAGGAACGCCGCCACCGGCGCCGGAGCACCTTCGTAGACGTCCGGAGTCCAGAGGTGGAACGGAACCAGCGACAGCTTGAACGCCAGGCCGATCAGCATCATCGCCAGGCCCAGTTGCGCGATCGGGCTTGGCAGACCGGTCGCGGCCAGTGCCTGGCCGATGCCGCTGAAGCTCAGGCTGCCGGCTTCTGCGTACAGCAGCGCCATGCCGAACAACAGGAACGCCGAACCTGCTGCCGACAGCACCATGTACTTGATGCCGGCTTCCAGGGAACGCTTGTTGAAGAAGGCATAGGCCACCAGGCCGTAGACCGGTACCGAAAGCAGTTCCAGGCCGACGAACAAGCCGGCCAGGTGCTGCGCGCTGACCAGTACCAGGCCACCGGCCGCAGCCATCAGGATCAGCAGGTACAGCTCTTCGCGGTTGCCCGGGTAACCCGAACCGCCATCGCCGAGGTAGGCGTGGGCCAGGGTTACGCAAGCCAGCGTGGCGACCAGGATCAGCGCCATGTAGAGACAGGCGAAGCTATCGATCTGCAGCAGTGGAGTCACGGCCAGAGGCGCGACTTTCAAGGCCGGGAGGATCGACAGCAGGGCCAGGTTGAGACCCGCCACCGACAGCAGGAAGGTCTGTGAATGGTTGCGACGCCAGGCGATGGCCAGCATCACCACGATGATCGTGGCGCTGGTGATCAACAACGGCGCAAGCGCGATAAAGTGTTGAGTCGTAAAGTCCATAGCGCTCTTACCGTGCCGAAGCGAGTTGAGTGAAGGCGGTACCGAACCATTGCTGCACACCACTCATCGTAGCGGCAGAGGTATCGAGGAACGGTTGCGGGAACACGCCGAGGTAAATCAGCAGCCCCGCCAGCCCAACCACCATGATCAGTTCGCGAGCATCCATGCCGTGCAGTACTTCGTCCGACTTGGACGGACCGAAGAAAGCGCGGTGGATCATGATCAGCGAGTACACCGAACCGAACACCAGGCCCGAGGTGGCAATCACGGTGATCCATGGCGAGCTGGCAAAGTTGCCCAGCAGGATCAGGAATTCACCGACGAAGTTACCGGTACCCGGCAAGCCCAAGGACGCGGCTGCGAAGAACAGGCTGACCGCTGGCAGATAGGCGATGCGTGACCACAGGCCACCCATCTCGCGCATGTCGCGAGTGTGCATGCGCTCGTACAGCTGGCCGCTGAGGATAAAGAGTGCGGCTGCCGAAACACCGTGCGCCAGCATCTGCATCACCGCGCCTTGCAGCGCCAACTGGCTGCCGGAGTAGATCCCGATCAGCACGAAACCCATGTGCGAAACGCTGGAGAAGGCGATCAGGCGCTTGATGTCGGTTTGGGCGAAGGCCAGGAACGCACCGTAGAAGATCCCGACCAGACCCAGGGTCATGGCGATCGGCGCGAACTCGGCCGAGGCATTCGGGAACAGCGGCAGGGCGAAACGCAGCAGACCGTAAGCCGCAGTCTTCAACAAGATACCGGCCAGGTCGACGGAACCGGCGGTCGGTGCCTGGGCGTGCGCATCCGGCAGCCAGGAGTGGAACGGCACCACCGGCAGCTTCACCGCGAAGGCGATGAAGAAGCCCAGCATCAGGATGTACTCGGTGGTCATCGACATCTTGGTTTTCAGCAACAGGGCGTAATCGAAGGTGATCACTCCGGTGTCGTTGAAATTGACCAGTACCAGACCCAGGATCGCCACCAACATGATCAGGCCGGAAGCCTGAGTGAAGATGAAGAACTTGGTCGCCGCATAGATCCGGGTCTTCTTGCCGTCCGATGAACTATGACCCCAGAGCGCGATGAGGAAGTACATCGGCACCAGCATCATTTCCCAGAAGAAGAAGAACATGAACAGGTCGAGGGCGAGGAACACGCCGACCACGCCACCGAGGATCCACATCAGGTTCAGGTGGAAGAAGCCAACGTGACGCTGGATCTCTTTCCACGAGCAGAGTACCGAGAGGACGCCCAGCAGACCGGTCAGCAGGATCATCAACAACGACAGGCCGTCGAGGGCCAGGTGCACGTTGATGCCGAAGCGTTCGATCCAGACGTGTTTGAACTCGATCACCCAGGTCGGATCGGCGCCAGGCGCCGGGGCAAATGAATAGTCACCCTGGCCCCACAGCCAGAGGCCGAGAGCGAGTTCCAGGGACATGGTCAGCAACGCAATCCAGCGTGGCAGGGTAGCGCCGAAGCGCTCCCCCATCCAGCACAGCAGGCCGCCGATAAAGGGGATCAGGATTAGCCAAGGCAGAATCATGACGGGCTCAATTCCTTTCGCAATTTCGCAAGGTTCATATCAGACCGCTACCAACACGATGGCGCCCATTACCAGCACGGCACCAGCAGCCATGGAAGCCGCATACCAACGCAACTGACCGGTCTCGGTACGGCTAAGGGAGTTGTGACCCCCTTTGGCCATACGCGGGATCAGGCCGATGGTCTGGTCGAGCGGGTCTTTGCGCAGTACATGGCTGATCATCAGGTACGGCTTGACGAACAGCTTGTCGTAGATCCAGTCGAAGCCCCAGGCAGCGAACCACCAGGCCGAAAGGAAACGCCCGATACCGCTGTTGGCGACGGCAGTGACGAAGCGCCGCTTGCCGAGGAACAGCATGGCCGCCAGCAGGATACCGGCCAGGGCGATGGCGCCCGAGGCGATTTCCAGACTGTGCTTGGCTTCGCCGCCGGCATGGCCGACGCTTTCCGGCAGCACGCCGTGCAGCGGTGGAACAATCATCGCGCCGACGAACGTCGACAGCACGATCAGCACCGACAGTGGCAGCCAGTGAGCAATGCCGTGACCCGCATGGGCTTCAGTCTTGGCTTCACCGTGGAACGCGATGAAGATCAGGCGGAAGGTGTACAGCGAAGTCATGAAGGCACCGACCAGGCCGGCGTATAGCAGACCGTGGTTGCCGCTGGCGAACGCTTCCCAGAGGATTTCGTCTTTCGAGTAGAAGCCCGCGGTCACCAGAGGCAGGGCCGACAGCGCGGCACCACCGACGATGAAGCTGGCGTAGGCCAATGGCAGTTTCTTCCACAGGCCGCCCATCTTGAAAATGTTCTGCTCGTGGTGGCAGGCAACGATCACCGCACCGGAAGCAAGGAACAGCAGCGCCTTGAAGAAGGCGTGGGTCATCAGGTGGAAGATCGCGCCGTCAAAGGCACCCACGCCCAGGGCCAGGAACATGTAGCCGATCTGGCTCATGGTCGAGTAGGCGAGGATCCGCTTGATGTCGGTTTGCACCAGCGCGGCGAAACCGGCCAGGACCAGGGTCACGCCACCGACGATGCCGACCAGTTGCAGGATGTCCGGCGCCAGGGCGAACAGGCCGTGAGTACGGGCGATCAGGTAGACACCGGCGGTCACCATGGTTGCGGCGTGGATCAGTGCCGAAACCGGGGTAGGGCCGGCCATCGCGTCCGCCAGCCAGGTTTGCAGCGGCAGTTGCGCGGATTTACCGACCGCACCACCCAACAGCATCAGGGTCGCCAGAACGATCCAGAAGTCGCCGACCTTGAAGTGCTCAGGCGCCTTGACCAGCAGCTCCTGGATATTCAGCGTGCCCAACTGTTGGAACAGGATGAACAGGCCGATGGCCATGAACACGTCGCCGACCCGGGTGACGATAAAGGCTTTGAGTGCGGCGTTACCGTTGTTGCGGTTGCTGTAGTAGAAACCGATCAACAGGTAGCTGCACAGGCCCACGCCTTCCCAGCCGAAGTACAGGAACAACAGGTTATCGCCCAGCACCAGGAACAGCATGCTGGCGATAAACAGGTTGGTGTAGGCGAAGAAACGCGAGTAACCGGCTTCACCGCGCATGTACCAGGAGGCGAACAGGTGGATCAGGAAGCCGACGCCGACCACCACACCGAGCATGGTCAGGGACAGACCATCCAGGTACAGGGCGAAGTTCGGCTTGAAGCCTTCCACCGCCATCCATTGCCACAGGACCTGGGTGTAGTGACCACCTTCGGGTGGGGCAACGTTGAACTGCCAGATGATATAGGCAGTGACGATCGCCGAGAGGCCGACGGAGCCGACACCGATCAGCGCCGAGAGGTTTTCCGAGAGGCGTCCCCGAGAGAACGCCAGCAGCACATAACCGATCAGAGGGAACAGGAAAGTCAGATAGAGAAGGTTCATCCGCGCATCTCGCTGGCAGCGTCGATATCGAGAGTGTGGAAGCGGCGATACAGCTGCAACAGAATCGCCAGGCCGATACTGGCCTCGGCGGCTGCCAGGCTGATCACCAGGATGAACATGATCTGTCCATCCGGCTGCGCCCAGCGGCTACCGGCAACGATGAAGGCCAGTGCTGCGGCATTCATCATGATCTCCAGGCTCATCAGCACGAAGAGAATGTTGCGGCGGACCATCAGGCCGACCAGACCGAGGCAGAACAGCACGCCGGCGACAGCCAGGCCATGCTCCATCGGGATAGAACCGAAAGGGATATCAGGCATAGTGTTACTCCTTCGCCTCGTTGCGGCCCAGGTGGAACGCCGTGACAGCTGCAGCGAGCAGCAGCATCGAGGCGAGTTCGACCACCAGCAGATAAGGACCGAACAGGCTGATGCCCACGGCCTTGGAGTCTACGGTGGTGTGGCCGATACCGCCGGCGCTCGGGTTGGCGAACAGCACATACAGCAGTTCCGCCAGCAGCAGCGCGGCGAGAATCACCGGACCCAGCCAGATGCCGGGCTTGAGCCAGACGCGCTCTTGCTGAACCGAGGCCGGGCCGAGGTTCAGCATCATCACCACGAACACGAACAGCACCATGATGGCGCCAGCGTAGGCGATCACTTCCAGTGCGCCGGCGAATGGAGCACCGAGGCTGAAAAAGGTCATCGCCACGGCAAGCAGCGAAATGATCAGGTAGAGCAGGGCGTGCACAGGGTTGGTGTTAGTGATCACGCGCAGCGTGGACACAACGGCAACTCCTGATGCGAAATAGAAAGCGAATTCCATCTTTCTTCCTTAAGGCAGCAAGCTCTTCACGTTGATCGGCTCGGCTTCATTCTGCGCGGAGCCTTTTGGCTTACCGGCAATGGCCATACCTGCAACACGATAGAAGTTGTAATCAGGGTTTTTACCGGGACCGGAGATCAACAGATCTTCTTTCTCGTAAACCAGGTCCTGACGTTTGAACTCGGCCATTTCGAAATCCGGTGTCAGCTGGATCGCGGTGGTCGGGCAGGCTTCCTCGCAGAGGCCGCAGAAAATGCAGCGCGAGAAGTTGATACGGAAGAACTCCGGGTACCAGCGACCGTCTTCGGTTTCAGCCTTCTGCAGCGAGATGCAACCCACCGGGCACGCCACGGCGCACAGGTTGCAGGCTACACAACGCTCTTCGCCGTCGGGGTCGCGGGTCAGCACGATACGCCCACGGAAGCGTGGCGGCAGGTACACCGCCTCTTCCGGATACTGCAGCGTGTCGCGCTTGCGGAAGGCATGACCGAAAATCATCACCAGGCTGCGAAGCTGGGTGTAGGTGCCATGCAATATGTCAAACAAGTACTTGAACATGGGTCTCTATCCTCACTGAACCGCGCCAGCGGGCGTGTTCATCAACACGATCGCAGCGGTCACCAGCAGATTGATCAGGGTCAGCGGCAGGCAGAATTTCCAGCTGAAATCCATCACCTGGTCATACCGTGGGCGCGGAATCGATGCGCGCAGCAGGATGAAGATCATGATGAAAAACGCGGTCTTCATCGCGAACCAGATGAACGGGATCTGCGGCAGAATGCCGAAAGGTCCGTGCCAGCCACCGAAAAACAGAGTCACCAGCAGCGCCGAGATCAACACGATGCCGATGTACTCACCGACGAAGAACATGCCCCATTTCATGCCGGCGTATTCGATGTGGTAACCGTCGGCCAGTTCCTGTTCCGCTTCCGGCTGGTCGAAGGGGTGACGGTGAGTCACGGCCACGCCAGCGATGAAGAAGGTACAGAAACCGAGGAACTGCGGAATGATGAACCACAGGTTCTGCGCTTGATATTCGACGATGTCGCGCATGTTGAACGAACCAACCTGCGCCACCACGCCCATCAGCGCCAGGCCCATGAACACTTCATAGGACACGGTCTGGGCCGAGGCACGCAAGCTGCCCAGCAGGGCGAACTTGTTGTTGCTCGACCAGCCGGCGAACAGCACCGCATAGACCGACAGACCGGCCATGGCGAAGAAGAACAGCAGGCCGATGTTCAGGTCCGCGACACCCCAGGTCGGGGTGATCGGGATGATCGCAAAAGCAATCAGCAAGGCGCTCATGGCCACTACCGGTGCCAGGGTGAAGATCACCTTGTCGGCAAACGGCGGCGTCCAGTCTTCCTTGAAAAACATCTTGATCATGTCGGCGGCGATCTGGAACGCACCGAACGGGCCAACCCGGTTCGGACCGTAACGATCCTGCCAGAGGGCCAGCAAGCGGCGCTCGACCCAGCTCAGCAGCGCGCCGCAAACCACCACGGCGAGCATGATCACGATGGCCTTGACCACCGCGATGATCACGTCGATCACTTCAGGGGTGAACCAGGTCATTGCGCTGCCTCCTGCAGACCGTCAACGGATTTACCAAAGATCGCCGGTGGAATACCGGCCAGACCGGCAGGCAACGCGACCAGGCCAGCACCCAACTCATCATTGATCCGCAGCGGCAGACGCAGGGTCTGGCCGCCAACGTTCAGGCTGAGCAGGGCACCGTCGTTGACGCCCAGGCGATCCGCTTCGGATTTGGCCAGCGATACGTAGGCGGCCGGTATGCGTTCCTGGACCGGATCGGCTTTGGAAGAGTTCTCTTCGCTGCCGAACAGGTGATAGAACGGCACCGCCTGCCAGGTACCTTGAGCCGGGTTGAATGCGCGCGGAACAGTGGTGAACCAGTTCAGCGAGTCACCCTGGCTTTCGATCAGGCGAGTGCCCGGATCGCCAGCGCGGATGTGACCACCGACTTCGTCCTGGAACTTGTTCCAGGCTTGCGGCGAGTTCCAGCCCGGAGCCCAGGCGAACGGCACTTGCTGGCGCGGCTCGACGGAGCCCGAGTAGCCTTCCATGGAGAACGAGAACGCAGTGTCGTTGTCCTGGGAGGTACGCGGTTCATGCACGCTGATGTCGGCACGCATGGCGGTCCGGCCACTGTAACGCAGCGGTTCGCGGGCCAGTTTCAGGCCTTTGATGCGGAACGCGGCGGACGGTGCGGCGCTGACGATGCCGGCCAGTTGCGGGTTGCTGGCGGCGCAGGCAGCGGTGACATGGTCCAGTTGGGTCCAGTCCAGCGGCTGGCTCAGCAAGGTCGCGCGCAGGGCATGCAGCCAGCGCCAGCCTTCGTGAACCATGATGCTCGCGTCCAGGTACGTCGGGTCGAAGACCTGGAAGAAGCGCTGGGCGCGACCTTCCTGGCTGACCAGGGTACCGTCGCCTTCAGCGAAGCTGGCGGCTGGCAGAACCAGGTGCGCGCGATCGCTGGTGGCGGTCTTCTGATGATCGGCGACGATCAGCACTTTTGCGGCGCTCAGGGCAGCATCGACCTTGGCCTTGTCGGTACGGGTGTACAGATCGTTTTCCAGCACGACGATGGCGTCGGCCTGGCCATCGATCACCGCTTGCAGGGCGGCGTCGAGCGATTCGCCACCGAGCATGGCCAGGCCGAGGCTGTTGGCCTCTGGCACGATCAGGCTGATGGAACCGTTCTTCTCGCGCAGCTTCAAGGCTTTGGCGATGTTCGCCGCGGCTTCGATCAGTGCTTTCGAACCCAGGGACGTACCGGCGATGATCAGCGGACGCTTGGCTGCGAGCAGGGCGTTGGCAATGCGCTGGGCCAGTTCGAGCGCTTCGCTGTCCAGGCCTTCAACGGCTGGAGCGCTGGCGTCGAGGGCGTGGGCCACGGCGAAACCGATGCGAGCCAGGTCGTCGGGAGCGGCGTGAACGCACTCTTCGGCGATATCGTCGAGCTTGGTTTCAGCCAGGCTGGCGATAAACAGCGGGTTCAGTGCGTTCTGGCCGATGTTCTTCACCGCGGCGTCGAGCCACGGTTGAACGCGCATGGCGTCGGCCATGTCTTCGGCCTTGCCCTTGACCGACTGACGCAGGGCCAGGGCCATGCGGGCAGCGGTCTGGGTCAGGTCTTCACCGAGGACGAAGATCGCGTCGTGGTCTTCGATGTCGCGCATGTTCGGGATCGGCAGCGGGCTGCTTTTCAGCACTTGCACGACTAGGCGGATGCGTTCCAGCTCAGAGGCTTCGATACCCGAGTAGAAGTGCTCGGCACCCACCAGTTCGCGCAGGGCGTAGTTGCTTTCCAGGCTGGCGCGCGGCGAACCGATACCAACGATGTTGCGACCGCGCAGCAGCTCGGCGGCTTTATCCAGGGCTTCGTCGAGGGTCAGCTTGGCGCCGTTGGCCAGCAGTGGCTGACGTGGGCGATCCTTGCGGTTGACGTAGCCATAACCGAAACGGCCACGGTCGCAGAGGAAGTACTGGTTCACCGAACCGTTGAAGCGGTTTTCGATGCGCCGCAGTTCACCATAGCGCTCGCCCGGGCTGATGTTGCAACCGCTGGAGCAGCCATGGCAGATGCTCGGCGAGAACTGCATGTCCCACTTGCGGTTGTAGCGCTCGGAGTGTGTCTTGTCGGTAAACACACCGGTCGGGCAGACCTCGGTGAGGTTGCCGGAGAACTCGCTTTCCAGGGTGCCGTCTTCAACGCGACCGAAGTACACGTTGTCGTGGGCGCCGAATACACCGAGGTCGGTGCCGCCGGCGTAGTCCTTATAGAAGCGTACGCAGCGGTAGCAGGCGATGCAGCGGTTCATCTCGTGGGAAATGAACGGGCCCAGTTGCTGGTTCTGGTGGGTACGCTTGGTGAAGCGATAACGGCGCTCGTTGTGGCCGGTCATCACCGTCATGTCTTGCAGGTGGCAGTGACCGCCTTCCTCGCAGACCGGGCAGTCGTGCGGGTGGTTGGTCATCAGCCATTCGACGACGCTGGCGCGAAACACCTTGGCTTCTTCGTCGTCGATGGAAATCCAGCTGCCGTCGGTGGCAGGGGTCATGCAGGACATGACGATACGACCACGCTTGTCGTTTTCGTCGGTGTACTGCTTGACCGCACACTGGCGACAGGCGCCAACGCTGCCGAGGGCGGGGTGCCAGCAGAAATAGGGGATGTCGAGGCCTAGCGACAGACACGCCTGTAACAGGTTGTCTGCCCCATCGACTTCGAGCGCTTTGCCGTCTACGTGGATAGTGGCCATGGTTCAAAGATCTTCGTTGGCCCGGTGTCAGCGGGCGTGGCTAATGGAATCTTGTTTGCGTGCGAATCAACACAGCCGTTAACGGCGTCATCGCACGAAAGGCGAAGGGCACGGACCCTTCGCCTTCTTTAAAGCGTTAAGCGCCGACTACGATCGGCCTTGCCAGGGGCGGGACGGTGGCGCTGGTGGACGCGATACCGGCTTCGAACTCTGGACGGAAATATTTGATTGCGCTGCCCAATGGCTCCACGGCACCCGGTGCGTGAGCACAGAAAGTCTTGCCAGGGCCGAGGAAACCGACCAGACCCAACAGGGTCTCGATATCGCCGGCTTGCCCTTCGCCATGCTCGAGCGCCATCAGGAGCTTGACGCTCCATGGCAGACCGTCACGGCACGGAGTGCAGAAGCCACAGGATTCGCGGGAGAAGAACTGTTCCATGTTGCGCAGCAGGGAGACCATGTTGACGCTGTCGTCCACGGCCATCGCCAGGCCGGTACCCATACGGGTGCCGACCTTGGCGATGCCACCGGCGTACATTTGTGCGTCCAGGTGCTCGGGCAGCAGGAACCCGGTACCGGCGCCGCCTGGCTGCCAGCACTTGAGCTTGAAGCCGTCGCGCATGCCACCGGCGTAGTCTTCGAACAGCTCGCGACCGGTGATGCCGAACGGCAGTTCCCAGAGGCCAGGGTTCTTCACTTTGCCGGAGAAGCCCATCAGCTTGGTGCCGTGGTCTTCGCTGCCTTCGCGAGCGAGGGCTTTGTACCAGTCAACGCCGTCGGCAATGATCGCCGGCACGTTGCACAGGGTCTCGACGTTGTTCACGCAGGTCGGCTTGCCCCACACGCCAACGGCGGCCGGGAAGGGCGGCTTGGAGCGCGGGTTGGCGCGGCGGCCTTCGAGGGAGTTGATCAGTGCGGTTTCTTCACCGCAGATGTAACGCCCGGCGCCGGTGTGCACGAACAGTTCGAAGTCGAAACCGCTGCCCAGGATGTTCTTGCCCAGCAGGCCGGCGGCCTTGGCTTCTTCCACGGCACGGTTCAGGTGCTTGGCGGCGGTGGTGTATTCGCCACGCAGGAAGATGTAGCCACGGTAGGTTTTCAGCGCGCGAGCACTGATCAGCATGCCTTCGATCAGCAGATGGGGCAGTTGCTCCATCAGCATCCGGTCTTTCCAGGTGTTGGGCTCCATTTCATCCGCGTTGCACAGCAGGTAGCGGATGTTGATGGATTCGTCCTTGGGCATCAGGCCCCACTTCACCCCCGTGGGGAAGCCCGCGCCGCCGCGACCCTTGAGACCGGCGTCCTTGACGGTCTGGACGATATCGTCCTGAGACATATCGGCGAATGCCTTGCGCGCAGCGGCGTAGCCATTCTTGGCCTGGTACTCGTCGAGCCACACGGCTTCGCCGTCGTCACGCAGACGCCAGGTCAGCGGATGGGTTTCTGCGTTGCGCGCGATGCGGTTGGCAGGGCCGAATGAAGTCAGGGTCATACGTAGCCCTCCAGCAGTTTGGCAACGCCGGCAGGCTGTACGTCACCGAAAGTGTCGTCGTCGATCATCAACGCCGGCGCCTTGTCGCAATTGCCGAGGCAGCAGACCGGCAGCAAGGTGAATCGACCGTCGGCGGTGGTCTGGCCCAGGCCGATGCCGATGTTGTCCTGCAGCTCGCTGACCACCGACTCGTGGCCGCCGATGTAGCAGACCATGCTGTCGCAGACGCGAATGATGTGACGGCCCACCGGCTGACGGAAGATCTGGCTGTAGAAGGTCGCCACGCCTTCAACGTCGCTGGCCGGGATGCCGAGGATCTCGCCGATGGCGTAGAGCGCGCCATCCGGCACCCAGCCACGTTCCTTCTGGACGATCTTCAGGGCCTCGATCGACGCCGCGCGCGGGTCTTCGTAGTGATGCAGCTCGTGCTCGATGGCCGAGCGCTCGGTTTCGCTCAGGGCGAAACGGTCTGTCTGGATAAGCGTGCTATTCATGCTTAGCGGTCCACGTCGGCCATAACGAAATCGATACTACCCAGGTACGCAATCAAGTCCGCGACCATGCTGCCTTTGATCACCGAAGGGATCTGCTGCAGGTGCGGGAAGCTTGGGGTACGAATCCGGGTGCGGTAGCTCATGGTGCCGCCATCGCTCGTCAGGTAATAACTGTTGATACCCTTGGTCGCTTCAATCATCTGGAAGGATTCGTTGGCCGGCATCACCGGGCCCCACGAAACTTGCAGGAAGTGCGTGATCAGGGTTTCGATGTGCTGCAGCGTGCGCTCTTTCGGTGGCGGCGTGGTCAGCGGGTGATCCGCCTTGTACGCGCCTGCCGGCATATTGCGCATGCACTGGTCGATGATCTTGATGCTCTGGCGCATTTCTTCGACACGGACGATGCAGCGATCGTAGGCATCGCCATTGACCGCCAGCGGTACTTCGAACTCGAAGTTCTCGTAGCCGGAGTAAGGGCGGGCCTTGCGCAGGTCGAAATCACAGCCAGTGGAACGCAGGCCGGCACCGGTGACGCCCCATTCCAGGGCCTCTTTGGTGTTGTAGGCGGCGACGCCAATGGTCCGGCCACGCAGGATACTGTTGTCGAGGGCCGCTTTCTGGTATTCGTCGAGGCGTTTTGGCAGCCATTCGACGAAGTCTTTCACCAGCTTTTCCCAGCCGCGCGGCAGGTCGTGGGCGACGCCACCGATGCGGTACCAGGCCGGGTGCAGACGGAAACCGGTGATGGCTTCGATCACCGTGTAGGCTTTCTGCCGGTCGGTGAAGGTGAAGAACACCGGGGTCATGGCGCCGACGTCCTGGATATAGGTACCCAGGAACAGCAGGTGGCTGGTGATCCGGAAGAACTCGGCCATCATGATGCGGATGGTGTCGACCTTGTCCGGAACCTTGATGCCCGCCAGCTTTTCGACCGCAAGCACGTACGGCAGGTTGTTCATCACCCCGCCGAGGTAATCGATCCGGTCGGTGTACGGGATGAAACTGTGCCAGGACTGGCGCTCGGCCATTTTTTCGGCGCCACGGTGGTGGTAACCGACGTCCGGCACGCAGTCGACGATCTCTTCACCGTCCAGTTGCAGAATGATACGGAACGCACCGTGAGCCGAAGGGTGGTTCGGGCCCAGGTTGAGGAACATGTAGTCCTCGTTGGCACCGGAGCGCTTCATGCCCCAGTCTTCCGGTTTGAAACGCGCCGATTCTTCTTCCAGCTGTTGCTTGGCCAGGGTCAGGCTGAACGGATCGAACTCGGTGGCACGGGCCGGGAAGTCCTTGCGCAGCGGGTGACCTTCCCAGGTCGGCGGCATCATGATCCGGGTCAGGTGCGGGTGGCCGGCAAAGTCGATGCCGTACATGTCCCACACTTCACGCTCGTACCAGTTGGCGTTCGGCCAGATTCCGGTCACGGTCGGTACGCTGAGGTCGCTCTCGGACAAGGCGACCTTGATCATTACGTCACTATTACGTTCGATCGACATCAAGTGATAGAACACAGTGAAGTCGGCGCCGCTCGGCAGCCCGTTGCGCTTGGTGCGCAGACGCTCGTCCACGCCATGCAGGTCATAGAGCATGACGTACGGCTTGGGCAGTTTGCGCAGGAAGGTCAGGACTTCGACGAGTTTGGCACGGGTAACCCAAAGCACCGGCATGCCGGTGCGGGTGGCCTGGGCGGAAAACGCCTCAGGGCCAAAACGATTGTTCAGTTCGACGACCACATCTTGGTCGTCTGCCTTATAAGGCGGGATGTACAGAGCACTGCCTGTAGTCATGGTTTTTTATCGCTTTCGGTCAACGTAAAGAATGAAGCCAGTTTCTCGTTTCTTTGTAAGAACCAGAGCTGGATCAGACTTCGTCGGGGCTGCGCAGGTTGGTTACCTGAATACGCTGTTCGCGGCGCTGTTCCTTTTGCGACGGCATCTCGGCGCGGTACACGCCTTGATCACCAACGACCCAGGAAAGTGGGCGACGCTCCTGGCCAATCGATTCCTGCAACAGCATCAAGCCTTGCAGGAATGCTTCAGGGCGGGGCGGGCAGCCAGGCACGTAGACGTCCACGGGCAGGAACTTGTCCACCCCTTGAACGACGGAGTAGATGTCGTACATGCCACCGGAGTTGGCGCACGAACCCATGGAGATAACCCATTTCGGTTCGAGCATTTGCTCGTAGAGACGCTGAATGATCGGCGCCATCTTGATGAAGCAGGTTCCGGCAATAACCATGAAATCCGCCTGACGCGGCGATGCCCGGATAACCTCGGCGCCAAAGCGTGCGATGTCATGGGGCGCCGTGAAGGCGGTAGTCATTTCCACGTAGCAGCACGAAAGGCCGAAGTTGTACGGCCACAGGGAGTTTTTACGTCCCCAGTTGACCGTGCTGTTCAGCACGTCTTCGAGCTTGCCCATGAAAATGTTTTTGTGGACTTGATCTTCTAACGGATCGGAAACGGTTTCCCGTTCGCCGATCGGGTACTGCTCGTTAGGAGCATCCGGGTCGATCCTGGTGAGATTGTATTGCATCGCCAAAGCCTCATTGTTTCAGCTTCGCTTGCCGCTTACGACGACCTTCCGGAGCCCAATCAAGTGCCCCCACTCGCCAAAGGTAGACAAGACCTGCCAACAGAATTGCTATGAAAACGAGAGCTTCGACAAATCCGGTCCAGCCGCTTTCGCGGACGGACACAGACCAGGCAAAGAGAAAGAGGGCTTCGATATCGAAGATCACGAACAGCATCGCGACCAGATAGAATTTGGCTGAGAGCCGCAAGCGGGCGCCACCGGTAGGCAGCATGCCGGACTCGAACGGTTCGTTTTTACTGCGGCCCCAGGCTTTTGAGCCGAGCAGGCTGGAAACACCGAGCATGAAGGCACAAAGGCCGCCGACACCCAGAAGGAAAATGGCAAAGCCCCAGTTGTGGGCCATGAGTCCTGTCGCTTCGGGCATGCTGGTAATCCTTAACAGAGAGCAAAGGTCTCTGAGCTTGAAAAGAAATAAAGCAGTGACGATATGTCGCAGCGCAATCAATCTCGCTGATTTTATGGCTAAACACCGTGCAAGTAAATTTTCTAAAGCGAAATTATTTAGCGGAATAAGGACATCAGGTGCCTCCGAGCCCACGCAGCCCATACGTTGCGGGCATTAGGCGGGGTTTTGTTAATTATGTTTTGTGAGCGATGTAACGAACAGCATCAGCGTAAATGATAATCAATATTGTTTGTCGTGGCTTTTAAACTGTTATTCGCGATGAGGGCCAGGAAGTTGCCGTTACATACCCTTTAGCGCAAGTTGTGAGCCTAGCCTTTTTAACCTTTTTTTTCGGACCGGATACTGCGTTTGGTCAATTTTTTGTGGTGCTGGGTGACAGCCTGGCAGGTGCGCAGGCGCTTGTGTGAGGGGTAAGCCTGATACAAGTCTCGGCGCAGGGGAATCCGACTTTGGATGTAATGTTCTACTCCGAATGCCACCACTCACCCCAACCCTCGCCCCTTTGGGGTATAGGTATCCACACATCTTTTAAGGCTGCCGAATACTGTGGCGAGGGGGCTTGCTCCCGTTCGGCTGCGCAGCAGTCGTAAAACCGGCGGATGCGTTCTACCTGGAAAACCGCGATAGCCGGTTTTAGGGCCGCTTCGCGACCCGGCGGGGGCAAGCCCCCTCGCCACAGGTAAGGTGTTCGACCAGCGAGATGTGTAGATACCTATGCCCTTTGGGGAGAGGGTTGGGGTGAGAGGTGGTTCTTGAGTCAGGCGCACAACCCGAAGCGATCCTTGTGAGCAATGAGCTCAATCTGGAGCACATAGGTTAGAGAAACCATGCCGAGCCCTGAATCCCAGGCAAAAAAACGCCCCGAACCAGTCGGGGCGTTAGATAGGCGGCATTGCAGTTAGCTTTCTACTCGGTCCGCAATGGCCGTTTGCTCATGCTGCGAAGTCGATCAGTGGAACTGTTCTTCTTCGGTGGAGCCGGTCAGCGCGGTAACCGAAGACGAGCCACCTTGAATCACGGTGGTCATGTCGTCGAAGTAGCCGGTGCCCACTTCCTGCTGGTGAGCCACGAAGGTGTAACCCTTGGCAGCGTCAGCGAACTCTTGCTCTTGCAGCTTCACGTAGGCAGTCATGTCGTTGCGGGCGTAGTCGTGCGCCAGGTTGAACATGCTGTGCCACATGTTGTGAATGCCGGCCAGGGTGATGAACTGGTGCTTGTAACCCATGGCGGACAGTTCGCGCTGGAACTTGGCGATGGTCGCGTCGTCCAGGTTTTTCTTCCAGTTGAAGGAAGGCGAGCAGTTGTACGACAGCAGTTGGTCCGGGTATTCCTTTTTGATCGCTTCGGCGAAGCGACGAGCTTCGGCCAGATCCGGCTTGGCGGTTTCGCACCAGATCAGGTCGGCGTACGGAGCGTAAGCCAGGCCGCGCGAGATAGCCTGGTCGAGACCGGCGCGCACTTTGTAGAAACCTTCCTGGGTACGTTCGCCAGTGACGAACTCTTTGTCGTACGGGTCGCAATCGGAGGTCAGCAGGTCAGCTGCGTTGGCGTCGGTACGGGCCAGGATGATGGTCGGTGTACCGGCAACGTCAGCTGCCAGACGGGCAGCGGTCAGCTTCTGTACAGCTTCCTGGGTAGGAACCAGTACCTTGCCGCCCATGTGGCCGCATTTTTTCACGGAAGCCAGCTGGTCTTCGAAGTGAACGCCTGCGGCGCCTGCTTCGATCATGCTTTTCATCAGCTCGTAGGCGTTCAGTACGCCGCCGAAACCGGCTTCGGCGTCAGCCACGATTGGCGCGAAGTAGTCGATGTAGCCTTCGTCGCCCGGGTTCTTGCCGGCTTTCCACTGGATCTGGTCAGCACGACGGAACGAGTTGTTGATGCGCTTGACCACGGTTGGAACCGAATCCACCGGGTACAGCGATTGGTCCGGGTACATCGATTCTGCAGAGTTGTTGTCTGCAGCAACTTGCCAGCCCGACAGGTAGATGGCCTGGATGCCGGCTTTGACTTGTTGTACAGCCTGGCCGCCGGTCAGGGCGCCCATGCAGTTGACGAAATCTTTCTCGGGACGGAAGGACGGTTTGGCGCCTTGGGTGACCAGGTTCCAGAGTTTCTCGGCGCCCATACGTGCCAGGGTGTGCTCAGGTTGAACCGAGCCACGCAGGCGGACGACGTCAGCAGCGGAGTAAGCGCGAGTCACGCCTTTCCAGCGTGGGTTTTCAGCCCAATCTTTTTCGAGGGCTGCAATTTGCTGTTCGCGTGTCAGTGCCATGGAGATAAACCTCGTCGCGTCTTTTATAAAAAGTCGTTCTTGGGTGGAAAATTCGTACTGCCAGATACGCATGTTTGGAGGGTTGCGTAAAGGGCTGCTCGCTGACCAGAAGCTTAGGTCAAGTCAGGCTTGGCGGGGAAGGCGACAGGCGAACGATGGGCTCGAGAATGGAAGTGAGCAGGTAAGGGCGAGCTGCCGGGCACATTCGGGCATCGTGGGCCTTCATGTGATCAAACAGTGTGGAGCCGATCTACCTAATTACGCTTCCGTCCCTCGGGACAACTTCGTTCCAGTCGCAACCTCGTCAAACTGCCTTGTGGGCGGTACAGACACAAATCGGCTCAGGTGGGTAAGTCAGAGCGGCGATTCGAAGGCCCTTGCCAGGGCCCCTGATTAGCGGGAGCGGGGCCATCATGCCCTTGGTTTTGTGACCCGTCAAATGTTTTGTAGTGGTTTATTCGAGCCACTACATCTTTGGTCTAATACGACTAATCAGTCAGTTTTTGGTGCTTTGGTCCAGAGTTTCGACTTTCACGCGCAAGGTCATGTCATCCCGGCCTTGTGTCCCATAGCTGCGGGCTAGAGCCTTTTGGTCGGCCTGAGTCTGGCGATTGACCCCGGCCAGGGTGATCCATTCGCCAAGGCGGCCGCTGACGGTGCTGTCGGTGCTCTGCACGTTCACTACATCGGGACGTTCCTGGCTCATTCGATCACGATTGGTGCTGATACTCAGATGAACGATATCGCCAGTGACGCTGGCGGTGACGTAGAACCCTTGGGTGACGTTGCGGTACTGGGTCTGGTTTTGCAGGCGACCGTAGGGGTCGGTCTGGGTGCTGGTCAGCGGCACGCTCTGGCCGATCTGAATCAGCGCCGGAGCACCTTCGCTGGCCTGGATCTGCTGGATGCCGCCGTCTCGGCTGGTGGTGTTGCGGCTGATGATGCGGGTGTTGGCGCCGCCATTCACCGAGTAGCCCTGTTGGTCCTGGGTGTTGTTTTCATTGGTGTCGACGGTGATCAGCAGGCGCTTGGGTGCGGTGTCCAATTGTTCGAGAAAGGCCCGCAATTCGGCGATTTTCTCGGGTTCAGCGTTAACGATCAGTTGATTGCCGTAGGCGCTGACCTTGCCGTCCTGGCCGAGGAAGTTCTGCGCTACCGGCAGCAGATCGGCGCTGGTGCGGTAGTTGAGCGGCACAATCTCGGTGGCGGCGAGCACCGAGAAACCGCAGGTCAGCAGCAGCGTGGTGAGCAGGGTGCGTAGGGACATGTCCGTTGATCTCCGCAATTAAACGTATGCGCTGGCGCAGGCTGCGATCTTTTGATTTTGCCTGCAACCCTTCGCACCATATCAAAACGCCCCGCCATTGGGGATGGCGGGGCGTTTTGAGGTGTTCTCTGTGGCGAGGGAGCTTGCTGTGGCGAGGGGGCTTGCTGTGGCGAGGGGGCTTGCCCCCGTTGGGCTGCGCAGCAGCCCCAATATGCCCACCGAGATGCGTCTGGTAAAACGCGGTGGCAGGTTTTAGGACCGCTTCGCTCTCCAGCGGGGGCAAGCCCCCTCGCCACAAGGTCTTCAGTCAGTCCCGCGCACCATGTCGACATGCGGAATCCCTGCTTCGAGGAATTCGCCGCTGACGATGGTAAAGCCCATGCGCTCATAGAAAGCCGTCGCCTGGACCTGCGCGCTGAGACTCAGATGCTTCAGTCCGCGCTTCTCGGCTTCGCCTGTCACGGCCTGTATCAGTGCAACACCGACCTTCAGCCCGCGCCAGTCCCTGAGGACCGACACCCGGCCGATATGGCCGTCGGGCAGCAGGCGGGCGGTGCCAATCGGGAAGTCACCCTCGAAGGCCAGAAAATGCACGGCGCTGACGTCGTCGGCATCCCATTCAAGCTCTGGCGGAACGGACTGCTCGGCGACGAACACCGCTTCACGAATGCGCCGGATCTCGGCGTTATCCTTTTGCCAGTCTGCGACACGTACGTGAATCTTACTCATCGGCAAACCCCAGGCTTCCTTGCTTGACCAGTTCACAGAGCAGGTTGCGCCCATCTTCATCCGCCAGCCATGGGCCGAGGTTGTCGCTGTGCAGCGCATCCGCGGCGCAGACCATCTTCAACAGCTCGCGCAGCTTGCCCGGCAACAGGCGGCTCTGGCCGCTGGCGAACAGCAGCAGGTCGTCATCGACTTCCGACCAGGCCAGGCGGGCGCTCGGGTTGCGAATCAGCACGGCGCCTTGCTCAAGACTGCTCAGCAGGTCTTCTTCTTCCAGTTCCGGGCCGACCACCAGTTCCGGGTAGCGTGGCTCGGTCATGAACTGACCGAACCAGGTCAACAGCAGGCGCTCGTCGCTCATGTGCTCGGCCAGCAGGCTTTTCAAGCGGTCGAGTGCGTCGTGCTGGATCTGGTGCGGATCACTGACAGGCTGCGCATCGGCATCGGTGTAGCGCTCTTCGTCCGGCAGGAACTGGGCGAGGAAGTCGGTGAAGTGGGTCAGCACTTCGGCAGCGCTCGGGGCGCGGAAGCCTACCGAGTAGGTCATGCAGTCGTCGATCGCGACACCGCAGTGGGCCAGGCGTGGCGGCAGGTAGAGCATGTCGCCCGGTTCCAGCACCCATTCGGCGGTTTCTTCGAAGTCGGCGAGGATGCGCAGGTCGGCATGGGGCAGCAGCGGACTCTCGGAGTCGCACATCTGGCCGATTTTCCAATTGCGCTTGCCGTGGCCTTGCAGCAGGAACACGTCGTAGTTATCGAAGTGCGGACCGACGCTGCCGCCTGGCGCGGCGAAGCTGATCATCACGTCGTCGATGCGCCAGCTTGGCAGGAAGCGGAAGTGCTCCAGCAGCTCGCCGACTTCCGGCACGAACTGATCTACCGCTTGTACCAGCAGGGTCCACTCGCGCTCCGGCAGCTTGCTGAATTCGTCTTCGGCGAACGGACCGCGACGCAATTCCCATGGGCGCTCGCCGTGCTCGATGACCAGGCGCGATTCGACTTCTTCTTCGAGTGCCAGGCCGGCCAATTCGTCGGCGTCGATCGGGCTTTCGAAGTCAGGAATCGCCTGGCGGATCAGCAGCGGTTTTTTCTGCCAGTAGTCGCGTAGGAATTCCCGCGCAGTGATACCGCCCAGAAGTTGAAGAGGAATATCAGGATTCATGTGTAACCTATTGAAAAAAAGCACTTTTCAGACGGGAATAAAAACGCCCGGCGCTGCCGGGCGTTCAAATCTGTTGCGATCGGTCAGATGCGTTTGGCTTGTGCCACGGCGTTACCGATGTAATTGGCCGGGGTGAGCTTTTTCAGCTCGGCCTTCGCTTCGGCGGGCATTTCCAGACCGTCGATGAAAGTTTGCAACGCTTCAGGGCTGATGCCCTTGCCACGGGTCAACTCTTTGAGCTTTTCGTACGGGTTTTCGATGTTATACCGACGCATGACCGTCTGGATCGGTTCGGCCAGGACTTCCCAGCACGCATCCAGGTCCGCAGCAATCTTCTGAGCATTGAGCTCCAGCTTGCTGATTCCCTTGAGGCTTGCTTCGTAAGCGATAACGCTGTGAGCAAAGCCGACGCCGAGGTTGCGCAGAACGGTGGAGTCGGTCAAGTCACGCTGCCAGCGCGAGATCGGCAGCTTGCTCGCCAAATGCTGGAACAGTGCGTTGGCGATCCCCAGGTTGCCTTCGGAGTTTTCGAAGTCGATCGGGTTGACCTTGTGCGGCATGGTCGAGGAACCGATTTCGCCAGCGATGGTGCGCTGTTTGAAATAGCCCAGGGAGATGTAGCCCCAGATATCGCGATCGAAGTCGATCAGGATGGTGTTGAAGCGGGCCATGGCGTCGAACAGCTCGGCGATGTAGTCGTGGGGTTCGATCTGCGTGGTGTAGGGGTTGAAGCCCAGGCCCAGCTCGTCTTCGATGAAGGCGCGAGCGTTCTCTTCCCAGTCGATTTGCGGGTAGGCCGAGAGGTGTGCGTTGTAGTTGCCGACAGCGCCGTTGATCTTGCCCAGCAGCGGAACGGCAGCGACCTGGGCGATCTGGCGCTCAAGACGGTAAACCACGTTGGCCAGTTCTTTGCCCAGGGTGGTCGGCGAAGCCGGTTGGCCGTGGGTGCGCGACAGCATTGGCACGTCGGCGAAACGCACGGCCAGTTCACGGATGGCTTCAGCAGTCTGGCGCATCAGTGGCAGCATTACGTCATCACGGCCTTCGCGCAGCATCAGGGCGTGGGACAGGTTGTTGATGTCCTCGCTGGTGCAGGCAAAGTGGATGAATTCGCTGACCTTGGCCAGTTCCGGCAGCTTGGCCGCCTGCTCTTTGAGCAGGTACTCGATGGCTTTGACGTCGTGGTTGGTGGTGCGCTCGATCTCTTTGACGCGCTCGGCGTGCTCCAGAGCGAAGTTTTCCGCCAGGGTGTTCAACACCGCGTTGGCTTCGGCGGAAAACGCCGGAACTTCGCTGATGGCCGGGTGTGCGGCCAGGCGCTGGAGCCAGCGCACTTCAACCAGGACGCGGGCACGGATCAGACCGTATTCGCTGAAAATCGGGCGCAGGGCCTGGGTTCTGCCGGCGTAGCGGCCGTCAACAGGGGAAACCGCAGTGAGCGAAGAAAGCTGCATGGGGTGTTCTCGGACAGTCGGGCAACGAAATGGGGCGCGTATCATACATGAAAAAAAACCGCGGGTCCGTTGCCAACTGACCAGCGTCTTACGCGTACAGACTACAAAATGCTGTTGCGGGCGCGGTTCAGCTGCTGCGCATCAGCGGGTAAAGCTCTTTGAGCAGTTTGCGGCGGCTGACCACCAGCTGCCAGCGATGGCCGCCCAGTTGGCGCCACAGCCGTGCCGAGCGAATGCCGGCCAGCAGCAGCGCACGGATCTTCGAAGCATTGTTCGGTTGCTGCAGGTTGCGCATGTCGCCGTGCACCTGGATACGCTGGCGCAGGGTGCTCAAGGTGTCCTGGTACAGCGCGCCACAGGCCGCCACCACGTTTTCGTGGGCTGGACCGAAGTGTTCGACCTGGGACTGGATTTGCGGCAGACGCTTGCCGATGGTTTCCAGCAGGTCGTCGCGCTTGGCCAGTTGTCGCTCCAGCCCGAGCATCGACAGCGCATAACGCAGCGGTTCGCGTTGCAGGGTGTTCGGGTCGCGTTCCAGGGCGCCGACCAATGCGCGATAACCTTCGCGCAGATTGAGATCGTCGCCACCGTAGACTTCCAGGGTGTCCTTCGGGTCGCGGATCAGCAGGCTGCCGAGCATGCAACCGAGGCCGGCTTCGGTGACCTGGCCGGTCTTGGCAATTTTGTCGACCAGCACTGCGGCGAGAAACACACCGCCCAGGGCGATCAGTTGCTCCTGAGTCGGATTCATGGGCGCTGGTCCTTGCTGCTCCAGGGTTCGGCTATTTCGATGACGCCGCCACCGAGACAGATTTCGCCGTCGTAGAACACCACTGACTGGCCTGGAGTGACTGCGCGCTGCGGGTCGTCGAAGATCGCCCGATAACCGTCGGCGGTCTTTTCCAGGGTGCAGGGCTGGTCGCTCTGGCGATAGCGGACTTTCGCCGTGAGCCGGCGTGGTGCGCTCAGGTCGACCGGGTTGACCCAGTAGATGTCCGAGGCGAGCAGGGCGCGGGAGAACAGCCACGGGTGGTCATTGCCCTGGCCAACAATCAACTCGTTGTGTTCCAGGTCCTTGATCAGCACGTACCACGGCTCTTCACCGGCGTCTTTCAGGCCGCCGATGCCCAGGCCCTGGCGCTGGCCGATGGTGTGGTACATCAGGCCGTGGTGCCGGCCGATCACTTCACCTTCGGTGGTTTTGATCTCGCCTGGCTGGGCTGGCAGGTATTGCTTGAGGAAGTCGCTGAAGCGGCGCTCGCCGATAAAGCAGATCCCGGTGGAATCCTTTTTCTTCGCGGTGGCCAGCTGGTGTTTCTCGGCAATCGCGCGAACCGCAGGTTTTTCCAGCTCGCCGACCGGAAACAGGGTCTTGGCGATCTGCTCGCCGCCGACGGCGTGCAGGAAATAGCTCTGGTCCTTGTTCGGGTCCAGGCCTTTGAGCAGTTCGGTGCGGCCATCGATGTCGCGGCGGCGCACGTAGTGGCCAGTGGCGATCAGGTCGGCACCGAGCACCATGGCGTAGTCGAGGAACGCCTTGAACTTGATTTCACGGTTGCAGAGGATGTCCGGGTTCGGCGTGCGTCCGGCCTTGTATTCGGCCAGGAAGTGTTCGAACACGTTGTCCCAGTACTCGGCGGCGAAGTTGGCGGTGTGCAGCTTGATACCGATCCTGTCGCACACGGCCTGGGCGTCCGCCAGGTCGTCCATGGCGGTGCAGTATTCCGTTCCATCGTCTTCTTCCCAGTTCTTCATGAACAGGCCTTCCACCTCATAACCCTGCTCGATCAGCAGGAGAGCGGAAACGGAAGAGTCCACGCCGCCGGACATACCGACAATGACGCGCTTCTTTTGTGTGTCAGAAGGGGCTGGATCACGCATAGGGATTCAATGAGTGTCTTGAAAAAGGACGCGATTCTAGCAGGCCGCAGCCCACAAGGCTAAAGAGAAGGGCGGATCAGTTCGAGACTGTGCATCTTACCGCTCAGATAATCATCGATGCACTGGATGATCAGCTCGCTGCGCCAGTGCGCGCGATGCTCGAGCAACTCGTCACGGGTCAGCCAGCGTGGACGGATAATACCCTCATCGAGCTGATAGTCGCGATGGTGTCGCAGCGGTTTGCCGGCGAAGCACACACGCTGGTAGGTCACGCCATTGCTCGGAGCGGTGTACAGGTAAATGCCGATCACGCCGGTCAGTTCGATGTCCCAGCCGGTTTCCTCGAGGGTTTCGCGGATGGCGGCGTCGATCAGGCTTTCGTCTGGATCCAGGTGCCCGGCGGGCTGATTGAGTACCGCTCGTCCGCCGGCGAGTTCTTCGACCATCAGGAAACGGCCGTTATCTTCGACGATAGTGGCGACGGTGATGTGGGGTTGCCAAGTCATGGTGTGTTCCGCTTAAAGAGTAATGGCGAATTATCGTAGCAGCTGGCGAAGCCTGCGTTCGGCTGCGCAGCAGTCGTAAAATCAGGCACTGCGGTATCCCAGGCAAACCGTGGAAGCAGGTTTTACGACCGCTTCGCGGCCGAACGCAGCCTCGCAGGCTCGGCAGCTGCTACGGGTGGCGCCATAAACAGAAACCCCGACGCGAGGCCGGGGTTTCTGGTGTTACAGCACGGTGCTATCAGGCAGCCAGGCTATCGGAAACCAGCGCCGCGATCGCCGCGTTGAAGGTTTCGCTTGGGCGCATGGCTTTGCTGATCAGCGCTGGAGTGGCGTGGTAGTAACCGCCGATCTCCAGTGGCTTGCCCTGAACGGCATTGAGTTCGGCGACGATGGTCGCTTCGTTCTCGGTCAGGGTTTTCGCCAGCTGGCCGAATTGCGCCTGCAGGGCAACATCTTCGGTCTGGGCGGCCAGGGCCTGGGCCCAGTACAGCGCCAGGTAGAAGTGGCTGCCGCGGTTGTCGATGTTGCCGACCTTGCGCGCCGGCGACTTGTTGTTGTCCAGGAACTGGCCGGTAGCCTGATCGAGGGTCTTGGCCAGTACCTGGGCCTTGGAGTTGGCGTAGGTGCTGCCAAGGTGCTCGAGGGACGCTGCCAGGGCGAGGAACTCACCCAGCGAGTCCCAGCGCAGGAAGTTCTCTTCGAGCAGTTGCTGGACGTGTTTTGGTGCCGAGCCGCCGGCGCCGGTTTCGAACAGGCCGCCACCGTTCATCAGCGGGACAATCGACAGCATCTTGGCGCTGGTGCCCAGTTCCATGATCGGGAACAGGTCGGTCAGGTAGTCGCGCAATACGTTGCCAGTGACCGAAATGGTGTCTTTGCCTTCGCGGATGCGCGTCAGCGTAAAGGCCATGGCGTTGACCGGTGACATGATGCGGATGTCCAGGCCGGAGGTGTCGTGATCCTTCAGGTAAGCCTGAACTTTCTCGATCACTACGCCGTCATGGGCGCGCATCGGGTCCAGCCAGAAGATGGCCGGGGTGTCGCTGGCGCGAGCACGGTTGACGGCCAGTTTGACCCAGTCCTGGATCGGCGCGTCCTTGGTCTGGCACATGCGGAAGATGTCGCCGGCTTCCACGTTCTGTTCCAGCAGCAGGCGGCCAGCGCTGTCGCTGATCCGGACCACGCCATCGGCCTTGATCTGGAAGGTTTTGTCATGGGAGCCGTACTCTTCGGCTTTTTTCGCCATCAGGCCAACGTTTGGCACGCTGCCCATGGTGGTCGGATCGAAGGCGCCGTGTTGCTTGCAGTCTTCGATAACCGCCTGGTAGATGGTCGCGTAGCAGCGATCCGGGATCACCGCCTTGGTGTCGTGCAGCTGACCGTCGGTGCCCCACATCTTGCCGGAGTCGCGGATCATCGCCGGCATCGAGGCGTCGACGATGACGTCGCTCGGCACGTGCAGGTTGGTGATGCCTTTGTCGGAGTTGACCATCGCCAGGGATGGGCGAGCGGCGTACACCGCCTGGATGTCGGCTTCGATCTGCGCTTGCTGCTGCGCCGGCAACGCCTTGATGCGGGCGTACAGATCGCCGATGCCGTTGTTCAGGTTGAAGCCGATCTGACGCAGCACGTCAGCGTGCTTGCTCAGGGCGTCCTGGTAGAACTCGGCAACGATCTGGCCGAACATGATCGGGTCGGAAACCTTCATCATGGTCGCTTTGAGGTGAACCGACAGCAGCACGCCTTGCTGGCGCGCTTCTTCGATTTGCGCGGCGATAAAGCTGCGCAGGGCTTTTTTGCTCATGACGGCGCAATCGATGATCTCGCCGGCTTGCACGGCGGTTTTTTCTTTCAGGACGGTGGTGCTGCCATCCCGAGCGATCAGTTCGATTTTAACGCTGTCCTTGGCATCGATCAGGGCGGCTTTTTCGCTGCCGTAGAAGTCGCCGCTGGTCATGTGCGCTACGTGGGACTTGGATTCTGCGCTCCAGGCGCCCATTTTATGCGGATGCTTGCGAGCGTAGTTCTTGACCGACAGCGGAGCACGGCGGTCGGAGTTGCCTTCGCGCAGAACCGGGTTCACGGCGCTGCCTTTGATTTTGTCGTAACGGGAGCGAATGTCTTTCTCGGTCTCGCTGGTCGGCGCTTCCGGGTAGTCCGGCAGCTCGAAGCCCTTGGCCTGGAGCTCTTTGATCGCGTCCTTGAGCTGCGGCACCGATGCACTGATGTTGGGCAGCTTGATGATGTTAGCCTGCGGGGTGATGGCCAGGTCGCCCAGTTCGGCGAGGTGGTCCGGCACGTTGCCAGCGCTCAGCAGCTCCGAGAAGCTGGCAAGAATACGTCCTGCAAGAGAGATGTCGCGGGTTTCCACGGCGATATCAGCGGGGGCCGTGAAGGCTTCGATGATGGGCAGCAGCGAGTAGGTGGCGAGTGCGGGGGCTTCGTCGGTGAAGGTATAGATGATCTTCGAACGGGTGGGCATATTCGGATTAACTCTCTTCTTTGCTAGGCGTGCTCGGAAACTCGGGGTGCGCGGGGTATGCGCTTTCGTTCAAGTCGTCCATGAGCCGAAAGTCGAGGTTTCTTCGCGGTGATGTTGGGTGCATCAGTCGAGCGTCAGATGGCCGGGTCGAGGTAACAACTCAGCCTTTACAGGCTTGAAAGTCTCATTTCAGACAGATCGGCCCGCAGTGACTCGCTGGTCACCGGGCCATTATACATAGGTCTTTAGTAGTAGGACGATGGGTGAAGTGCAACGAATTTGCTCCTTTGGTCTAAAGGACCGCGATCGGGGCGCGCCGTACACTGGTCGACCTAGTGCTGAGCTTTGGCGGTTTTCCCTTTGCTTTAAGGCTTGTAGCCAGCGAAGAGCGCAGGTTCGGCCCTAGATGTATGGAACATAAGGTTCCCGTCCAGATTCAACTGGGTTACGCTCCTGCGCAGCCAGATGTTCAATCCACACAACGGAGTTCAGCATGGGATACAAGAAGATTCAGGTTCCAGCCGTCGGCGACAAAATCACCGTCAATGCAGACCATTCTCTCAATGTTCCTAACAACCCGATCATCCCTTTTATCGAAGGTGATGGTATTGGCGTCGATATCAGCCCGGTCATGATCAAGGTTGTCGATGCTGCTGTTAAGAAAGCTTACGGCGGCGAGCGCAAAATCTCCTGGATGGAAGTCTACGCCGGCGAGAAGGCCACCCAGGTATACGACCAGGACACCTGGTTGCCTCAGGAAACCCTGGACGCGGTCAAAGACTACGTCGTTTCCATCAAAGGCCCGCTGACCACTCCGGTCGGCGGCGGCATCCGTTCCCTGAACGTTGCCCTGCGTCAGCAGCTGGACCTTTACGTTTGCCTGCGTCCAGTGCGCTGGTTCGAAGGCGTGCCTAGCCCGGTCAAGAAGCCAGGCGACGTCGACATGACCATCTTCCGTGAAAACTCGGAAGACATTTATGCCGGTATCGAGTGGAAAGCCGGTTCGCCGGAAGCGACCAAGGTCATCAAGTTCCTGAAAGACGAAATGGGCGTTACCAAAATCCGTTTCGACCAGAACTGCGGCATCGGCATCAAGCCGGTTTCCCTGGAAGGCACCAAGCGTCTGGCACGCAAGGCTCTGCAGTACGTTGTCGACAATGACCGCGACTCGCTGACCATCGTGCATAAAGGCAACATCATGAAGTTCACCGAAGGTGCCTTCAAAGAGTGGGCCTACGAAGTGGCTGCCGAAGAGTTCGGCGCTACCTTGCTCGACGGCGGCCCGTGGATGCAGTTCAAGAACCCTAAAACCGGCAAGAACGTCATCGTCAAGGATGCCATCGCCGACGCCATGCTCCAGCAGATCCTGCTGCGCCCGGCCGAATACGATGTGATCGCGACCCTGAACCTCAATGGCGACTACCTCTCCGACGCCCTGGCGGCCGAAGTGGGCGGTATCGGTATCGCGCCAGGTGCCAACCTGTCCGACACCATCGCCATGTTCGAAGCCACCCACGGTACGGCGCCCAAGTACGCTGGCAAAGACCAGGTGAACCCGGGTTCGCTGATCCTGTCTGCTGAAATGATGCTGCGCCACATGGGCTGGACCGAAGCGGCCGACCTGATCATCAAGGGCACCAATGGCGCTATCTCGGCCAAAACCGTGACCTATGACTTCGAACGTCTGATGGATGGCGCTAAATTGCTGTCTTCTTCCGCGTTCGGCGATGCCCTGATCTCTCACATGTGAGCTGATCCGCGCTAAGCAAAAAACCGGCCGACTCAGATAATTGAGTCGGCCGGTTTTTTTATGCCTGGGAGTTTTTTAGCTGGATACCGTCGCGTGGGGAGCAGGCGTGGCAGGCTCGGCGATCGGGACTTTGAGCGCGCCGATTTTCACGGCATGCAAGCCCTTGGGACCCTGGATGATCTCAAAACTCACGGCCTGGCCTGCTTTCAGGGTTTTATAGCCGTCCATCTCAATGGCCGAGTAATGGGCAAACAGATCTTCGTCCTTGCCGTCCTCGTTGATGAATCCATACCCTTTGGCATTGTTGAACCACTTGACCTTGCCATTCGCCATGCTCATATCCCTCTGCAACAGACCCCATCACTGGAGTATCATCCAGTTCATCTGCACTCAAACCAGGAATTCCGGTTGACTGTGCGGACCTTTATTACCCAATGTGGGCTCTATTGGTTGTAACACCGTTTTGCCGATAGTCAAGGTGACCGGGCGGTCCAGAGTTGAAATCGTCCATAGCCGCCCCCACCACTGTATTTGCACAACTGACGAACCTTTCTTTCCATGCATGCAATCAGCCAGATTCGACTAACATTCAATCAGGATCGCCCGGATTCACACGACGACGATTCAGCTGGCCTGGCTGTACAGGAAGCTAAGCCGGCCTTACAGGCGCCACCGATGTACAAGGTGGTTTTGTTCAACGATGACTACACACCGATGGATTTCGTCGTCGAAGTGCTCGAGGTGTTTTTCAACCTGAATCGAGAGTTGGCGACCAAGGTAATGCTGGCCGTTCATACAGAAGGACGGGCAGTATGTGGAGTGTTTACCCGCGACATCGCCGAGACGAAGGCCATGCAGGTCAACCAGTACGCCAGGGAAAGCCAGCATCCGCTACTCTGTGAAATCGAGAAGGACGGTTAACGCCGACCACTTGGGTATGAGGTGAAGCTATGTTAAACCGCGAGCTCGAAGTCACCCTCAATCTCGCCTTCAAGGAGGCGCGCTCGAAACGTCATGAATTCATGACCGTCGAGCACCTCCTGTTGGCACTATTGGATAATGAGGCAGCCGCCACCGTTTTGCGTGCCTGCGGCGCAAACCTCGAAAAACTCAAGCATGACCTGCAGGAGTTCATCGACTCCACCACGCCATTGATCCCTCTGCATGACGAGGATCGTGAAACCCAGCCAACCCTGGGCTTCCAGCGTGTACTGCAACGTGCTGTCTTTCACGTACAGAGCTCGGGCAAACGCGAGGTGACTGGTGCCAACGTACTGGTCGCAATCTTCAGTGAGCAAGAGAGTCAGGCAGTGTTTCTGCTGAAACAGCAGAGCGTTGCGCGCATCGATGTCGTCAACTACATCGCCCATGGCATCTCGAAAGTGCCAGGGCATGGCGATCACTCTGAAGGTGAGCAAGATATGCAGGACGACGAGGGCGGTGAGTCTTCTTCTTCGGGCAATCCTCTGGATGCTTATGCCAGCAACCTCAACGAACTCGCACGCCAGGGTCGTATCGATCCGCTGGTCGGGCGTGAACTGGAAGTCGAACGGGTCGCGCAAATCCTGGCGCGCCGGCGCAAGAACAATCCGTTGCTGGTGGGTGAGGCGGGCGTGGGCAAAACCGCGATCGCCGAAGGTCTGGCCAAACGCATCGTCGACAATCAGGTACCTGATCTGTTGGCCAATAGCGTGGTCTACTCCCTCGATCTGGGGGCGTTGCTGGCCGGCACCAAATACCGCGGCGACTTCGAGAAACGCTTCAAGGCGTTGCTCAACGAGCTGAAAAAGCGCCCGCAGGCCATCCTGTTCATCGATGAAATCCACACCATCATCGGTGCCGGCGCGGCTTCCGGTGGCGTCATGGATGCTTCGAACCTGCTCAAACCGTTGCTGTCTTCGGGTGATATCCGCTGCATCGGCTCGACCACCTTCCAGGAATTCCGTGGAATCTTCGAGAAGGATCGGGCCCTGGCTCGACGCTTCCAGAAGGTCGATGTGTCCGAACCCTCGGTAGAAGACACCATCGGCATCCTCAGAGGCCTCAAGGGGCGCTTCGAGGCGCATCACGGTATCGAATACAGTGATGAGGCGTTGCGTGCCGCAGCTGAGCTGGCATCGCGCTACATCAATGATCGGCACATGCCGGACAAGGCCATCGACGTCATCGACGAGGCAGGGGCCTACCAGCGCCTGCAGCCCATCGAAAAGCGCGTGAAACGCATCGAAGTGGCGCAGGTCGAGGACATCGTCGCGAAGATCGCGCGGATTCCGCCAAAGCACGTCACCACCTCCGACAAAGAGCTGCTGCGTAACCTTGAGCGTGATCTGAAACTGACGGTGTTTGGCCAGGATGCGGCGATCGACTCCTTGTCCACGGCAATCAAGCTGTCTCGTGCCGGCCTCAAGTCGCCCGACAAGCCTGTGGGCTCGTTCCTTTTCGCCGGCCCTACGGGTGTCGGTAAAACCGAGGCCGCACGGCAACTGGCCAAGGCGCTGGGGATCGAACTGGTTCGCTTCGACATGTCCGAGTACATGGAGCGGCACACCGTTTCCCGCTTGATCGGTGCACCTCCAGGCTACGTGGGCTTCGATCAGGGCGGTTTGCTGACCGAGGCGATCACCAAGCAGCCTCACTGCGTGCTGTTGCTCGATGAGATCGAGAAGGCGCATCCGGAAGTCTTCAACCTGCTGTTGCAGGTCATGGACCACGGTACGCTGACCGATAACAACGGGCGCAAGGCGGACTTCCGTAACGTGATCGTCATCATGACGACCAACGCCGGTGCCGAAACCGCAGCGCGGGCCTCGATCGGCTTTACGTATCAGGATCACTCGTCCGATGCCATGGAAGCGATCAAGAAGAGCTTCACGCCGGAATTCCGTAACCGTCTGGACACCATTATCCAGTTTGGTCGCCTCAGCCATGAGGTCATCAAAAGCGTGGTGGACAAGTTCCTTACCGAACTTCAGGCGCAACTGGAAGACAAGCGTGTCCTGCTCGAAGTGACCGATGCCGCACGCGGCTGGTTGGCGGAGGGTGGCTACGACGTGCAGATGGGTGCGCGACCAATGGCTCGCTTGATCCAGGACAAGATCAAGCGTCCGCTGGCCGAGGAGATTCTCTTTGGCGAACTGGCCGAACATGGCGGTGTGGTACACATCGACCTCAAGGACGGCGAGTTGACCTTCGAGTTCGAGACCACTGCCGAAATGGCCTGATGTAACGAGTAACAAAGCAAAAGGCGCCGAAGGGCGCCTTTTTGCTGTCTTGAAGAAGCACGCCAATCCCCTGTAGGAGCTGCCGAAGGCTGCGATCTTTTGATTTTGCTTTTACCGGTCATAAGCAAAATCAAGATCAAAAGATCGCAGCCTTCGGCAGCTCCTACGCAAGCAGATTCGGGTGGTCATTAAATCGCAGACAAACAAAAACGCCCGGCAGAAGCCGGGCGTTTTGTATTGACTTGTTTATCGAGCGCGGTAAGTGATGCGCCCTTTGCTCAAGTCATAGGGCGTCAGCTCGACGCGCACTTTGTCACCGGTAAGAATACGAATGTAGTTCTTGCGCATCTTGCCGGAGATATGCGCGGTTACGACGTGCCCATTTTCCAACTCCACACGAAACATGGTGTTGGGCAGGGTGTCGACGACAGTGCCTTCCATTTCGAAGCTGTCTTCTTTCGACATGCAGTAAAGCCCTCGGTATCCAATGAATGGCCCGGTGCAACTGCGCCAGGCAAAAGCGGCGTGCATTGTGCCCGAAAAATAGGGTTTAAGCCAAGGGCTTCTAGCTCAAGGTGACCCATCGTTGGTTAATCAGTAGCTCAATGGGCCGATATTGGGTCTTGTAGCTCATCTTTTTGCAGTTTTTGATCCAGTAGCCGAGGTAAACCGCGTCCAAGTCCCGCCGCCGGGCCTCGCCAATCTGCCAGAGAATCGCAAAACGACCCAGGCTGCGGCGCTCTTCTTCCGGTTCGTAGAAGGTGTAGACCGCCGACAGGCCATTGGGCAGCAGGTCGGTGACGGCGACCGCCAGCAAGCGTCCCTCGAGACGAAACTCATAGAATCGGGAAAACGGCAGGTCGCGGACCAGGAATGTCGAAAACTGATCGCGACTCGGTGGATACATATCGCCATCAGAGTGGCGCTGTTCGATGTAGCGCTGGTAAAGATCGAAATACTCTTCGCTGAAACCGGGCCTCGCCGGATGCACCTGTAGATCGGCATTGCGCTTGAGAATGCGTTTCTGCTGGCGATTGGGTGAAAACTGCGCCACAGGAATGCGCGCCGGAACACAGGCATTGCAGTTCTGGCAATGCGGCCGGTAAAGGTGGTCGCCGCTGCGGCGAAAGCCCATTTCCGACAGATCCGCGTAGACATGCACATCCATGGGCTGGCTAGGGTCGAGGAACAGCGTGGTGGCCTGCTCTTCGGGCAGATAGCTGCAAGAGTGGGGCTGAGTGGCATAAAACTTCAGGCGCGCCAACTCGGTCATGATCAACCCTCTGGGAATGCTTTGGATTAAGTGTAAGCCAGGCTGGGAAAAGTCGCCTAGGAAACCCAGGTGGCCGTATTGGGTAGATCGAGATGCTGGCGCAGGTAGCCGGCAAAACTGCTGCGCGGTATGGTCCGGGCGCCGAGGCTGTGCAGATGATCGGTAGGCATCTGGCAATCGATCAGCACGAAGCCCGATTGCTTGAGGTGTTTGACCAGGGTCGCGAAGCCGAACTTCGAGGCGTTGTCGGCACGACTGAACATCGACTCGCCGAAAAACAGTTGGCCCATTGCCAGGCCGTAGAGCCCGCCGACCAGCTCACCTTGATCCCAGACCTCGACCGAATGCGCATGCCCG
The DNA here is from genome assembly GCF_902497895.1 of Pseudomonas fluorescens. Classification (GTDB taxonomy): domain Bacteria; phylum Pseudomonadota; class Gammaproteobacteria; order Pseudomonadales; family Pseudomonadaceae; genus Aquipseudomonas; species Aquipseudomonas fluorescens_BP. The sequence goes on from NZ_CABVHQ010000035.1 coordinate 56,048, forward strand.
CGCTTATGCAATTGCAGATAGGCATCCTGCATCGCTTCGGTGATCCAGGTGCCGTCGGCATGCTCGCGCGGAGCAGCACAGGCGCGGATTACCGAGGCGAAATCGCGGTCGAAGGTCACCTCGTAACGTTGCTGGCGCAGCAGCTTGTTCAGGCTGCGCGAGACATGCAATTCATCGGGAAACAATACGGTGCGCGGATCGGGCGACCACCAGAGAATCGGCTGGCCTTCCGAGAACCACGGAAAGCAGCCATGGCGATAGGCCTGAACCAGGCGATCGGCGGACAGATCGCCGCCGGCCGCGAGCAAGCCATTGGGGTCGCGCATGGCTTTTTCCAGCGGCGGAAAGGTCAGGGTGTTGCGTTGTAACCAGGTCAGCATGGCATTCAGGCTTGCAGAAGGGGAGGGCGATGACGGGCTGGAGGGCCCGCCTTGAAGTGAGCTGTCAAACGGTGGGAACGTCGTCGAGGTATTTCTCGGCGTCCAGCGCTGCCATGCAGCCGGCCCCGGCGGACGTCACCGCCTGGCGGTAAACGTGATCGGCAACGTCGCCGGCGGCGAACACGCCTTCGATTTCGGTGGCGGTGGCATCGCCTTCGCTGCCGCCCTTGACCAGCAGATAGCCATTACGCATCTCCAGCTGGCCTTGGAACAGGTCAGTGTTGGGCTTGTGGCCGATGGCGATGAATACGCCAGTCAGCGGTAACTCACTGGTTGCGCCAGTCTGACTGTCCCGCAGCCGGGCACCGGTCACGCCGCTGGCATCACCCAGCACTTCGTCCAGATGTTGATTCCAGTGCAGGCGGATATTACCGGTGGCGGCCTTTTCGAACAGTTTGTCTTGAAGAATCTTCTCGGAACGCAGTTTGTCGCGTCGGTGAATCAGGTGGACTTCCTTGGCAATGTTCGACAGGTACAGCGCTTCTTCAACTGCCGTGTTGCCGCCGCCGATTACCGCGACCACCTGATTGCGGTAGAAGAAACCATCGCAGGTAGCGCAGGCGGAAACCCCTTTGCCGGCAAATGCCTCTTCCGATGGCAGCCCCAGGTATTGCGCCGAAGCGCCGGTGGCGATAATCAGGGCGTCGCAGGTATAAGTGCCGCTGTCGCCGGTGAGCTCAAAGGGGCGCTGTTGCAACTTGGCGGTATGGATGTGGTCGAAAACTATCTGTGTATCAAAGCGTTCGGCGTGTTTCTGCATGCGTTCCATCAGCACCGGACCGGTCAGGCCTTCGACGTCGCCAGGCCAGTTGTCGACTTCGACGGTGGTGGTCAGTTGGCCGCCAGCCTGCAGACCCGTGATGACGGTCGGCTTGAGGTTGGCGCGGGCGGCATAAACAGCTGCGCTGTAACCGGCAGGGCCGGAACCGAGGATGATCAGGCGTGAATGCTTCGCTTCGCTCATAAAAACACCTCATAAGCCTTTGTCACAAAAGAGAATGCATGCTCAAATTGAACCGCGCGCAAAGTGCTGTTGGCTATGCTACACCGAAGCCGCTGGCGTGGCATCGGGTGGACAAATCCGTACAATGCCGCTTTGTATCCATATGTTGGATAATCGTTGGCATTTAAAGGATCGCAGCCTGCGGCAGCTCCTATGGGGTTTTGGAATGCAGGGCCAGAGTGGTAAAAGTAGCTCCAGTTGCGCCAGTTAACTTTGTTACCTGCTCGGGTTGAGCAGTTTTTTGTAGTCAATCAACAGTTGGACGCGCTACAGGCGCAGGAAAAGACGCGTTTTGAAGAAATCCACCGCTACACCTAAAACAGTAGTTCCGCTCTGGCGTCAGCAACTGCACTACCGGTTGAAGGAAGGTGCACTGATTGCCATCGGAGCCTTATGCCTGTTCCTGATGATGGCATTGTTGACTTACGGTAAGGACGATCCGGGCTGGAGTCATAACAGCAAGATTGAAGACGTGCAGAACTTCGGCGGGCCCGCGGGCTCTTACAGCGCCGATATTCTGTTCATGGTGCTGGGTTATTTCGCGTATATCTTTCCCCTGCTGTTAGCGATCAAGACCTATCAGATTTTCCGTCATCGCCACGAAACCTGGGAATGGAGCGGCTGGCTGTTTTCCTGGCGCCTGATCGGCCTGGTGTTTCTGGTGCTGTCGGGCGCGGCCCTGGCGCATATCCACTTCCATGCCGCCACCGGCTTGCCGGCGGGCGCCGGTGGGGCGCTGGGTGAAAGCCTCGGCGACCTGGCGAAGAACGCGCTCAACATCCAGGGCAGTACCCTGATGTTCATCGCGCTGTTCCTGTTCGGCCTGACGGTGTTCACCGACCTCTCGTGGTTCAAGGTCATGGACGTCACCGGCAAGATCACCCTCGACCTGTTCGAACTGTTTCAGGGCGCGGCCAATCGCTGGTGGGAGGCGCGTAACGAGCGCAAGCAACTGGTTGCGCAATTGCGTGAAGTCGACAGCCGGGTCAACGAAGTGGTGGCCCCGACCGTGACCGACAAGCGTGAACAGGCCAAGGTCAAGGAGCGTTTGATCGAGCGCGAGCAGGCCCTGAGCAAGCACATGTCCGATCGCGAGAAGCAGGTTCCGCCGGTGATTGCGCCAGCGCCGCCCAAAGCGCCGCCGCCCAGCAAACGCGTGGAAAAAGAGAAGCAGGCGCCGCTGTTCGTCGACAGTGCGGTCGAAGGCACCTTGCCGCCGATCTCGATTCTCGACCCGGCAGAAAAGAAACAACTCAACTATTCCCCAGAGTCCCTGGCCGCGGTCGGCCATTTGCTGGAAATCAAGCTCAAGGAATTCGGGGTCGAAGTGTCGGTCGACTCGATTCATCCCGGCCCGGTGATTACCCGTTACGAGATTCAACCGGCCGCGGGGGTCAAGGTCAGCCGTATTTCCAACCTGGCCAAGGATCTGGCGCGTTCGCTGGCAGTGACCAGCGTGCGGGTGGTGGAAGTGATTCCCGGCAAGACCACCGTCGGTATCGAGATTCCCAACGAAGACCGGCAGATCGTGCGTTTCTCCGAAGTGCTGTCGACACCTGAGTACGATAACTTCAAGTCCCCGGTCACTCTGGCCCTGGGCCATGATATCGGCGGCAAGCCAGTCATCACTGATTTGGCAAAAATGCCGCACTTGCTCGTTGCCGGTACCACCGGTTCCGGTAAGTCGGTGGGGGTGAACGCGATGATCCTGTCGATCCTGTTCAAGTCTGGCCCGGAAGACGCCAAGCTGATCATGATCGACCCGAAAATGCTCGAGCTGTCGATCTACGAAGGCATTCCGCATTTGCTCTGCCCGGTCGTGACTGACATGAAGGACGCGGCCAACGCCCTGCGCTGGAGCGTCGCGGAGATGGAGCGGCGCTACAAACTGATGGCGAAGATGGGCGTGCGTAACCTGGCGGGCTTCAATGCCAAGATCAAGGAAGCTCAGGACGCCGGCACGCCGTTGACCGACCCTTTGTACAAGCGCGAAAGCATTCACGACGAAGCGCCGCTGCTGGTCAAGCTGCCGACCATAGTGGTGGTGGTCGACGAATTCGCCGACATGATGATGATCGTCGGCAAGAAGGTCGAAGAACTGATCGCCCGTATCGCTCAGAAGGCCCGTGCTGCCGGTATTCACTTGATCCTCGCGACCCAGCGTCCGTCGGTTGATGTGATCACCGGTCTGATCAAGGCGAACATTCCAACGCGTATGGCGTTCCAGGTATCGAGCAAGATCGATTCGCGAACCATCATCGATCAGGGCGGCGCCGAACAACTGCTGGGTCACGGTGACATGCTCTACATGCCGCCGGGGACCAGCCTGCCGATCCGGGTCCACGGTGCCTTCGTCTCCGATGAAGAGGTGCACCGGGTGGTTGAAGCCTGGAAACTGCGTGGCGCACCGGAATACAACGACCAGATCCTCGCGGGTGTCGAAGAGGCCGGTAGTGGCTTTGAAGGCGGCAGCGGCGGCGACGAAGACAGCGAATCCGATGCGCTCTACGACGAAGCGGTGCAGTTCGTCCTGGAAAGCCGTCGGGCGTCCATCTCCGCGGTTCAGCGCAAGCTGAAAATCGGCTACAACCGCGCCGCGCGCATGATCGAAGCCATGGAAATGGCCGGAGTCGTGACTTCCATGAATACCAACGGTTCCCGTGAAGTCCTGGCTCCAGGCCCGGTGCGCGACTGACCTGAATTGAACAGCGGCGGGGCAGTGATGCGCCGCCACTCTCCCCACGAATGTTATGAGGACTCCCATGCGTCTTATCCGCATGCTGTTGTTGCCGGTACTGGCTTTAACCACTCTCTCGGCCCATGCCGACAGCAAAGATGTGGCGCGTCTGACTCAGTTGCTCGAAAAGTCGCAGACCCTGACGGCGCGTTTCTCCCAGCTGACCCTCGATGGCAGCGGCACTCAATTGCAGGAAACCGCGGGTGAAATGTCCCTGCAGCGTCCTGGCCTGTTCTACTGGCACACCGACGCACCGCAAGAGCAGCTGATGGTTTCCGATGGCAAGAAGGTTTCCCTGTGGGATCCGGACCTGGAGCAGGTCACCATCAAAAAGCTCGATCAGCGCCTGACCCAGACCCCGGCCTTGCTGCTGTCCGGCGACGTGTCGAAGATCAGCGAAAGCTTCGACATCAGCGCCAAGGAAGCCGGCGGGGTGATCGACTTCACCCTCAAGCCGAAAACCAAGGACACCCTGTTCGACAGCCTGCGTCTGTCGTTCCGCAACGGTCTGGTCAATGACATGCAGCTGATCGACAGCGTCGGCCAGCGCACCAATATCCTGTTCACCGGCGTGAAGGCCAACCAGCCGATTCCGCCGTCCAGGTTCAAGTTCGACATCCCCAAGGGTGCCGATGTGATTCAGGAATAATCCGCAGGACGCAAGAGTAACCTGTGGGAGCGGGCTTGTGTGGCGAGGGGGCTTGTTGTGGCGAGGGGGCTTGCTCCCGTTCG
>NZ_CABVHQ010000036.1 GCF_902497895.1 Pseudomonas fluorescens
TTGGCCAACACCAGGCCGACAACGATAGCGATGGTAGTCACCACTTCGAAGTAAAGAATGGTCTTGAGACCAATGCTCCCGAGTTTCTTCGCATCCCCCACGCCAGCAATGCCGACAATCAGCGACGAGACCACGATCGGGATCACAATCATCTTGATCAGACGGATAAAGATATCGCCCGCTGGTTGCAGGACGTTGCTGATCCACCAGGCTTTTTCGGCACTGAAATGGTTGAGCAGCGCCCCAATTGCAATCCCCAATACCAGACCGATCAGGATCTGCCAGGCGAGGCTTAGTTTTGCCTTCTTCATATCATTACCCTTATTTTTCAAGTGGACTCGGGAAGATGCATAAACTGGAACGCGCAAACGCGAAAGAGTCGATGCATCTGCCCCCGTATAAGGTCACCGCGAGCGAGCATTTACGGCTCTTCGGCAGGCGAAAAAAGGCGCAACTATTCCGATGCAAGAGGGGCGCGTCTAATGCCGTAAACGCCTACCCTATGCCGAATCGGCATGAGATCCCCAAAACAAGACTATCGTCCCAACTGGTTCGAATACGACATATCGGCAGGCATAAGTACCGTGAACCGGCCATCGCAGAGGAAATCAGGGATTTATTGAGGGTATGAATTACGACGAAAATCAGGGAAATAACCTGCAGCGAAAGACGAAAGTGACGTTGGAATTAGCCCAAGGTTTCTCGATGTACGGTCGCGATGAAACACCGAGAAACGGTTGAGAGGGATAATGGAGAAATTTTCACAGGATAGGATATGAGGATCGAGGGGACTGCTCTAGGTCAAGGCTTTGCGTTTTTCAAACACGCCGCAAGCCCGCCCAGCCATGAGTGGCTTGCGAGCTTGCAGCGCATTTCCTGACCCGGCCCTTGCGGAGGCACCCCATGTACCCCTAGGTCACTCCGATCTGCATCGATCAGAACGTCCCGGCCCCTTGGTCATGCGCCTGCCTTCCTCGGGTGGCGCAAAAGAAAGAAGGAAATGTTCCGACTTCTTTCTCGAATTGAACTCAGTACCAGCCTTCAGCTGGTCTTTGCGCCAGACCTGTATGCCATCGTTCGGCTTGCCGATGACGCGATACCTGGCCTGGCGTGTCGGCGATTAGTCAGTGGGAAACCCGTGCCTGACTGTCGTTGGCAGCCATCGCCATGGCACTACCGCCCGGAAAGAGGGCGGCTGCCAATGTCTTTAGCGAAACGCTCATGTTCAGCCTCGGCCACGACGGCCAAAGAAGAAGGAAGCAATAAACATCACCAGGAACACGACAAAGAGAATCTTGGCGATACCCGTGGCGGTGCCCGCGATACCACCGAAGCCCAATACCGCGGCGATGATGGCAATGATCAAGAAGGTGATTGCCCAGCTCAACATGGTGATTCTCCTTACGCATCTAATTAAAGGTGTTGCGTTTACTTCTAGCGATTCCCGGCGCCGATCAATGCGCGCCAAGTTCTGGTTCTAAAACACCCAGCGTTCCTGAGGAGGCGACTCGGTCACGGGTTGTGCCTGGTCAACATCCATCAGGTGCAGGGGGGCGGAATCAGCAAACTGACTGCTGACTGCGCTGAAATGGGTTTGCGTGGTGTGCGGGGTCGACAGGCGTGGCGCCACTTCTTGCTGGCTCTGATCCCAGCATTGGAACTGCTGACCACCCATCAGCGTGAGGAGCAGTGCCAGACTGGCAAACAGCCCTTGCTGCAGATGCAGAGGCGAGATAGGCAATTGGGCGAGACGTTGGCGAATCATCCTGAAGCTCCTCCCACACGGGTTGTCGTTCGAGGGCACTTCTTAAAAGTTAAAAGCGCCTTGGGTGACTCTGACTTGCAGCCCGCATGCCAGCTTTTGTTTTGAAAAAAACCTATTAAATTCAATTGGTTATGACTTAATGAAAAACACTTTCAAACGCATCTTGCACGATGGTGTCCCGTGCGTCGTGCGTCGTGCGTATTGCACGATCTATGCCGAGGAAATCGAAAAATTTTTGGAGACAACGGAGTTCGTGGCTGTCACAAGGGAGAGTGTGAGCGCGTTGAATTCTTGGCTTTCTTTTAAAAAGCCAACTGAATCATAGGGTTAGTATTATCTTGAATAGATAGCTAACCGGGACTCTGCGGATTGGATCAAGATTGACCATGCAACTTGCCCGATTTTTCCGGGACTAAATTAAGATCATTCATTAAGGAGCGCAGGAAATGGAATCAGCCACGGACCATCAGGGGCGTATTCTTCTAGTGGATGATGAGTCCGCTATCCTGCGCACCTTCCGCTACTGCCTGGAAGACGAAGGCTATACCGTGGCTACCGCCAACAGCGCGGCTCAAGCAGATGCGTTGTTGCAACGCCAGGTATTCGACCTGTGCTTCCTCGACCTGCGCCTGGGCGAAGACAATGGCCTCGATGTGCTGGCACAGATGCGTATTCAGGCGCCCTGGATGCGGGTGGTGATCGTCACTGCCCACTCCGCCGTGGATACCGCCGTCGATGCGATCCAGGCGGGGGCCGCGGATTATCTGGTCAAGCCTTGCAGCCCGGACCAACTGCGCCTCGCCACGGCCAAGCAACTGGAAGTGCGTCAGCTCTCGGCGCGGCTGGAGGCGCTCGAAGGCGAAGTACGCAAACCCAAGGACGGCCTGGACTCCCACAGCCCGGCGATGAAAGTGGTGCTGGAAACCGCACGCCAGGTTGCCGGTACCGATGCCAATATTCTGATCCTCGGCGAGTCCGGTACGGGTAAAGGTGAACTATCCCAAGCCATTCATGGCTGGAGCAAGCGCGCGAAGAAATCTTGTGTCACCATAAACTGTCCATCGCTGAGCGCCGAGCTGATGGAAAGCGAGATGTTCGGCCACAGCCGCGGGGCCTTCACCGGTGCCAGCGAAAGCACGCTGGGTCGGGTCAACCAGGCTGATGGCGGGACTCTGTTTCTCGATGAAATCGGTGACTTTCCCCTGGCCTTGCAACCCAAGCTGTTGCGCTTCATTCAGGACAAGGAGTACGAACGGGTCGGCGACCCGGTGACTCGTCGAGCCGATGTACGGATCCTTGCCGCCACCAACCTGAACCTCGAAGACATGGTCCGCGTGGGGCGCTTCCGTGAAGACTTGCTCTATCGGTTGAATGTCATCACCTTGCACCTGCCGCCTCTGCGCGAGCGCAGTGAGGATATTCTGACCCTGGCGGATCGCTTCCTGGCACGCTTCGTCAAGGAATACGCACGGCCGGCTCGCGGTTTCAGTGATCAAGCCCGTGAAGCGTTACTCAACTATCGCTGGCCGGGCAACATCCGCGAACTGCGTAACGTGGTCGAGCGCGCGAGCATCATCTGCCCACAGGAGCGGGTAGAAATCAGCCATTTGGGCATGGCTGAACAGCCAACCAACAACGCTCCGCGAATCGGTGCAGCGTTAAGCCTGGACGAGCTGGAAAAAGCCCATATCGGTGCGGTGCTGGCCACCAGTGACACCCTTGATCAAGCCGCCAAGACGCTCGGCATCGATGCCTCGACGTTGTACCGAAAACGCAAACAGTACAACTTATGAGCGGCGCCCAATGAAGCTGCGTACTCGGCTGTTTCTGAGTATTTCGGCGCTGATCACCGTCGCTTTGCTCGGGCTGCTGCTCGGGCTCGTCGGCGTCATGCAGATGGCCAATACCCAGGAGTCGATGATCCGCAGCAACTTCATCAGCCTCGATCTAGGGCTGAAGCTGCGACAGACCCTGGGCGATCAGTTTATGTTCATGCTGAACGAGAAGCCTGACCCGGCAGCGTTGGAGGCGTCCAGGCAGCAGTACTTCGAGTTGCTCGATCAAGGCATTCAACACGAGCAGGGCATGGATGATCAGCATCAGGGCTTTACCCAGGCCCGAGCAGACTTTCTGAGCTTTCTCGACGAGTTCGATCGCGCCAAGGCACAGTTGCAAAACCTGAGTGAAAACCCGAGTCTGAGCGAAAAATTCAATGTGTTGCGCAATGGCTTGATCGCCCAACACAAGCGAGCACTGGACAACATCTATCAAACCCAACTCCAGGCAAGAGAACGTGCGCTGCTGATCAGCGGATTGCTTGGGCTGGTGGGGCTGGCGGTGCTGATCATCGGCTTTATCACCGCCCACGGGATCGCCCAACGCTTCGGCGCGCCCATCGAGGCGCTGGCCAAGGCCGCGGACAATATCGGCCAGGGCAATTTCGAGGTGACGCTGCCGATTTCCTCGGCGGCGGAAATGAATCTGCTGACCCGGCGCTTCGGGATCATGGCCGAAGCCCTGCGTCAGCATCAGGCGACCAATGTCGATGAGTTGCTCGCGGGTCAGCAACGTTTACAGGCAGTGCTCGACAGCATCGACGACGGCCTGCTGATGATTGACCGACAAGGGCGTCTGGAGCATCTCAACCCGGTGGCGCAACGACAATTGGGTTGGGACGAGGAACGACTGGGTCAGGGCTTGGGCACGGCACTTGAACGTCCAGAGCTTGATGACGAGTTGCAACTGGTGCTGCGCGGCGGCAGTCTGGAACGGGCACCGGAGGATTTGAGCATCGAGGTGGATGGCGAGTCGCGGCTGCTGACTTACAGCCTGACACCGGTCAGTCATACCCAGGGGCACATCCTCGGTGCGGTGATGGTGCTGCACGACGTCACCGAGCAGCGCACCTTCGAACGGGTCCGCAGTGAGTTCGTGTTACGTGCCTCTCATGAACTGCGCACACCGGTCACCGGGATGCACATGGCCTTTGGTCTGCTGCAGGAACGAGTGCATTTTGCCGACGACTCTCGCGAGGCTGACCTGCTTAACACCGTTAATGAAGAAATGCAGCGTTTGATGCAGTTGATCAACGACCTGTTGAACTTCTCGCGCTATCAGAACGGACTGCAAAAGCTCACGCTTGCACCCTGCCCCATTATCGATCTGCTTGATCAGGCCCAAGGTCGTTTCGCTGAGCAAGCCAGCGTGCAAGGCATCGATTTGCGGGTGGAAGTGCAATCACCACTGCCCTGGCTGCAAGCTGACCAGGCACAGCTCGAGCGGGTGCTGGATAACCTGATTGGCAATGCGCTGCGCCATACTGGCCGGGACGGGCAGATCCGATTGCAGGCCCGTCGACACGGCGAGCGGGTGATTATCAGCGTCGAGGACAACGGCGAAGGCATCGCTTACGGCCAACAAGGGCGGATTTTCGAGCCTTTCGTACAGGTCGGGCGCAAGAAGGGCGGCGCCGGTCTGGGTCTGGCATTGTGCAAGGAAATCGTGCAACTGCACGGTGGGCGCATGGGCGTCTACTCACGACCGGGGCAAGGCACGCAGTTTTATATGACGCTGCCGTTATAGGCACTCGGCGTGCAATCAGGCTTCGTCATCCAGGCGCCGCGACGCCATTCGGCGACCCCGGGTGATCAACTCGGTGAACTGCACGGCACTCAAGGCATGGGCAAACAGCCAGCCCTGCCCGAAGTTCACTCCCTCGCTGCTCAGCAAAGAGGCTTGGGACTCATATTCGATCCCTTCGGCAATCACCTTGAGTTCCAGGGCATGCGCCATTCGAATGATATGCGGTGCGACGCCACTGCTCGCGGCATCGTGCCCCAGGGCATCAATAAAGGCTTTGTCGATTTTCAGACAGTCCACGGGCAGGGTTTGCAGGTAGGCCAGGCTGCAATAGCCAGTACCAAAATCATCGATCAGTACTTGATGGCCAACATCGCGCAACGCCTGCAGGTTGTCCCGGGCGATGTCCACGTCGATCAGCCCACGCTCGGTCACTTCAAAGGCAATCTGTCGCGCCGCCACCCGATGCAGGGCCAGCAAGCGGGCCATGACCTGCCCGACACGAGGCACCATCACATCGCAGGCCGCCAGGTTGACTGAAATGTACAGCTGCGGATTGGACCGCAACAGCTGACCCAATTGTTCCAGCAGGCGCTGCAATACAAAGTCGGTGATCTGGCGTATCTGTCCGGTGTTTTCCGCCAGGGGGATAAACAGGTCCGGGCTGGTCAAGGTACCGTCCGGCCGACGCCAGCGCAGCAGGGCTTCAGCTCCGACACATTGCCGGTTGCGCAGATCGAAAATGGGTTGATACAAGACCTGTAACTCGCCACGACGCAAGGCTCCCTGCAACTCGCCGCCCAGTGATTGACGCTGACGAGCCAGCTGCAGGACCAACCATCCGATCAAGATCGCCAACAACAGACTGATCGGTAACAACCAGCGCCAGGCTCCGGTCATTCCCACCTGCAGGCTGGTGCGTGGAGCAATGAGTACCAGCTGGTATTCCGGGTTGTTGGTCGGCATATGGTAAATCAGCCGATCCTTCGTCACCTGTAGCGCATCAGTATTGGCCACAGGCCAGAGTTGGGTCGGTGGCCAGGGTTGCGCGGAGCCCAGCACCGGGATTGCCCTCGTGCCATGGTCGAGCACTACCAGCAAGCTGCTGCCAGGCGACAGGTCAACCATATCGGTCAGATGACCACGGGAAGTCGCGACACGAAAATTGCCGCGTCCGAGCATCAATGCCGCACGGTTTTCATTGGGTTCCGTCGAGGTGTTCAGCCAATAGCTGTAGGTGGGTCCGGTGATGTCCGGGGTCCGTGCGGCAGAGAGGCCGCCTTGGCGCGGGCGATTTGAGCAGGACTGTGTGTCGTCGATGTAGGCCGCTTCATAAACGAAGCGGTAACTGAAGCTGACCTGCTGCAAGATCGCGATCATTTCGGCGCTGCAGCCTCGCAACGGTTGGCCTTCCAATTCATCAAGGCCTTCTCGCAATTGGCCAAACAGTTGTTCCAGGCGCTCGAGAAAGCGCTCTCCCTGAGCATTCATCTGCTGGCTTTCGCGTTGCTGAACCTGATGCAGGGCCACACCCAGACTGCCCATCAGGAGCAAGGCAGCGCTCAGCACAGCAGCCAGCATCGCCAGCAACCAGGGGCGGTAGAACCAACTACGTATGGCCTCTCGAGCGGCTGGCATTGATTAAAGATCCAAAAGATTACCAATGAGTTATAGCAACTGATTGAGAAATAGCCCGGACCGCCCGGCGGCGTCAATATTTTGTCTGGTTGAGCACCTGGAGAATCGCCGCACTTTGCGCGTCCGGCACTCCGTCGTAACGTGCGGGGCGATAGTGCATCTGGAAGGCTGCCAGGACATTACGAGTGTCCTCATCGAGTTCTCCGGTCTGAGGCGTGGCGTAACCCAGGCGGGCCAGTTGGCCCTGGAACCAGCCGATGCTCGGCAACTGCGCCGCGAACAGTGCTTGCTGGCGAGCCACGGCTTGAGCGTCGGGCCAGATACCCAGCCCTTCGTCGGCCAGGCGCTTCCAGGGAAACAGCGGGCCGGGGTCGAGTTTACGCATGGGGGCGATGTCGCTATGCCCGATGATATGGCGTGGGTTCATGTTGTAACGCTTGCTGATGTCCTTTAGCAGAACGATCAACGACTCGATCTGGCCTTCGGTGTAGGGATACCAGACACGACCGGTGGGGGTGTCGAGAAAGCCCGGATTGACGATTTCGATCCCGATGGAGCTGGAGTTCAGCCAGGTCCGGCCGAGCCATTCACTTTCTCCGGCGTGCCAGGCCCGGAGGCTTTCATCCATTAGCTTGAAGATGGTCGGCGGGTTGACGCCAATCAGGTAATGGCTGCTGACTTCGCCATGGGTCAACAAAGCCAGCGAATCCTCCTGCGAAGCAGAGGTGTAATGGAGCACCACGAACTGAATGCGGCTATCGTGGTTGACCGAAACATGACTGGTGTCGATCCTGGGACCGCTGGTGCAGCCGGCCAATACAAGAAGCGACAGGACGAGAGCAAAAATTTTCATGGAAGAGCAGTACGCTGCAGACAGTAATGCAACAGTGTAACGTACAGCCATTCGCAGAACCGGCAGAAAAACAAAATGGAACAATTGGCGATCAGTCCAGTACCACGCTGTTGCGGCCCGCAGCTTTGGCTCGGTACAGCCCCAGATCGGCTCTTTTGAGCACCAGGTCACTGTGTTCACCTGGCTTGAATGCCGTCATGCCCATGGAGACGGTTATCGTTACCCGCTCCCCTTTAAAGTGAAACGGGCACGCCTCGATGGCCACCCTGAGGCTTTCCGCCAGTTTTGCTCCGACCGCTAATGGCGTGTCGGGAACCAACAATACAAACTCCTCGCCACCAAACCGGGCAATGAAGTCCGAGCCGCGAAGACGCTTGCGCAGGACTCCGGCAATGAGTTTCAGGACCTTGTCGCCGGCCAGATGACCGTAGTTATCGTTGATGCGCTTGAAGTGGTCGAGGTCGAGTATGGCCAATAGCAGCGGGTTACCGTGTTGCTGCCATTGAGCGACCTCGTGATCCAGTCGCTCACTCCAGGCCGCGCGGTTCGGCAGACCGGTCAGCGGATCGATCAGCGCCTTTTGCCGTTGTTCTTCAAGGTGCTCGCGATAGCCCTGGGCTTCCTGCTCCACACTCGCCACGCGCTCGGCCAGTCCTTGCAGGCGCTCGGCAACTTCCTGCTCACGCTGATCACGTTGCTTGCGGTGCTGATCCATAGTGCCGAGCAGACCTTCAAGATGGTTCTCCAGCACATGTTTGAGGCCATCCAGATCCGCCGCCTCTTGCACGCTGCTTTGCAGGCCGTCGACCTGTTCGCGTATCTGGGTATCCATTTCACGCGCCGCTGAACGACTGTCGGCATGGCCGTCACTGGCGGCTTGCAGGTTGCTCTGGAAGGACTCGAGACGTTCATTGAGTTGTTTGAGGTAAGCCTCGAACTCATGTTGGCCGCTATCGGTAATTGCCAGCATCAAGACCGCTAGATCGTCGAGAATCGGTAGCAGTTCGTACCAGTTCAAGCCATTTTGCAACCGAAGGCGCATGGACTCGGCTTGTGGCTTGTGACGCTCGGGCAGGCTCAGCTCGTCGAGCAGGCCGACCAGGGTATCTTCGATGTGCCTGGCCACTGAGCTGTAGGACGGCTCCGGCGAATCAGGCAGCGCGTAGCAGGTAACGGCTTGAGCAGCCTCTGGATCATCAACAGCCACCGGCGCCATGATCGACGACAACCTCAGGTCGTCGAGTAACTCCGGTGTTTGGTGACCGGCATCGTCGGCGGCAGGCAGCGGCTCATCAGGGTTGATAAGCGTTTGAACAGCTTCAGTACTGGCTGCCTGGGCGGGCTGTGGCGGCGCGGTGGAGTCGATCTGCGGCGGTTCCTGAACCGCTATCGGCGGCGCCGTGTTTGGCACTGGCGAGTCCAGCACTGGCGGGACAAAAGCCAGCACCCCGGGGTTTGGCGCGCTGTCGCCCGGTTCTGCAGCTGAAGTCCATTCGAGCCCTGAAGCCAGCGATACGGGGGGCTCTGCGGCAGGAGACGGCACTGCCTGAGCAATTGCCACGGCGGCGGGTGCAGCAGCAATCGGCCGAGAATGCTCGCGTTCAGGTTCGGCCGGAGCCAGCGCGCGGGCAGCGGGAGCTCGAAGGGGCATCTGGGGTTGCTGGCCTGGCGGCGCTATCAAACCATTGCCAGACCCGGATGGACCGTCAGCCGTTTCCCTCCCCCCAAACAACCGTTGCAGCAAACCCGGACGACTGGCCTCTGCCGGGTTCTCCCGCAAGCTCAGCACCTGACCTTGCAAGCCACTGAGCTCTGCGAGCAGCAAGGGGATTTCGCGGGCCTGGCCGACGCGGCTATCCAGTCGTTTGGCAAAATTCTTGAGCGGTCGACTTACCTCTCGAGGCAGCGGCAAGGCTTGCAGCTGAGTGACCAGGGCGGTCAGCGCAGAGCCGATTTGCTCAATGCGGGTTTCCCGGCGCTGCTCGGAGTCGAGTACGGCTTTTTCCAGGCGCGGCAGTAACGCCGCCAGCCCTGCATCCATGTCGTCGGTACGAATGATTTCGCGCATTTCCTTCATGCACAGGTCAACGGCCCGGTCGGTGCCCTCCGCTGCCAGCGTACTGCGGACCAGACCGCGACGAAGCAAATCGAGACGGGCATCCCAGCGACGCTCGAGCTTTTCCTGGTGTTCAATGCTCTTGAGGTACTTTTCTTTCCAGCGCTGGGCTTCGTCGCTCATTCAAGGGATCCGCGAGGGGTCAGGACTCAATGCGGGCAATGCATCAGCCGTGAGCGAACCCGGCAGACGAATCTCTACCGCGACCGGCAGGTGATCGGAAATGGGTTGGGCCAGCACCTCGACTCGTTCAAGGGTCAGGCTGGGGCTGAGCAGAATATGGTCGAGGCAGCGTTGCGGACGCCAGCTGGGGAACGTTGCCTCAAGCTGGGGCGCCAACAGGCCAAGATCGCGCAAGGGAGAGCTTTGCAGCAAATCGCTGGCGTGGGTGTTCATGTCACCCATCAATATCTGGTGCCGGTAGCCACCAATCAACTCGCGGATGTAGGCCAGTTGCAGGGTTCGGGCACGAGCGCCCAACGCCAGATGCATCATGACCACGACCAGCGCTTCCGGTCCCTCGCCAAAGCGTACCAGGATCGCCCCACGGCCTTTCGGACCGGGTAATGGATGATCTTCGATGGCCCACGGACGCAAGCGGCTGAGCACGCCATTGCTGTGCTGGCCCAGGCGACCGAGATTACGGTTGAGCTGTTGATACCAGTAGGGGAAGGCGCCCAGCTGGGCCAGGTGTTCGACCTGATTGACGTAGCCTGACCGCAGGCTGCCGCCATCGGCTTCCTGCAAGGCGACCAGGTCGAAGTCGCCCAGCAGGTTGCCAATCTTTTGCAGGTTGTCGGCACGCCCGGTGTGCGGCAGCAGATGCTGCCAGCCCCGGGTCAGATAATGCCGATAGCGCTCGGTACTGATGCCAACCTGAATATTAAAGCTGAGCAGACGCAGACGACTGTCTGCGGGCAGGCCAGTCGATTCCAGATGATGCTCGTTGACCCGCGGTTCATGCAGGCCAACGATGCGTTCAGTACCCCAGCGGCGCATGGCGAGTGCCGCGCTTAGTTGGCAACAGCCTTGGGTGCCGCGCGTTCCTTGGCGATCAATTGATCAGCCACACTCAACGCACCCTCAGGGCCACCGGCAGTGCCCAGGTCAAAGCGGTATTTGCCGTTGACGATCATGGTCGGTACACCGGTGATCTGATAGGCCTGAGCCTTCTTCTTGGCATCTTCAACCTTGCCTTTGACGGCGAAGGAATTGTAGGTGCTCAGGAATTTATCCTTGTCGACGCCTTCGGTTGCCAGGAATTCGGCCATTTCTTCCGGAGTCGCGAGCTTCTTGCCACCGTGGACGGCTTCGAATACGGCCTTGTGAACCTTTTGTTCCGCACCCATGGCTTCCAGGGTGATGAACATTTGGCCGTGAACGTTCCAGATTCCGCCGAACATGGCCGGGATGCGCACGAAGTTCACATCGGCAGGCAGTTTTTCAACCCAGGGATTGATGGTTGGCTCGAACGCGTAGCAATGCGGGCAGCCGTACCAGAACAGCTCCACTACTTCGATCTTGCCAGGTACGGCAACCGGCACGGTGCTGCTCAGCTCGACATATTGTTTACCGGCTTCAAGCGGCTCGTTGGCAGCTTGGGCGGCCATGCCGAACAGGCTGGCGCTGACGAGCGCGGCGCTGAGAATCAGATTACGCATGCTTTACTCCTGGACAAATAAGGTCGCCTCGCGTGACCTGAAATCAGACAGGTCCGGATGGGCTTGAGTTCGCTAGTGTAACGGTAGCCGCCATAAAAAAGGGCGGCCTGAGCCACCCTTTTATGTTCGCATCAACGGATTAATAGATCGTTAACGTTGCGAAAAATGCAGACCCTGGCGCAACGCCGATCGATCAGCCCTTAGTGCAGGCCCTGGATGTAGCTGGACACCGCTTCAATGTCCTTGTTGCTCAGCTTGGCCGCGATGCCTTGCATGATCTTCGTGTCGCCGTCGTTGGTACGAGCGCCTTCACGGAAGTCGGTCAATTGCTTGGCGATGTACTGGGCATGCTGACCGCCCAGATGCGGGAAGCCTGCAGCAGCGAGGCCCGCACCGTTCGGCGAATGGCAGCCGGTGCATGAAGGCATGCCTTGATCCAGCTTGCCGCCACGGAACAACTCTTCACCGCGAGCCACAACCTTTGGATCGGCGGCGCCAACACTGCCCTTCTGGCTGGCGAAGTACGCGGAGATGTCGGCCAGATCCTGATCACTCAGGTTGGTCAACAGGCCGGTCATCTCCAGGACGGTGCGCTTGCCGGACTTGATGTCTTGCAGTTGCTTGTTCAGGTAACGCTCGCCCTGACCCGCCAGTTTCGGAAAGTTTGGCGCCATGCTGTTGCCATCCGGGCCATGACAGGCGCCACATACTGCGGCTTTCGCCTGACCAGCAGTAGCATCGCCTGCAGCATTGGCTATGCCGGAGATCCCCAGGGTCAACAGCAGACTCACGATCAATTTGTTCATCAGCTAATCCAACTACGGCTAAGGGTTAAAGAGTTATGGGCCGGGATCACTCGCTCATCCACTGGATGATTGCTCGGTAATCCTCGGCACTGCAGTCCGTGCACAAACCACGCGGCGGCATCGCCTTGAAACCCTGGGTTACGTGTTGCACCAGCGTCTCCATACCTTGCGCCAACCTCGGCGCCCAAGCTTCCTGATCGCCCTTTTGAGGCGCTGTGGGTAGTTGGCCGGAATGACAGGCTCCACAAACACGGTTGTACATAGCTTCCGGATCCTGTGTAGCCTGAGCGCTGTAAAGCGGCATCAAGACACCGGCAGCTAGCAGCCATTTCGTCATAAAACGACCTTTTCAGGGTTGAGAGCGTGGTGCGTTCTAATGCGCAATCAAGGTCAATCGCTCTCGTGAACCTCATCCTACGCTGGGACAAAGCGCACACAAAATCTGCGGCATTATATACTGGCGCTACTGAAACGGAAACGACACTGCTCGCCGCGTCCATTCTCGGCACCGCCCACATCGGATATCTCATGCAACTCAAGAACCCCATTCTCGGTCTGTGCCAACAGTCCACCTTCATGCTCAGCGCCGCCAAAGTCGACCAATGTCCGGACGACGAAGGCTTTGAAGTGGCCTTCGCCGGGCGTTCCAACGCCGGCAAGTCCAGCGCCCTGAACACCCTGACTCACGCCAGCCTGGCCCGAACCTCGAAGACTCCGGGCCGCACGCAACTGCTGAACTTCTTCAAGTTAGACGATGATCGTCGTTTGGTCGACCTGCCGGGTTATGGTTACGCCAAGGTGCCGATCCCGCTGAAATTGCACTGGCAGCGCCACCTGGAAGCTTATCTGGGCGGTCGCGAGAGCTTGAAAGGTTTGATTTTGATGATGGACATCCGTCATCCAATGACTGATTTCGATCTGCTGATGCTCGATTGGGCCGTCGCCAGCGGCATGCCAATGCACATTTTGCTGACCAAGGCCGACAAACTGACCTACGGCGCAGCGAAAAACACCCTGCTCAAGGTTCAGGCAGACATTCGCAAGGGTTGGGGCGACACCATTACCATTCAGCTGTTTTCGGCACCCAAGCGCATGGGCCTGGAAGACGCCTACACTGTATTGGCGGGCTGGATGGAGTTGGCTGATAAAGGCGCGCAAGCAGCGGAATAAGGAATCGCGGGCAAAAAAAACCCCGGACTTCGTATGGGGAGGAGAAGTTCGGGGTCCAAGCTCCGGACCGCTAGGGCGGGGTCCAGATATCTGCCAACACTTAACACAACATAGGAGCATCGAAATCGAAATGGGCTTCACCACCCACTCAGTAAATCTGAGTGGCGGTTCACGGGTTTAGTTCCGCGGGTTAAAAAAAAATATTGGCAATAAGGCCTGGAATTTCCCGAACTAATAGTTCTTAGCTGGTCTTTTGCTGCGTCACTATGCCGCAGCAAAAAGTCCCTTCAAGACACCTTAATGGGCCTCATCCCAGTTGTTTCCAACGCCAACTTCGACCAAAAGCGGTACATCGAGCGTTGCCGCAGCACTCATGTGACCACGGATTTCCTCGCCCACCTGGTCGACCAGGTCCTCGCGAACCTCTAATACCAGTTCATCGTGTACCTGCAGGATCACTCTGGCGTCCAGACCGGATGATGTCAGCCAATTGTCCACCGCGATCATCGCCTTTTTGATGATGTCCGCTGCCGTCCCCTGCATGGGTGCGTTGATCGCGGTGCGTTCGGCGCCTTTGCGCAGGGCCGGGTTTTTCGCATTGATCTCGGGCAGGTACAGGCGCCGGCCAAAAATGGTTTCGACGAAACCTTGTTCGGCGGCCTGGGCGCGGGTGCGCTCCATGTACTCGAGCACGCCTGGGTAACGGGCAAAATAGCGGTCGATATAAGCTTGGGATTGCTTGCGGTCGACGCCGATCTGCTTGGCCAGGCCGAACGCGCTCATGCCGTAGATCAGGCCGAAGTTGATCGCCTTGGCACTACGGCGCTGATCGTTGGTGACCTCGGTAAGCTCTACGCCGAACACCTCGGCGGCCGTTGCCTTGTGCACGTCCAGGTTGTGGCGGAAGGCATGCAACAAACCTTCGTCCTTGGCCAGGTGGGCCATGATGCGCAGTTCGATCTGCGAATAGTCGGCCGCCAGCAACTTGTAGCCTTTGGGGGCGACGAACGCCTGGCGAATCCGCCGACCTTCGGCGGTACGGATCGGAATGTTCTGCAGGTTCGGATCACTGGAAGACAGCCGCCCGGTCGCCGCTACCGCTTGATGGTAGGAGGTGTGAATGCGCCCGGTGCGCGGGTTGATCTGCTCCGGCAAGCGGTCGGTGTAGGTACTTTTCAGCTTGCTCAGGGAGCGGTATTGCATCAGCACTTTGGGCAGCGGGAAATCCTGCTCGGCCAGTTCCGCGAGCACGGCTTCAGCCGTCGATGCCTGGCCTTTGGCGGTCTTGCTGAGAATCGGCATGCCGAGCTTCTCATACAGGATCACTCCTAACTGCTTGGGCGAGCCGAGGTTGAACTCTTCACCGGCAATGGCAAAGGCTTCGCGTTCGAGGGCGACCAGTTTGTCGCCCAGTTCGACGCTCTGGATACCCAGCAGATTGGCATCGACCAAGGCGCCCTGGCGTTCGATCCTGGCTAATACCGGTACCAGTGGCATTTCGATCTCGGTCAGCACTTTGCCCAGGCTCGGAATCGCCGAGAGCTTTTCCTGCAAGGCCTGGTGCAAACGCAAGGTCACGTCGGCGTCTTCAGCGGCATAAGGCCCGGCCTGCTCCAGGGAGATCTGGTCGAAGGTCAGTTGTTTAACGCCTTTGCCCGCGATGTCCTGAAAGCTGGTGGTGGTGTGCCCCAGATACTTGTGCGCCAGGCTGTCCATGTCGTGACGGGTTGCCGTCGAGTCCAGGACATAGGATTCGAGCATGGTGTCGAAGGCGATGCCTTGCACCGAAATGCCGCAAGCCTGATCGCCATTCAGGGCGCAGTTGGCCAGGATGTTCATGTTGAATTTGGCGTGCTGGCTGACCTTGAGTTTGGCCGGGTCTTCAAGAATGGGTTTCAGCGCCCGCAGAACGGTATCGCGGTCGAGTTGCTCCGGCACACCCATGTAGGAATGGGTGAGCGGGATGTAAGCCGCTTCGTTCGCTTGTACGGCGAAAGACAGACCCACCAGTTGCGCCTGCTGCGCATCGCCGCCGGTAGTTTCGGTGTCGAAGGCGATCAGCCTGGCAGCGTTGAGCTTCTTCAGCCACAGGTCGAAGTCCGCCTGGGTGAGGAGGGTGCTGTACTTGAGTTCGGTATCGACGGCGGCTTCTTCGGCGACCGGAGCGGCGACTTCCTGGCCGGAACGCTTGGCGTCTCGCTGGTTCTCCTCGAACCAGCTCTTGAACTCCAGCAGGGTATAGAGCTCGGCGAGCTTGTCGTGATCCGGCGGACCCATTTTCAGGTCATCCAGACCGACATCCAGCGGTACGTCGATCTTGATGGTCGCCAGTCGATAGGAGAGGAATGCCATCTCCTTGTGCTCTTCGAGCTTGGCCGGCAGGGTTTTGGCGCCGCGGATCGGCAGGGTCGGGACGATATCGAGCTGAGCATACAGCTCGGTCAGGCCACCGTTTACCCCTACCAGCAAGCCGGAAGCAGTCTTGGGTCCTATACCCGGAACGCCCGGAATGTTGTCGGACGAATCGCCCATGAGGGCCAGATAATCGATGATCTGCTCGGGAGCGACGCCGAATTTCTCTTTCACTCCAGCCACATCCAGCGCGCTACCGGTCATGGTGTTGACCAGGGTAATGTGCCCGTCGACCAGTTGCGCCATGTCCTTGTCGCCCGTGGAGATCACCACCGGGCGGTCGGCGGCCGCGCTGCTGCGGGCCAGCGTACCGATTACATCGTCGGCCTCGACGCCTTCGACGCACAGCAGCGGGAAGCCCAGGGCGATCACGCTCGCATGCAGCGGGTCGATCTGCACCCGCATATCGTCGGGCATGCTCGGACGGTTGGCCTTGTATTCGGCGAACATCTCATCGCGAAAGGTCCCCCCCTTGGCGTCGAAGACCACTGCGAACGGGCTGTCCGGGTACTGCTTGCGCAGACTCTTGAGCATGTTCAGCACACCTTTGACGGCGCCGGTCGGCAGGCCTCTGGAGGTAGTCAGCGGTGGCAGCGCATGGAAGGCGCGGTACAGGTAAGAAGAACCGTCCACCAGGACGAGGGGGGCTTGGCTCATGCAGGATCAACCTTTTCGGCGGGTCCGGCGCTAGAATAGCGGGACCGTTGAAGACAAAGGGACAAGGTTATCATGCGCACACTAAATCGCTTGCTGCTGGCCAGCTTGTTTGCAATCACTCCATTGGCAGTGATGGCGGCGGATGATGCGCCTTCAGCGGACCCGGATGTAACCATCCGCACCGAAGGCGACAAGACCATTCAGGAGTACCGTCAAAACGGTTTCCTGTATGCCATCAAGATCACTCCGAAGGTCGGTAAACCGTACTTCCTGGTGCGCGCCGATGGCTCCGATGGCAACTTTATCCGCTCGGACGAGCCGGATATGCTGATTCCGTCGTGGAAAATTTTCGAGTGGTAGGTCGTTCTTAACTTTAATCGGCGTTGGCTGGATCGCGGCGCCCGTACTGGCAGTTTTAACCATGTCTGTGTTTACCCCCCTGGCTCGGCCCGAGCTGGAAACCTTTCTCGCCCCTTACGGGCTCGGCCGCCTGCTTGACTTCCAGGGGATTGCCGCTGGTAGTGAAAACACCAATTTCTTCATCAGCCTTGAGCAGGGTGAGTTTGTCCTGACCCTGGTGGAGCGCGGCCCGGTCCAGGAAATGCCGTTCTTCATCGAATTGCTCGACGTGCTGCATGACGCCGATCTGCCGGTGCCTTATGCGCTGCGCACGACAGACGGAGAAGCCTTGCGCGAACTCGCCGGCAAACCGGCGCTGCTGCAACCGCGACTGGCCGGCAAGCACATCAAAGAGGCGAACGCCCAGCACTGCGCGCAGGTGGGTGAGTTGCTCGGTCATCTGCACTTGGCGACCTTGGGTAAAGTCCTCGAGCGCAAGACCGATCGCGGTCTGGACTGGATGCAGGACGAAGGTGCGCAGTTGATGCCAAAGCTGAATCCGGAGCAACGTGGCCTGCTGCAAGGCGCTCTGGATGAGTTCGACCAGTGCAAGGAAAAAATCCTCGCGCTGCCACGGGCCAATATCCACGCCGATCTGTTTCGCGATAATACGATGTTCGAAGGCACGCACCTGACCGGCCTGATCGACTTCTACAACGCCTGTTCAGGACCGATGCTCTACGACGTGGCAATCGCCTTGAATGACTGGTGTTCGGATGAAACCGGGCGGATCGACGGACCGCGTGCGCGGGCCTTGCTGGGTGCTTACGCAACATTGCGGCCCTTTACCGCGGCCGAAGCCGAGTTGTGGCCGACGATGTTGCGGGTGGCCTGTGTGCGTTTCTGGTTGTCACGACTGATCGCCGCCGAATCCTTTGCCGGGCAAGACGTGCTGATTCACGACCCTATGGAGTTTCAGCAGCGTCTGGTGCAACGCCAGACAATCTGTACGCCATTGCCATTCGCGCTGTAAGCGCCATTGTGGACAAGCCTCGCGCCGGCAATTGACCTGGCGGGTGCGAAGCTTGTCGATGAACGGATTTGATCAGCGTTGCAAAAACGCCTGATGCAACTCGCTCAGCGATTCGAAGTGATACGCCGGTTGCTCGGCGCTCAACTCTTCCCGGCTGCCAAAGCCATAGCCCACCGCTGCCGCATCCAGTCCGTTGAGTCGGGCGCCCATCAGGTCGTGTTTGCGGTCGCCGATCATCAAGGTATCCCTTGGATCGAGGCCTTCTTCGGCCAGTAGATGGCGGATCAGCTCGACTTTGTCGGTGCGGGTACCGTCCAGTTCGCTGCCGTAGATCACTTTGAAGTGCTTGGCGAAGTCGAAGTGCCGGGCAATTTCCCGCGCAAACACCCAGGGTTTCGAGGTGGCGATGTATAACTGCCGCCCTTGCCCACTGAGGGTTTCCAGTAGTGGCGTGACGCCATCGAACACGCGTTTTTCATACAATCCGGTAACCTTGAAACGCTCGCGATAGAAATTCACCGCTTCCCAGGCCCTGGCTTCGTCGAAGTCATAGAACTGCATGAAGGCTTGCAGCAGCGGCGGGCCGATAAAGTGTTCAAGTCTGGTCAGGTCCGGCTCATCAATCCCCAGTTTGCTCAGCGCAAACTGGATTGAACGGGTAATGCCTTCGCGAGGGTCAGTCAGGGTGCCATCAAGGTCGAACAAAACACTTTGGTAATGCATGGTGATTCCTGAGTAAATGGCGCAGCGTTCAAGCCTGGTCGTAGCCTTCGGCCAGATGCAGATCCTTGAGCTTCACGTAATTGGCCGCGCTGTAGGTGAAAAAGGCCTGTTCCTTGTCAGTCAGCGCCCGGATTTGCTTGACCGGGCTGCCCACATAGAGAAAACCACTGTCCAGACGTTTGCCCGGTGGCACCAGACTGCCAGCGCCGATGATGACATCGTCCTCCACCACCGCGCCGTCCATGACAATGCTGCCCATGCCAATCAGGATTCGGCTGCCGACCGTGCAACCGTGGAGCATCACTTTGTGGGCAATGGTCACGTCGTCACCGATCAGCAACGGGAAGCCGTTCGGGTTGAAGGGGCCGGCGTGGGTGATATGTAACACGCAGCCGTCCTGCACGCTGGTGCGCTCGCCGATGCGGATGTGGTGCATGTCGCCGCGGATCACCGTCAGCGGCCAGACCGAGCTGTCAGCGCCGATTTCAACGTCGCCGATGACCACCGCCGAGCTGTCGACAAAGGCCCGCTCGCCGAGTATAGGGGTGTGGTTCTGGTAGGTGCGAATGGCCAAGCTGGATTCCCTCTGTGACATTTATTAATGGAGCTGATAGCTGCAGTAAGTGTCGATTGTAATTAAGATGGCCCGATGTTTCTTCCAGCCAAGGTGCCAAACCGTGAGCGTGAACAACCCTCTTCTGCAGCCCTACGACTTGCCGCCGTTCTCGGCGATCCGTGCCGAGCACGTGCAACCGGCCATCGAACAGATCCTCGCTGACAACCGCGCCGCCATCGCCGGCATCCTCGAAAGCCACGGCCAACAGCCTGACTGGGCTGGCCTGGTACTGGCCATGGATGAACTCAACGATCGCCTGGGCGCTGCCTGGAGCCCGGTCAGCCACCTGAACGCCGTGTGCAACAGTCCTGAGCTGCGTGAAGCTTATGAGGCCTGCCTGCCGGCCTTGAGTGCCTATGCCACTGAGTTGGGCCAGAACCGCGAGCTGTTCCAGGCCTTCGAAGCCTTGGCCAATAGCCCGCAATCCGCTGAGTTCGAGATTGCGCAAAAAACCATTCTGGAACACGCCCTGCGCGATTTCCGTCTGTCGGGTATTGATTTGCCCGAGGCGCAACAAAAGCGTTACGCCGAAGTGCAGAGCAAACTCTCCGAACTGGGCAGCCGCTTCTCCAATCAATTGCTCGATGCCACCCAGGCCTGGACCAAACACGTCACCGACGAAGCGGCCCTGACCGGTCTGACCGACTCGGCCAAGGCGCAAATGGCGGCTGCGGCCCAGGCCAAAGGCCTGGATGGCTGGCTGATCAGTCTGGAATTCCCGAGCTATTTTGCCGTGATGACCTACGCCCAGGACCGTGCGCTACGCGAAGAAGTCTACGCCGCCTACTGCACCCGTGCGTCGGACCAGGGCCCGAACGCCGGTCAGAACGACAACGGCCCGGTAATGGAAGAAATTCTCGACCTGCGTCAGGAGCTGGCGCAACTGTTGGGTTTCGCCAGTTTCTCGCAGCTGAGCCTGGCGACCAAGATGGCCGAATCCAGCGATCAGGTGCTGAGCTTCCTGCGCGATCTGGCCAAACGCAGCAAACCGTTCGCCGCGTTGGACCTGGAACAACTCAAGGCCTACGCCGCCGAGCAAGGCTGCCCGGACCTGCAAAGCTGGGACAGCGGTTTCTACGGCGAGAAACTCCGGGAACAGCGTTACAGCGTGGCCCAGGAAGCACTGCGCGCCTACTTCCCGATCGACAAGGTACTGAGCGGCTTGTTCGCCATCGTTCAGCGTCTGTACGGCATCGAGATCGCCGAGCTGAAAGGCTTCGACACCTGGCACCCGGATGTTCGGCTGTTTGAAATCAAGGAAAACGGCCAGCACGTCGGGCGTTTCTTCTTCGACCTGTATGCCCGCGCCAACAAACGCGGCGGTGCCTGGATGGACGGTGCACGCGATCGTCGACGTACCGCCGAAGGCGTGCTGCAAAGCCCGGTGGCGAATCTGGTGTGCAACTTCACCCCGGCAGACAGCGGCAAACCAGCCCTGTTGACCCACGATGAAGTTACCACCCTGTTCCACGAGTTCGGTCACGGCCTGCACCACCTGCTGACCCGCGTCGAGTATTCCGGGGTGTCCGGTATCAATGGCGTGGCCTGGGATGCGGTGGAGTTGCCGAGCCAGTTCATGGAGAACTGGTGCTGGGAGCCGGAAGGCCTGGCGCTGATTTCCGGTCACTACGAAACCGGTGAGCCGCTACCCCAGGACCTGCTGGAAAAAATGCTGGCGGCGAAGAACTTCCAGTCCGGCCTGATGATGGTTCGCCAACTGGAGTTCTCGTTGTTCGACTTCGAGCTGCATGCCACTCACGGTGACGGCCGTAGCGTAGCGCAGGTGCTCGAAGGTATACGTGACGAGGTCTCGGTCATGCGTCCGCCAGCCTACAACCGTTTTCCCAACAGCTTTGCGCATATCTTCGCCGGCGGTTATGCGGCGGGTTACTACAGCTACAAATGGGCCGAAGTGCTGTCGGCTGACGCTTTTTCGAGGTTCGAGGAAGAAGGCGTGTTCAACGCCGAGACCGGTCGTGCGTTCCGTGAAGCGATTCTGGCCCGCGGTGGTTCTCAGGAGCCGATGGTGCTGTTCGTCGATTTCCGCGGACGTGCACCGTCAATTGACGCACTCTTGCGCCACAGCGGCCTGACTGAGGTCGCGGCAGCATGAGTGATGAACCTGTGAGCAAAACCAAAAAACGCTTCATCGCCGGGGCCGTCTGCCCGGCATGCAGCGAGCCGGACAAGTTGATGATGTGGAGCGAAGACGACGTACCGCACCGCGAATGCGTGGCCTGCGGTTATTCCGACACGCTCAACGAGCAAGGACTGTCGGTGCCCAAGGAATTGGGTACCAGGGTCAATGTCTCGGCGTTGAAAGCGCCGGATGCAAAAGTCCAGGCAGTGCAGTTTTTTCCGAATCCGAAGTTGAAGAAAAAGCCTGACGATCAGCACTGAATCTCGACCGCGAAAGTTACCCTTCAAATACCGTCGACTATTCAACGTCGGCGGTTTTGAACCAGCTTTTCATCGAGCAGATCGCGAACGGGCTGGTACTACAGGCTCCGCTGGCCAGCGCAGTGCGCAGTTTTTCGACGTCGGCCTGCATCATGTAGCGAATGCCATCCTTGAAGTGGCTGTTATCTCCAAATCCGCCTTGGGTCATTTCATTCAGGGCCTCCTCTTTAGTCCATCCCTGCACCACCACGCGGTGCATCGCGGCCATCAAGCCGGTGCGATCCGATCCATGTTTGCAGTGCATCAATACCGGGCCTTGGCTTTCGGCGGCCTGTATCGCGCGTACCGCGGCCAATACGTCGGCGTCATCGACGTGGTTGGTTCGATAAGGCAGTTGCACTTGGGTAATGCCGGGCGCCGATAACCAGCTTGAGTCCGATTCCGGCAAGAAGTTGATCACTGTTGCGACCTTGAGTGTCCTCAGCAAGGGGACTGCGCCTTCATCGGGTAAAGCACTACGGTAGAGTGTCGGTGACATCTGGTACAGGTTGTACTGAACTTCGATGGGCTGCGCCCATTCAGCGGGCCTCGACGTAGCTTTCTCGGCTTGAGCCGGTGCCGTCGCGAATATCACCATGAAAGAAAGATACAAAGCAGGTAAGACGCGGATTTTCGACATGCATGAGACGCCAGGCATGAGGAGGACCAATGGAGCGCAGTATTGACCCGAGCCGGTCAAAGACCTGTGAGGTGGAGGTCAAGAATTGTGAAGTATGGGGAAAAAGCGAATGGGTTGACTTACAGAATGATGATATGAAACCGACATCGGCCGACACGCTTGGGTAAATAACGAAACACAATTGGTGGATGCCTGGTCTATATAAATAGATCCCCTGTGCGAAGAAACTTCGTACAGGGTTAATGTCTTTTTTATGTAAGCATGCGCCTAAAGGCTCATCACGGATTGACAATGCTGGTATAAGCCACGGCCAACGCGAGAAGTTTGGCTTTATCCTCATTGTTGATAACACGATTGCCGTCAACATCCGGTGCGGTGGCGCGGATGCTGAAGGAGCGGCCCCCATCCCGGGAGACGGCGGTTACGAAGGTAGAGTCGACAAGGATCTCGGTTTGCACCTGGTTTTCAGCATCCCAACCCAACTCTTTTCGCGCCAGTTGCATGGAAACTTGTGCTTCATTCGGATTGACTGTGGTGGGTGCCAGCAGTTGCATGAAGATACCGCGCTGATTGAAAAATGACATTACTGAATACCTGTATGTTTATTTTAATGATGCGTGTGAGTAAAACTAACCATAGATACTCTTGGCGTCTGTGCAGACTTTATATGTGTCATCGTTTTTCTCCGAGCGACTGTCGCGGACTCGGACCTTCAGACATTCATATAATTTTTAGCACTTCTGAGGTGCCGAACGGTGCTGGTCAGAATTCAGGTACTCGGATACTGTATGTTCATACAGCTTTCGAGGTTCGTTCGAGATGACTCCATTGCCCCCTCGCGGGCGCGGCACCGCAACCAATCCGCACAATCGCTTCGCGCCGAACCGCTCGGTCGCCGAGGACGACGGCTGGTATCAGGAAGTGCCCGAAACCCAAGGCACCGAAGTGCGCATCGAGACGGCGAAAACCATCATCACGCGCAACACCTCGCCGGACCTGCCCTTTGATCGTTCGATCAATCCCTATCGTGGCTGCGAACACGGTTGTATCTACTGCTACGCACGGCCCAGTCATGCCTACTGGGACCTGTCGCCGGGGCTGGATTTCGAGACCAAACTGATCGCCAAGACCAATGCTGGCGATGTACTGGAGCAGCAGCTCTCGAAGCGCGGCTACAAATGCGCGCCGATCAACCTCGGGTCCAATACCGACCCCTATCAACCGATCGAGCGCGAGCACAAAATCACTCGCCGAACCCTGGAGGTGCTGCTGCGCTATCGCCATCCGGTGACGATTATCACCAAGGGCTCGCTGATTCTTCGTGATCTGGATTTGCTCGCGGAACTGGCAAAACAGCACCTGGTGGCCGTGATGATCAGCCTCACCTCTCTGGACGACAAACTCAAACGCATCCTTGAACCACGGGCCGCGGCGCCCAAGGCTCGGCTGCGGGCGATCCGGGTGATGCGGGAGGCGGGAATCCCGGTAGGAGTGCTGTGTTCGCCGATGATTCCGATGATCAACGACAGTGAACTGGAAAGCCTGCTCAACGAAGCCCACGCCGCAGGTGCACAAAGTGCAGCCTATATGATGCTGCGGCTGCCGCTGGAGGTCGCGCCGCTGTTTGAGGAATGGTTGGCCGCCCACTACCCGCAGCGCGCAGCCCACGTGTTGAGCCTGATTCGCCAAAGCCGTGGTGGTGAGCTGTACGACAGTCGCTTCGGCGCACGCATGCGGGGTGAAGGACCCTTTGCCGATTTGCTGGCGCAACGTTTTGCCAAAGCCATCAAACGGCTTGGGTTGAATCGACGAGAGGGTTTCAATCTCGATTGCGAGGCTTTTTGCCCGCCGGGCAGCCAGATGTCGCTGCTTTAGAGGGAATTGACCTATCGTTGAATAGTGTCCACGAAGGGGCGATTTATACGCTGGTCACTTTTTCCCCGACTTGGAACCGGCGTGCTAGAGCGCTTGATTCAGTTTGAGTTAAGTTTCGACAGTTACCTTGTTCATCGAGTGACCGGTTGGTCGCGGTTTGCGGGGGTGGATGTTTTTTATTCAAACACTGGCCTCGTGCCGGATAAAACCGGAAAATTCCCTTAATCCGTCAAAGAGGATGAATCATGAGTGACAAGGATAAACAGCCGTTGGCTGCGTCGGCTTCAACCCTCCCGGAGGCCGAAAGCGCCGATGCAGCGCTGCAGCATATCGTTGACGGCTTTTTGCATTTCCATCACGAGATTTTTCCGCAGCAGGAAGAACTCTTCAAAAAACTCGCCACGGCCCAACAGCCAAGGGCGATGTTCATCGCCTGTGCCGATTCGCGCATCGTTCCGGAATTGATCACCCAAAGCGCCCCTGGCGATCTGTTCGTGACCCGCAACGTGGGTAACGTGGTGCCGCCTTACGGGCAAATGAACGGAGGCGTATCCACCGCCATCGAGTACGCCGTCCTGGCGCTGGGCGTGCAGCACATCATCATTTGCGGGCACTCCGATTGTGGCGCGATGCGCGCGGTGCTCAATCCACAAAGCCTTGAAAAAATGCCCACGGTCAAAGCCTGGCTGCTCCATGCGGAAGTGGCCAAGACGATGGTGCAGGACAACTGTGATTGTGCTGACGAGGCAGAAAGCATGCATGTGCTGACCGAAGAAAACGTCATTGCCCAGTTGCAGCACTTGCGCACTCACCCATCGGTGGCCTCGCGCATGGCCAAAGGTCAGCTGTTTATCCATGGCTGGGTCTACAACATCGAAACCAGTCAAATCAAAGCCTACGACGCGGACCAGGGGTGTTTCCTGCCGCTGGATGGCAGCCATCCGATTCCCGTTGCGACGCCCAAAGCGCGCTTCTAGATCTTCCTAATTATCCTGCTGTGGTTTAGCCGTGGCTGCTGATTCAGCGGTCGGGCTTTGCCACGCCTGAAGAAAGCCTCGGGAGAGTCCTCATGCGTGCTGCACAATTAAAAGCTGTTCTGCCACGGGAGCTGTTGGCTTCGGTGGTGGTGTTTCTCGTCGCCCTGCCCTTGTGCATGGGCATCGCTATTGCTTCCGGCATGCCGCCGGCCAAAGGCCTGATCACCGGGATTATCGGTGGCCTGGTGGTCGGTTGGCTGGCGGGCTCGCCGCTCCAGGTCAGCGGCCCGGCTGCGGGTCTGGCGGTCTTGGTGTTTGAAGTGGTGCGCCAGCACGGGATGGCCATGCTCGGGCCGATTCTGTTGCTGGCCGGCTTTCTGCAACTGGTCGCCGGACGCCTGCGTTTGGGGTGCTGGTTCAGGGTCACGGCACCGGCAGTGGTCTACGGGATGCTCGCCGGGATCGGCGTGTTGATCGTGCTGTCGCAGGTCCATGTGATGCTCGACGGCGCACCCAAGCCTTCCGGGCTGGACAACTTGACCGGCTTCCCCGCTGCTCTGGCTCAGGCATTGCCGACACTGGGTGGCGGGCTCGGCTGGCAAGCCGGGCTGCTCGGGCTGTCGACGATCATGGTGATGTGGCTGTGGGACAAGTTGCGCCCACAGTCGCTGCGCTTTGTTCCTGGCGCCCTGCTCGGTGTCGGCCTTACGACTGTCGCGAGCCTTGTCCTCGCGTTGCAGGTCAAACGCGTCGAAGTACCGGCCAATCTGGCAGACGCGATTGATTGGCTGCGACCGTCCGACTTGCTCAATCTGGCCGATCCTAACCTGTTGATCGCGGCATTCGCCGTGGCCTTTATCGCCAGTGCCGAAACGCTGTTGTCGGCTGCGGCGGTGGATCGCATGCACAACGGACAGCGTTCGGATTTCGATCGGGAATTGTCGGCACAGGGCGTTGGCAACATGCTCTGCGGTCTGCTCGGTGCGCTGCCGATGACCGGGGTGATCGTACGCAGTTCGGCGAATGTGCAGGCTGGCGCGACCACACGGCTCTCGGCGATATTCCATGGCGTATGGTTACTGGCTTTTGTACTGCTGCTGTCCAGTGTGCTGCAAAGCATTCCTGTGGCGAGTCTGGCCGGGGTGTTGGTCTACACCGGGATAAAACTGGTCGACCTCAAGGCCTTTCGCGGGCTTGGTCGTTATGGCCGGATGCCGATGCTGACCTACGCAGCCACAGCCCTGGCAATCATCTTCACTGATCTGCTGACGGGTGTGCTGATCGGTTTTGGCCTGACCTTGGCGAAACTCGCCTGGAAGGCCTCGCGGCTGAAAATCAGCCTGATCGATTTGCCCCCTGAGGGCGAAATGGAGTTGCGCTTGATCGGTGCGGCGACCTTTCTCAAGGTGCCTGCATTGACTCAGGTACTGGCGACCATTCCAGCGGGTGCTACGGTGCATGTGCCGTTGAATAACCTGAGTTACATCGACCATTCCTGCCTTGAGCTGCTGGAGGAATGGGGCCGGGCCAACGCGGCCAAAGGCTCGAAGCTGGTGATCGAGGCGCGTGGCTTGAAGCGCCGGCTGGAAGGGCGATTGCGTACGACGGCAGGGATGGGGTCGGCCGGGATCTGACATAGATCCCGAACCGAGCGCCAATTTGTGGCGAGGGGGCTTGCCCCCGCTCGGCTGCGCAGCAGTCGTAAACCGGCTAATGGGTTTTACCTGACGAAACATGGTGGCTGGTTTTAGGGCCGCTGCGCGGCCGAGCGGGGGCAAGCCCCCTCGCCACAGGGTTCTGTGCTCGGTTTCCAATACCGTGATTGGTATTGAGAGGGTCACACAGCCGGTTGATCGAGCTCCAACTCTACGCCCAGTTGGCGCGACAGGCATGGCCAGCGCTTCCACGCGGCCCCGGTGTCCGGGCTGGCGAGTTTTTCGCGGTAGGTCTCGACAGATTCCAGGGCGAAGCTCTCTTCATTGAGCATTTCGTCTACGGCGTGATGCACCGCCTCATCCAGTTGGTTGGCGAATGCTTCGCCGATCAGCTGGTGGGTGATCAGGTTGGCGACAGTCATGTCCAGCGGGATCAATGGCTGACCAAAATGCTTGATGTAAAGATCGTTGACCTCCTCCACCAGACGAAGAGCCAGGTAGGCTTCGTCCAAAAGGCCATCAAGGCCTGTATGGCCCTCCATGATCGCCGGCGGCTGGATGAAGAACTGCTCGGCGATTTTCAGAACAGGTTTGATCTGATCTTCGATGCCTGCTTCGCGCGCCACTTCATTGGCCGCGTCGAGCAAATCCGGGACTTGTTCTATATAAGCTGTAACAAAACGAGTCAAAACGCCCTTGGCGTCGGCATCGGGTAGCTGGATGGCCGGGTGAAGGTGCGGTAGTTGGGTTTCCAGCTGACGCGTCAAATCGCCGGTTTCGGCTTCATGTTGAAGGGCGTGTTGAATCTGCTCGCGCAATGCGGCGGTGTTCATGAAAACTCCAGGGAACGAGGCAAAGAAATAGGGAAGACATAAGTTAGCTTGCGTGCAAAAACTGCTTAGACGCATTTGTCATAATTATTTCATGGTTATATGCCTACGTTATATCCATTTGCCACCATTCGTCAGGTATCCCTCTCCCTCCGCGGCCTCAGGCGCAAGACCAACCTGTCTCAGCTGATTTACGCCATCGCATTGCGAGGTCTGAGTCGCTGTCTATACTCGGGTCTGTATGGAGTTAGCTGATGACGCCCGACTGCAGGTGCAGCCGAGGTTTCGCGGTTTGAGTTCGTAGTCTGGGGCAGCCGCGTCCTTGGCCGCAGGTGAAAGCCGGCGGGATAAAAAGAACGATAAGGGGAACCCGCAATGATGCGACATCCACAAGTCTGGGTGGGCCTTGTGTTGTGGTCAATATTCAGCCAGGCGCAAGCCGCCTGGACCGTGAATATGGCGCCTGGGGCTACTGAGGTAAGTAACAAGGTATTCGACCTGCACATGACCATTTTCTGGATCTGTGTGGTGATTGGCATCGTGGTTTTCGGTGCCATGTTCTGGTCGATGATCGTCCACCGTCGTTCTACCGGTCAGGTGGCTGCCAAGTTTCATGAAAGTACGACGGTCGAAATCCTGTGGACCATCGTGCCTTTCCTGATTCTGGTGGCGATGGCCATCCCCGCGACCAAAACCCTTATCGAAATCTACGACAGCACGGAATCGGATGTGGACATCCAGGTCACCGGCTACCAGTGGAAGTGGCATTACAAGTACCTGGGCCAGGACGTTGAGTTCTTCAGCAATATGGCCACCCCCGCCGAGCAAATCCATAACCAGGCCACCAAGGGTGAGCACTATCTATTGGAAGTCGACCAGCCGCTGGTGCTGCCGGTCGGTGCCAAGGTGCGCTTTCTAGTGACAGCCGCGGATGTGATCCACTCCTGGTGGGTTCCGGCCTTTGCGGTGAAGCGCGATGCGATTCCGGGCTTCGTCAACGAAGCCTGGACCCGGGTCGAGAAGCCCGGCCTCTACCGCGGTCAATGCACTGAGCTATGCGGCAAGGATCACGGCTTCATGCCGATTGTGGTCGAGGTCAAGTCCAAAGCCGATTACGACACCTGGCTGGCTGAACGCAAAGCCGAGGCCGGCAAACTCAAGGAACTGACTTCCAAAGAGTGGACTCTTGAAGAGCTGGTAGCCCGTGGCGACAAGGTCTACCACACCACCTGCGTGGCCTGTCACCAGGCCGAGGGCCAGGGCCTGCCGCCGATGTTCCCGGCGCTCAAGGGCTCGAAAATCGCCACCGGACCGAAGGAAGGTCACCTGAGCATTGTCTACCACGGCAAGCCAGGCACTTCCATGGCCGCCTTCGGCAAACAGCTTTCGGAAGTCGATATCGCCGCCGTTGTGACCTATGAGCGTAATGCCTGGGGCAACAGCAAGGGCGACATGGTCACGCCCCAAGACGTGCTGGCTCTGAAACAGGCGCAAAGCAAATGACCCGGTCTATTGCGTGTTCCCGGAACCGGTTGGGGCTCATGGCCCTTGACCGCACCGTTCACCCGTTTGCAGGAGACAGGACATGAGTACTTTGACCGATGACCGCACTCATGTTGCCCATGAACACGCCCACGGCCCGGCCAAAGGCTTGATGCGCTGGGTGCTGACCACCAACCATAAAGACATCGGGACCATGTACCTGTGGTTCAGCTTTGCGATGTTCCTGCTCGGCGGTTCGTTCGCCATGGTGATCCGCGCCGAGTTGTTCCAGCCGGGCCTGCAAATCGTCCAGCCGGAATTCTTCAACCAGATGACCACCATGCACGGGCTGATCATGGTCTTCGGTGCGGTGATGCCGGCGTTCGTCGGCCTTGCCAACTGGATGATCCCGTTGATGATCGGTGCTCCGGACATGGCCCTGCCACGGATGAACAACTTCAGCTTCTGGCTGTTGCCGGCGGCGTTCCTGTTGTTGGTCTCGACCCTGTTTTCACCGGGTGGCGGGCCGAACTTCGGCTGGACCTTCTACGCCCCATTGTCGACCACCTACGCGCCGGAAAGCGTGACCTTTTTCATCTTTGCCATTCACTTGATGGGTATCAGCTCGATCATGGGCGCGATCAACGTGATCGCCACCATCCTCAACCTGCGTGCGCCCGGCATGACCTTGATGAAAATGCCGCTGTTCGTCTGGACCTGGCTGATCACCGCATTCCTGTTGATCGCGGTGATGCCGGTGCTGGCCGGTTGCGTGACCATGATGCTGATGGACATCCACTTCGGCACCAGCTTCTTCAGTGCCGCCGGTGGTGGTGATCCGGTGCTGTTCCAGCATGTGTTCTGGTTTTTCGGTCACCCCGAGGTGTACATCATGATCCTGCCGGCCTTCGGTGCCGTCAGCGCGATCATCCCGGCCTTCTCGCGCAAACCGTTGTTTGGTTACACCTCGATGGTCTATGCCACGGCGAGTATTGCCTTCCTGTCATTCATCGTCTGGGCGCACCACATGTTCGTGGTGGGCATTCCGTTGGTGGGCGAACTGTTCTTCATGTACGCCACGCTGCTGATCGCGGTGCCGACCGGGGTCAAGGTGTTCAACTGGGCGAGCACCATGTGGCAAGGCTCGTTGAGCTTCGAGACGCCGATGCTGTTCGCGGTGGCCTTCGTGATCCTGTTCACCATCGGTGGCTTCTCCGGGCTGATGCTGGCCATCGCCCCGGCGGACTTCCAGTACCACGACACCTACTTTGTGGTGGCGCACTTCCACTACGTGCTGGTGCCGGGGGCGATCTTCGGGATCTTCGCCTCAGCCTATTACTGGCTGCCGAAGTGGACCGGGCACATGTACGACGAGACCTTGGGCAAGCTGCACTTCTGGCTGTCCTTCATCGGCATGAACATGGCCTTCTTCCCGATGCACTTTGTCGGGCTGGCGGGGATGCCGCGGCGTATCCCGGACTACAACCTGCAGTTCGCCGACTTCAACATGGTCTCCTCGATCGGTGCCTTCATGTTCGGCGCCACGCAGATCTTCTTCCTGTTCATCGTCATCAAGTGCATCCGCAGCGGCGAACCCGCCCCGGCCAAACCTTGGGATGGCGCTGAAGGTCTGGAGTGGAGCATTCCGTCGCCGGCTCCGTATCACACCTTCACCACGCCGCCGGAGGTGAAATGAACCGCCTGCCGGGAGTCGATCATGGCTGAGTCTGTGCCTATCAAGCGCCTGGTCACCCGCCTGCTGATTCTGGTGGTGGCGATGTTCGCCTTCGGTTTTGCCCTGGTGCCGATCTACGACGTGATGTGCAAGGCGTTCGGCATCAATGGCAAGACTGCCGGGCAGTACGAAGGCACACAGGCGATAGACCAGTCGCGCCAGGTGCGCGTGCAGTTTCTCTCCACCAACTCCATCGACATGGTCTGGGATTTCTACTCCAAGTCCGACGAAATCCTGGTGTATCCCGGGGCGGTCAACGAGATGCTGTTCGTGGCCTACAACCCGACCGATCACCCCATGACCGCCCAGGCGATTCCGAGTATTTCTCCGGCCGAGGCGGCGATGTACTTCCACAAGACCGAGTGTTTCTGCTTCACCCAGCAGGTTTTGCAGCCGGGGCAGCGGATCGAGATGCCGGTGCGTTTCATCGTTGACCGCGACATGCCCAAGGATGTGAAACACCTGACGCTGGCTTACACGCTGTTCGATATCACCGCTCGCCATCCACCTGTGGCCACTAACTGATCCAGGTAGCCAGGCGTTGAAGCGTGCCCGATAAGGAGAACAATAAATGGCAACTCACGAGCATTATTACGTTCCAGCCCAGAGCAAATGGCCGATCATTGCCACGTTTGGCATGCTGATCACCATGTATGGTCTGGGTACCTGGTTCAATGACCTCAAGGCCGCACGACCGGAATCCCACGGGCCGCTGATTTTCTTTATCGGCAGCCTGCTGCTGGCCTACATGCTGTTCGGCTGGTTTGGCACGGTGATCAAGGAGAGCCGCTCCGGTTTGTACAGTGCGCAGATGGATCGCTCATTTCGCTGGGGGATGAGCTGGTTCATCTTCTCCGAAGTGATGTTCTTCATCGCGTTCTTCGGTGCGCTGTTTTACGTGCGAAACATTTCCGGCCCGGCGTTGGGTGGCGAGGGGGCCAAAGGTGTCGCGCACATGCTATGGCCGAACTTCGAGTTCATCTGGCCACTGCTGAACAACCCCGACCCGAAACTCTTTCCAGCACCCAAGGAGGTCATCAGCCCCTGGGGGTTGCCGTTGCTCAACACGGTGTTGCTGGTCAGCTCCAGTGTGACCTTGACCATCGCCCACCATGCCTTGAAAAAAGGTCATCGCGGCGCGCTGAAAATCTGGCTGGCGATCACGGTCTTGCTGGGCTGCGGGTTCCTTGGCTTTCAGGCCGAAGAATATATCCACGCCTATCACGAGCTGGGTCTGACCCTGGGCTCGGGTGTCTACGGTGCGACTTTCTTCATGCTCACCGGCTTTCACGGCGCCCACGTGACCATCGGCACCATCATCCTGTTCGTGATGATGATGCGGATCCTGCGCGGGCACTTCAATGCCGAGCATCACTTCGGCTTCGAAGCGGCCGCTTGGTATTGGCACTTCGTCGATGTGGTGTGGATCGGTTTGTTTGTCTTTGTGTACGTGCTCTGACGTTTTGCTTACCAGGGCGCGTGGGACACCAGCTGGCCGCTGAAGAAACCCCAGGCAATCAAGCCGACGGTGATGGCGGCCAGGCTGACACGAACAGTCAGGGCAATGACCAGTCGGTTCGAATTGCTTTCGTCCTTGACCAGAAAGAACAGGCCACTGAACAGGCTGATGACCGTGGCAATCAGCAACAGGACGATTGCGGCTTTAAGCATGGTGATACTCCGGGGGGAACGCGATGCGAGTCAGTATAGCTAGTCGAATTCCTGCATCTGCGGCGACGCCATGAATGGTTTTCGTCCGGGCATTGCACCGACCCTTGTGGTTCTGGTGCTGCTGCCACTGATGATCTTCCTCGGCTTCTGGCAATTGGACCGGGGCGAACAGAAACGCCTGCTGCTCGACAGCTACGCCGATCGCCGGGCGGCGCAACCGGTTGCCCTCGAGCAATTGCCGGATGAGGACCCGGCGTTCCGGCGAGTGCGCCTGCACGGGCAGTTCGACGCCGAGCACAGCTTCCTGCTGGATAACCGCATCCGCGACGGCAAGGTCGGGGTCGAGCTGCTGCAAGCGTTTTTCGACCAGCCCAGCGGCCTGTGGTTGTTGCTCAATCGCGGCTGGCTGCCATGGCCGGATCGGCGCATCCCACCGGTGTTCACCACCCCCACGCAAACGCTGGACCTCGATGCCTGGGTCTATGTCGCCCCGGGCGCAACCTTCCAGCTGCATGCCGACCCGGTGGGCGCGAAGTGGCCGCGGCTGGTGACGGCAGTGGCTCCGGCCAGCCTTTGGGCCGAGTTGGGGCGTAACGGTTTTGCCTTTGAGCTGCGCGCAGAAAGCGGTCCTGCCACCTACCAGGCCGATTGGCCGGTAGTGGCCATGGGGCCGGAAAAGCATCTCGGTTATGCCGTGCAGTGGTTCGCCATGGCGGTGGCACTGTTCGGCCTTTATCTCTATCTCGGTTGGCACAACGCAAGGGAGAAACACCATGGGAGCGGCCATGAATCCACCCAACATGTCTGAGACGCGCAAGTCCCCAAGTCGTCGACGCGGACGCTGGCAGCTGATCCTGATCCTGATGATGGTGATCGGCCCGATGGTCCTCGCCACCGGCATGTACAAATGGCAGTTCTGGGTTCCGGAAAGTCGCAGTTATCACGGCGAATTGATCGGCAACGGTCAGACTCGCGCCGACCTTGGCGTGCAGGCTGACGAAAGCCGCTGGCAGATTCTGGTCAGTGCACCACAGGACTGTTCCGTGGACTGCCAGCAGTTGGTTTACATGGCGCGACAAATCCAGATCGGTCTGGGCCGCGACGCCTCTCGCGCTACTCATGCACTGGCTGTCGCCCAGCCGCTGAGTGCCGATTACGACGCTAAACTGAAACTCGAGTACCCGCAGCTGCAGCGCTATTCACTTGATCTGCCGATCTTCACTCAAGGTGTCGGGGGCAAGGCCGCGCAGGGCCATGGTACGGCGCAACTGTGGATCATCGATCCCCACGGCAACCTGGTGTTGCGCTATGACGCCAGGGTCAAAGGCAAGGATTTGCTCAACGACCTGCGCCATCTGCTGAAACTGTCGAACATCGGATAAGGGCATCGTCATGGCCAAACCTGGATTTCGCCTCGCGTTGTTTGCCACTTTGCTGGCACTGATTGTGGTATTGCTCGGTGCCTATACCCGGCTGACTCATGCCGGGCTGGGCTGCCCGGACTGGCCAGGCTGCTACGGTTTTATCAGTGTGCCGAAAAGCGAAGCCCAGCTGGCCCATGCCGAACTGCACTATCCCGATGCGCCAGTGGAGGCCCATAAGGGCTGGAACGAAATGGTCCACCGCTACTTCGCCGGGGCCTTGGGGTTGCTGATTGTGTTGCTGGCCGCACGGGCCTGGACCCATCGTCATCACCCGGGGCACCCGTTGAAGCTACCGCTGTTTTTGCTGGCGGTGGTGTGCGCTCAAGCGGCGTTCGGCATGTGGACGGTGACCCTCAAGCTCTGGCCGCAAGTAGTCACCGGGCATTTGCTCGGCGGTTTTGCCACCTTGAGCCTGTTGTTTTTGCTGACACTGCGCCTGTCTGGGGTGTTGCCGGCGCTGACGGTGCCGCGGCGCCTGCAGTACTGGGCGACTGCCGGATTATTGCTGGTGATCGGGCAAATCGCTCTGGGTGGCTGGGTCAGCTCCAACTATGCGGCGGTGGCCTGTATCGACTTTCCTACTTGTCATGGGCAGTGGCTGCCGGCCGCCGACTTCGCCAATGGCTTTCACCTGACCCAGCACATCGGCCCGAATTACCTCGGCGGCCAACTGGACAGCGATGCCCGCACCGCGATTCATCTGACTCATCGTATTGGCGCGCTGGTGGTCACCCTGGTGCTGCTGGGGCTGGCCTGGCAATTGCGGGCGGTGGGTATGAGCCGTCTTGCCGGGGTGGTGCTGGTGGCACTGGGCGTGCAGATCAGCCTGGGGGTGAGCAATGTGTTGTTGCATCTGCCACTGCCGGTTGCGGTCGCCCATAACGCTGGCGGAGCGGCGCTGCTGCTGACGCTGGTACTGGTCAATTACCACGCGCGAACCAGCCTGGTTCGGGTCAAGCATCAGGTCCCTGTGCGTTGGCGGCTCAGCCCGCGCAAACATTCAGGCGGCCCTATAACAATAAAAGGAGAGATGCCATGGCGACTTTGATCGGCGAACGTCACAGTCAGGCAATCTGGCGTGACTATCTGGAGCTGACCAAACCCAAGGTGGTGGTGCTGATGCTCATCACTTCACTGGTGGGGATGTTTCTCGCCACCCGCGCCGGGGTGCCGTGGACGGTGCTGGTGTTCGGCAATCTGGGGATCGCGATGTGCGCGGGAGGCGCGGCGGCGGTCAACCATGTGGTGGACCGGCGGATTGATGCGGTCATGGCCCGGACCCACAAGAGGCCACTGGCCGAAGGACGGGTCTCACCGACCGCGGCGCTGACCTTCGCTTTTGCGTTGGCGCTGGCTGGCCAAGGCGTGCTGCTGGCCTTCACTAACCCGTTGACCGCCTGGCTGACCTTGGCCTCGCTGCTCGGCTATGCGGTGATCTACACCGGTTTTCTCAAGCGCGCCACACCGCAGAATATTGTGATCGGCGGGCTGGCCGGCGCCGCTCCACCGTTGCTCGGCTGGGTCGCCGTCACCGGGCATGTCAGTGCCGAGCCGCTGCTGCTGGTACTGATCATCTTCGCCTGGACCCCGCCGCACTTCTGGGCGCTGGCGATTCACCGCAAGGAGGAATACGCCAAGGCCGATATCCCGATGTTGCCGGTGACCCATGGCGAGCACTACACCAAGGTCCACATTGTGCTCTACACCTTCGTCCTGCTCGCGGTCAGCCTGCTGCCGTTTGTCATCCACATGAGTGGAATGCTTTACCTGATTTGCGCCCTGGGCCTTGGCGCGAGGTTTCTGCAATGGGCCTTCGTGCTGTACCGTGGCACTCGGCCGCACGCGGCGATCAACACCTTCAAGTATTCTATTTACTACTTGTTCCTGCTGTTTATCGCGCTGCTCGTAGACCACTACCTATTGTTGAGCCTATGACTCGAACTCAGAAAACCGTCTTTATTCTCGTGGCCCTGGTGGCTTTGATCCTGGGACTTACCGTCAACAAAGTGCTCAATGGCAGAGGCCAGGGTGACCCGACCGCCCTGATCGATGCCGGGATCATCCTGTTGCCGCAAAGTCGTCAGTTGCCGGATCTACAGATGGTTGATCAAGATGGCCAGAGCGTTACGGTCAACGAGCTGAAAGACAAATGGAGCCTGCTGTTTTTCGGCTACACCTTCTGCCCGGACATTTGCCCGACCACCCTCGCCCAGCTACGGCAGATCAAGAGCGAGTTGCCCAAGGAGGCGGTCGACAAGCTGCAGATCATCCTGGTCAGCGTCGACCCGGCCCGTGACAACCCCAAGCAGCTCAAGCAGTACCTGGGCTACTTCGACCCGGACTTCAAAGGCCTGACCGGCGCCTCGGTAGAGGACGTGCAGAAACTCGCCAATGCTGTGAGCATTCCGTTCATCCCGGCGGATACCAGCAAACCCAACTACACCGTCGACCACAGCGGCAACCTGGCCGTGATCGGCCCGGACGGCACCCAGCGTGGTTTCATTCGAGCACCGTTGAACAACCAGAAGCTGGTGGTTCAGTTGCCGGCGATGTTGCAGCGTAAGTAACCGGGTGGCCCCAAAAGATCGCAGCCTGCGGCAGCTCCTACACCAACCGCGTACACCCATGAGTCCATAGGTGTACACAAATTCTGTAGGAGCTGCCGCAGGCTGCGATCTTTTGATTTTGGGTTTAGTGCGAAGGGATTGAAACGAAGCGGGGTGCAGCGATTGCACCCCCGTTTTACATCAGAACGCTGGCAATACCGCGCCTTTGTATTTTTCCAGAATGAATTGCTTCACTTCCGGGCTCTGCAAGGCGGTAACCAGTTTTTTCATGGACTCGGAATCCTTGTCGTCCGGGCGGGCAACCAGAATGTTCACGTAAGGCGAGTCTTTGCCTTCGATGACCAGTGCGTCCTTGGCCGGATCGAGCTGGGCTTCCAGCGCATAGTTGGTGTTGATCAGCGCCAGGTCGACCTGGGTCAGCACGCGCGGGATGGTGGCGGCTTCCAGTTCACGGAACTTCAGGTCCTTGGCGTTCTCGGTGATGTCGCGGACGGTCGAGAGGATGTTGTTCGAGTCCTTCAACTTGATCAGTCCGGCCTTGGCCAGCAGCAGCAAGGCGCGGCCACCGTTGGTGGCGTCGTTCGGGATCACCACGTTGGAACCGCCTGGCAGTTCTGCGAGGGTCTTGTGCTTGCTGGAGTAAGCACCCAGCGGCTCCAGGTGCACGCCGGCAACGCTGATCAGGTTAGTGCCCTTGGCCTTGTTGAATTCATCCAGGTACGGCTGGTGCTGGAAGAAGTTGGCGTCCAGACGCTTCTCGGCTACCTGTACGTTCGGCTGGATGTAGTCGGTGAAGACTTTGACCTTGAGGTCGACGCCCTCTTTGGCCAGCGCCGGTTTAACGAATTCCAGGATTTCCGCGTGCGGCACCGGGCTTGCGGCCACGGTCAGGGTTTGTGCCTGAGCGGAAAACGCTGCAACGGCAGCGAACGCGACGAGTAGTTTTTTCATCCAGCAAACTCCTTGTTAGGTGCCTGTCCAGGCGCCTGCCAGCGGTGGCTGGCGGTTCAGTTATTTTCGGGAAAAGTGCACCACCAGCTTATCGCCGACGGTTTGCAGAATTTGTACCAGTACCAGCAGCAACACCACCGTGACCACCATGACGTCGGTCTGGAAACGCTGGTAACCGAAACGAATCGCCAGGTCGCCCAGACCACCCGCGCCGACCACACCGGCCATCGCGGTGTAGGACACCAAGGTAATCGCTGTCACCGTGATCGCGGCAAAAATGCCTGGTCGCGCTTCCGGCAGCAAGGCATTGATGATGATCTGCCGCGTAGTCGCGCCCATGGCCTGGGTCGCTTCGATAATGCCGCGATCCACTTCACGCAGCGCGGTTTCCACCAGTCGCGCGAAGAACGGTGTCGCGCCCACTACCAGCGGTGGAATCGCCCCGGCCACACCCAGCGAGGTGCCAGTGATCAGTACGGTAAAAGGGATCATCACGATCAACAGAATGATGAAGGGCAACGAACGCAGGATGTTCACCACCAGCGACAGCATCGCGTAAACGCCTCTGGCCTCGAGCAACTGACGCGGGCTGCAGAGGAACAACAGCACACCCAGCGGCAGGCCGAGCAACACGGTGAACAGCAACGAACCACCGAGCATCAACAGGGTGTCGCCAGTGGCCAGCCAGATTTCGTACCAGTCGATATTGGCGAAGAAAAGGGTAAGGGCTTCCATTAGCGCAGCACCTCCATATGGACGTCCGCCGCGGTGAAGTGGGCGAATGCGGCTTCCATGTCACCACCGGTGACGGCCAGGGTCAGTTGCCCATAAGGGACGTCTTTGATGCGATCGATACGACCGGCCAGGATGCTGTAGTCCACACCCGTTTCGCGGGCGACGGTACCCAGCAATGGCGCGTAGGTCGCTTCACCCTGGAAGGTCAGACGCACTATGCGGCCAGGGACATGGGCGAAGTCATCGCGTTGTTCGCTTTCATCGATCTGCTCGTCTTCCTGCACAAAACGCTTGGTGGTCGGGTGCTTGGGATGCAGGAACACCTCGGCCACCGTGCCCTGTTCGACGATCACGCCAGCGTCCATCACCGCGACCTGATCGCAGACCCGACGGATTACATCCATCTCATGGGTGATCAGCACGATGGTCAGGTTCAACTCGCGGTTGATCTCGGCCAGCAATTGCAGGACCGACGCCGTGGTTTGCGGGTCAAGGGCGCTGGTGGCTTCGTCGCAGAGCAGGATTTTCGGCTTGGTCGCCAGCGCGCGGGCGATGCCGACTCGCTGCTTCTGGCCGCCGGACAACTGCGCCGGGTATTTTTTGGCGTGGTCGGCCAGGCCTACTCGTGCGAGCAACTCGGCAACACGCCGGTCGATCTCGCTGCGGGACAATTCGCCGGCCAGGGTCAGTGGCAGCGCAACGTTGTCGGCAACGGTCTTGGAGGCCAGCAGATTGAAGTGCTGGAAGATCATCCCGACCTGCTGACGGAAACGCCGCAGGCCATTGGCATCGAGCGCAGTGACTTCTTCTTCATCGACGAAGATCTTGCCGCCGCTAGGGGCTTCCAGGCGATTGATCAGGCGCAGCAGGGTACTTTTTCCCGCGCCGGAATGGCCGATCAGGCCAAACACCTGACCATCCTCGACACGCAAGCTGCTCGGATGCAGGGCAGGAATATCCTTGCCGGCAACCCGGTAGGTTTTATGGA
Source organism: Pseudomonas fluorescens (assembly GCF_902497895.1). Taxonomy (GTDB): domain Bacteria; phylum Pseudomonadota; class Gammaproteobacteria; order Pseudomonadales; family Pseudomonadaceae; genus Aquipseudomonas; species Aquipseudomonas fluorescens_BP. Next base: position 39,338 of record NZ_CABVHQ010000036.1, read on the forward strand.
CGTTTTGAAACTCGATCACGTAGCGAACCTTGTGGGCGCGTTAGAAAGGGTCAGCGGTTAGCCGGGCGCGCATTTTAGCCTGTCCGTATAGAGGTTCTTAGCATTTATTTTGTATTCATCCTTTCATTTGGCAATAACGCGATCAAAGGTCATAAAAAAGGAACGGCGCAAATCGGTGCCAGTCATTAGTTAAGCAACTCGAAAACACCCAGGTGCCGTGCCTGGGGACTTTTGCCCATGAAGCCCGGGAGCGCCGGGAATCGCAAACGAGGAGTTCTTGTCTGATGAGTACCAAGAAGCCTGCCCCAGCGAAGAGCCAGCTGGCCGGAACCGACACTGTGGACCGTGGCAATACCAACGCCAAATTGCAAAGTCTGGAAACGTTTCGCTCTGATGCCACCGACCAAGCGTTACGCACCAATCAGGGCGTAAAGGTCGTCGATAACAAAAACACCTTGAGGGTCGGCGCTCGCGGGCCATCGCTGCTGGAAGACTTCATCATGCGTGAAAAAATCACGCATTTTGACCACGAGCGGATTCCCGAGCGCATCGTCCATGCCCGTGGTGTTGGCGCTCATGGTTACTTTCAGACCTATGAAGCACATACGGCGCTGACCAAGGCCGGTTTCCTGCAAGACCCCGGAAAGAAAACCCCGGTCTTCGTGCGCTTTTCGACGGTCCAGGGCCCCCGCGGTTCCGGCGATACCGTGCGTGATGTGCGGGGCTTCGCGGTGAAATTCTTCACCGACGAAGGCAACTTTGATTTGGTCGGTAACAATATGCCGGTGTTCTTTATCCAGGATGCGATCAAGTTTCCCGATTTCGTCCACGCGGTAAAACCCGAGCCGCACAATGAAATACCCACCGGCGGTTCGGCTCACGACACCTTCTGGGATTTCGTTTCGTTGCAGCCGGAATCCGCGCACATGGTGATGTGGGCCATGTCCGACCGGGCTATTCCGAAAAGCCTGCGCACGATGCAGGGTTTCGGCGTGCACACCTTTCGCATGATCAATGCCGAGGGCAAATCCACCTTCGTCAAATTCCACTGGCGGCCAAAAGCCGGGACCTGTTCTCTGGTCTGGGATGAAGCGCAGAAACTGGCGGGCAAGGACACCGACTTCCATCGTCGCGATCTGTGGGAGTCAATTGAAGGCGGCGACTATCCGGAGTGGGAATTCGGCGTGCAAATCGTCGCTGAAGAAGACGAACACAGCTTCGACTTCGACCTGCTCGATCCGACCAAGATCATCCCGGAAGAACTGGTGCCGATTACCCCGCTGGGGAAAATGGTGCTCAATCGCAATCCGGACAACTTCTTTGCCGAGACTGAGCAGGTTGCCTTTTGCCCTGGGCATATCGTGCCCGGTATCGATTTCTCCAACGACCCGCTGCTGCAAGGTCGACTGTTCTCCTACACCGATACGCAGATCAGTCGACTGGGTGGACCGAACTTTCACGAGATCCCGATCAACCGCCCGGTGGCGCCGTTCCACAATGGTCAGCGTGACGCCATGCATCGCATGACCATCGACAAGGGCCGTGCCTCTTATGAGCCAAACTCCGTCGATGGTGGCTGGCCGCTGGAAACCCCGCCGGCCGCACGGGACGGTGGCTTCGAGAGCTACCCGGAGCGGATCGACGCGCAGAAGATCCGTCAACGCAGCGAGTCGTTCAGCGATCACTTCTCTCAGGCCCGGCTGTTCTTCAAGAGCATGAGCAAACACGAGCAAGAGCACATCATCTCCGCCTACAGCTTCGAGTTGGGCAAGGTCGAGCGGCTATGGATTCGCGAGCGTCAGGTCAATGAAATTCTGGCCAATATCGATCTGGAGCTGGCCGGGCGCGTGGCGCAGAACCTGGGCCTGCCTGCGCCGAAAGCCGGGACGGTGGCCGAACGCAAAACTTCACTGGAGCAGTCGCCGGCCTTGAGTCAGGCCAACCTGCTCTCGGGTGATATCAAAACCCGCAAAGTGGCGATCCTGGCAGCGGACGGTGTCGATGGGGCGGCAATTGCCGCACTGAAGACGGCTTTGGAAGCCGAAGGCGCCCATGCCAAATTACTCGGCCCGACTTCCGCTCCGGTCACCACCTCGGACGGCAAAAGCCTCGCGGTGGATGCATCCATGGAGGGGTTGCCGTCAGTGGCGTTCGACGCGGTGTTTGTGCCGGGCGGGGCCAAGTCGGTACAGGCATTGAGCACCGATGGTGTGGCGCTGCATTACTTGCTGGAGGCGTACAAGCACCTGAAAGCGATTGCCTTGCACGGCGAAGCGAAACAGCTGCTGGATGTGCTGCATCTGGAGGCGGATGCGGGATTGATAGTCGGCGGGGATGCCAAGGCGTTCAAGGCGTTCCTTGCGGCGATTGCCCAGCATCGGGTCTGGGATCGGGAGCCTAAGGCCAAGGGGATTCCGGCTTAGTTTTTTCGGCGCGGGTTAACCATAAAGATCGCAGCCTGCGGCAGCTCCTACACACCGACCGTGTACCACCGTGAATTATCGGGCGTACGCAATTCTGTAGGAGCTGCCGCAGGCTGCGATCTTTTGACTGTTATCAAGGCTTGCGCGGACTCAGAACCATCTGCGCCGGAATGTGGCGCAGGATCTGGCGCTGGATCTGCAGATCAAAACCGGAGTCGAGCTTTTTCACCCGTTTGCTCAGCAGCGTGGCCAGCCACGGATAGTCCTCGGTGCGCGGCGCCTGAATGCTCACATCGCATTGGTAATTCACCACGTCAGCGGCAATAGCATCCAGTTGCTTGCGCAGCTTGGTGATGTCGGTGAGGTTCAGGGCAACGGTGGTGCTTTCGGCGGTAGGGTCGATCACTTTGGCGACGGGTTTAGGGTCGACAGCTTTCAGGGCCGCTTCGGCTTTATCCAGGTCGGCTTTGCGGGCGTGGGTAATGGCGCTGTTGACGCCGCCGGTCAGCGCCGGGGCTTTAGGCATCAATGCCCGGGCACGACTCAGCGCGGTAGCGGCGGCATTGACGTCGCCTTTTTGCAGGACGATCTGGCTGCGTTGCAAATAGGCCTCGGCCAATTGCCGTTGATACTGCTCCAGCGCCGGGTCGTTGGGCGATTGGGCCTGCAAGGTGCTCAGTTGATCTTCGGCGGTGGCCAATTCGCTGCTGGCGAGGTTTTGCTCCAGCTGCGCGATCGTCGCTGCCCGGCTATCCGGAACCTCGGTGGCCGCGGGGGGCGTGCTTTGGCAAGCGCCCAGCAGCAGGGAAAATGCGGCAAGGAGCAGATAACGTGAGGCGAACGGCTTCATTCCTGCGACTCTCTAATTGCGCAAAAAGCGAGCAAGTCTACACCCCTCTCCGGGGCAGGACAAAACTCAGCAGAAACAGCGCGGCAGCAGTGACCACGATGGATGGGCCGGCCGGAGTGTCCTTGAACCAGGACAGCGCCAGCCCGCCACACACTGCGAGCATGCCCAGCAGGCTTGCGCCCAAGGCCATCTGCTCCGGCGACCGAGCGTGACGCTGGGCCGCCGCCGCGGGAATGATCAGCAACGAAGTAATCAGCAATACGCCGACGATTTTCATTGCGACCGCGATCACCACGGCAATCAACAGCATCAAGGTCAGGCGCAGCGCCGCCACCGGCAAGCCTTCGACCGTGGCCAGTTCTTCGTGCACGGTGATCGCCAGCAGTGGTCGCCACAGTGACACCAGCAACAGCAACACCGCCGCGCTACCGCCGAGGATCCACGCCAGATCAGGCGGGCTGATCGCCAGCAGGTCGCCGAACAGATAAGCCATCAGGTCGATCCGCACTTCATGCATGAAGCTTAGTACCACCAAGCCTAAAGACAGGGTGCTTGGTGCGAGAATTCCCAACAAAGTGTCAGAGGCCAGGGGCTGGCGTTGTTGCAAGGTCACCAGCAACACTGCCAGCAGCAGGCAGCCAACGGTGACGGCCACGGTCGGGCTGACATCCAGCAGAAACCCCAGGGCGACCCCGAGCAAGGCCGCATGGGAAAGGGTGTCGCCAAAGTAGGCCATGCGGCGCCAGACCACGAATGAGCCCAGGGGACCCGCGACCAGTGCCAGGGCCAAGCCTGCCAGCAAAGCGTAAAGCAGAAAATCAGCCATGCTTGCAGCTATCTCCGTGAACATGAGCGTGGACTGCCGGGGCTTCACTGACCACCCCGCCATGCAGATCATGGGCATGATCGTGATGGTGGTGATAGATCGCCAGGCTTTGTGCGTTCTTGCCAAATAGCTCGACGAACGCCGGATCGCCACTGACCTGCTCGGGATGTCCGGAACAGCAGACATGGCGATTGAGGCAGACCACTTGATCGGTGGTGCTCATGACCAGATGCAAATCATGGGAAACCATCAGCACCCCGCAGCCGTGACGGTCGCGCAGGCGGGTGATCAAACTGTAGAGCTCGGCCTGGCCGGCGACATCGACACCTTGTACCGGCTCATCGAGCACCAGCAGTTCCGGTTCGCGCAACAACGCACGGGCCAGCAGCACGCGCTGCATTTCTCCGCCGGAGATGCTCTGCACCGGGCTATCGATCACCTGTTCGGCACCGACTTCATTGAGCGCGGCCAAGGCCCGGGTGCGATCGACGCCCGGCACCAATCGCAGAAAGCGCAGTACCGACAAGGGCAGCGTCGGGTCGACGTGCAGCTTCTGCGGCATATAACCGACCCGCAGCTTCGGCTTGCGCCAGACACTGCCGCTGTCCGGCTTGAGCAGACCGAGCACCGCACGGACCAGGGTGGTCTTGCCGGCGCCATTGGGGCCGATCAAGGTGACGATTTGCCTTGGCTCGACGCTGAGCTGGATATTATCCAGCACGTTCTGCCCGGCAAAGGTTACCTTCACCTTGTCTAGACGGATCAACGCAGTGCTCATCAAGCCCCCTGGCAACCCGAGCAGAGACCGACGATTTCGACGGTTTGCCCTTCGACCACAAAACCGACCTCGCGAGCGCTGCTGACGATCGCATCGCTGATGGTTTTTTGCTCGAGTTCGATCGCGGCGTGGCATTCACGGCAGATCAGGAACTGGCCCTGATGGGCATGTTCCGGATGATTACAGCCGACGAAGGCATTGAGGGACGAGATGCGATGCACCAGGCCGTTTTCCAGCAAGAAATCCAGTGCTCGGTAAACGGTCGGCGGCGCGGCGCGGCGACCATCCTGCTCGCTGAGGACCGCGAGGATGTCGTAGGCACCCAAGGGTTTGTGGCTTTGCCAGACCAGTTCCAGCACCCGCCGACGCAATGCCGTCAGGCGCAAGCCTTGACGGGCGCAGAGCGCATCGGCTTCCGACAGCGCGCTGTGCACACAGTGAGAGTGGTCATGGGGACGGCTGGCCAGCGGTGTTTTAGGCATGAGCGGCGACGATATTTGTGAGAGACGTTATTATGTTACCCGTTCTCGCCTCTCCGAGTGGTCATCGTGTCCCGACTTTTTGCTCTTTTTGTCGCATTTGCTGCCAGTTTGTCCGTGATTAGCGCGGCCCATGCCGAAGTAAAGGTCCTCACCAGCATCAAACCCCTGCAGTTGATCGCCGCTGCGGTGCAGGACGGCGTCGGTGTCCCCGAAGTGCTGCTGCCGCCGGGGGCGACCCCGCATAATTATGCCTTGCGCCCTTCCGACGTGCGACGCGTACAGTCGGTGGACCTGCTCTACTGGATCGGCCCGGACATGGAAGGTTTTCTGCCGCGGGTGCTCAAGGGGCGCAGCCTGCCAACTGTTGCCGTGCAGGATCTGCCAGGCCTGAAACTGCGCCATTTCGGCGAAGATAGTTCCTCCCATGCCGAAGATGCTCACGAAGCTGAACACGCCGATGAACATGATCACGATCATCGGCCCGGCAGCCTGGACGCTCATCTGTGGTTGTCACCGCTCAATGCCCGGGTGATTGCGGCGAAGATGGCCGCGGATCTGAGTGTTGCCGATCCAGCCAACAGCGACCGCTATCAGCGCAACCGCAAAGCCTTCGATGAGCGCCTGGATGCCCTGGACACTCGTCTCAAAGCTCGATTGGCCGGCATTCAAGGCAAACCCTACTTTGTCTTCCATGAGGCTTTCGATTATTTCGAAGGAGCCTACGGCCTCAAGCATGCCGGGGTATTCAGTGTGGCGACCGAAGTGCAACCTGGCGCCCAGCATGTGGCGGCGATGCGTCAGCGCTTGCAGGAAGTCGGCAAGACGTGCGTCTTCAGTGAACCACCGCTGCGTCCACGGTTGGCCGAGACACTGGCCACCGGGCTACCGGTGAAACTGGCGGAGCTGGATGCGCTGGGCGGTTACACGCCCGCCACTGCCCAAGGGTATGAGCAGCTTCTGGAAAAGCTCGGCAATGATTTGGCGGGTTGTCTGGAGCAGTTGTAGGCACACACATTTCGCCGCAAAGCAATGCTCTTCGCGGCTACTTTGCCGCGCTTGGCGCCTTGGTGTCTTGACCTGCGTCGGTCACCTTGAAGCGCAATACACCGATCACCTGGCCGTCTTCGGTCAGCACCCGAACCTGCCAGCTGCCGACCGGATTGTCCGGGAACACCTGTTTGTGGGTCCAGGCCCGGTAGCCTTCCTTGCGCCCGCCGTGAATATCCAGGGCAATGCGGTCGACCTCCTTACCGTTGAATTTCCAGACGTGATAGATCCGTTCATTCAGCCCACGGGGTGCGTTGATCGCGGTGAAGGCATACAAACCGCTACTGCGGACCTGGCTGGCGCTGACTTCTTCCAGACTGTCGCCGGGGGTTCTGTCCTGCATTTGAGTGGTGATTGCCACCTCGGTCATCCACAGGGTCGCCGGGGGTACCCAGGAGCGCAGCAACCAGCCGGCGCCACCGACTGCCAGGGTCACGGCCAGCAACGCCACCCCACTGCGCCAGTTGCGGATCGGAAAGCTCGACGCCAGGCTCGGGAACGACAGCAGCATGGCGATGCCCAGTGCCAGCTTGAAGCTTTGCGCGGTGGTCAGGTGCAGGATGATCGGCAGCGCGGCCAGCAAGGCGGCAAACAAGGTCAGCGTATGCAGCGCCAGAAACAGCCAGCGGCGTGGCGCCAGCCATTTGTAGTACAACGGATCGATGATCGAAATCAGCGCCGCAGCGCCGAGCATCCCGGTGAAGAACAGTTGCCCGCTGTTCCAGGTGGTGGTGATGAGGAAGAACGGCAGGACGAAAAACAGGCTTTCCTGATGGATCATCTGCGTCGCGTAACGCAGCAGTGTTTCGGGAATCTCACGCTTGAAGATCTTGGTGAAGAGTTTGGTCAGGCTGTGTTCCAGCATCAGCCAGATCCAGCTCACCAGCATGATGGTGGTGATCCAGGTCGCCAGGCCTTGCTGGCGATCCACCAGCATGAAGCTGCCGACGCCGGAGATAAAACCACCGAGCGCAATCACCCCTGGGTAGCGCTTCATCAGTTCCATGATGCGCTGTATGTGAGGAGTCCAGTTCGGCATTCGGCTATTCGCAGTCTTAGTAGGAAAGATCTCCGACACAATACCGGTGGCGTGCCCCTGTGGCGAGGGAGCTTGCTCCGCTCGGGTGCGAAGCAGCCGTAAATCAGGCTGACGCATTCTTTCAGACATACCAGGTGGCTGGTTTCAGGGCCGCTTCGCGCCCCAGCGGGAGCAAGCTCCCTCGCCACAGGGTTATTGTTTTCTGCGATGAATTTGCCAACCCAGCAAAGCCAGGGCGATCAGACCCAGCACCCCGCCCGCCATCCAGGTCAAACTGTCGTAGCTCATCAAGGGCTTCTCGATCCGCAGGTAACCGGGCTGGTCAAGCAACTGGCGCATGGCCAGGTTGGCTTGCTTCAGACTGACCGCCTGCAGGCGCTTGGCCGGATTGGCAAAACGGCCGTGGTCATAGTCGCCGAGGGCACTCCAGTAGTAATCCGCCAAAGCGCTATTACCTTGCACGGCCCAGGCCTGACGGGCGACGGCGGCCTGTTGCAGGCGGGAAAAGGTGCCGGGATCGAGTCCGTCCTTGAGCAGTCTGGCCTTCATCTCGTCGAGCGCCTGCTCGGCCCGTGGCAGGTCATCACGCTCCAGGTCGGCGTTCAGACTGAGAAAACCGACACCGCCGAACACTTCGCGTTCGCTCCAGGGTCCATAAGACAGCCCGTGGGCGAGGCGCAATTGGCGATACAACGCCCAGTCCAGGTAGTCCTTGAGCAAGTCGAAGGTTTCGTCGTGCTGGTTGTCCAGGACCGGCTCGGGAACCAACCAGTGCAGCTTGGCGCCACCACCGACCCAGCCGCGGATCAGGTTGCGTTTGAGTTCTGCACTGTTGCGGATTTCCGGTAGCGGCGGATGCTCGCTGGGGTCCACCGGTTCGAGCTGACCATAGGTGCGTTCCAGATACGCCGGCAACAGGCGCTCCAGCTCGCCGACGATGATCAGCGTCATGTTGTTGGGTGCGTACCAGTCCTGGCGCACCTTCTCCAACTGCTCGCGGGTCAGGCGGTCGACCTCGGCCCGCTCGGCGCATTTCAGCCCGAGTTCCACCGCCAGCTGATTGCTGGCCTTGTGGCCCAGGTCCTGGCGGTCCAGCCAGCGCTGCAAGTGGGTGTAGTGACCGCCGTCCTCGCGCTGGACCACTTGCTGGGCGGCATGGATCGCGGTGTCATCGATCCGGGTTTGGGTCAGTAGCGCGAGCAATAGATCGAGGACTTTGCGCTGGTTCTTCGCCGGGGCTTCGATGACGAAGGTCGTGTCGGCGTTGCTGGTGTAGGCATTCCACTCGCCGCCCAGCGCCTGCATGCGTTCTTCCAGCCCGCCTTCGCCGCTGGCATCGATGCCACTGAAGAGCAGATGTTCGAGCAGGTGCGGCAGTTCCTTGTCGGCGCAGCTGAAGTCATCCAGGCCGACTCCGACCACCAGACGGATCGCCACATGACCGCGTTCACCGCCGGGTTTGAGCAGCACTTGCAGACCGTTGGGCAGCACATAGCCTTCGACCTGGAAGCGATCCAGGGCAAACAAAGGGGTTGAGCCGAGCAACAGCAAAGCGAACAGCAGACAACGCATAACAAGCTTCCTGGCGGATAAATACCGGACTCAATAGGTTGAGTGAACCGGCTTTTGTGGCGAGGGAGCTTGCTCCCGCTCGGCTGCGCAGCAGTCGTAAAACCGGTATATGCGTTCTATCGGACCAGTCGCGTTGGCTGATTTCAGGACCGCTGCGCGGTCCAGCGGGAGCAAGTTCCCTCGCCACAGAGTTAACTGTCATCAGTTTGAACTGACTTCTACCAACGCCAGACGTTCAAGGCGAATGAGTGATGTCAGCCAAATCGTCCACCTCCAGTGCTCCAGTGTCGGAGGTCTCCAACACTACATAAGCACTGCTGCAGAACAGTGAATTCAAGCGCTTCATATCGGCGATCAACTCCAGATGCAGCGAACTGGTCTCGATACTTTGCACTATCTTGCGTTGCAAGCGGCTGACATGGGCATGGGCCAGGCGCCGTTCCCGGGCGCGGAAGCGGCGTTTTTCCCGGAGCAATTGCCGGGCGCTCTCCTTGTCGCCGCTGAGGAACACCGACAGGCCCAGGCGCAGGTTGACGATCAGCTGGCTGTGCAGGTCCGCCAGTTCCTCCAGGCCGACATCGGAGAAGGAGCGGCGCTGTGAGGTCTTCTGCTGCTGAACCTTGCGCAACATGCGTTCGATCAGATCGCTGGCGAGTTTCAGGTTGATCGCCAGTTCGATGATTTCCGCCCAGCGTCGGCTGTCCTGGTCGCTGAGATCCTCGCGGGGCATCTGCGCCAGATAGAGCTTGATCGCGCTGTAGAGCGCCTCGACATCGTCACTCATGCGCCGCATCTCCTGGGTGACGGCGGTCTGTTTGCCACGCAGTACATCGAGCATTGCTTCGAGCATATTGTCGATCAGGTCGCCAATGCGCAGGGTTTCCCGCGCCGCGTTGGCCAGCGCCAGGCTGGGGGTGACCAGTGCGGTCGGGTCCAGGTGGCGCGGCCGAGCCAGGCCGTTGATCTCCGGGCGCTCCGGCAGCAGCCAGGCACAGAGCCGCGCCATTGGTCCGACGCTGGGCAGCAGCAACAGGCAACGGACGGTGTTGTAGAGCAGATGAAATCCGATCACCAAGCCTTGCGGACCGTAATCGAGGGAGTCCATCCAGTGCACCAGCGGATCGAGCACCGGGATGATCAGCAACAGACCGATCAGTTTGTACAGCAGGCTGCCCAGCGCCACTTGGCGACCGGCGGCGTTCTGCATACTGGTACTGAGAAAGGCCAATACCCCACTGCCGATATTTGCCCCGATCACCAGACCGATGGCCACCGGCAGGCTGATGAGCCCCGCGCTGGCCAGCGTCGCCGTGAGCAGAACAGCTGCCAGGCTGGAATAGGAAACCATCGCGAACAGCGCGCCAACCAGGGCGTCGAGCAGGATATCCCCGGTCAGGGATGCGAACACCACCTTCACCCCTTGCGCCTGGGTGATCGGGGCTGCGGCTTCGACTATCAGTTGCAGGGCAAGAATGATCAGCCCCAGACCGATGCCGACCCGCCCTAATTGGCCGGCGCGGGTCTGTTTGCGCGAGAGAAAGAAAATCACCCCGAGGAAAATCAGCAGCGGCGAGAGCCAGGACAAGTCGAGGGTCAGTACCCGAGCCATCAACGCCGTACCGACGTCGGCGCCGAGCATGGTTGCCAGTGCCGGCGTCAGTGCCATCAGGCCCTGGCCAACGAACGAGGTGACCAGCATGGCCGTGGCGTTGCTGCTCTGGACCATGGCGGTCACCAGTATCCCGGCGATAAACGCCAGCGGGCGCTTGGACATGTTCTGGCCGATCAAGTGGCGCAGGTTCGAGCCGTAGACCCGCAGGATGCCGGTTCGGACGATGTGCGTGCCCCAAATCAACAAGGCCACGGCGGAGAGCAGATTGAGCAGGGTCAGCATAGGGCCCCCTGGGGTGAAAAGCGCCCCAAAGGGGCAAGCGACGCTCTAAGTTCTGTACTTAAGCTTTAGTTGGCTAACGGTCTGGGCGCCAGCATCGCATAGCTAAAGCGTCGATTGAAACAAAACTGTCATGAGTTCAGCTTCTTTTTCGACCTCCTTTCGCGACACCGCGGACGTGAAAAAGGGGCTCGAAAGCCCCTTCTTCAACAGCGCCGCTTCAGGTTATTGGCCCGGGATGTCCTTGCGCAGTTTCACTGGATCTTGTTGCTTGCGCTTTTTCGCCATCGCGGTGCGCAACTTGATGTTGACCGCTTCCACTGCCAGCGAGAACGCCATGGCGAAGTAGACGTAGCCTTTTGGCAGATGCACTTCGAAGGATTCGGCGATCAAGACGGTACCGACCAGCAACAGGAACGACAGTGCGAGCATTTTCAGCGACGGATGTTTGTCGATGAAGTCGCTGATGGTGCCTGCAGCCATCATCATCACCAGGACCGCGACGACGATCGCCGCGACCATGACCGGCACATGGGAAACCATGCCGACTGCGGTGATCACCGAGTCCAGGGAGAAAACGATGTCGATGATCGCGATCTGGATGATGGTGTAGAAGAAATTACCGCCCTTGGCGTTCAGCTCGTCGGTGGTTTCGTCTTCACCTTCCAGTGCGTGGTACATCTCTTGGGAGCTTTTCCACAGAAGGAACAGACCACCGAAGAACAGGATCAGGTCGCGCCCGGAAATCCCCTGGTCGAAGACCACGAACAGATCGGCGGTCAGACGCATGACCCAGGTGATCGACAGCAACAACAGGATCCGGGTGACCATGGCCAGCGCCAGGCCGAAGATCCGCGTGCGGGCCTGCATATGCTTGGGCATACGGCTGACCAGAATCGAGATCATGATGATGTTGTCGATACCCAGGACGATCTCCAGGGCAGTCAGCGTAAAGAAGGCAACCCAGATTTCCGGGTTGGTCAGCCATTCCATGTGTATTCCTTTGAGCGAGTGTTGAACCGCACCGGGCCAAACTTTGAAAGTCGAAGTTTAGACCCGTCGTGGTGAGACTTGAGCTTATAGAGTGCTGAACAGCGGAAAAATCCCCATCAGCAAAGCGGCGAACATTATGCACAGGCAAACCAGTACTGCCCACTTCAAGGTGAAACGCTGGTGATCGCCGAAGTCGATTCCGGCCAGTGCTACCAGCAAATAGGTGGACGGCACCAGCGGGCTCAACAAGTGGACGGGTTGACCGACGATCGAGGCACGTGCCATTTCCACAGCGGTGATGCCGTAGTGGCTGGCGGCTTCGGCGAGAACCGGTAACACCCCGTAATAAAAAGCATCGTTGGACATGAAAAAGGTGAACGGCATGCTCACCAGTGCCGTGATCACCGCCAGGTACGGGCCGAGAACATCCGGAATCACCGCCAGCAGGCTTTTCGACATCGCATCGACCATGCCGGTGCCGGACAGGATGCCGGTGAAGATACCCGCGGCGAAAATCAGCCCGACCACCGCCAGGACGCTACCGGCGTGAGCCGCGACACGGTCCTTCTGTTGTTGCAGGCATGGGTAGTTGACGATCATGGCGATACTGAAGGCCACCATAAACAGCACCGGCAATGGCAGCAGACCGGCGACCAATGTGCCCATCAGCACCAGGGTCAGACCGCCGTTGAACCAGATCAGCTTCGGACGACGGGCATCCGGAAACTGCGAAACGCTGATTTCGCTGTGGTCGACTTCGTCGCCTATCAGGTGCAACTCACCCAGGCGTGCGCGTTCGCGCTTACCGTACATATAGGCAATCGCCAGGATGGTTGCCACGCCGGCAAGCATGGCCGGGATCATCGGTACAAAAATATCTGACGGGTCGATGTGCAGGGCACTGGCTGCACGAGCGGTCGGGCCGCCCCAAGGGGTCATGTTCATCACGCCACCGGCGAGGATGATCAGACCGGCCATGATCCGCGGGCTCATGCCGATACGGCTGTAGAGCGGCAACATGGCGGCCACGCAGATCATGTACGTGGTGGCGCCGTCACCGTCCATGGACACAATCAGCGCCAGTACCGCGGTACCGACCGAGACCTTCAACGGGTCGCCCTTGACCAGCTTGAGGATCTTGCGCACCGCAGGGTCAAACAGCCCGGAGTCGATCATCAAGGCGAAATAGAGGATGGCGAACATCAGCATCACCCCGGTCGGGGCGAGCTTGGTGATGCCTTCGAGCATCATCGGGCCGATTTTCGGCGCGAAACCACCGAACAAGGCGAACAGGATCGGGATGATAATCAAGGCGATCAGCGCGGACAGGCGCTTGGTCATGATCAGGAACATGAACGTGATGACCATGGCAAAGCCAAGGAAAGTCAGCATAGGAATACTCCAGGCGTAGCGCGGCTAGGGAATGGCAAACCGGACAGGTCAGCGCAGAACGGGAAGCACGAGGCGTACGGGGGGAGTCGAGGCGGACAGGCGGAAAACAGTAAGCATCAGAATCACCATTGTTGTTGTTAATCGGGCCACAAAGAGGTCGAAACACTTGCTTTGGCCAACCGGTCTATTGCCGGGAGTGAGGGCGATCCTAATCGCGCAAGCTTTCAGCCAGCTTTCGCTGATCAAACGACTGACGAGTTGCTTGTCGGACGGATTGAGGATTTACAGGGTGGGAATTGTCGGTGAGGATCAGATTCAAGGTCCCGCAAACATTCGAGGAGACATCGAGATGACCGGGCTCCACACCGGCGGCTGCCATTGCGGCAGGCTGCGTTACCAGTTCAGCGGACCTCTGCGCGATATTGCCCACTGTCATTGTTCGATTTGTCGCAAAGTCAGCGGCGGGCTGGTAACGACCTGGATCACCCTCCCCCGCAGCGCGTTTCAGTGGTTGGCTGGCACTGCCAGGCAGTACGACTCTTCGCCAGGCTGCGTGCGGTATTTCTGCGAGAATTGTGGCGCTCAACTGGCCTTCATCACCCAGCTGAGCCCGGACAGCATCGATGTAACCGTCGCGACCCTCGACCATCCAGAACTGGCACCCGCTGATCGGCATATCTGGACCGCCAGCCGGCTGCCGTGGGTGCATCTGGATGAGGGTTTGCCCGAGGAGGCGGAGGAAAAACTGTAAGGAGGTCCTGTCACGACACGTTCACGTAGCAGCTGGCGAAGCCTGCGTTCGGCTGCGAAGCAGTCGCAATTCAGACCACCCCATCTCATGGCTTGAATTGCGTTGGCAGTTTTTACGACCGCTTCGCGGCCGAACGCAGTCTTCGCCAGCTGCTACGGCAACTCCAACCCACCCGCGGCCTTGTGCAACGCCCGCAAATGCTCGCCGACCTGTTTGACGTTAGCTTCATTCGCCGCAATCTCGGCTGCGCGGCCTGGCTCGAGCAACGCGCGGACTTCTTTGTCCAGATCGCCCGTGAGGGCCTGCAGCTGTTTCTGCCGCAGGTTGCTTTCCGATTCCAGCCGTTGCCACTCGCTGGCCTGAGGCAAGCCATAACCACCCCTGCCCAGCAGTTCCGCCGGGCGGCTGAGGAAGCCGCTATTGGCCAGGATTTGCTGCAAGGTCTTGTTGGCCTTATCCATGCCGCCGTTTTTCAAGTCCCGGGCACCGAGGTAGCGCTGTTTGACTTCATCCTGAGCCAGCAGCAATTGCCGGCGAAAACTCGCCTGTTCCAGGAGCAGCAAGGCGGCGCTGGTACGCAGGTCGGCCTGGTCGAACCATGGGCGACGTTCTGCAGCGCTCTGCGCCAACCAGTCTTCGACGCTGGTCTGTTTGATCGGCAGATGCTTCTTCAACACTTCGAACATTGCCTGATAACGGTCGCGGAACGAGTCAAAGCGATAGCCCAGGCGCAACGCTTCGCGTGGATCGTCCAGTACGCTGGTGTCCGCCAACCCGCGAGCCTTGAGCACTTTCAGCAAACCGTTGGGGATGATGCTGTCCAGACCGATCAGCTGTGGATTGTTGCTGCCACTGCGCAACAACTTGAGGCTTTCGACGGCGCAGTTATTGGAGATGAAAAAATAGTTGCCGTCGTAGCTCCAGTGCATCTCGGCGGCGTGCTCGACCATATCCTCTATTTCGCTGCGTGACAGGGTGAGCGGCACCGACGCCAGACTGCGCAGCTCGGTCTTGGTGTATTCGTCGATTACCTGGGCCAGTGGCAGGACAAACAGTCGTGATGGATACGCTCCCGTCAGGCCGTCCCAGCTCGACAGCTGCACGTCGCCGACAAAGGCGCGATAGGACAGCACCAGATGTTGGTCCAGGTCCAGTCGGCAGTCTGGCCCGCGCGGGCGGCCCGGCGCACAGATCACCAACCGCAGCATGCTATGCCCCCAGCGGCTGACCCAGTTCTGATTGGCTTCGGCCAACAGGTAGTCGACGGCGTACACCCGTTCCGGGTCGACCTGCCCTAGCGGCTGTTTGGCGAAGTCATTGCCCGCGTTGAGGAAGGCGAATGACTTGGCGCAATTGTCCCTGGCAGCGGGTGCCCAACCGAAATGCTCCTGGTAGTAGCGGTACAGCGCGGGACGACGGCAGGCGTAGCTCGGGTCAAGGAGGAAGTACTCCATGTTGACCGCGACGAACTCTTTCGGACTGCTGGTCTCGTAGATATCCGGGCTGCGGGCGATCTGCCGGTTGTGCTGTTCGCGTTCACCGCGCCGGCCCACGTACTGCGGCCAGCCGGCCAGGTCCAGCAGGCGTGGGTCGTCACTGAGGGTAAAACGCCGCGCCGTCTGGCCGCGGCATTGGTCCGGGATGCCGATCAGCCCCGAGCTGTTGTTCTGCCGTGTGCAGCGCTGGATCAGCGTGCGTTCGGCGTTCGGCCATAAACGCGAACGGTCGTAGATGTGGGTCAGTTCGTGCAATACCGTGGCGAGCATTTCCCGGCGCACGGTCACGTGTGGGCGATGGGTTTTTTTCTTCGCCGCAGAGCCATCGGTGAGGCTGGCGAGCAGATTGCGATTGAGATCGAGCTCGGCGACCAGTGACGCCTGGCCGTAGGCGTTGCTCGGCATGTTGCTGGTCCAGCCGACATCTATGCGCCGGTCCAGTTGCTCGATGAAGCGCGGTGGTAGCGCTCGCATCGCCTCATCCAGCAATGCCTGGCTGGCCTGTTGCTCGGCAGGACTGAGCCCCTCGGTCTTGAGCCGTAATTGCAGGTCAGCCTGGACCGTGTTGCCCAGCAGTAACACAACTCCGGCCAGCAGCCAGGCAGCGAGCGGCCTCACAGTGCGAGGATGGCTTCAGCGAGAACCTGGTCACTGGCATCGCGGGCTTCGGGCACATGGCTACGCAGAGTATCGAAGGCAGCTTCCAGTTGGGCGCCGCGGATATCGCCTTCGCTGGCTACAAAACTGGCGGCGTCGTCGTGAGCTTCTCGCACGACTTTCGAGTCACGAATGGAGCTGGTGGTGTCGGAGGTGAAATCAATCGAGCGCTCAAAGGCACGGATAATGATGTTACTGGTGGCTACCAGGGTTTGCGCCTGGGTCACGCCGGCTAACAACAGCAGGCCAAGGGTGGCGACAATCAGCGGACTACGCATGGTACGACTCCGAAAGGCAGGGATAACTATTGGACGAGAATTGCCTGTGCCAGTTCAAGGTCGCTGGCATGAAGTTTTGATTGAGTATGTCGCAGGAAATTCAGCGCGGATTGCAGTTGCGCTCCGCGCAGTTGCCCATCACTGGCGATAAACGCTGCGGCATCATCCTGGGCGGCCAGGATCAGTTTGTTGTCAAAGGGGGCGCAGATCACTTTGCTGCTGGCGTAGCCGCTGAGCACCAGGCCTTGGGTGCTGAGTTCGAGGGCCTGCGCCGGACCTGTCCAGCAGGCAGCGATGCAGAGGGCGACGATGAGCGGACTTGGCGGAAAACGCATGGGACTCGATAGCTGAAAGCGAATGCCAAGGCTAGCGCAATGCCCGGGCTAGAGCCAGCATCGAAGGATCGGGGCACGACAGGCGTGCCCCGCTTGCATCTTACGATCAGATTGCCAGGATCGCTTGTGCCAGCTGTGCGTCGCTCGCATTCAACTGCGGCGCCTGTTGGCGAATGTGGTCAAGGGCGCTTTCCAGTTTCACGCCGCGGATGCCGCCTTGGGTGGCGACGAAGCTGGCGGCGTCGTCACGGGCCTCACGGACGATCTTGTCGTCTCGCAGCGAGGAGGTCAGATCGGAGGTGGCGTCCGAGGTGGCCTTGAGTGCACCGACGACAGCGTCCGTGGTAACGATGAAGCTGGTGGCATGCGCATTGGCGGCCACGACCAGCAGGGCTGCAGCGCTGAGCAGACGAAGACGGGACATGGTGTAACTCCTGTAGATAAACAGATAAAAGTGGCACCGAGCAAAGCACCTGGCAGCCACTGCAAGTTGCGGTGCCTTGGATATCAGACGCGCGCTTTGCATAGTTCGCCACGTCCTTGATGGATATTAGGCCGCACTGTGGCACTTCGATAGTCCTGTCTCGTCATCTATAGGCAGCTAGCCCCAGAATGGTTTGTCCAGTTCGGCTATGCGGTCGGCATGGCTGATGCACAGATCGGCCAGTTGCTGGTCATTCAACTGGCCGAGTAAACGGCGGGTGCGGGCTCTCTCCAGGCTCCGGGCAAGTGCGGCGAACAGGCGACCCAGAATATGGATGGGCGACTGCTGGCGGGCCTTGGGTGCAGCGACTTCCAATAAGCGATTCATGGTGCCTTCCTTGCTGGGAGGCCGGGGGCTGGCCTTGGAGCCCCATGTTGTTCGCGATGAGAATGGGACTACAGATACAACAGAGTTAAATTGTACTGGTTCAGTTTTCTTTATTGTCAAACTGTACTTGTTGGAAGTTGGCGCCCCTGTATGGCCCTTTTCCCAGGCCCGGAAACGACAAAACCCGTCGCAGTTGCCCGCGACGGGTTTTGTTTGTTCAATTCAAGTGCTGGCGGTGGACCCGGTGGGTCAGAGCCAGCGACGCTAAGTTAGCGCCAGAACGGCTTGCTCAACTCTTCATAGCGTTGTGCTTCGCTAATCCCTGCGTCAGCCAGCAGACGCGAATCCAGGCGAGCCAGTTGGTGGCGGCTGGAGATGCGGCGCTGCCACAGCATCAGGTTGGCGAGAACACGAAGAGGCATGGAGGCCTGGGTGTTAACAGCTTGGTCTTCGAAGAACAGGTCGGAACTGAGTGTACGTTCCATGGTTAGCATCCTTCCGCTTGTGGCGGGATTAGGTAGTGGTTTAACTGATGCCAATGATCCTCCTCTTGGGCAAGTCTCTGTAGATACAGTTCACCTGTATTGTGAGGGGCCAGTTAACTGTTTAGAGGTGCTGTACTGTTCGAAATTGAGGCAACTGTACCTGTCGGCACCGTTATGGTGCGATTTTGCCGATTTGACTCGAAAAGGTAGGAGCTTTCGGTAGGAAATGACCAGTACAGCAGTACAGTTTTAGACAGAATGTGCGGTGGCAACGGGCGGCTGACAAAATTGCATTTTTGTCAGCTGCCAACTGTACCAATTACACCGCGAGCATTTTCCCGGTCTCATCCAGGTTGATGTGCCAGCTCAGTGCTTCACGCAGGATATGCGGGGTGTGTCCGCCCACGGCACAAGCGGCTTTGAAGTAGTCGTTCAAGGCTTCCCGATAGGCCGGGTGCACGCAGTTGTCGATGATCACCCGCGCCCGTTCCCGTGGTGCCAGGCCGCGCAAGTCCGCCAGGCCTATCTCGGTGACGAGAATGTCGACGTCGTGCTCGGTATGGTCAACGTGGCTGACCATCGGCACCACGCTGGAGATCGCCCCGGCTTTGGCAATCGACTTGGTGACGAAGATCGCCAGGTGTGCATTGCGCGAAAAATCGCCCGAACCACCGATGCCGTTCATCATCCGCGTGCCGCAGACGTGAGTGGAGTTGACGTTACCGTACAGGTCAAACTCCAGCGCGGTGTTGATGCCGATGATGCCTAGGCGGCGGATGACTTCCGGGTGGTTGGAAATCTCCTGCGGGCGCAGTACCAGTTGCGGTTTGTAACGGCTCAGGTCGCTGAAGACTTCGGCGTGCTTTTTGGCCGACAGGGTCATGGAGCTGCCCGAGGCAAAGCTCAGTTTGCCAGCGTCGAACAGGTCGAAGGTAGAGTCCTGCAGCACTTCCGAATACATGATCATGTCGTGGAACGGCGAATCGATCAGGCCGTGCATCACTGAGTTGGCGATGGTGCCGATACCCGCTTGCAGCGGCATCAGGGTATTGGTCAGGCGGTTCTCGCGCACTTCATTTTTGAAGAACTCCACCAGGTGATTGGCGATGGCCTGGGTTTCCAGGTCGGGTGGCAATATGGTGGATGCCGAGTCGGGCTGGTTGCTGATGACGATACCGACGATCTTTGCCGGATCGATCTGTACCGCATGGCTGCCGATGCGGCTGTCCGCCTTGAGTATCGGAATCGGCAGGCGGGTCGGCCGATAGCTCGGTATATAGATGTCATGCAGGCCTTCCAGCTCCAGTGGCTGGGCCAGGTTGATCTCGATGATCACCTCTTTGGCCAGGATCGCGAAGCTGGCCGAGTTGCCCACCGAGGTGCTCAGGACCAGGTGGCCTTCTTCGGTGATGGCGACGCATTCGATTACGGCCAGGTCAACGGCTTTGATCTGGCGGTTGCGCAGTTGCTCGACGGTGTCGGAAAGGTGCTGGTCGATAAACATCACGGTGCCATCGTTGATGGCTTTACGCAGGGTACTGTCGACCTGGAACGGCATGCGCCGCGACAGTACGCCGGCTTCGGTAAGTTGTTTGTCGAGGTCGTTGCCCAGGCTGGCGCCGGTCATCAGGCTGATTTTCAGCGGAGTCACTTTGGCGCGTTCGGCCAGTGCATGGGGCACGGCTTTGGCGTCGCCGGCGCGGGTAAAACCGCTCATGCCGACGGTCATGCCGTCCTTGATCAAAGCGGCGGCATCAGCCGCGCTCATGACCTTACTTAACAGCGAAGGCAAGCGAATACGATCACGATACATGGATGGTTATCTCGGGCAACGAAAGCAAGGTATACAGTTTAGTGATTTCAAAAAAATTCCTCCCGCTACCATGGTCGAATGCCGACCCTTGATTTAGAGCCTTTGGTCGGTTTCTGCGGGCAATAAAAAACCCCAGCCTACTCGAGGCCGGGGTTTTTGGTATTGCGCGGGAGCAGTGTTTATTCGACGGCTTTGACCATGTCTTCAATGACTTTCTTGGCGTCGCCGAACACCATCATGGTCTTGTCCAGATAGAACAGTTCGTTCTCCAGGCCGGCATAACCGCTGGCCATCGAGCGCTTGTTGACGATCACCGTCTTGGCTTTATAGGCCTCGAGGATCGGCATGCCGGCAATCGGCGATTTCGGATCGTTCTTCGCCGCCGGGTTGACCACGTCGTTGGCGCCGAGCACCAGTACCACGTCGGTCTGACCGAACTCGGAGTTGATGTCTTCCATCTCGAACACCTGCTCGTAAGGCACTTCGGCCTCGGCCAGCAGGACGTTCATGTGCCCCGGCATCCGCCCGGCAACCGGGTGAATCGCGAACTTTACGGTGACGCCACGGTGAGTCAGCTTCTCCGCCAGCTCCATCAGCGAGTGCTGGGCACGCGCCACCGCCAGGCCATAGCCGGGCACGATGATCACGGTATCGGCGTTGGTCAGCAGGAACGCGGCGTCGTCGGACGAGCCGGACTTTACCGGGCGCGCTTCCGTGGAGCCGGCAGGACCGGCCGCTTCAGTTGCGCCGCCGAAACCGCCGAGCAACACGTTGAAGAACGAACGGTTCATTGCCTTGCACATGATGTACGAGAGGATCGCACCCGATGAGCCCACCAGGGAGCCGGCGATGATCAGCATCGAGTTGTTCAGCGAGAAACCGATACCGGCCGCCGCCCAACCCGAGTAGCTGTTGAGCATCGACACCACCACCGGCATGTCCGCGCCGCCGATCGGGATGATGATCAGCACGCCCAGCACGAAAGCCAGCGCCAGCATCAGGGCGAACGCCGTGAGGTCGCCGGTGAACGTGAACACCAGGCCCAGGCCTAGCGTGGACAAGCCCAACACCAGGTTCAACTTGTGTTGGCCGCTGAACTGTACGGGTGCACCCTGGAACAGGCGGAACTTGTACTTGCCCGACAGCTTGCCGAAGGCAATCACCGAACCGGAGAAGGTAATGGCACCGATCGCCGCGCCCAGGAACAGCTCCAGGCGGTTACCGGAAGGAATTGCATCGCCCAGTAGCTTGACGATACCCAGCGATTGCGGCTCGACCACGGCGGCGATCGCGATGAACACCGCGGCCATACCGATCATGCTGTGCATGAAGGCGACCAGTTCCGGCATTTTGGTCATTTCGACGCGCTTGGCCATGATCGAACCGGCTGTGCCGCCGACCAGCAGGCCGACGATCACGTAGCCGATACCG
>NZ_CABVHQ010000037.1 GCF_902497895.1 Pseudomonas fluorescens
GTTATCGTTAACGTCCATCGCGAGCAAGCTAGCTCCTACAGGGCACGCCCGCGGAGACGGCCTTAAAGCCGACATCCCTTTCGACTAGTAGTCATCTCCCTGCGCCGTCACATCCCGCTCTATCATCGGTGCTTGCGGATCATGCCCTTCCGGGAACTTGCCCTTCAGGTTCCAGGCAAACGCAATGATCTCGGCGATGGTCCGGTACAACTCTTCCGGAATGCTGTCACCCAGTTCCATTCTGGCCAGCAACTTCACCAGTTCGGCATTTTCGTAGATCGGCACTTCACAGTCGCGGGCAATCTTCAGGATGGCTTCGGCCAGTTCGTTGTCGCCCTTGGCGGTGAGGGTCGGTGCGTGATGGCCGTCGTATTTGAGGGCGATGGCCTGGAGGGGCGGGTTGGGGTTTTTCATGCGGTTTCGTCGACCCAGCGTTGTTCGAGGCGGGTTTGTACGCCTTGGGGGGGGGTGCCGAGGTGGCAGTCCAGATCGCCGACGTTCAGGCCGGACGCTACCAGGCGCTCGCGCAGCCCGCTCAAGTGGCTCTCGATCAGGCTGGCGGTGTACGGCCGCTCGGCCCACAGCTGGCCGGACAAACGACCCTGAACCAGCTGTGCCTGGATTTGCAGCGGCCCGAGCGGTTCCATGGCGAACGCCAGTTCGACTCGCCACAACAGCTGCTTGGGTTCGCGCTCCGGGTATTTTTCGCTCGGTTCTTTCTCGGGTGTTTCCTCGCGCTGGAACTTGAGCTGCAACGGCACGATGTCCTGCAGGTTGCGCATGGGAATTTCCAGCTGCCAGGTGCTTTGCAGATTGCCCTCGGCGGTGAGGCCGGTCTGCTCCAGGCTCGACAGCTGATGGCTTTGCAGGCGCGAAACTGCCGCGGCGGCCAGGCGCAGCAAGTGTTCCAGATCACCTTCGCCGTCCTGGCTTTGCAGCAAGCGCGAAGGTAGCGGGAAACCGCCGGGATGGGGTTTGGCGCTGACCTGGCCGAGGGTGCCGAGGGCGCTGCGGACAAAGCTCGGCATTGCCTGGGCCAGGGTGTTGGCGGCAATGATTGCATTGAAGTGGGTGCTGGCCGGCAGACCGGCGGCCATTTGCCCGATCAGGCGCAGCAGGTTGGCTTTCATGTCCGGGGTCAGCGCCGGGTTTTGCCCAGCGAGCAATTTCGCTTCAAGGAACAGACCACTGTTGGCCAGCGCCTGGGCCAGGCCCTTCGGCGTGCTCAACTGTTGGGCGTCAGGCAATCCACTGAGCAACTGGTCGATGGCCGCGCGCATAGCGGCTGATGTCGTACTGGCTGAGGTCTGATTCTGCAAGGCATTGAGCAACCCCTCCAGTGAACCCTGGCGGCTCTGTTGACTGATCAGTTGTTGCGCCACCGCCAGTTGGTCTTGACGACCGCTCAGGGGCACGAAGCTCAGCTCCTGTGAACCCTGGACCATGGCGCTGAGCAGGCTGCCGATGCGCAGCGGTTGCGGGCTGTCGATGCTCAAGGTATTGCCGCTCAAGGCGGTATTGAGCAGGCTCACCAGCGAGCGATAAACCGAGGGTTGGCCAGGGGTTTGGGGCAGCAACTGAGTGGTCAGTACCTTGCCCTGGAGCAAACTGCCGACCGGCAGTTGCGCCGTATCCAGGCGGGTGAGGGTGGCGACGCTGGAGGCGATGGCCTGCTGTACGCTGATCGTCAGTTTGCCGGCCGACAGCTGGCTGACCGCGAGGTTAGTGCCTGCGGCCAGGGGCTGGTTGCTGATGGCCTGGAGGGTGGTCTGGCGGCCGCTGTCGAGCGTCAGCTTGAGCAGCAACTGGAACGTCTGATCCGCCTGTTTCAGCGACAACACTTCGGCCTTGGCGGTCTGCCCGGCGGCGATCAGGCCTTCCAGCGGTTGCAGCAGTTTGAGCAACTCGCCACTCACCGCGGCCGGGCGCGTAGGGCCGGGAGTGGGCTGCGGTAGCGGGGGGATGTTCATTTCGCCTGTCATAGGGTCACACCCTGTCGAAATTGCCCTCTTTGGATCAGGACATGACATGTATAATGCCGCCCCGTTATCAAGGGAGCGCTGAAAACATCACAAATGTTTGACGCAGCTCTCTGGAACAAGCTGCCAATGCATTTACTCTGCATCACTTTAACGGCCGCTCCACCGCCGACTTGAACCCTAAAGGCCCGCGATCTCTTGACCAGCCCACTTCTAGAAGCCGTAGCGCTCGCCTGTGAGCGAGACTGGCGGATGCTCTTCGAAAACCTCGAATTGCGTCTGGCGGGCGGTGATATGTTGCAGATCAGCGGCCCCAACGGCAGCGGCAAGACCAGCCTGCTGCGCCTGCTGGCCGGTCTGATGCAACCGACTGCTGGCCAGGTCTTGCTCAACGGCCAGCCCTTGAAAGCGCAGCGTACCGACCAGGCGCATAACCTGCTGTGGATCGGTCACGCCGCCGGGATCAAGGATTTGCTGACGCCGGAAGAAAACCTCAGCTGGCTTTGCGCATTGCATCAGCCGGCCAGCCATGAGGCGATCTGGAAAGCGCTGGATTCGGTAGGTCTGCGCGGTTTCGAGGATGTGCCCTGTCACACCTTGTCCGCCGGTCAGCGCCGCCGGGTAGCACTGGCCCGGCTCTATCTGGACAGCCCGCAGCTGTGGATCCTCGACGAACCTTTCACCGCCCTCGACAAACAAGGCGTGGCGCAACTCGAAGAGCACCTCGCCGTTCATTGTGAGCAGGGTGGTATGGTGGTGTTGACTACTCACCACACCTTGAAGCATATGCCTGCCAGTTATCGCGATATTGATTTGGGCTTATACCTTGAGGGCCGGGCCGAATGAGTGTTTTCGGACTACTGGTTGCCCGCGAGGCGCGTCTGCTGTTTCGCCGACCGGCGGAATTGGCGAACCCGCTGGTTTTCTTCGCAATAGTCGTCGCATTGTTTCCGTTGGCCGTCGGTCCCGAGACTCAATTGTTGCAAACCTTGTCTCCGGGGCTGGTGTGGGTAGCGGCCTTATTGTCCGTCCTGCTCTCGCTGGACGGGCTTTTCCGCAGTGATTTCGAGGACGGATCGCTGGAGCAGTGGGTCCTTTCGTCGCACCCCCTGCCTCTTCTGGTTTTAGCCAAGGTAC
This sequence comes from Pseudomonas fluorescens, assembly GCF_902497895.1. Taxonomy (GTDB): domain Bacteria; phylum Pseudomonadota; class Gammaproteobacteria; order Pseudomonadales; family Pseudomonadaceae; genus Aquipseudomonas; species Aquipseudomonas fluorescens_BP. Next base: position 3,117 of record NZ_CABVHQ010000037.1, read on the forward strand.
TGGCACACTGGGCGTTTTCCGGCCTGGCCCTGGTTTTGCTCGCACCCTTGCTGGCCTTGATGCTGGGTTTACCGGCCGCTTGTCTGCCAGTGTTGCTGGTGTCGTTGCTGCTGGGTACACCGATATTGAGTTTGCTCGGTGCGGTGGGCGCGGCGCTGACAGTGGGATTGAAACGTGGTGGCTTGCTGCTGGCACTGTTGATTCTGCCGCTGTACATCCCGGTACTGATTCTCGGCAGTGGCGCCTTGCAGGCGGCATTGCAGGGCATGCCGGCAACGGGTTACCTGCTCTGGCTTGGCAGCCTGACCGCCTTGGCGGTAACCCTGACACCTTTTGCAATAGCTGCTGGCCTGAAGATCAGCGTCGGCGAATAATAATGAGGTCTGGTCATTTTTTGATCACTTTTTTTGAAAAAAGGCCGACCCTGGCTTTTCGTGCTGACGAAAAGCAACCGTGATGGAAACAGCAATGAACTGGACTTGGTTTCATAAGCTCGGCTCGCCCAAGTGGTTTTATGGTATCAGCGGCAGAATGCTGCCCTGGATAAGTATGGCCGCAGTGCTGCTGATCGGTATCGGCGCTGTCTGGGGCCTGGCTTTCGCGCCGCCGGATTACCAGCAAGGCGACAGCTTTCGGATCATCTACATCCACGTCCCGGCCGCCATGCTGGCGCAGTCCTGCTACGTGATGCTAGCGGTGTGCGGCATTGTCGGGCTGGTGTGGAAGATGAAACTGGCCGACGTCGCCCTGCAATGCGCCGCGCCGATCGGTGCCTGGATGACCGTGGTGGCGCTGGTCACCGGGGCCATTTGGGGCAAACCGACCTGGGGCTCGTGGTGGGTCTGGGATGCACGACTAACGTCCATGCTGATTCTGCTGTTTCTGTACTTCGGTCTTATTGCGCTGGGCAATGCCATCAGTAATCGTGACAGTGCGGCCAAAGCCTGCGCGGTGCTGGCAATTGTCGGGGTGATCAACATTCCGATCATCAAATACTCTGTAGAGTGGTGGAACACACTGCATCAAGGTGTGACATTCAGTCTCACCGAGAAACCGGCGATGCCTGCCGAGATGTGGTTGCCGCTATTGCTGACAGTACTGGGTTTCTACTGTTTCTTCGGCGTGGTGCTGTTGCTGCGCATGCGCCTCGAAGTGCTCAAGCGTGAAGCCCGCAGCAGTTGGGTCAAGGCTCAGGTGCTGAATACTCTGGAGGCTGCACGATGAGTTTTGCCTCCTTGGGCGAATTTCTCGCCATGGGCCATCACGGTCTGTATGTCTGGTCAGCCTATGGCATCTGTTTTGCGGTGCTGGCCCTCAACGTCGCGGCGCCGATCCTGGCCCGCAAGCGTTATCTGCAACAAGAGGCGCGTCGTCTGCGCCGGGAGAACGGCAAGTGAATCCGCTGCGTAAAAAGCGTCTAATGATCATTCTCGCGCTTCTGGTCGGAGTCGGCGCTGCTGTCGGCCTGGCCTTGAGCGCTCTGCAGCAGAACATCAATCTGTTCTACACCCCGACCCAGATCGCCAACGGCGAAGCACCGAAAGACACGCGTATCCGTGCCGGTGGCATGGTCGAGAAGGGTTCGCTGCAGCGTTCCGGGGATTCTCTGGACGTGCGATTCGTCGTCACCGACTTCAGCAAGTCCGTCACCATTACCTATCGCGGCATCCTTCCGGACCTGTTCCGTGAAGGTCAGGGCATCGTTGCCCTCGGCAAAATCAACGCCGATGGCGTGGTAGAGGCCGACGAAGTACTGGCCAAACACGATGAGAAGTACATGCCACCGGAAGTGACCAAAGCCCTGAAAGACAGCGGGCAATCGGCACCGACACCCGTGAAAGAGGGCTAACTGATGACTGCTGGAATCTTTATTCCCGAACTGGGCCATCTGGCGATGATTCTGGCGCTGTGTTTTGCGTTGGTGCAGGCCGTGGTGCCGTTGCTCGGCGCCTGGCGCGGTGACCGGATGTGGATGGGCCTGGCCCAGCCTGCCGCCTGGGGCCAGTTTGCCTTTCTGACGTTCGCCTTTGGCTGTCTGACCTATGCCTTCATGGTCGACGATTTTTCCGTCGCCTATGTCGCCGGCAACTCCAACAGTGCGTTGCCCTGGTACTACAAGTTCAGCGCCGTATGGGGTGCCCACGAAGGTTCGTTGCTGCTCTGGGCGTTGATCCTCGGCGGCTGGACCTTCGCAGTATCGATATTTTCCCGGCAGCTGCCGCAAGTGATGCTGGCGCGGGTGCTGGCGGTGATGGGCATGATCAGCACCGGCTTCCTGCTGTTCCTGATCCTCACCTCCAACCCGTTCGCGCGGATCCTGCCGCAAATACCTACCGATGGTCGCGACCTCAACCCGTTGCTGCAAGACATCGGCCTGATCGTCCATCCGCCGATGCTCTATATGGGTTATGTCGGTTTCTCCGTGGCCTTCGCCTTCGCTATCGCCGCGTTGCTCGGCGGGCGTCTGGATGCGGCTTGGGCGCGCTGGTCGCGGCCATGGACCATCGTTGCCTGGGCGTTCCTCGGTATTGGCATCACCCTCGGCTCCTGGTGGGCCTACTACGAACTCGGCTGGGGCGGCTGGTGGTTCTGGGACCCGGTGGAAAACGCCTCCTTCATGCCTTGGCTGGTCGGTACGGCGCTGATTCACTCGCTGGCCGTTACCGAAAAACGTGGAGTGTTCAAAAGCTGGACGGTGTTGCTGGCCATCGCCGCGTTCTCCTTGAGCCTGCTGGGGACCTTCCTGGTGCGTTCCGGCGTACTGACTTCGGTGCATGCCTTCGCCTCCGATCCGGAACGCGGGGTGTTCATCCTGATCTTCCTGCTGTTCGTGGTCGGCGGTTCGTTGACGCTGTTTGCCTTGCGCGCGCCGGTGGTCAAGAGCCATGTCGGGTTCAACCTGTGGTCGCGGGAAACCCTGCTGCTGGGCAACAACCTGGTGTTGGTGGTGGCCGCGTCGATGATTCTGCTCGGCACCCTGTATCCGCTGATCCTCGATGCCATGACTGGCGCCAAGCTGTCGGTCGGCCCGCCGTACTTCAATGCGCTGTTCATCCCGTTGATGGCGTTGCTGATGGTAGTGATGGCGGTCGGCATGCTGGTGCGCTGGAAGGACACGCCGGTCAAATGGCTGCTGGGCATGCTGATCCCGGTGTTGCTCGGCAGCGCGGCGCTGGCCGTGGTGGCCGGCATCGCGTATGGCGACTTCAACTGGGCGGTGCTGGCGACCTTCATGCTCGCCGCCTGGGTATTGCTGGCCGGCGTGCGCGACATCTTCGACAAGACCCGCCACAAAGGCCTGATCAAAGGCCTGCCGACCCTGACCCGCAGCTATTGGGGCATGCAGGTGGCGCACCTGGGGATTGCCGTGTGTGCTCTGGGCGTGGTGCTTTCCAGCCAGAACAGCGCCGAGCGTGACCTGCGCCTGGCACCGGGCGAATCCATGGATCTGGGCGGTTACCAGTTTATCTTCGAGGGCGCCAAGCACTACGAAGGGCCGAACTTCACCTCGGACAAAGGCACCGTGCGGGTCATCCACGACGGCAAGGAAATCAGCGTGCTGCACCCGGAAAAACGTCTCTATACCGTGCAGAACTCGGTGATGACCGAAGCCGGGATCGATGCCGGGTTCACCCGTGACCTGTATGTCGCCCTCGGCGAACCCCTGGGCGAAGGCGCCTGGGCAGTGCGGGTGCACGTCAAACCGTTCGTGCGCTGGATCTGGTTCGGCGCCCTGCTCACCGGTCTCGGTGGGTTGCTGGCAGCCCTTGATCGACGTTATCGGGTCAAGGTCAAAAGCCGCGTGCAGGAAGCACTGGGCCTGTCTGGAGCCACTGCATGAAGCGTTGGATAATGTTGTTGCCGCTGGCGGTGTTTCTGCTGGTGGCGGTGTTTCTCTACCGCGGACTGTTCCTGAACCCGGCCGAGCTGCCGTCGGCAATGATCGGCAAGCCGTTCCCGGCTTTCTCGCTGCCGACCGTGCAGGGTGACAAGCAGTTGACCCAGGCGGATTTGCTCGGCAAGCCGGCACTGGTCAACGTCTGGGCCACCTGGTGCATTTCCTGCCGGGTCGAACACCCGGTGCTGAACAAACTGGCGGAGCAGGGCGTGGTGATCTATGGCGTCAACTACAAGGACGTCAATGCCGATGCGCAGAAGTGGCTCAAGGAATTCCACAATCCGTACCTGCTGGATATCCGTGACGAGGAGGGCTCCCTGGGCCTGAACCTTGGCGTTTACGGCGCCCCGGAAACTTTCTTCGTCGATGCCAAGGGCATCATTCGCGACAAATTCGTCGGGGTGATCGACGAAGCGGTCTGGCGCGAAAAACTGGCGGGCAAGTATCAGGCACTCGTCGATGAGGCCACGCCATGAAGCGCTGGATAGCCGCGGCCGTTCTCGGCCTGAGTATCGCCGGTATGGCTCACGCGGCGATCGACACCTACGAGTTCGCCAATGACGCCGACCGTGAGCGTTTTCGCGAGCTGACCAAAGAGTTGCGTTGCCCCAAGTGTCAGAACCAGGACATCGCTGACTCCAATGCGCCGATTGCCGCTGACTTGCGCAAAGAGATTTTCCGCATGCTCGGCGAGGGCAAGGACAATCAACAGATCATCGACTTCATGGTCGACCGCTATGGCGACTTTGTGCGCTACAAGCCGGCCCTGACCTCGAAAACCGCGGTGCTCTGGTTCGGTCCGGCCGGGCTGCTGCTGGGGGGGATAGTGATCATTGCCGTGATCATCCGCCGTCGTCGCGTACAGCGCACCGACACCCCGGACACGCTTTCCACCGAGGAGCGCAAGCGCCTCGATCAACTGTTGGATAAAGACCAAGAATGATTGATTTCTGGCTCGCTGCAGGTCTGCTGCTCCTGGTAGCCCTGAGTTTTCTGCTGATCCCGATTTTACGCGGCCGCCGTGCCCAGCGTGAAGAGGATCGTACCGCGCTGAACGTGGCGCTTTACCAGGAACGCGTGGCTGAGTTGCAAACTCAGCAGGAAGAAGGCGTTCTCACCTCAGCGCAAATGGACTCCGGTCGCGCCGAAGCGGCCCGTGAACTGCTGGCCGACACCGAAGGCGCCGATGCCCCGCGGGTTTCCCGTCTGGGCAAGCCGGCGCCATTGCTGGCGGCCATTCTGGTGCCGCTGCTGGGCCTTGGCCTGTACCTGCATTTTGGCGCCAGCGACAAGGTCGAGCTGACCCGCGAATTCGCCGAGGCCCCGCAATCGATGGAGGAGATGACCCGCCGTCTGGAACGTGCCGTCGCCGCGCAGCCGGATTCGGCTGAAGGCCTGTATTTCCTCGGTCGCACCTACATGGCCCAGGATCGCCCGGCGGATGCGGCGAAGATCTTCGAGCGCACGGTGGCGGTGGCCGGTCGTCAACCGGAACTGCTTGGCCAGTGGGCTCAGGCGCAATACTTTGCCGACAACAAAAAATGGTCGGACAAGGTCCAGGCCCTGACCGATGAAGCGCTGAAGGCCGATCCGAAAGAAGTCACCAGTCTCGGCCTGCTGGGCATCGCCGCCTTCGAAGGCGAGCGCTACCAGGAAGCCATCGACTACTGGAATCGCCTGTTGGCACAACTACCGCCGCAGGACAGCTCCCGCGCCGCGCTGCAAGGCGGCATCACTCGGGCCAGCGAAAAACTCCAGGAGAGCGGCGGCAAAGTCGCCGAGGCTCCAGCGGCGGTGGTGAAAACCGCAGCGCTGCTCAAGGTCCGCGTCGATCTGGCGGCGAACCTCAAAGCCAAGGTCCAGCCGGGTGACAGCGTATTCATCTTCGCCCGTGCCACCTCCGGCCCGCCCGCGCCATTGGCCGCCAAGCGGCTGACCGTTGCGGATCTGCCGGCGACTGTCGAGCTGGGCGATGCCGACGCGATGATGCCGCAGTTGAAACTGTCGAACTTCCCTGAAGTCCAACTGGTTGCGCGCATCTCCCGCGCCGGCAAACCGACTGCCGGCGAATGGATCGGACGCAGCCAGCCCCTGGCCAGCAGCACCACTGCGCAGCAGCAATTGACCATCGACAGCCCGGATAAATAACAGAGAATCCGTATATGACCGCCATCGCTCGTATCACCCTGCTCAGTCTGGTCCTGGGTCTAAGCGCATGCGCGGTCCAGCGGCCGACGCCAGCACCCATGCCGCCGATCCCGCCGTCGGGGCCGAGCACTCAACCGGTTCCACCCAAGGCGCCGAGCAAACCGACCGCACCCGCCAAACCGGCCAAGCCGCTGCCACGCACCTCCGCCAGCTTCGCCCCACCACCGGGCGGCAATAGCCACTGGGATGCCAAGCTGGGGGTCTATGTCCTCGACGACCAGACCGACACCTTCTACCGCCAGCGCACCTACTACCGCTGGAACAACGGCTGGAGCCGCTCCGTCAGCCCGAACGGGCCTTGGGAAGAGACGGATATCCACGGCGTGCCGTCGGGGTTGGGGCGTCAGTTCAGTCAGTAAAGATAAACGGCAGCCTCAGGGTTGCCGTTTTTGCATAGAGGTAAAGAACACAGGCGTCGTACACAGCAGTAAAGGGAGAATGCCTCACTCGTATCCCATCCTTAACGATTGCGCCTGTTCCGCCAGCAGATTCATTGCCTGTTCACTGGCGCTGTCGCGCTTGCTTTTGTAATCCATCAACTCGGCAAATCTTACGCGACGATGTTTACCGGTCTTGTGAAAGGCCAACTCGCCAGACTCCAACAGCTTGACCAGGTGCGGACGAGAAACATTGAGCAAGTCAGCCGCTTCTTGCGTGGTCAGCTCAGCGTGGACAGGCACAACCTTGACCGCATTGCCCGCCGCCAGCTCCGCCAGAATATCCACCAGCAACCGAAGTGCAGAAGTGGGTAGCTCGACAGTGTGAGCTTCGTTCTGCTCATCAAATATCTGGATATGCTGAGTTTCAAAGTGGGTGGTGAGAAATGCTGCCAAGGTCCGCTGCCCTTCAATAGCGGCCTGTACTTCGCGCTCCAGGGGCAGATGAATGGGAGGGTGGATAACTTTGGACATGATGAATTCCAGTTATTTTAAATAGACGATGCGGAAAGCCTATTCGAAACAAACGAAAATCGCAATAAACGAAACGAAACGAAACGAAACGAAACGGAATGGTTGAGCCTGATTATGGGTGGGGAAGGGGGAAGCTTGCTCTGCATGTGTATTTCCGGATTTTTCAGCGGACCGTCTTCGAATGGGACTACCCTCCGCGTTCGGATAGTGTATGCGGTCCGCCCATTGCCAGGAGGCAACATGCAGAAGACCGCGATCAATCCATCCTCGGTTTTCAACTCGTTGCAGTACGGGTTCAGTCAAGCGGTAGAGGTGCGTGGCGGTCGCCGGCTGCTCCTTTCCGGTCAGGTTGGTGTCGATGCCAATGAGCGCACGGTTGGGCCTGGCCTGTTCGAGCAAAGCTGCACGGCCATTGATAACGTTGAAAAGCTGTTGGCTGAGCGGGGAGGGGATTTAAGCCATGTGATCATGTTGCGAATCTACATTGCCGAATCGGCTCGCAATGAGCAGGACTCTATCGTCAAGGTGCTGCGTGAGCGTTTCCCCGACAATCCGCCGCCATCCTCCTGGATTATCGTCAGTGGATTGTCGCTGCCGGAATGGTTGATCGAGATTGAAGCCGAAGCGGTGCTTGCTGACTGAGGCCATTGAGTGATGGCTGGTTGAGGTGACGTAGCAGCTGGCGAAGCCTGCGTTCGGACCGGGGTCGCGCTCGACCGCAGCAGTCGTAAAATCAAGCGCCGCGGTATTCCAGACACACCGTGGAAGCAGGGTTTACGACTGCTACGCAGCCGAACGCAGCCGAACGCAGCCTGCGGCAGCTGCTACGAGGAATGTGCGGGGCATGCCCGTAAAGGCAGTTGAACAGTCGCTATAGATCTCGACCCTCAGCGCTTATTGCCCGCTGTAGATCTGATCAAAAACCCCACCATCATTGAAGTGGGTCTTTTGCACGGTGCGCCAGTCGCCGAAGGTTTTCTCCACCGAGAGAAAGTCGACTTTCGGGAAGCGGTCGGTGTATTTGGCCAGCACGGCAGGGTCCCGTGGGCGCAGGTAGTTGGCGGCGGCGATTTCCTGGCCTTCCGGGGACCAGAGGTATTTCAGGTATTGCTCGGCCACGGCGCGGGTGCCTTTCTTGTCGACGACTTTGTCGACCACGCTCACTGGCGGCTCGGCTTCGGCGGAGACGCTTGGGTAGATCACTTCGAACTGCTCGCGACCGAATTCGCGGGCGATCATTTCGGCTTCGTTTTCGAAGGTCACCAGGACGTCACCGATCTGGTTGGTCATGAAGGTGGTGGTGGCTGCGCGGCCGCCGGTGTCGAGGACCGGGGCTTGCTTGAACAGCTTGCCGACGAATTCCTTGGCCTTGTTCTCGTCACCGCCGTTCTTCAGCACGTAACCCCAGGCCGAGAGGTAGGTGTAGCGACCATTACCGGAGGTTTTCGGGTTGGGCACTATGACTTGCACGCCGTCCTTGAGCAGGTCCGGCCAGTCTTTCAGGGCTTTCGGGTTGCCTTTGCGGACGATGAACACAGTGGCCGAAGTGAATGGCGCACTGTTGTTTGGCAGGCGGGTGACCCAGTTCTCCGGGACCAGTTTGCCATTGTCTGCCAGGGCGTTGATGTCGGTGGCCATGTTCATGGTGATGACATCGGCCGGCAGGCCGTCGATCACCGAGCGGGCTTGTTTGCTGGAGCCGCCAAAGGACATCTGCAGGGTGATGTTTTCGTTGTGTTCGGCTTGCCAGTGTTTCTGGAAGGCAGCGTTGTAGTCCTTGTAGAAATCTCGCATCACATCGTAGGAAACGTTCAGCAGGGTCGGTGCGGCCTGAGCCATGCTGCCCAATGCCAGACCGGCGGCCAGAAGTGAGGCGCTAAAGAGTTTTTTCACTGCGCAATCCTTGTTCTATCAGATGTGGGGCCCAATGCCCGCGACTATAGCCGGGGCCGCATAGCTCTTTAAAGATTAAAAAGCTCTTTGCTTATTCTATTTTCTTAAACAGCACATTGCCGCAGCGCGAGCAGAACGCTGCGCCATGTTCGTGATGGTTTTTCTTGCACACCGGACAGTCGTGCTGGAGTTGCTCGCCGCGCATGGCGTTGGCCAGCTCGGCGGTGAAGATCCCGGTGGGCACGGCGATGATCGAGTAACCGGTGATCATCACCAGCGACGAGATGACTTGGCCCAGCACCGTCTTGGGCACGATGTCGCCGAAACCGACGGTGGTCAGGGTGACGATCGCCCAATAGATCCCAGTGGGAATGCTGGTGAAGCCGTGTTCCGGGCCTTCGACCACGTACATCAGGGTGCCGAACACCGTGACCAGGGTCGACACGCTGAGCAGGAACACGATGATTTTCTGTTTGCTGCCGCGCAGGGCGGCCATCAAATAGTTGGCTTGCTTGAGGTACGGGCTGAGCTTGAGCACGCGAAATATCCGCAGCATCCGGATGATACGGATGATCAGCAGGAATTGGGCGTCGGCGTAATACAGCGCAAGGATCCCCGGGACGATCGCCAGCAGGTCCACCAGCCCGTAGAAACTGAAGGCGTAGCGCAACGGCTTGGGCGAGCAGTACAGACGCAGGCCGTACTCGATAATAAACACAACGGTAAAAGCCCACTCGATGTAGGCCAGAACGCTGGCGTAGTTCTGGTGAACGCTGTCGATGCTGTCCAGGATCACGATCACCAGACTGGTGAGGATGATCAACAGCAAGATGCTGTCGAAGCGTCGACCGGCCGCTGTGTCGCTCTGGAAAATCATGACGTAAAGCCGTTCACGCCAATTGTTGCTGCTGTCCATGGATAACGCCTGAACCAATGTTCAGCGAAGCCTAGGGTGATTCTCCTCGATTGCGCAAGGCGCACTGTCCATTGCCGCCTGACGCAACACTCGAATGCCGGCGTGGACCAGCCAGCAAGCAATGACAAAAGGCGCGGTGAGAGGCGCAAGACCCAGGGCACTGAAACCGGGTGTCAGCAGTATGGCCAGGGCAATGCCGAGCAGCGGCAACCAGGGTTGGCGACGTTGCTGGCTGAAGGCGAGGGCGGCCAGTGCCGGGTTGTGGCCGTTCAAGCCGAGTAAAGCGGTTGAGGATTCGTTGAGCAGTAATGCGCATGCCAGACCGACGCCGGACCCCAGCAATGCCCAGGCAGCAGCGCGACGATTGGCAATCAGCAGCCCGCCGGCGATCAGCATGCCGGCCAATGGATGATCGAGCAGCATGATCTGGCCCAACCCTTTGAACTCGGCGCTCAGCAGGTTGAGGGTATTCAGTTCGGGCAGCTGGAGGGAGGGCAGCGGTTGGGGGGCGGCGAGACTCAGCAACAGCCAGCTCAAGCCCACGAACGGTGCGGTGTAGGCGGGCAGGCAATGCTGGGCGCGGGTGCGTTTGAGCCACTGCTGGGTCAGAATCGCGCTGAGGCCACCGCAGGCGATGATCAGCGGCGGCAGCATCGCGGACCAGGCGAACTGCTGGCTCAGCAGCAGACCCAGCAGGACGCCGTTGTAACTATAGAGCCCGGCCCGCCGCTCGGCCTTGGCATAACCGCGCCGTTGCGCGGTGAGCAACCCGGCGACGCCGCCCAGCAAGGCACCGCCGAGCAGCGTTGGGGCCGTTAGCAGTATTGCTAGCAGACACAGCAAACCGCAGAGCGGATGGCGCTGCAGGAAAATCTGGCTGAAGCCGTTGAGCAGGGCGGTGGCCCAGTCGGGGCAGTGGGTGTTGAAGTGGTGAGTGGACATGGTGGGGTCTGTGAAGGGCAGTGTGTCTGGTAAACAGTGGTGCCCCCATCGCGAGCAAGCTCGCTCCCACAGGGATTTGAGTCAGGCCTCAAATCTGTGAACAACAGATAACCTGTGGGAGCGAGCTTGCTCGCGATAGGGCTGGTGCAGGCGCTAAATCAACGTCTCGATGCGCAACGAGTTAGTCGACCCCGGCTGACCAAAAGGCACACCCGCAGTGATCAATAACGTATCGCCACGCTTGGCCATGCCTTGGGCCTGGGCGATTTCCAGGGCGGTGGAGCAGACCTCGTCAACCTGACGCAGCCGATCATTGACCACCGAGTGCACACCCCAGGCCACGGTCAGGCGGCGGGCGGTCTGCAGGTTCGGAGTGAGGTTGAGGATCGGCACCGTCGGCCGTTCCCGCGCGGCGCGCAAACTCGAGCTGCCGGACTCGCTGTAGTTCACCAGCACGGCCACTGGCAGGATGCTGCTGATCCGCCGGATCGCACAGCTGATGGCATCGGATACCGTGGCTTCGGCCTGTGGTCGGCTGACGTCCAGTTGTGCCTGATAGTCCGGGCCGCCTTCGACCTGGCGAATGATCTTGCTCATCATCTGCACCGCTTCGAGCGGGTAATCGCCGGAGGCGGTTTCCGCCGAGAGCATCACCGCATCGGCCCCTTCGGCCACCGCATTGGCGACATCAGTGACCTCGGCGCGGGTCGGTGCCGGGGAGAAGCGCATCGACTCGAGCATCTGCGTCGCGACCACCACCGGTTTACCGAGCTGGCGGCAGATAGTGATGATGTTCTTCTGGATCTGCGGCACGCTCTCGGCCGGCACTTCCACGCCCAGATCACCCCGGGCGACCATGATCGCGTCGCTCAGTTCGGCGATTTCGCGCAATTGTTCGACCGCTGACGGCTTCTCGATTTTCGCCATCAGGAAGGCTTTGTCGCCGATCAGTTCGCGGGCTTCGCGGATGTCCTGCGGGCGCTGCACGAAGGACAACGCAACCCAGTCGACCCCCAGTTCCAGACCGAAGCTCAGGTCGCGGCGATCCTTGGCGGTCAACGGGCTCAGCTCCAGTACCGCCTGAGGCACGTTGACGCCCTTGCGGTCGGACAACTCGCCGCCGTTGAGCACCGTGGTGTCGATGGCGTCGGCATGTTTGGCGGTCACCCGCAGGCGCAGCTTGCCGTCGTCCAGCAGCAGGTCCATGCCTGGCTCAAGGGCCGCGATGACTTCCGGGTGGGGCAGGTTGACCCGGCGTTGGTCGCCTGGCGTCGGGTCCAGGTCCAGACGCAGCGCCTGACCGCGTACCAGCTGAACCTTGCCCTGGGCAAATTTGCCGACCCGCAGTTTCGGGCCTTGCAGGTCCATCAGAATCCCCAGGGGATAGTTCAGCTGCTGTTCGACTTCCCGAATCCACTGGTAACGCTGAGCGTGGTCGGCGTGATCGCCATGGCTGAAATTGAGGCGAAAGATGTTCACCCCGGCTTCGACCAGCTCACGGATGGCGTCGATCCCATCGGTGGCCGGGCCGAGGGTGGCGAGGATTTTGACCTTCTTGTCAGGCGTCATGTTCAGGGCTCTCGAGAATCAGGATGGCACGGAAGTCGTTGACGTTGGTGCGGGTCGGTTCGGTGACGATCAACGCGTCCAGCGCGGCGAAGTAGCCATAGCCATTGTTGTTGTCCAACTCATCGCTGGCATTCAGGCCCAGGGCAGCGGCGCGGGCGTAGCTGTCGGGGGTCATGATCGCGCCGGCGTTGTCTTCGGAGCCGTCGATGCCGTCGGTATCGCCGGCCAGTGCATAAACCCCGGGCAGGCCCTTGAGGCTGTCGGTGAGGCTCAGCAGGAATTCGGCGTTGCGTCCGCCACGGCCATTGCCACGCACGGTGACAGTGGTTTCACCACCGGAAAGAATCACGCAGGGCGCAGCCAGCGGCTGACCATGGAGGACAACCTGACGGGCGATCCCGGCGTGGACCTTGGCCACCTCGCGGGATTCGCCTTCCAGGTCGCCGAGAATCAATGGGCTGAAACCGGCTTGACGCGCTTTTACCGCCGCCGCTTGCAAAGATTGTTGCGGCCGGGCGATCAGCTGGAAATGGCTGCGGGCCAGGCTCGGATCGCCGGGTTTGACCGTCTCCGATTCCGCGCTTTGCAGCCAGTTGCGCACCGTCGCTGGAACGTCGATGGCGTAGCGTTGCAGAATCGCCAGAGCCTGAGCCGAGGTGCTCGGGTCGGCCACGGTCGGACCGGAAGCGATCACGGTCGCCAGGTCCCCCGGTACATCGGAAATGGCATAGGTGTAGACAGTGGCCGGCCAGCAGGCCTTGGCCAGGCGTCCACCCTTGATCGCCGAGAGGTGTTTGCGTACGCAGTTCATCTCGCCGATGGTGGCGCCGGATTTGAGCAGGGCTTTGTTGATCGACTGTTTGTCGGCGAGGGTGATGCCGGCCGCGGGCAGCGCCAGCAATGCCGAGCCGCCACCGGACAGCAGGAAGATCACCCGATCGTCTTCGCTGAGGTTGCTGACCAGTTCCAGCACCCGTTTTGCCACGGCCAGGCCGGCAGCGTCAGGCACCGGGTGGGCGGCTTCGACCACTTCGATTTTTTCGCAGGGGGCGCCGTGACCGTAGCGGGTCACCACCAGCCCGGACACTTCACCCTGCCAGCAGCGCTCGACTACTTGGGCCATGGCCGCGGCCGCTTTGCCGGCGCCAATCACGATCACCCGAGCGCTGCGATCGCTGGGCAGATGGGCTTCAAGGACTTGCTGCGGGTGGGCGGCATCGATGGCTGTGGCGAACAGCTCACGGAGCAATTGTTGCGGATCGACCGACATGGCGGGCTCCCGGAATTCTTGTTATTGGGGTAGGGCAACAGTTTGTGGGCAAACTCGGTCCAATGTGGGAGCTGGCTTGTTGTGGCGAGGGGGCTTGTCGGAACGCCGCATCGCCCCGTTCGATTGCGAAGCAATCGCAAAACCAGTCATTGCATTTCTAATGCAAGATTGCGGTGACTGGCTTCAGGGGCGCTTCGCACCCCAACGGGGGCAAGCCCCCTCGCCACAACAAGCCCCCTCGCCACACAAGCTCGCTCCCATAAGGGACCGGGTCAGCTACAGGTCGCGGCCTTATTTATCGCGAATCGAGAAGTTCGCCATGTGCTCCAGGCCTTTGATCAGCGCCGAGTGGTCCCAGTTGCTGCCACCGATGGCCGCGCAGGTGCTGAACACTTGCTGGGTGCCGGCGGTGTTCGGCAGGTTGATGCCCAGTTCGCGCGCGCCGGCCAGGGCCAGGTTGAGGTCCTTCTGGTGCAGGCTGATGCGGAAGCCTGGATCGAAGGTGCCTTTGATCATGCGCTCGCCGTGGACTTCGAGGATCTTCGACGAAGCGAAACCGCCCATCAGCGCTTCACGGACCTTGGCTGGATCGGCACCGTTTTTCGAAGCGAACAGCAGGGCTTCAGCGACGGCCTGGATATTCAGTGCGACGATAATCTGGTTCGCCACTTTGGCGGTTTGACCATCACCGTTGCCGCCGACCAGGGTGATGTTCTTGCCCATGCTCTGGAACAGTGGCAGGGCGCGTTCGAAGGCGCTGCTGTCGCCCCCGATCATGATGCTCAGGGTCGCGGCCTTGGCACCGACTTCACCGCCGGACACTGGCGCGTCGAGGTATTGCGCGCCTTTTTCGTTGATCTTCGCCGCGAAGGTTTTGGTCGCGGTCGGCGAGATCGAGCTCATGTCGATCACGATCTTGCCTTTGCCAACACCAGCCGCCACGCCGTCGGCGCGGAACAGCACGTCCTCGACCTGCGGGGTATCCGGAACCATGACGATGATGAACTCGGCTTCCTGGGCGACTTCTTTCGGGCTCGCCAGAGCGACCGCGCCACCGGCGATCAGATCGGCAGGCGCGGCATCGTGGTGTGCCGACAGGAACAGGCTGTGACCGGCTTTCTGCAGGTTCAACGCCATTGGGTGGCCCATGATGCCGGTGCCAATAAATCCGATTTTAGCCATGAGAAAATCCTCTTGTTTTTGTGTGGCTCATGTAGGAGCTGCCGAAGGCTGCGATCTTTTGACTTTAAAAAGCTGAAGATCAAAAGATCGCAGCCTTCGGCAGCTCCTACAGTGATGACAGTGATGACAGTGATGACAGTGATGAGTGTGTTCGATCAGATTGCGTTATGGGTCTTCAGCCAGCCCAATCCGGCTTCTGTGGTGGTCAGCGGCTTGTATTCACAGCCGACCCAGCCCTGGTAACCGATGCGGTCCAGGTGTTCGAACAGGAAGCGATAGTTGATCTCGCCAGTGCCCGGTTCATTGCGCCCCGGGTTGTCGGCGAGCTGAATGTGATTGATCTCGCCCAGATGGTCGGCCATGGTCCGGGCCAGGTCGCCCTCCATGATTTGCATATGGTAGATGTCGTACTGCAGGAACAGGTTGCTGCTGCCCACCTGCTCGCGAATCGACAGGGCTTGCGCTGTGTTGTTCAGATAGAAACCGGGGATGTCGCGGGTATTGATCGCTTCCATCACCAGCTTGATGCCCACCGCTTGCAGCTTGTCAGCCGCGTACTTGAGGTTGGCGACAAAGGTCTTTTCCACGGTGGCATCGTCGACGCCTTGGGGGTGGATGCCGGCCAGGCAGTTGACCTGGGTATTGCCCAGCACTTTCGCGTAAGCGATCGCCAGATCGACACCGGCGCGGAATTCTTCGACCCGATCCGGCAGGCAGGCGATACCGCGTTCACCCTTGGCCCAGTCACCGGCCGGCAGGTTGAACAGCACTTGGGTCAGGCCGTGGGCGTCGAGTTGGGCCTTGAGCTCGGCGGAGGTGAAGTCGTAGGGGAACAGGTATTCGACCCCACTGAAGCCGGCCTTGGCGGCGGCTTTGAAGCGGGCAAGAAAATCCTGCTCGGTAAACAGCATGGACAGGTTGGCGGCGAAACGCGGCATGGTGGTCTCCTGTATGTGTGAGGGCCCCTGTGGGAGCGAGCTTGCTCGCGAAAGCGGTGTGCCAGACAACAAAGATGTTGAATGTACCGGCCTCATCGCGAGCAAGCTCGCTCCCACAGAGGGACGATCAATCGAGCATCGAAATAGCGGTCGGCGCGTCGCTGCCGACCAGCGCCAGGTCTTCGAATTCGTTGACGGCGTTGATCTCGGTGCCCATGGAAATGTTGGTCACACGCTCCAGAATAATCTCGACGATCACCGGAACCTTGAATTCCTCGATCATTTCCTGAGCCTTGCGCAGCGCTGGCTGGATCTGGGCCGGTTCGAACACGCGCAGGGCCTTGCAACCCAGGCCCTCGGCCACTGCGACGTGGTCGACGCCGTATCCGTTGAGCTCCGGAGCGTTGAGGTTATCGAAGGACAGCTGCACGCAGTAGTCCATCTCGAAACCGCGCTGCGCCTGACGGATCAGCCCCAGGTAGGAGTTGTTCACCACCACGTGGATGTACGGCAGTTTGAACTGCGCACCCACCGCCAGCTCTTCGATCATGAACTGGAAGTCATAGTCGCCGGACAGCGCCACGACCTTGCGGCTCGGATCTGCCTTGACCACGCCCAGCGCTGCCGGAATAGTCCAGCCCAGAGGGCCGGCCTGACCGCAGTTGATCCAGTGGCGCGGCTTGTAAACGTGCAAGAACTGCGCGCCGGCAATCTGCGACAGGCCGATGGTGCTGACGTAGCAGGTGTCTTTGCCGAACACCTGGTTCATTTCTTCGTAGACCCGTTGCGGCTTGACCGGCACGTTGTCGAAGTGGGTCTTGCGGTGCAGGCTGGCTTTGCGCTGCTGGCAATCTTGCAGCCAGGCGCTGCGGTCCTTCAGTTTGCCAGCGGCTTTCCACTCGCGAGCGACTTCGATAAAGACCTTCAGTGCGCTTGCGGCATCGGCAACGATGCCCAGGTCCGGGGTGAATACACGACCGATCTGGGTCGGTTCGATGTCGACGTGAATGAACCGACGGCCTTCGGTGTAGACGTCCACCGAGCCGGTATGACGGTTGGCCCAACGGTTACCGACGCCCAGCACCACGTCGGACTTGAGCATGGTCGCGTTGCCATAACGGTGCGAGGTTTGCAGGCCGACCATGCCGACCATCAACGGGTGATCGTCCGGGATGGTGCCCCAGCCCATCAGGGTCGGGATCACCGGGATGCCGGTCAGTTCAGCGAACTCCACCAACAGCTCGCTGGCATCGGCATTGATGATGCCGCCACCGGCCACCAGCAATGGCCGTTCAGCCTGATCGAGCATGGCCAGGGCCTTCTTGATCTGTACCCGGTTGGCCACGGGTTTGGCCAGCGGCAGCGGTTCGTAGGCGTCGATGTCGAATTCGATTTCAGCCATCTGCACGTCGAACGGCAGGTCGATCAGCACTGGGCCTGGGCGGCCGGAGCGCATTTCGTAGAAGGCTTTCTGGAAGGCGTAAGGCACCTGGCCTGGTTCCATGACGGTAGTCGACCACTTGGTCACTGGCTTGACGATGGTGGTGATGTCGACTGCCTGGAAGTCTTCCTTGTGCATGCGGGCCCGGGGTGCCTGGCCAGTGATGCAGAGGATCGGGATCGAGTCGGCCGACGCGCTGTAGAGCCCGGTGACCATGTCGGTCCCGGCAGGCCCGGAAGTACCGATGCACACGCCGATGTTGCCGGCTTTAGTGCGAGTGTAACCCTCGGCCATGTGCGAGGCGCCTTCAACGTGGCGAGCGAGGACGTGATCAATGCCACCGACCTTTTGCAGGGCGCAGTACAGCGGGTTGATGGCTGCACCCGGGATGCCAAAGGCGGTATTAACCCCTTCGCGGCGCATCACCAGAACGGCGGCCTCGATTGCTCTCATTTTGCTCATTGTTTTGTGCCTCTTACGTTTTGTAATTGTATACAAGTGGCTTTTCGCAGAGTGTATTCACGGCGGGCGGCGCAGGTCAATTCATTTTCTCAAGCGGCTGTTTCATTTCGTCAGAAGCCGGAAGTGCTGGGGCCTTTTGTCGCATTAGCAGCTTTTAGATAATTATTGTATACAAAAAAATAGATCATTGTGTTCTATTTGTCCTGTCGGATTTCGCCATGCCGAGGTCCACAGGCTTTTTTCAAAACAAAATAAGGACGGCACCCATGAGCGCTTTAACCTTGAAGATCGCAGTCAGCCTGACCGGTCAAGCCATAGTCGCGGGGCGCAAGATCGCCGCGGCACCGTTGACCATCGCGGTACTCGATGCCGGCGGGCATCTGCTGAGCTTGCAGCGTGAAGACGGCGCGAGTCTGCTGCGGCCGCAGATTGCCATCGGCAAAGCCTGGGGCGCGATTGCCCTGGGCAAGGGCTCGCGACTATTGGCACTGGACGCACAACAACGGCCGGCGTTTATCGCCGCGCTCAACAGCCTCGGCCAGGGCAGCGTGGTGCCGGCGCCGGGCGGGGTGTTGATTCGTGATCAGGAAGGCGTAGTGATCGGCGCCATCGGCATCAGCGGCGACACCTCGGACATCGACGAGCAATGCGCGGTCAGCGCCATCGAGGCGCAGGGGTTGCGGGCGGATGCGGGGGTGGCTGTTTGATCTTCGTTGATTGATTTACCGCTATCGCGAGCAAGCTCGCTCCCACATTGGACTTGGTGGTAGACACAAAATATGTGAACACAATCGATCTCTGTGGGAGCGAGCTTGCTCGCGATAGCTATCTACTGGACACATCCAGACTAAAATTGCCGTCATTTACAGGTCTAGCCTTTCCATGATTTCATCATGTGAAAGAGGCAAAGGAATGCCTGATTTACCTTCTTCACATCGCCTGCGCATTGGCCGCTATGCAGCGCCACACTGCATTTACCTACTGACCTCCAATACCCTCGACCGAGAACCGGTTTTTGAGGATTTTGTCTTGGGCAGATTGGTCGTTGACCAATTTCGAAGTGCACAGGATCAGGGCTGGGCGAACTCATTGGCCTGGGTGGTCATGCCCGATCACTTTCACTGGTTGATCGAGTTGGAGCACGGATCGTTGGGCGAACTGATGCAAAAAACCAAATCATTGAGTGCGCGAGCGGTGAACATGTCCTCCGGACGCAAGGGTAGTCTTTGGCAGCCTGGCTATCACGACCGAGCGTTACGGCGAGAGGAGGATCTGGTAAAGCTGGCTCGGTACGTCGTGGCTAACCCATTGCGGGCGGGGTTGGTCGAGCGACTTGGCGATTATCCGCTGTGGGATGCTATTTGGATCTGATCGAAATCCGAGTTGCCCCTAATCGCGAGCAAGCTCGCTCCCACATTGGATCTTCGGCGTGCGCAAATCCTATGAACACCAGGGACAAATGTGGGAGCGAGTTTGCTCGCGATGGGTGCAACTCGGTCTATCAGTCCAGCTCACAGCCTTTGAGCACCAGCCGAATAATGGTCTGCGCCGCCGCTTCATAATCGGCTTCATCGAGCTTGGCCTTGCCGGTGACGACTGAGATCTGCCAGTCGAAATCGGCGTAGGTCTGGGTGGCGGCCCAGATGCTGAACATCAGGTGATTGGGGTCGAGTGGGGCGATCAGGCCGCGGTCGATCCAGGTCTGGATGCAGTCGATGTTGTGTCTGGCCTGGGCGTTCAGTTGTTCGACCTGATCGGGGCTCAGGTGCGGGGCGCCATGCATGATTTCGCTGGCGAATACCTTGGACGCAAACGGCAGGTCGCGGGAGATGCGGATTTTTGAGCGAATATAGCCGCTCAGCACTTCGCTGGGGACACCCTCGGCATTGAACGGGGTCGAAGCCTGCAGGATCGGTTCGATGATGCTTTCCAGCACCTCGCGGTAGAGGTTTTCCTTGGATTTGAAGTAGTAGTAGACGTTGGGCTTGGGCAATCCCGCCTTGGCCGCGATGTCGCTGGTTTTGGTCGCGGCGAAGCCCTTGTCGGCGAACTCCTCGCTTGCTGCACGCAGGATCAGTTCTTTGTTGCGCTCGCGGATGGTGCTCATAAACCAGGTGATTCCTTGCCTGTTCTGGCGGTTGCGCATGGTAGCACCGGCTTTGCGCGAGGCTCAAGAATGCCCCACGGAGTCTTGGGTCGCGCTATGCTCGACAAAATTTATTAGTAAAGGAAGCCTGACCCATGGCCGGAAGCAGTTTGCTGCTGTTGATCGATGATATTGCCGCGGTGCTCGACGACGTCTCCTTGATGACCAAGATGGCCGCGAAGAAGACCGCCGGGGTGCTCGGCGACGATCTGGCGCTCAATGCCCAGCAGGTCTCGGGAGTGCGTGCAGAACGTGAAATACCGGTGGTCTGGGCGGTTGCCAAAGGCTCGTTCATCAACAAATTGATTCTGGTTCCCGCCGCATTGGCCATCAGTGCGTTCGTGCCATGGCTGGTGACTCCGCTGTTGATGCTCGGCGGGGCCTACCTGTGTTTCGAAGGATTCGAGAAACTCGCCCACAAGTTCCTCCACAGCAAGGCCGAAGATCAGGCCGAGCACGCTGAATTGATTGAAGCCGTAGCCAATCCCGCAGTCGATCTGGTGGCCTTCGAGAAAGACAAGATCAAGGGCGCGGTGCGGACTGACTTTATCCTGTCGGCGGAAATCATCGCCATTACCCTCGGCACCGTAGCCGATGCGCCGCTGATGCAGCAGGTCCTCGTGCTGTCGGGCATCGCCATCGTCATGACCGTCGGCGTTTATGGCCTGGTGGCCGGTATCGTCAAGCTCGACGACCTCGGGTTATGGCTGACGCAAAAACCCGGGCAGATGGCCAAAAGCATCGGCGGCGTCATTTTGCGCGCGGCGCCGTACATGATGAAAGCTCTCTCGGTGATCGGCACTGCGGCGATGTTCATGGTCGGCGGCGGAATTCTCACCCATGGCGTGCCGGCGGCTCATCACTGGATCGAAAGTGTGAGTCAGAGCACGGGCGGCTTTTCGCTGATCGTGCCGACCTTGCTCAATGCAGTGGCCGGGATTATCGCGGGCGCGGTGGTTTTGGTGGGGGTGATGGCATTCAGCAAGGTCTGGCGGATGGCGAAGGCCTGAAAGATCAAAAGATCGCAGCCTGCGGCAGCTCCTACGGGATCGCGTATATCTGCAATTTTGTGGGTGTACCCGGTCGGCGTAGGAGCTGGCGTAGCCTGCGATCTTTTTGGGGACAGCAAAGCAGCAAAGAAAAAGGCCATTCGATCTGATCGAATGGCCTTTTTCATTACCCGCAGTTCGCCTTATTCAGCAATCTGCAACTTACGCGCCTCGGTGTAGACGTAACGAACCTTTTCGTACTCGAACGGGGTGTTCAACTGACCGTAACGGAAACTGGTCTGGTAGCGCTTGTCGATGGCGCGCAGGAGCAGGAGTTCCGGATGGTTGCCGCTGACTTCGGCGACGTTGAGGAAGTTGATCTGCGCTTCCGCCGCGAAGTCGAACACCAGGCCGCCAGTATCGCGCAGGTTCGATGGGCCGAAGATCGGCAGGATGACGTAGGCACCCCCCGGTACGCCATAGAAGCCCAGGGTCTGACCGAAGTCTTCGTTCTGGCGCGGCAAGCCCATTTTGCTGGCCGGGTCCCACAGACCGGCGATGCCGATGGTGGTGTTGAGCAACAACCGACCGGTGGTTGCCATCGAGCGCTTGCCCTTGAGCTGAAACAGACTGTTGAGCAGGTTGGGCACATCGCCGAGGTTGTTGAAGAAGTTACTCACGCCGGTGCGCAGGAAGCTCGGGGTGATGTATTGGTAGCCGTTGATCACTGGCAGGAACACCCACTGATCGAAGCGATAGTTGAAGTGGTAGACCCGACGGTTCCACGACTCCAGCGGGTCATAGACATTCAGCGCGTTCAAGGTCGAGCGTTCGAATTCGCGCTGGTCCAGGCCGGGGTTGAACTTGAGTTTGGTCAGCGGCAGTGTGAAGCCGTCCTGTTCGACCACGCTGGGTGTATTGGCCTTGCTGTTGTCGGCATTGACATAGCCTGCGCAGAGCAGCGCAGCGATAAGCAGGAGAGGTTTAACCACGGAAGAACTCCAGCATAGCGTCGCTGTTGACGCGATAGTTGAGGTTGCCGCAATGGCCGCCGAGAGGGTAGACGGTCAGACGATCGCCGAAGGTTTTACGCAGGAAACCGAGGTCGCCCGGGCCGAGGATCACGTCGTCGGCATTGTGCATCACGGCGATTTTCGGGCTGTCGTGCAGGTAATCCTTGAGCGCGTAGAGGCTGACCTGGTCGATCAGTTGCAGCACGCTGCCGCCATCGGTGCGGGCGCGCCACATCGGGATCACCTGCTCGGTGATGTAACAATCGAAGTCGCATTGCAGGGCGCGCTTGAGGAACGGAGTAAGGCTGGTGCCCTCGGTGATCGGGTACTTGGGCGGGGTGATCAGGCCGCGACGGTTGATCAGGTCCGAGGTGAAGGCAATGTCGGCGGCCGAGAAACGGAACGAGGTGCCGATCAGCATGGCCATTTGTTCGTTGCTCAGATGCTGTTTGGACTGTTGAAAGTCGTAGACCAGCGCGTCATTGAGATCGATATAACCTTTTTGCTGGAAGTAGCGGGTCAGTTTGTTCAGCACCAGCTCATAAAACGTGGTGCTGTTGTTGATGCCCTTGACCTCCGTTTGCACAAGCTTGTCGAGGTTGGTGATCGAGGTGTAGAGATTGACCGGCGGGTTGAGCAGCAAGACTTTCTTGAAGTTGAAGCTGCGCCGGGTTTCATCCAGCTTGCTGACGAACGCCGCATCCAGCGCACCCAGGCTGTAACCGCTGAGGTAGAACTCGCTGATCGGCAGTTTCGGGTGTTGCGCACGCACAGCCTGCATGACCCGGTACAGATCCTCGGCGTCTTCCTTGGTCACCCCGGGCGTGGCAAAGCGCGAAGCAGCCGTCATGAAGTCGAAGCTGGTGGGCGATGACAGTTGCACCACGTGATAGCCAGCTTTGTAGTAAAGCTTTTTCAGGTATTCGTTGATGCTGCTGTGATAAGGCGCACCCGTGCCGGCGATCAGGAAAATCAGCGGTGCCGCGTGATCCTGCTTGGCCATGCGGTAGGTGAGCTTTTTCACCGCCCAGAAATTGTCGGGCAAAGTGAATTCACGCTCCGGGCGCAATCTCAGGCTGTAATCCGCCTGGTCGATATCCTCATCTGCCGGCAGTTCCGGTCGCAGTTCCGGTGGCGTGGTGGCAATCGTGGCCTCGAACGGATTGGTCAGCGGATAGCCATAACTCGCAGCGTCGATATCCACTGCCAGTGCGGACGCACTCAGAATAAGGCCGCCAAAAAAGGCAGCGAAGCGTAAGGGTCGGAGCATGACTGAATCCCTTAGAGGAAGGTGCCGGGTAGAGTTAGCAGGCTATGACCATCACAATGGTACTGAAGTGCCATTTTTCGGACGAAATGGCAGTTCAGCGGGCGTGAATCGGCGTAATAGTAGCCGGACGATACACTTTCCGGTGATTTCGTGAACAGTTATCTGCTTATCTCGCTTGCTTACCCCTGTCGGGCGATTAAGCTGGGCGCCATTTTCGTTTATCGGAGTGCTTCATGTCCCGCCGCCTGCCCGTGATCCTGTTACTTATTGTGTTGCCGTTATGGCTGGCCGCCAGTTATGGCCTGCGTTACGGCTTTATGGAGGATGGGCAGTGGGTCGGCATTTGTGTCGACGAGGCAAGTCGCTGGGAATGCCAGGTGCGCTCGAACCTGGGGCTGATGATTCATTTCCAGATCCTCGGCTGGGCGGCGTTGGCGGCAGCGGTGCTCGGGTTTGTACTGCCGGGGCGTGCGGGCTGGTGGATGGCGGTGCTGGCACTGCTGTTCGGGTTCCCGGCGCTGGCCTTGTACAACACCAGTATGGCGGTGTTTGCGGTGGTGATGGGTGGGTTGCGGCTGGTCAGGGCGAGTCGCGGCGCCTAGCCTGATAGTCAGCCCTAATGCCAGTCAGTTAAGGCGTTACGCGAACCGTAGCAGCTGCCGAAGGCTGCGTCCGGCTGCGAAGCAGTCGCAAATCCTGCTTGCACGGTTTGTCTGGAATACCGCAGCGCCTGATTTTACGACTGCTGCGCAGCCGGACGCAGGCTTCGCCAGCTGCTACGGGGGACAGTGCTGAACCTGAAACTCCTTAATTGACTGACATTGGGGAAAGCCCACAGGGGATCTCCTGCATACACAAGTTTTGTGAACGCCAGAGACCAAATGTGGGAGCGACGGTGCGGCGATCCGACCTGCTCGCGATAGCGCCGACAGGCGCTCCAGGATTCAGGCCTTGCGAACCCGCAAGCTGCGCCACAATGCAGCAACCATCAACCCGCTCACCAGCGCCCAGCCCCAGGCCTGCTGGTTTTCCAGGCCTTCGCGGTACAGCTGCGGGGCGATGCCGGCGCCGATGATAAAGGCCAGCAGGGCGATCTCTGCGCGCGGCACCCTGACGGGGCGGCACAAGTAGACCAGTGCCGGCAGCAACAAGGCGGCGCTCGGGAAACTGCGATAGCGCGGGTCGAACACCAAGGCGAGCATCATCACCGCGCCAGCGAAACCAGCGGCGGCCAGCAGCCAGCCGGCGCGCTGTTCCAGCCAGTTGAACGCACGCTCACGCCAGGCGGTCTTGCTGCTGAGCGCCAGTGCGGCGTGGGCCAGCACTAACAGATTCAAGCCCACCAGCAACCCGGCCCAGATCCATTCGCCGGCAAAACGGCTGGTGACCCGGGCCAGTTCACCCCAGGTGCCGATGGAGCAGGTCGCCACTGCGCCGAGCAGCGGCAGGATCAGCGCCGCACGAGTGCCGCGCACGCGACCACCGAGGGCCAGCGTGCCGAGGAAGATCAAGCCACCGATGCCCAGCCACTGTCGCCAGAAGGGCAGGTTCGACACCGGCCCGGCCAACACGCCCTTGTCTTGACGGTCAGCATCGAACAGCCCCCAGTAACCGCCCACCGCACCTTCACTGGCGCGCTTCCACGGTTGGTCGAAGGCTTCAATCAGGTTGTAGTGCCAGCCATTGTGTTCAGCCATGACGACAAAACCGCGAATGAACTTGGCCTCGTTGACCCGGCTTGGCAGGGCGGTTTCGCGCTGGCGGCCCTCGCTTGGCCAGCCGGTTTCGCCAATCATCACATCCTTGGGGGCGAAGCGATTGCCGAACACCTTGCGGACTTCAGCGACGTGATTGAGGGCGGCGTCGATGTTGGACGGATCATCTTCCCAGTACGGCAGCAAATGGATGGTCAGGAAGTCCACGGTCGGAGCGATTTCCGGATGCTTGAGCCAGAACTCCCAGACATCGGCGTAGGTCACTGGCTGTTTGACGTGGCTTTTCACCCGGACAATCAGCTTGGCCAGTTGAGGCCCGGTGATTTCCTTGCGCAACAGGACTTCGTTGCCGACGATCACCGAGGTGACGACATCGGCGTTGGCATTGGCGGAAGCGATCAGCAGGTCGACTTCCTTGGCGGTGTCCACCGGGTTGCTGTTGACCCAGGCACCGATCATCAGTTTCAGGCCGTGCTTGCGCGCCAGGGCGGGGAGGGCTTCGAGGCCGGTCATGGAATAGGTGCGGATGCATTCGAAGCGGGTGGCCAGCAGCGCAAGGTCGGCGTCCATGCGCTCTGGGCGCAGCTTGAACGGCTGGTCGAACGGCGATTGGTCTTTATCGAACGGGGTGTAGGAGGCGCATTGCAGCTTGTGGGTGGCGCTGGCCACATCCGGCAGCAGCACCGGTTGGCCGAGGCCATACCAGAAACCGCAAAGGGCAAACAGGCCAAGCAGACAGGCGAACAGGTAAGGTAAAAAAGCGAAGCGTGCAGTCGCGGGCATGGTCTGGCCGTATGGGGGCAAAGCCGCGCATCTTACCTGCATTTGTCGCCCGTCAGGGCGGCTGCAAGGTTTTGACATGCAAAGTTCGGGCGGGATCCGTTGTCGTATTTCTACTTGCCGTCGTTAATGGCGTTCTGATGTCGTTTCTCGTTGCCTTGAGGTCGCTGCC
Source organism: Pseudomonas fluorescens (assembly GCF_902497895.1). GTDB lineage: Bacteria > Pseudomonadota > Gammaproteobacteria > Pseudomonadales > Pseudomonadaceae > Aquipseudomonas > Aquipseudomonas fluorescens_BP. The sequence goes on from NZ_CABVHQ010000037.1 coordinate 28,832, forward strand.
AGAGCAGGTCGCCGAGCACGGCAGGTTGATGATCGGTGCGTCAGTACTCCGCTGATGTTCGAGCAGGTTTGGTGGTAGGGCGTGATGGGGGCGCTGGCGCCGAAGTTGACTAACAGAACTCGCCACACAGGCCACTACATAACAATAAGTTGACGACGCTCGGCATCCGTCGGGCGCAGCACTTTCGGGGAAGTAACGATGAAGATGCGACGACTCTTAGGTGCAGGTGCCGCTCTGGTGCTTGCAGTGGGTTCCACTCTGGCCAGTGCCGACAGCAAAACCCTGAGCATCGGCTACGTCGACGGTTGGTCGGACAGCGTGGCAACCACCCATGTGGCGGCCGAGGTGATCAAAAAGCTCGGTTATGACGTCAAGCTGCAGGCTGTGGCGACCGGGATCATGTGGCAGGGTGTTGCAACCGGCAAACTCGATGCGATGCTCTCGGCCTGGCTGCCGGTGACTCACGGTGAGTACTGGGCCAAGAACAAGGACAAGGTGGTCGATTACGGCCCTAACTTCAAGGACGCGAAAATCGGCCTGATCGTGCCGGAGTACGTCAAGGCGCAAACTATCGGCGACCTGAAAGAAGACACCACTTTCAAGAACAAGATCGTCGGGATCGATGCCGGCTCAGGCGTGATGCTCAAGACCGATCAGGCGATCAAGGACTATGGCCTCGATTACAAGCTGCAGGCCAGTTCCGGTGCGGCGATGATTGCCGAACTGACCCGTGCCGAAGACAAGAAAGAGTCCATTGCGGTCACCGGTTGGGTGCCTCACTGGATGTTTGCCAAGTGGAAACTGCGTTTCCTTGAAGATCCAAAAGGTGTTTACGGTGCTGCTGAAACGGTAAACAGCATCGGTAGCAAAGGTCTGGAGAAGAAGGCTCCGGAAGTTTCGGCCTTCCTGAAAAAATTCAACTGGGCGTCGAAAGACGAAATTGGCGAAGTTATGTTGGCAATTCAGGACGGTGCCAAGCCTGAAGCGGCTGCCAAAGACTGGGTCGCCAAGCATCCGGAACGGGTTGCCGAGTGGACCGCCAAATAATCTCTCGAAGCGTCTGAACCGCGGTTATCAAGACCGTCTGGCGTTCGCGCCAGGCGGTCTTTTGCGTTGTTCGGGGTGACAATTCGTCACAGGAGTCATGTCGTTCTAATACTAAGGTCGTCTGGAACCGAATCTGTAGCCGCATAGAGTGGAATACGTTGCAATTCAATCTGTGCTGCGAGGACAAAAACAATGAACGACAGCATTTACCTCTCGATTCAAAACAGCCCGCGTTTCAAGGAGCTGGTCAGCAAAAGAGAGCGGTTCGCCTGGATTCTCTCGGCGCTCATGCTTGGGCTTTACACTGGCTTCATCCTTTTGATTGCTTATGGACCACATATACTCGGGGCGAAAATCAACCCTGAGTCATCGATTACCTGGGGTATACCCATCGGTGTCGGGCTGATTCTTTCAGCCTTTATCCTGACTGCGATCTACGTTCGACGCGCCAACGGCGAATTCGACGACCTGAACAATGCGATTCTCAAGGAGGCTCAGCAATGATCCGGCGTCTGATTGCGGCACTCGGTATAGCGGCCTTCGCCCCGGCAGTCTGGGCGGCGGAAGCCCTGACCGGCGAGGTGCAAAAACAACCACTCAACGTTTCGGCGATCCTGATGTTCGTCGCGTTCGTTGGCTTGACCCTGTGCATCACTTACTGGGCTTCCAAGCGTAACAATTCGGCGGCCGACTACTATGCGGCGGGCGGCAAGATCACCGGTTTCCAGAACGGTCTGGCGATTGCCGGTGACTACATGTCGGCGGCGTCCTTCCTGGGTATTTCCGCGCTGGTTTACACCTCCGGCTATGATGGTCTGATCTACTCGATCGGCTTCCTGGTGGGCTGGCCGATCATTCTGTTTCTGATCGCCGAGCGCCTGCGTAACCTGGGTAAATACACCTTTGCCGACGTAGCGTCTTACCGTCTCGGGCAAACCCAGATCCGCACCCTGTCGGCCAGCGGTTCGCTGGTGGTAGTGGCGTTCTACCTGATCGCGCAAATGGTCGGTGCCGGCAAGCTGATCCAGCTGCTGTTCGGTCTGGACTACCATATCGCGGTAATCCTGGTCGGTATCCTGATGTGCATGTACGTGCTGTTCGGCGGCATGCTGGCAACTACCTGGGTGCAAATCATCAAGGCTGTGTTGCTGCTCTCGGGCGCTACCTTCATGGCTGTCATGGTGATGAAGTACGTTAACTTCGACTTCAATGCGCTGTTTGCCGAAGCGACCAAGGTTCACCCTAAAGGTGAAGCAATCATGAGCCCCGGCGGTCTGGTGAAGGATCCGGTCTCGGCATTCTCCCTCGGCCTGGCGCTGATGTTCGGTACTGCCGGTCTGCCGCACATTCTGATGCGCTTCTTCACCGTAAGTGACGCTAAAGAAGCTCGTAAAAGCGTGCTGTATGCCACTGGCTTCATCGGCTACTTCTACATCCTGACCTTCATCATCGGCTTCGGCGCGATCCTGCTGGTCAGCACCAACCCGGCCTTTAAAGATGCAGCTGGCGCGCTGTTGGGCGGCAACAACATGGCGGCGGTGCACCTGGCTAACGCGGTGGGTGGCAGTATCTTCCTGGGCTTCATCTCGGCAGTAGCGTTCGCGACCATTCTGGCTGTTGTGGCTGGTTTGACCCTGGCTGGTGCTACGGCGGTGTCTCACGACCTTTACGCCAGCGTGATCAAGAAGGGCAAGGCCAACGACAAGGACGAGATCCGTGTCTCGAAAATCACCACCGTCGCTCTGGGCGTGCTGGCGATCGGTCTGGGCATTGCGTTCGAAAGCCAGAACATCGCGTTCATGGTCGGCCTGGCGTTCTCTATCGCGGCGAGCTGTAACTTCCCGGTGCTGCTGCTTTCCATGTACTGGAAAAAGCTGACGACCCGTGGCGCGATGATCGGCGGCTGGTTGGGTCTGATAAGCGCTGTGGGTTTGATGGTGCTTGGGCCAACCATTTGGGTGCAGATCCTGCATCACGAGAAGGCTATCTTCCCGTATGAGTACCCGGCGCTGTTCTCGATGGCTATTGCCTTTATCGGGATCTGGTTCTTCTCCATCACTGACAAGTCGGCCGCGGCAGACAAGGAACGGGCGTTGTTCTTCCCGCAATTCGTTCGCTCGCAGACGGGTCTGGGCGCGAGTGGGGCGGTGTCGCACTAAGGTTCCAAGCTTCAATAGATAAGCTGCGTTGAACAGAAATGCCCCGGTCGAGAGACTGGGGCATTTTTGTTTGGGTGTGCACAACTCACCCCCTGTGGGAGCGAGCCGGACAAGGCCAAACCGTGTTGACGGAAAGGCTCAGGGCGTGAAGGTGGCCTTGCAGCCGGCCTGGCTCTAGAAGGTGTACATATCCATTCCTGCGGTAACGGCCACTAATGGTTCCGCCCTTACGGCGTGTCACTTTGGAAAAACGCCAAAGTAACCAAAGCGTTTTTGCCCCTCCATTCGGTGCCTCGCCTAGGCTCGGCATACCCTCGCTCCGGCATTGCTCCGGGGGCCCGCCGCCATCGGCCATCCATGGCCGGGGGCGGCTACCTCGGCATCCATGCCGAGGTAGCCGCCTGCGCAACGCCTGCGTTCGGCCTCTGGGAAAGGGGCAGGCAGATCAAGATCAAAAGCAAAGCAAAGCAAAAGCGAAAGCAATGGCAACGGCAATGGCAACGGCAATGGCAACGGCAAGATCAAAAGATCGCAGCCTGCGGCAGCTCCTACGGGGGGAACGCGTGCGCTTGAAATCAGGCCGGCCGGTCCGGCCGCCTCGCTTTTGCTTTTGCGGTGCACACCCCCTCGAGAGGCCGAGAGGAGGTTCTGCGCAGTGGGCAACCCGGCATGGATGCCGGGTTAGCCGCGCACGGCCATGGATGGCCGATCGCGGCGGGCCCACGGAGCAGGACCGGAGCGAGGGCACCCTGAGCCTAGGCGAAGGGCCGAACGAAAGGGGCAGAAGCGCTTTGGTTACTTTCGCGCTTTTCGAAAGTGACCCGCTGTAAGAGCGGAACCATTAGTGGCCGTTACCGCAGAAACGGATATGTACTCAACCAAAGAGCCCGGTCGGCTGTCAGGCCGCCGCGTATTCGGCATCAGGCCCAAACAAAAACGGCCTCTATATATTGAGGCCGTTTCCGGTGCAGCTTAAGACATTATCGCAAGACAAGCCTTATTTGCGGTCTTCCAGATTAGGAATGTCACGCGACTCGTAGCCGGTGTACAACTGGCGCGGGCGGCCGATTTTGTACGGGCTGGAGAGCATTTCTTTCCAGTGGGAGATCCAGCCGACGGTCCGCGCCAGGGCGAAGATTACGGTGAACATGCTGGTTGGAATGCCGATCGCCTTGAGGATGATCCCCGAGTAGAAGTCGACGTTCGGGTACAGCGAGCGCTCGATGAAGTACGGGTCGGTCAGCGCAATTTCTTCCAGGCGCATGGCCAGGTCGAGTTGCGGATCGTTTTTGATGCCCAGTTCTTTGAGTACTTCGTCGCAGGTCTGCTTCATCACGGTGGCACGCGGGTCGCGGTTTTTGTAAACCCGGTGACCGAAGCCCATCAACTTGAACGGATCGTTCTTGTCCTTGGCCTTGGCGATGTATTTGTCGATGTTCGACAAATCGCCGATTTCGTCGAGCATGCTCAACACGGCTTCGTTGGCGCCGCCGTGAGCCGGGCCCCAGAGCGCAGCGATACCGGCCGCGATGCAGGCAAACGGGTTGGCACCCGAAGAGCCCGCCAGGCGTACGGTGGAAGTCGATGCGTTCTGCTCGTGGTCGGCATGGAGGATGAAGATCTTGTCCATGGCCTTGGCGAGTACCGGGCTGATCGGTTTGATCTCGCACGGGGTGTTGAACATCATGTGCAGGAAGTTTTCCGCGTACGTCAGGTCGTTGCGCGGGTACATCATGGGCTGGCCCATGGAGTACTTGTAAACCATTGCAGCCAGGGTCGGCATCTTGGCAACCAGACGGACCGCGGAGATTTCGCGGTGCTGCGGGTTTTTGATGTCCAGGGAGTCGTGGTAGAAGGCCGAGAGAGCGCCGACTACGCCGCACATGATGGCCATCGGGTGGGCATCGCGGCGGAAGCCGTTGAAGAAGCTCTTCAACTGCTCGTGAACCATGGTGTGGTTCTTCACGGTCGTGACGAACTGGGCCTTTTGCTCTGCAGTCGGCAGTTCGCCGTTGAGCAGCAGGTAGCAGACTTCCAGGTAGTCCGACTTCTCGGCCAGCTGTTCGATCGGGTAACCGCGGTGCAGCAGGATGCCGTTGTCGCCGTCGATATAGGTGATCTTCGACTCGCACGAGGCGGTCGACATGAAACCAGGGTCAAAGGTGAAACGGCCCGTGGCCGTCAGGCTCCGGACGTCGATTACATCGGGACCAACGGTGCCGGTTAAAATGGGCAGCTCGACGGGGGCTGCGCCCTCGATGATCAACTGCGCTTTTTTGTCAGCCATGTGGCCTCCTATTTATGCTTGAAATCATCAGACAGACCCCCCACGCAGGGCCCGCACCACTATAGTGAGATAAATTTGAATGTCAATTTGCCTAAAGTATTGCGCCAGAAGGCTCTAACCGGACTTTTTCCTCGAAATTCCCTGCCATTTACGCCTTTTATTCAACTAACGCAATCAGCTATTAGGGGAAGGCGATTGCGTTGTCATTAGTGACCTAACTGTCTATACTCGGCCTCCGACCGCCAGGGGCTTTTGGGCCTGCTTTAATGGGGGTCGCACTCCCTGGGTGGTGGGTACCTGACCAGTGCACTCCCCAACAACTTTGCCCTGATTGTTAGGGGCTCTTCAGTGTGAAAAAAAAGCCGTGAATAGCCAACGACCTGTAAACCTAGACCTAAGGACCATCAAACTCCCAGTCACTGCTTACACGTCCATCCTTCACCGCATATCCGGTGTCATCCTCTTTGTCAGCCTGGCCATCATGCTCTATGCATTGGACAAATCGCTCGACTCGGAAGAAGGCTTCGGTCAGGTGAAAGCGTGTCTGACCAGTCCGCTAGCCAAGCTAGTGACATGGGGCATCCTGTCCGCCTTGCTGTATCACCTGGTTGCCGGCGTGCGCCACTTGATCATGGACATGGGCATCGGTGAATCGCTGGAAGGCGGCAAACTGGGCTCGAAAATCGTTATCGCCGTTTCCGTGGTGGTAATCGTTCTGGCAGGAGTTTGGATATGGTAACTAACGTCACGAACCTTTCGCGTTCGGGCCTCTATGACTGGATGGCACAACGTGTGTCTGCGGTCGTTCTCGCGGCTTACTTCATTTTCCTGATCGGATACGTCGTCGCCAACCCTGGCATCGGCTACGCCCAATGGCATGAACTGTTCGCAAGCAACTGGATGCGTATTTTCAGTCTCCTGGCTCTCGTTGCCCTCGGCGCTCACGCCTGGGTCGGCATGTGGACCATCGCGACTGACTACCTGACGCCAATGGCGTTCGGCAGGTCCGCGACTGCAATACGTTTCCTCTTCCAGGCAGTATGCGGCGTTGCGATGTTCGCTTACTTCGTCTGGGGTGTGCAGATTCTTTGGGGTATCTGAGTCATGGCTAACACAGTTAATACGCTTTCGTTCGACGCCATCATCATTGGCGGCGGCGGTGCCGGCATGCGCGCTGCCCTGCAGCTGGCACAAGGTGGTCACAAGACTGCCGTAGTCACCAAGGTTTTCCCGACTCGTTCGCACACTGTATCCGCCCAGGGTGGCATCACCTGCGCCATCGCTTCGGCAGATCCGAACGATGACTGGCGCTGGCACATGTACGATACCGTCAAGGGTTCCGACTATATCGGTGACCAGGACGCTATCGAATACATGTGTTCCGTAGGCCCGGAAGCAGTCTTCGAACTCGAGCACATGGGCTTGCCGTTCTCCCGTACCGAACAGGGCCGCATCTATCAGCGTCCGTTCGGCGGTCAGTCGAAAGACTTCGGTAAAGGTGGCCAGGCTGCACGTACTTGCGCCGCTGCCGACCGTACTGGTCACGCACTGCTGCACACCCTGTATCAGGCCAACCTGAAGGCCGGCACCGTATTCCTCAACGAGTACTACGGCGTCGACCTGGTGAAGAACGAAGATGGTGCCTTTGTCGGCATGATCGTGATCTGCATCGAAACCGGCGAAACCTCCTACGTCCGTGCCAACGCTACTGTTTTGGCGACCGGCGGTGCAGGTCGTATCTACTCGTCCACCACCAATGCCCTGATCAACACCGGTGACGGCGTCGGCATGGCTCTGCGTGCTGGCGTGCCGGTACAAGACATCGAAATGTGGCAGTTCCACCCGACCGGCATTGCCGGCGCGGGTGTACTGGTTACCGAAGGCTGCCGCGGTGAAGGCGGTTACCTGATCAACAAGCACGGCGAGCGTTTCATGGAGCGTTATGCTCCGAACGCCAAAGACCTTGCCGGTCGTGACGTGGTAGCCCGCTCCATGGTTAAAGAGATCATCGCCGGCAACGGTTGTGGTCCGGATGGCGACCACGTTCTGCTGAAGCTCGATCACCTCGGTGAAGAAGTGCTGCACAGCCGTCTGCCGGGTATCTGCGAACTGTCCAAGACCTTCGCCCACGTCGATCCAGTGACCGCGCCGGTTCCAGTGGTTCCTACCTGCCACTATATGATGGGTGGCGTTCCCACCAACATTCATGGCCAGGCGATCACTCAGGACGCCGACGGCGTTGACCAGATCATCCCTGGTCTGTTCGCTGTAGGTGAAGTGGCTTGCGTATCGGTTCATGGTGCCAACCGTCTGGGCGGTAACTCGCTGCTCGACCTGGTCGTGTTCGGTCGTGCCGCCGGCCTGTTCCTGGAACAGACCCTGAAGGAGGGCGTTGATTACACTCGCGCTCGCCAGTCCGACATCGACGCTGCCCTGGCACGTCTCGATGGCCTGAACTCGCGTACCGAAGGCGAAGACGTAGCAACCCTGCGTAAAGAGCTGCAAAGCTGCATGCAGAACTACTTCGGTGTATTCCGTACCGGCGAATACATGCAGAAGGGTATTGCTCAGCTGGCGGATCTGCGTGGCCGTATCGCCAACGTCAAGATCAACGACAAGAGCCAGGCGTTCAACACCGCTCGTATCGAAGCCCTGGAACTGCAAAACCTGCTGGAAGTGGCTGAAGCTACCGCCATCGCCGCAGAGATCCGTAAAGAGTCCCGCGGCGCTCACGCCCGTGAAGACTTCGAAGATCGCGATGACGTCAACTGGTTGTGCCACACCCTGTACTTCCCTGGTGAGAAACGCGTTGCCAAGCGTGCCGTGAACTTCTCGCCAAAAACAGTCCCGACCTTTGAACCAATGATTCGGACTTATTAAGGGTGGCCGCTATGTTGAAAGTCAGTGTTTATCGCTACAACCCTGATCAGGACGCTGCGCCGTTCATGCAGGAATTTTCGGTCGATACCGGTGGTAAAGACCTGATGGTGCTGGACGTGCTGGCCCTGATCAAAGAGCAGGACGAAGGTTTCTCCTATCGTCGCTCTTGCCGTGAAGGCGTCTGCGGCTCCGACGGCATGAACATCAACGGCAAAAACGCCCTGGCGTGCGTCACGCCGCTGTCGGCTGTCGTAAAAGGTAACAAGCTGATCGTTCGTCCTCTGCCAGGTTTGCCGGTTATCCGTGACCTGGTCGTCGATATGAGCATCTTCTACAAGCAGTACGAAAAAGTTAAGCCATACCTGCAGAACGACACGCCGGCTCCGGCCATCGAGCGTCTGCAGACTCCACAAGAGCGTGAAAAGCTCGATGGTCTGTACGAGTGCATCCTGTGCGCTTGCTGCTCGACCTCTTGCCCATCCTTCTGGTGGAACCCGGACAAGTTCCTGGGTCCAGCTGCGCTGCTGCAAGCTTATCGCTTCCTGGCAGACAGTCGTGACACCCAGACTGCCGAGCGTCTGGCTTCGCTGGATGACCCGTTCAGCGTATTCCGCTGCCGCGGGATCATGAACTGCGTCAACGTTTGTCCGAAAGGCCTGAACCCGACCAAGGCCATCGGTCACATCCGTAACATGCTGCTGCAAAGCGGCGTGTGATTCAGCAGCTGTACCCGTAGTATCGCTTTACCCGTAGACGCTGCGGCGCAGGCTTCAACCGGCGCCGTAGTTTTAACCTGAGCAGCAGCTTATAAGGCTGCGGCTCTTATTTTGAAGAAATGAGACAAGCAGGGGCATCCGGGCTGGTACCCGGACTATCAGCGTGATCCTAAGTGGCTTGTTTTGGTCGCTGCACTCGGACTTCTGCAAGTTTGCTCGGTGTCTTCGCCGATGGTGTTCCCCTAACCGAGGGTGACCAAGCATGCAAGAAAGCGTGATGCAGCGCATGTGGAACAGCGCCTACCTATCCGGTAGTAATGCTGCCTATGTGGAAGAGCTCTATGAGCTCTACCTGCACGACCCTAACGCTGTGCCAGAAGAGTGGCGCACCTACTTTCAGAAGCTGCCGACTGACGGCAGCTCTGCCATCGATGTTTCGCACTCGACAATTCGCGATCATTTCGTCTTGCTGGCAAAGAACCAGCGCCGCGCCCAACCGGTTTCCGCCGGCAGCGTGAGCAGTGAGCACGAGAAGAAGCAAGTTGAAGTGCTGCGATTGATCCAGGCCTACCGTATGCGTGGCCACCAGGCAGCCCAGCTTGACCCGCTGGGGCTGTGGCAGCGACCTGCACCTGCAGACCTGTCGATCAATCATTACGGCTTGACCAATGCCGATCTTGATACGACCTTCCGTGCCGGCGACCTGTACATCGGCAAAGAGGAAGCGAGCCTACGCGAAATTCACGAAGCGTTGCAGCAGACATATTGCCGCACCATCGGTTCTGAATTTACCCACATCGTCGATTCCGAGCAGCGCCAGTGGTTCCAGCAGCGTCTGGAAAGCGTGCGTGGCCGTCCGAGCTACTCCGCGGACATCAAGAGCCACCTGCTCGAGCGCGTGACTGCAGCCGAAGGCCTGGAAAAATACCTGGGTACCAAATACCCGGGCACCAAGCGTTTCGGTCTGGAAGGTGGTGAAAGCCTGATCCCGTTGCTGGATGAACTGATCCAGCGTTCGGGCTCCTACGGCACCAAGGAAATCGTTATCGGCATGGCCCACCGTGGTCGTCTGAACGTATTGGTCAACACCTTCGGCAAGAACCCGCGCGATCTGTTCGACGAGTTCGAAGGCAAGAAAAAGGTCGAGCTGGGTTCCGGTGACGTCAAATACCACCAGGGCTTCTCGTCCAACGTCATGACCGCCGGCGGTGAAGTTCACCTGGCCATGGCCTTCAACCCGTCCCACCTGGAAATCGTTTCGCCAGTGGTCGAGGGTTCGGTCCGTGCCCGTCAGGATCGTCGTAACGACCCTACCGGTGAAAAGGTTCTGCCGATTTCCATTCACGGTGACGCTGCTTTCGCAGGTCAGGGCGTGGTCATGGAAACCTTCCAGATGTCGCAGACTCGCGGCTTCAAGACGGGCGGCACGATCCATCTGGTGATCAACAACCAGGTTGGTTTCACCATCAGCAATCCGGAAGACTCGCGCTCCACCGAGTACTGCACCGATGTTGCGAAAATGATCCAGGCGCCGATCCTCCATGTGAATGGTGATGATCCGGAAGCCGTATTGTTCGTGACCCAGCTCGCCATCGATTACCGCATGCAATACAAGCGCGACATCGTGATCGACCTGGTGTGCTACCGCCGTCGCGGCCACAACGAGGCCGACGAGCCAAGCGGTACTCAACCGATAATGTATCAGCAGATCGCCAAGCAGCGCACGACTCGTGAGTTGTACGCCGAGCGCCTGATCCAGTCCGGTGTGTCCGATGCCCTGCGTGCTCAGACCAAGATCGACGAATACCGCAACGCGCTGGACAACGGTCTGCATGTTGTAAAAAGCCTGGTCAAAGAGCCGAACAAAGAGTTGTTCGTGGACTGGCGTCCGTATCTGGGCCACGCCTGGACCGCGCGTCACGACACTCGTTTCGATCTGAAAACCCTGCAGGAACTGTCCGCCAAGCTGCTGGAAATCCCGGAAGGCTTCGTGGTTCAGCGCCAGGTTTCGAAAATCTACGAAGACCGCCAGAAGATGCAAGCCGGCGGCCTGCCGATCAACTGGGGTTACGCCGAAACCATGGCGTACGCGACCCTGGCGTTCGAAGGTCACCCGATTCGTCTCACTGGCCAGGACATCGGCCGCGGCACTTTCTCGCACCGTCATGCGGCGTTGCACAACCAGAAAGATGGCAGCACCTACATTCCATTGCAGCACCTGTACAAAGGTCAGCCTCGTTTCGACCTGTACGACTCGCTGCTGTCCGAAGAAGCGGTTCTGGCGTTCGAGTACGGTTACTCGACCACCGAGCCAAACGCCCTGGTTATCTGGGAAGCGCAGTTCGGCGACTTCGCCAACGGTGCCCAGGTGGTTGTTGACCAGTTCATCACCAGCGGCGAGCACAAGTGGGGCCGTCTCTGCGGTCTGACCATGTTGCTGCCACACGGTTATGAAGGGCAGGGGCCGGAGCACTCCTCGGCTCGTCTGGAACGTTACCTCCAGCTGTGCGCCGAGCACAACATTCAGGTCTGCGTACCGACTACGCCGGCTCAGATCTACCACTTGCTGCGCCGTCAGGTGATTCGTCCGCTGCGCAAACCACTGGTAGTCCTGACTCCGAAGTCGCTGCTGCGTCACAAACTGGCCATCTCGACCCTGGAAGATCTGGCCGAAGGTTCGTTCCAGACCGTCATCCCGGAAATCGATGTTCAGGACCCGAAAAAGGTCCAGCGCATTGTTCTGTGTAGCGGCAAGGTCTACTACGACCTGCTGGAAAAACGCCGTGTCGAAGGTCGTGAAGACATCGCTATCGTGCGTCTCGAGCAGCTGTATCCGTTCCCTGAAGACGACCTGATGGAGACGCTCGCCCCTTACACCAACCTCGAACACGTGGTCTGGTGCCAGGAAGAGCCGATGAACCAGGGCGCCTGGTACAGCAGCCAGCATCACATGCGTCGCAGCCTGACCAACCACAAGAAAGGCCTGGTCCTGGAATACGCTGGTCGTGAGGCGTCCGCCGCACCTGCTTGCGGTTACGCTTCGATGCACGCCGAGCAGCAGGAAAAACTGCTGCAAGATGCTTTCACTGTTTAACGCCTTCGCGCACCTGAAACCGAATTTAAGGACCCACAGATAATGGCTATCGAAATCAAAGCCCCCACTTTCCCGGAATCGGTTGCCGATGGCACCGTTGCCACCTGGCACAAACAACCGGGCGACGCCGTCAAGCGTGACGAACTGATCGTCGACATTGAAACCGACAAAGTCGTACTGGAAGTTCTGGCCACTGCTGACGGCGTGCTGGGCGCTATCGTCAAGGGCGAAGGCGAAACCGTTCTGTCCGACGAAGTTCTGGGCTCCATCGAAGCGGGCGGTGCTGCTGCCGCTCCAGCTGCCGCTGCTCCAGCCGCCGCGGCCCAGGCTGCTGCACCAGCTGCTGCCGGCGAAGACGATCCGGTTGCTGCACCGGCTGCGCGCAAGCTGGCTGAAGAAAGCGGCATCAACATCGCTTCCGTTGCCGGTACTGGCAAAGGCGGTCGTGTGACCAAGGAAGACGTAGTCGCAGCTGTTGCTGCCAAGAAAGCCGCTCCGGCTGCCGCGCCTGCCAAGGCTGCTGCACCTGCCGCCGCTGCTCCAGTGTTCGCTGCCGGTGATCGCGTTGAAAAACGCGTGCCGATGACCCGCCTGCGGGCCAAGGTTGCCGAGCGTCTGGTTGAAGCTCAGTCGAACATGGCGATGCTGACCACCTTCAACGAAGTCGACATGACTGAAGTCATGGCCCTGCGTTCGAAGTACAAGGACCTGTTCGAGAAGTCCCACAACGGCGTGCGCCTGGGCTTCATGTCGTTCTTCGTGAAAGCGGCCACCGAAGCGCTGAAGCGCTACCCGGCTGTCAACGCGTCGATCGACGGTGCCGACATCGTTTACCACGGTTATGCCGACGTTGGTGTTGCCGTGTCCAGCGACCGCGGTCTGGTGGTACCGGTCCTGCGTAACGCCGAACTGATGAGCCTGGCTGAAATCGAAGGCGGCATCGCCACCTTTGGCAAGAAAGCCCGCGACGGCAAGCTGTCCATGGACGAAATGACCGGTGGTACCTTCACTATCACCAACGGCGGTACTTTCGGTTCGATGATGTCGACCCCGATCGTCAACCCGCCGCAAGCGGCTATCCTGGGCATGCACAACATTCTGCAGCGCCCTATGGCGATCAACGGTCAGGTCGTCATCCGTCCGATGATGTACTTGGCTCTGTCCTACGATCACCGTTTGATCGATGGCAAAGAAGCTGTGACGTTCCTGGTTACCATCAAAAACCTGCTGGAAGATCCGGCTCGTCTGCTGCTGGATATCTGATTTCGTTGCACGGGCCGTTCAGTGATGACCGGCCCCATTCTGTAATGACCAGCTTCGTCCCACGACGGCCCTCAAAAGGGACCGTCCGGTTTGATTCGAGAAGGAATGACACATGACCCAGAAATTCGACCTGGTAGTGATTGGCGCGGGCCCTGGCGGCTATGTAGCTGCTATTAAAGCCGCGCAACTTGGCCTTAAGACTGCCTGCATCGAGAAATATACCGACAAGGAAGGCAAACTGGCCCTTGGCGGTACGTGCCTGAACGTCGGCTGCATCCCTTCCAAGGCGTTGCTCGACAGCTCCTGGAAATTCCACGAAGCACAAGATGGCTTCGCGATCCACGGTATCAACCACGCTGGCGTGACCATGGACGTGGCAGCAATGGTCGGCCGCAAGGCCAACATCGTCAAAGGCCTGACCTCCGGTGTTGCCACCCTGTTCAAGGCTAACGGTGTGACTTCCCTGCAAGGCCACGGCAAACTGCTGGCCGGCAAGAAAGTCGAACTGACCAAGCCTGATGGCACTGTCGAAGTCATCGAAGCCGACAACGTGATTCTCGCTTCTGGCTCGCGTCCGATCGACATTCCACCGGCTCCGGTTGACCAGAACGTGATCGTCGATTCGACGGGCGCGCTGGAATTCCAATCGGTACCCAAGCGTCTGGGCGTTATCGGCGCTGGCGTGATCGGCCTGGAACTGGGTTCGGTTTGGTCCCGTCTGGGCGCTCAAGTGACTGTCCTGGAAGCACTGGACACCTTCCTGATGGCTGCCGACGCCGCCGTTTCCAAGGAAGCCTTGAAAACCCTGACCAAACAAGGTCTGGATATCAAGCTAGGCGCTCGCGTAACCGGTTCCAAAGTCAACGGCGAAGAAGTCGTAGTGACTTACACCGACGCCAATGGCGAACAGACCATCACGTTCGACAAGCTGATCGTAGCCGTTGGTCGCCGTCCAGTGACCACTGATCTGTTGGCTGCCGACAGCGGCGTGACCATCGATGAGCGCGGTTTCGTGTTCGTTGACGATTATTGCGCCACCAGCGTACCGGGCGTTTTTGCGATCGGCGACGTGGTTCGCGGCATGATGCTGGCCCACAAGGCTTCCGAGGAAGGCATCATGGTCGTTGAGCGGATCAAGGGCCACAAAGCCCAGATCAACTATGACCTGATCCCTTCGGTTATTTATACTCACCCGGAAATCGCGTGGGTCGGGAAAACCGAGCAGGTCTTGAAAGCTGAAGGCGTTGAAGTTAACGTCGGCACTTTCCCGTTCGCAGCCAGTGGCCGTGCCATGGCAGCCAACGATACCGGCGGTTTCGTAAAAGTTATCGCTGATGCCAAGACTGACCGCGTATTGGGCGTCCACGTGATTGGCCCGAGCGCTGCAGAGTTGGTACAGCAGGGCGCAATCGGCATGGAATTCGGCACCAGTGCCGAAGACCTGGGCATGATGGTCTTCTCCCATCCGACCCTGTCCGAAGCCTTGCACGAAGCAGCTCTGGCAGTGAATGGCGGCGCCATTCACATCGCCAACCGCAAGAAGCGTTAAGACAATAAGAAACCACGGCGCTATGCCCGTCGTGAGTCTTGTGTGCAAGGCTCACCGCGGAACTTGAGCCGGACGCAGTCTTGCGTAGCTCAGCTACGCAAGCAGCAGTCACAGGTGGTGCGGCACTCGAACGAGTGCAGCACCGAATGCGCAGTACCTAACGAAGACGGTAATCAGCATGAATCTTCATGAGTATCAGGGTAAGCAGCTGTTCGCTGAATACGGCCTGCCAGTATCCCAGGGTTTCGCAGTAGACACCCCGGAAGCAGCAGCAGAAGCGTGCGACAAAATCGGCGGGACCGAGTGGGTTGTCAAAGCCCAGGTGCACGCTGGTGGTCGCGGTAAAGCGGGCGGCGTAAAGCTGGTTCGCAGCAAAGAAGACGCCAAGGCATTCGCTCAACAGTGGTTGGGCAAGCGTCTGGTGACTTACCAGACTGATGCCAACGGTCAGCCAGTCACCAAGATCCTGGTTGAATCGTGCACTGATATCGCTAAAGAGCTGTACCTGGGCGCTGTCGTTGACCGTTCGAGCCGTCGCATCGTGTTCATGGCTTCCACCGAAGGTGGCGTGGACATCGAGAAAATCGCTCACGACACCCCTGAGAAAATCCTCAAGGCCACTATCGATCCACTGGTTGGCGCTCAGCCATTCCAGGGTCGCGAGCTGGCTTTCCAGTTGGGTCTGGAAGGTAAGCAAGTTGCTCAGTTCGCCAAGATCTTCGTAGGTCTGGCCAAACTGTTCAAGGATCACGACCTGGCTCTGCTGGAAGTGAACCCGCTGGTGATCAAGGCCGACGGCGATCTGCATTGCCTCGATGCCAAGATCAACATCGACGCCAACGCCATGTACCGTCAGCCTAAGCTGAAGACTTTCCACGATCCGTCGCAAGACGATCCGCGCGAAGCGCACGCTGCCAAGTTCGAACTGAACTACGTGGCACTGGAAGGCAACATCGGTTGCATGGTCAACGGCGCTGGCCTGGCCATGGGTACCATGGACATCGTCAACCTGCATGGCGGCAAACCAGCCAACTTCCTCGACGTGGGCGGCGGTGCTACCAAAGAACGCGTTACCGAAGCGTTCAAGATCATCCTGTCCGACACTAACGTCGCTGCAGTATTGGTCAACATCTTCGGCGGCATCGTTCGTTGCGACATGATTGCCGAAGGCATCATCGGTGCAGTGAAAGAAGTCGGCGTGAAAATCCCGGTTGTTGTTCGCCTTGAAGGCAACAACGCTGAACTGGGCGCTAAAGTACTGGCAGAAAGCGGTTTGAACATCATCGCGGCTACCAGCCTGACCGACGCTGCTCAACAAGTTGTCAAAGCTGCGGAGGGCAAGTAATGAGCGTCCTGATCAATAAAGACACCAAAGTTATCTGCCAGGGTATTACCGGTTCGCAAGGTAGTTTCCACACCCAGCAAGCTCTCGAATACGGCACCCAGATGGTTGGTGGCGTAACTCCTGGCAAAGGCGGCACCACTCACCTGGACCTGCCTGTCTTCAACACTGTGAAAGAAGCCGTAGCAGCCACTGGCGCCACCGCCAGCGTGATCTACGTTCCAGCTCCTTTCTGCAAGGACTCGATCCTTGAAGCAGCGTTCGGCGGCATCAAGCTGATCGTGTGCATCACCGAAGGCATTCCTACCCTGGACATGCTGGATGCCAAGGTCAAGTGCGACGAACTGGGTGTAATCCTGATCGGCCCTAACTGCCCAGGCGTGATCACTCCAGGCGAATGCAAGATCGGCATCATGCCAGGTCACATTCACTTGCCAGGCAAGGTCGGTATCGTTTCCCGTTCCGGCACCCTGACTTACGAAGCCGTGAAGCAGACTACTGACGCCGGTTTCGGTCAGTCGACTTGCGTCGGCATCGGTGGTGACCCGATCCCGGGCTCCAACTTCATCGACATCCTGAAGCTGTTCCAGGAAGACCCGAAGACCGAAGCGATCGTCATGATCGGTGAGATCGGCGGTTCGGCTGAAGAAGAAGCGGCTGCCTACATCAAGGCACACGTGACCAAGCCGGTTGTTTCCTACATCGCTGGTGTGACTGCTCCTGCGGGCAAGCGCATGGGCCATGCTGGCGCAATCATCTCTGGCGGCAAAGGCACTGCGGACGAGAAGTTCGCTGCCCTGGAAGACGCAGGCGTGAAAACCGTGCGTTCGCTGGCAGACATCGGCAAGGCTCTGTCCGAGCTGACTGGCTGGGCGATGAAGTAAGCCTCGCGCTTACCTCACGCTACACCAGACAAAGGCCACCTTCGGGTGGCCTTTGTCGTTTCTGAAAATCAAAAGATCGCAGCCTGCGGCAGCTCCTACGGGATTTGTGTACACCCGCAATGCCAAGGGTGTATTCGGTCGGCGTAGGAGCTGCCGCAGGCTGCGATCTTTTGATCTTTTTAATATGTAAATGCGACATCGGAAGGTCGCTTATCGGACAATTCGCCCTCTAATAGTGCGTTTTTCGCTCAAATTCGTTAGGCTAGCAACCATTTTTGCGCCAGCATCCCACAAGGCAGCTACGCGCTAAACGGGTCAGTCCCATACGGACCGACAGCATTTCCCTCACCCATAGGGAAATCCCTCTCTAAATTCCGATTCAGTAGTGTGGTATTTCCTTAATGAAAGTGTTGAAAGGCCAGGACATCCTGGCACTTGGTTTTATGACGTTTGCCCTGTTCGTCGGGGCCGGCAACATCATCTTCCCGCCTATCGTCGGTTTGCAGTCCGGGCCTCATGTCTGGATGGCGGCGCTGGGCTTTCTGATCACTGCGGTTGGTTTGCCGGTGATCACCGTGGTAGCCCTGGCCAAGGTCGGTGGCGCGATGGATGCGTTGAGCAGCCCGATCGGTAAAGTCGCCGGTGGCCTGCTGGCAGCCGCGTGCTATCTCGCCGTTGGCCCGCTGTTCGCGACGCCGCGAACCGCGACCGTGTCCTTCGAAGTGGGTCTGGCGCCGCTGACCGGCGAGAGCCCGCTGGCGCTGTTCCTTTATAGCTCGGTGTACTTCCTGCTGGTGTTCTTCATTTCGCTCTATCCGGGCCGTCTGCTGGACACCGTAGGGCGTTTCCTCGCGCCATTGAAGATCATCGCCCTGGCCGTGCTCGGCATCGCGGCGTTTGCCTTGCCGGCCGGCGATATCGGTGTGGCGACCCCTGAATACGCCGCGGCACCGTTCTCCCAAGGCTTTATCAATGGTTACCTGACCATG
This sequence comes from Pseudomonas fluorescens, assembly GCF_902497895.1. Lineage (GTDB taxonomy): Bacteria > Pseudomonadota > Gammaproteobacteria > Pseudomonadales > Pseudomonadaceae > Aquipseudomonas > Aquipseudomonas fluorescens_BP. The sequence goes on from NZ_CABVHQ010000037.1 coordinate 47,042, forward strand.
GATACCCTGGGCGCGCTGGTGTTCGGCATTGTCATCGTCAACGCGATCCGTTCCCGTGGTGTCGAGTCGCCAGCGCTGATCACCCGTTACGCGATCATCGCCGGGCTGATTGCCGGCGTGGGTCTGGCGCTGGTTTACGTCAGCCTGTTCCGTCTCGGTTCGGGCAGCCATGAAGTGGCCGCTGGCGCAGCCAATGGCGCGGCGGTATTGCACGCTTACGTCCAACACACCTTCGGCTCCCTGGGCAGCGGTTTTCTTGCGGTGCTGATCTCCTTGGCCTGCCTGGTTACGGCGGTTGGTCTGACGTGTGCCTGCGCCGAATACTTCAGCCGGGTCTTGCCACTGTCCTACAAGACCTTGGTGATCATCCTGGCGGTGTTTTCGCTGCTGGTATCCAACCTGGGGCTGACCAAGCTGATCGCGTTCTCGATCCCGGTACTGACCGCGATCTACCCGCCGTGCATCGCCCTGGTCGCGCTGAGCTTCTGCAAGGACTTCTGGCAGGAGCAGGGGAGGATCGTCGGTCCGGTGATGCTGGTGTCGTTCCTGTTCGGCCTGATCGACGCCCTCAAAGGCGCCGGTCTGGCCGACTGGATGCCGACTCAGCTGGCTCACCTGCCACTGAGCGAGCAGGGCCTGGCGTGGCTGGTGCCGTCGGTCATGACCCTGGTGGCTGCGGTGGTCTGCGATCGTCTACTGGGCAAGCGCGAAGAGGCGCTGGCCTAAGCCGCTGCTTGGCCCGTCATAAGCGGGCCTTGAGCTGCGCTCTACAAAATAGAAATGCCCCGTATTAATCGATACGGGGCATTTTTTATGGGGGCGATGCGGTGTCTTTTTCCTTGAGCTAACGTCGAAGCATTGCAAATCCCATGTGGGAGCGAGCCTGCTCGCGATGGTGGCTTTACATTCAGCAGAGATGTTGACTGATCCACCGCTATCGCGAGCAGGCTCGCTCCCACAAGATTTCGGTGTTCCGCCACTACATCACAAGGAACTGCATGTCGTTCATTCACGCCAATCTGATCCACATCCTCGCGGCGCTCTGGTTCGTTATCTGCTGGGGCGGTTACACCCGTTATGCCACGTGGAAGGGCCGTGACACCGCGTGCCTGGCCAGCGTGCTGCATTTGTATCGCGAAGACTGGATGCGTCGCATGTTGCTGCGTGACAACCGCATCGCCGATGCCAGTGTGATCGGCAATCTGGAGCGCAATGCGTCGTTCTTTGCCTCGAGCACCCTGATTATCCTGGCCGGTATTCTCACCGTGCTCGGCGCGTCCGAGCGGGCGGTGTCGCTGCTGGCGGACATTCCGATGGTGCAGCAGGCCTCCCAGGGCATGTCGGAGATCAAGCTGTTGTGCCTGGCGGTGGTCTTTGTCTATGCCTTCTTTACGTTCAGTTGGTGCATGCGCCAGTACAACTTCGCGGCGATTCTGGTTGGCTCGGCGCCGATGATTGGCGAGCGGCATGTCTCCGAGCAGGAGCGCAAAGCTTTCGCCATGCGTGCCGCGCGAGTCATCTCGCTGGCCGCCAACCAGTTCAACTTCGGTCTGCGCTCTTATTATTTCGGCATGACCATGCTGGCCTGGTTCGTCAGTCCCTGGCTGTTCATGCTGATGAGTGCCGGGGTGGTGTTCGTGCTGTATCGCCGGGAGTTTCATTCCGACGTGTTGGATGTCATGGTCTATACCCCTACGGAGGCGCCATTGCCTGAGGTGGTCAAGGAGATCAACCCATGAGTATTCCGTTCTGGTGTGTGTTCATCAGCGCACTGCTGATTATCATCGCCAAGGTCCCGGTTGCCAGGGAGATGCAGGCGCAGGGTGGTTATGACAACCATTTGCCGCGCAACCAGCAGGCACAATTGACCGGTTTCGGTGCTCGCGCGCTGGCGGCCCATCAAAACAGTTTCGAGGCCTTCATGCTGTTCGCGGCGGGGGTGTTGATGGCGCACACCACGCAGACGGCGGGGTGGTTGATCGATTTGCTGGCGATTATCTTCGTGATCGCCCGGGTGCTTTACCTGCTCTGCTATTGGGCGGACATGGCCTGGCAGCGCAGCCTGGTATGGGGTATCGGATTTGTCTGCAGCCTGTTATTGATGCTTAGTCCAACTTTTCGCACTGTCCTGATCTGAACAATTTTCGGACAAAATAAAGCCCGCACCGGGCGGGCTTTATTTGGAAGAGCTAAAACCGGATTAGTTGGTTTTAGGCGCCGTGGCTGGAGCGGCTTCTTCGGTGGCTGCTTTGTTCGATTCAGCCTGAGCTTTGGCAGCTTCGGCGTTTTCTTTCGCTGCGTCGTTCACTTTATCCTGAGCTTCGTTCATTTTTTGTTGAGCTTCCTCAGAATGTTGGGTTGCATCTTGAGCTTTGTCCTCGGATTTTTTATCGCAGGCAGCGAGACCGAGGGTCGCGGTCAACATCAAGGCAATAGCTAAAGTCTTACGCATGGGGTGTTTCTCCTTATTGAAGATATCTTCTGGCCTTTCGAGCACAGGCTCACAGGTTAAGTTCCTTGAAATGCATAGATATATTAAGGACGCCGATCATGGAACTTTTACGTGATTCGATAATTGCACCACAGCGACACTAAGAAGAGAGTTGAGCACATGGCGCAAAACCTTGTTTTTGAACGCGCAACGCGCTTCCTGTCGGCCCTGCGGCACTGTCAGGTGCTGGGGATCGGCGTTTCCGGCGCCTCGACGGACGGCATCACGTTGAGGCTGCCTTACAGCCCGCACATAGTCGGTAATCCGCTCACCGGAGTCATACACGGAGGCGCAATAACTTCCTTGATGGACACTGCCTGTGGCATGGCGACCTTGTGCGTATTAGCGGAATTCGAGGTCTGTCCAACCCTTGACCTGCGCATCGACTACATGCATCCAGCTGAACCCCACAAGGATGTTTATGGCTTTGCTCAATGCTATCGAGTGACTACTGACGTGATATTCGCTCGCGGCTTTGCCTATCAGGACGACCCCGAGCAACCGATCGCTCATGTAGTGGGTACTTTTATGCGCATGGGCAAGGGCATTAAAGGAACAAAAGGTTTTGCGGGTGCAATCACTGGCGGTGCGGTATGACGGACACATTCAAGGAACAACTGCAACAGGCTCATGCGCAGGGTGATTACGCCGCACTGCTGGAGTGGATCCCCTATGCCAAGCTGATCGGTGTCGAGTGCTCGCGACTGGGGGACGAGTTGCTGTTTCGTCTGCCGGCGAACAAGGACAACATTGGTAACCCGTTATTGCCTGCCATCCACGGCGGGGTCATCGCCGGGTTCATGGAGCTCGCCGCGGCCCTGCATTTGCTGGTCTTCACCGGGTCCCCCGGAGTGCCGAAGATCATCGACTTCTCCCTCGACTACCTGCGTGCCGGACAGTTTCGCGATACCTATGCCAAATGCCAGGTCTGCCGTCAGGGCCGACGGGTGGCGAACGTCGCGGTCACCGCGTGGCAGATCACTGAGGCCGAGCCTATCGCCACGGCTCGCGCACATTTCAAAATTGAAGAGATGCCGTGCTCTTGAAATCCTCGTCTTAGCCCCCAACTCTGATGACATCCCGCCGCCGCCCATGCAGGGCGCGGCCAATGCCATCCAATTGGAGTTTGATGACCATGAGCGTGGAAACTCAAAAGGAAACCCTGGGCTTCCAGACCGAGGTAAAGCAACTGCTGCATCTCATGATCCATTCGCTGTATTCCAACAAGGAAATTTTCCTTCGTGAATTGATCTCGAACGCCTCTGATGCAGTCGACAAATTACGTTTCGAAGCGCTGTCCAAGCCTGATTTGCTGGAAGGCGGCGCCGAGCTGAAAATCCGTGTGAGCTTCGACAAAGACGCGAAAACCGTCACCCTCGAAGACAACGGTATCGGCATGAGCCGCGAAGATGCGGTCACCCACCTGGGGACCATCGCCAAGTCCGGCACCGCCGACTTCATGAAGCACCTCTCGGGCGATCAGAAAAAAGATTCGCACCTGATCGGTCAGTTCGGTGTCGGTTTCTACTCCGCGTTCATCGTTGCCGATGAAGTCGAGGTGTTCAGCCGCCGTGCCGGCCTCGCTGCCAGCGAAGGTGTGCACTGGTCGTCCAAGGGCCATGGCGAATTCGACGTCGCGACCCTGGAGAAAGCCGATCGCGGTACCCGCATCGTGCTGCACCTGAAATCCGGCGAAGACGAGTTCGCCGATGGCTGGCGTCTGCGCAATATCATCAAGAAGTACTCCGACCACATCGCGTTGCCGATCGAGCTGCCGAAAGAACAGGCTGCCAAAGAAGGCGAAGAGGCACCTGCGCTTGAATGGGAAACCGTCAACCGTGCCAGCGCCCTGTGGACTCGCCCTCGCACTGAAGTGAAAGACGAGGAATACCAGGAGTTCTACAAGCACGTCGCTCACGATTTCGAAAACCCGCTGAGCTGGAGCCATAACAAGGTCGAAGGCAAGCTGGAATACACCTCGCTGCTTTACGTACCGACCCGCGCCCCGTTCGACCTGTACCAGCGTGAAGCGCCGAAAGGCCTGAAGCTGTACGTGCAGCGCGTGTTCGTGATGGATCAGGCCGAGTCGTTCCTGCCGCTGTACCTGCGCTTCATCAAAGGTATTGTCGACTCCAACGACCTGTCGCTGAACGTGTCGCGGGAAATCCTGCAGAAAGACCCGATCATCGACTCCATGAAGTCGGCGCTGACCAAACGTGTGCTCGACATGCTGGAAAAACTGGCGAAGAACGAGCCTGAGCAATACAAGGGCTTCTGGAAGAACTTCGGCCAGGTCATGAAAGAAGGCCCGGCTGAAGACTTCGCCAACAAAGAGAAAATCGCCGGCCTGTTGCGCTTTGCCTCGACTCACGAAGAGGGCGGCGAGCAAGTGGTTGCCCTGGCCGACTACCTGGCGCGTGCCAAGGAAGGTCAGGACAAGATCTACTACCTGACCGGTGAAACCTACGCCCAGGTCAAGAACAGCCCGCACCTGGAAGTCTTCCGCAAGAAAGGCATCGAAGTGTTGCTGCTGACCGACCGTATCGATGAGTGGCTGATGAGCTACCTCAGCGACTTCGACGGCAAGGGCTTTGTCGACGTGGCGCGCGGTGACCTGGACCTGGGCAATCTGGACTCGGAAGAGGACAAGAAAGCTGCCGAAGAAGTCGCCAAGACCAAAGAAGGTCTGGTTGAACGCATCAAGACCGCGCTGGGCGAGGCTGTCAGCGAAGTGCGGGTTTCTCATCGACTGACCGATTCCCCGGCGATCCTGGCCATCGGCGAGCAGGACCTGGGCATGCAGATGCGCCAGATCCTCGAAGCCAGCGGCCAGAAAGTCCCGGACTCGAAGCCAATCTTCGAATTCAACCCGACTCACCCGTTGATCGAGAAACTCGACAACGAGCAGGGCGAAGAACGTTTCGGCGACTTGTCGCACATCCTCTTCGACCAGGCTGCCCTGGCCGCCGGGGACAGCTTGAAAGACCCGGCCGCTTATGTACGCCGGTTGAACAAGCTGCTGGTTGAGCTATCAGTTTAACAAGGTTGTAAAAAAACCCGCTTCGGCGGGTTTTTTTATCTGTAGGAGCCGAGCTTGCTCGCGATGGACGTTAACGATAACGCGTGTTTTCTGAATAAACGCGTCGCCCTGTAGGAGCTGCCGCAGGCTGCGATCTTTTGATCTTTGCGACGGTGGTGCCCGCAGAAAAGATCGCAGGCTGCGCCAGCTCCTACGCCGACCGCGTGCACCTGCAATGCTGTGGGTGTCTGCAATCCCCTGTAGCGAGCTTGCTCGCGATGGACGTTAACGATAACGCGTATTTTCTGAATAAACGCGCCGCCCTGTAGGAGCTGCCGCAGGCTGCGATCTTTTGATCTTTGCGACGGTGGTGCCCGCAGAAAAGATCGCAGGCTGCGCCAGCTCCTACACATCCCTTAACAGGAGTCTGAAATGAGCCAAGTCACTGTTCGTTCCGTGGTCTATCAGGTCGATGGCCAGCCCTATGAAAGTCGTGTGGCCTTTGACGCCAGCCAGAAGGGCCCGCGCCCGGGCTTGTTGATGGCACCCAACTGGATGGGCGTCGGAGCAGGCGCCGAGAGGATTGCCGAGTCTGTCGCTGCCAAAGGCTATGTGGTGCTGATTGCCGATCTTTATGGTCAGGCGCTTCGTCCACAAAATGCCGACGAAGCAGGCGCGGCGATGATGCCGTTGAAGAATGACCGGGCCTTGCTGCGCAAGCGCATGCAGGCGGCGTTCGAAGCGTTGCAACACCAGGGCGAAGCGGCAGTTGATACCTCGAGACTGGCGACCTTCGGTTTCTGTTTCGGTGGTTGCTGCGCCTTGGAACTGGCCCGTACCGGCGCGCCGTTGAAGGCCGCCGTGTCGTTTCACGGCACCCTGGACACGCCAAACCCGGCGGATGCGATGAACATCAAAGGATCGGTGCTGGTGCTGCACGGGGCCAGCGATCCACTGGTGCCCAAAGAGCAGCTGCCGGCCTTTGAAGACGAGATGAATGCCGCCGGTGTCGACTGGCAACTGCTCAGCTACGGCGGCGCGGTGCATTCCTTCACCGACCCGCAGGCCAATATGCCGGGCAAGATGATGTACGACGCCAGGACCGCGAGCCGGGCATTTGTGTCGATGCACAATTTGCTGGATGAAGTGTTCAAGGGCTGATTTCGGTATTGCCCCAGAAAGATCAAAAGATCGCAGCCTACGGCAGCTCCTACAAAAGAATCGGCGTCAACCCGGTCCCTGTGTAGGAGCTGCCGATAGGCTGCGATCTTTTTGGGCCAAATGAGATGTAGCTGACCCCAGAGAAATAGCGGAATGATCTTCAGCCCTAGAGCGGCGTCGGTGCGGCCCGGCCCACCGGCAACTCGATCCGCTCAGTCTCCCCCGGCACTTTCGGCCAATCCCCGGCCGCCCAGCGTGCGCGGGCCTGGTCGATCAACGCAGGATCGCTGGCCACAAAGTTCCAGTTGATCCGCCGCGGACCGTCCATGGGGGCGCCGCCAAACAGCACCGCATGACAATCGCTTTGCGCAAACAGCGTCATGACTTCTCCCGCAGGCAAAACCACCAGCGAATGTGCTTCGACGGGCTCGCCATCCAGCTGTGCATCACCGTCCAGTACGTACAGCGCGCGTTCTTCGTGTTCGTCTGGAATCAGCAGCGTGGTCGCCGTCTGCAGGTGCAGTTCGGCGTACAGGGTAGGGGAGAGCACCGGCACCGGAGACTCCAGGCAAAAGCCTGCCCCGGCAATCATGCGGATCCGCACCCCGAGGTTATCGCTGACCGGCAAGCTGGCGGCCGGGTAGTGGCTGTAATGGCCCGGGCCTTGTTCGTATTTTTTCGGCGAGGCCAGCCAGATTTGCAAGCCGTGCATGCTGAAACCGCTGGCCTTGAGGGTTTCGGGGGTGCGCTCGACATGGGCAATGGCACTGCCGGCCGTCATCCAGCTGACGTCGCCCGGTTTCACTCGTTGGTCCGAGCCGAGGCTGTCCTTGTGCTGGATTTCCCCTTCGAACAGGTAGGTCAGTGTAGACAGGCCGATATGCGGATGCTGACGGATGTTCATGCCTTTGCCTGCCGGATAGCGGGTCTGGAGCATGTGGTCGAAAAACACGAAGGGTCCGACGCTGCGGCACTTGGCCGACGGCAGCGGACGCAGGATAGGTTGGCCTTCGACATCCTCGGCACGCGGGCGGATCACGGTCGGAGTGTTCATGGTGCATTCCAGGTTCAGCGGGTCATAGCCCAAAGCATAACCCGCTGAGACAGCACTTGCCGCTACTGGCTGAAAGCACCTTCGGACAAAAGAGTCTCGATGCTGACTTCACTGGTGGTCATCAGCTTGTGTATCGGGCAGCGATCGGCCACGCGGTGCAGTTCTTCGCGCTGGGCGTCGGTCAGCACACCCTTGAGGGTCAGCTTGACCTGCAGGGCGTATTTGCCTTGCTGTTCCTGACTGTTGTCGTGTTTGACTTCGACAGTGACCCCGGTCAGCGGGATTTCCTTCTTCTGCGCGTAAAGCTTGAGGGTCAGGGCTTTGCAGGCCCCCAGCGCCGCGTCGAAGTAATCATGGGGTTCCGGTGCGGTGTCTTCGCCACCCAGGTCCTTGGGCAGGTCGGTATAGAAATGGTGATCGCCGACCTGGATGCTGTGACGAAAGCATTCGCTGGATTCAGTATTGACGGTAACGGTCATGTTAAACCTCATAGCAGTGGGAAAGGTCGCGCACCTGGCAACCATGGTGCGGTGGGAAACAGCATTCATTTATAGAACATCTGCTGCTTCAGGCGTTCCACTTTCTTTGCCGCTGAACCCTAGTGGCCTGTACGGCTAGTTCGTTAGCTCAAATTCGGATGCCAGAAGTCCATAGCCAAGGCGCTGTGACGAGTCATAGCCCGCTATGGCGAGGAGCAGCAACGCAGGATGTGGGCTCGGCAACGAAGTTGACTAACAGAACTAGCCACACAGGCCACTAGTTTGTGGGGCGCGGTCTATTCTGCTCATATCCTCCGGAGATCGCGCGTGCCAATGACCCGCTTGAGTTGCGCCTGGCTGCTGGTCCTTGCGAGCACCTGTGCCGATGCCCGCGAATATGCCTACAGCGACGCGCACCTGCATTACGTCGACTTCTTCCAGGAGTCCGCCGGCATGGACAAGTTGCTCAAGGCCATGGCCGACAACCGCATTGAGCATGTGATGATTTCCGGGATTCCGGTGGCCAAGAAGTGGCATGAAGACGAACCCAAGCGCCCGCGTTATTACGCCGGTGACGATGCCGACGCCTATTGGTACAGCGCCACTGATGTGATTGTCGCCGCAGCGGTAAACAAGCTGACGCCCGAACAGCGTCCGCGCTTTCATCCGTTTCTCTCAGGCTTCAATCCCAACGATAAAAACTCCGCTGCGCATATCCAGCGCATGCTCGATCTCAATCCGGGTCTGTGGCAAGGCATCGGCGAAGTCTTTACCCGTCACGACGACCTGACCGCGCTGACGTCCGGCGATACCCCGCGGGCGAATAACGAGGCGATGACGCGGATCTACCACCTGGCGGCGGAAAACGATTTGCCGGTGATGCTGCATTCCAACATCACCTCTAAGCGTGAGAAAAATCCGTTGTGCCTGGCAGAAGTCGAGGAATCGCTGCGCAATCATCCCCATACGCGGTTTATCTGGGCCCATGCCGGAAGCAGTGTGGAAATCCATCGGCATCAGACGCAGATGGACTTTCTGCTGCCGACCCTGGCGCGGATGCTTGAGGCTTATCCGAACTTGTACATCGACCTGTCCTGGAGCGTGCTCACGCCTTATCTGCTGGACGATGCGGGACAGCCTCGAGCGGAATGGGTAAAGCTGGTGGAGCACTTTCCCGAGCGTTTCATGCTGGGCTCGGACGTGGTGGGACGTTTCAATAAGCTGGGTAAGGAATTGCACAGCTTCGATCCGTTTCTGGATGCCTTGCCGGAAGATGTGGCGCGCAAGGTCGCGCGGGATAACTTCCTGGCGATCCTGCCGCGCACGGTGGTGAAGTAAGCACGGTCCCTGTGGAGAGAGGGCAAGCCCCAATGCCGATCAATTAAGGAGTTCAGCACTGTCCCCCGTAGCAGCTGCCGAAGGCTGCGTTCGGCTGCGCAGCAGTCGCAAATCCTGCTTGCACGGTTTGTTTAAAATACCGCAGTGCCTGATTTTACGACTGCTGCGCAGCCGAACGCAGGCTTTGCCAGCTGCTACGGTTCGCATAAGCATTGGGGCTTGCCAGCATTGCGACTGCTGCGCAGCCGAGCGGGAGCAAGTCCCCTCGCCACAGTTGGGAACTCGCATCTGTCATCATCCTGTCATGCCTGCGTCATAACCTCGCGCCCATCTCAATCAAGGAGCGCGATATGCACCTCACCCGTTTAACCGCTCTGGCGGCGCTGATGATCAGTGGCCTGGCCAGTGCCGAAGTTCATGTGCAAGGCCCGGTGGAATACGGGGTTTTCGAAGGCCCGAAAGCCGAGTTGCAGTCGGGTGAGCGGGTGTTGCGCCGCAGCAACGAACAGATCGAACAGACGGAAATTGTCCCGGCGAAACTGGGCACCAAGTTTGGCCTGCGTTATCAGCTGTCCGGCAAAGTCGCTGAAGACCAGCCGTTGACCTTGCTTTACTTCACGCCGGGCATCCGCACCCCGGATGGCCAGCGCCACGATAAATTCGAAGTGACCCAGAAACTGGTGCCCGGCGCACCCCAGGACGTGATGGCCTACGAATTCACCGAGCGCCACGAAGTGATCCCCGGCGAGTGGCGCTTCATGGTATTCCAGGGCGACCGGTTATTGGCGCAACAGCGGTTTACCGTGCGTTGAGTCGTCGCAGACCTCGGTGTGAAACAGGCAAAAAAAACGGCACCAGCGGGTGCCGTTTTTTCATGGACAGATTACTTGCCCTGCCAGCGCTTCAGGACCAGGGTGGCATTGGTGCCACCGAAGCCGAAGCTGTTGCTCATCACGTTGTTGAGGGTGACGTTCTCGCGGGTCTTGGTCAGGATCGGCATGTCAGCGACGGCCGGGTCCAGCTCGTCGATGTTGGCCGAGCCGGCCATGAAGTTGCCTTCCATCATCAGCATGCAGTAGATCGCTTCATGAACGCCGGCGGCGCCCAGGGAGTGACCCGACAGGCTCTTGGTGGAGCTGATGGCCGGGGCCTTGTCGCCGAACACTTCGCGAACACCTTCCATCTCCTTGGAATCACCGACCGGGGTCGAGGTGCCGTGAGTGTTCAGGTAGTCGATCGGGCCATCGACGGTGGACAGGGCCATCTGCATGCAGCGGATGGCGCCTTCACCGCTTGGCGCGACCAT
>NZ_CABVHQ010000038.1 GCF_902497895.1 Pseudomonas fluorescens
CGGCGGTCCGACAAGCCCCCTCGCCACAGGGGCTGCGTCCGGCGCTTAAGTCTCAGCTAACCCGCACATCCCGCATCAACAACCCAAAGCGCAATTCCACCTGGTCCGGTATCGGCAAATACACGGTATGCCCGTCCCCCGGCGCCACCTTGATGGCTTCACCTTTGGCGTTGTGCAGTTGATGCAGGTCGAAGTGGAAATTGCCCTGGGGGGTCATCAACTCCAGATGGTCGCCGAGCTGGAAGCGGTTTTTCACCCGGACTTCGGCCAGTCGATCACGCCGTTCGCCGCTCAGTTCGCCAACGAATTGCTGGCGCTCCGAGACGGAGCTGCCCTGCTGGTAATTCTGATACTCGTCATGCACATGCCGGCGCAGGAAGCCTTCGGTGTAACCGCGCTGGGCCAGGGATTCGAGGTCGGTCATCAGGCTGCGGTCGAATTCGCGGCCGGCCACGGCGTCATCGATCGCCTTGCGATAGACCTGCGTAGTCCTCGCACAATAGAAGTGGGACTTGGTCCTTCCCTCGATTTTCAATGAATGCACACCCATTTGGGTCAGGCGTTCGACGTGCTGCACGGCGCGCAGGTCCTTGGAGTTCATGATGTAGGTGCCGTGTTCATCCTCGAACGCGGGCATCAGTTCATCGGGACGGTTGGCTTCCTGCAGCAAAAATACCTGATCGGTCGGTGCGCCCTGGCCCAGGGTCGGCTCGGGCTGGAACTCCTGAACGATATCGCCGAGCTGATTCTCCATGGCCGGTTGCGCGGTGTATTTCCAGCGGCAGGCGTTGGTGCAACTGCCCTGATTGGCGTCGCGCTTGTTCATGTAGCCCGACAGCAGGCAACGACCGGAATAGGCCATGCACAACGCGCCATGGACGAACACTTCCAGCTCCATCCCGGGAACCTGCTGGCGAATCTCGGCGATTTCTTCAAGGGACAGTTCGCGGGAAAGGATAATCCGGCCCAGGCCTTGTTGCTGCCAGAACTCGACGCTGGCCCAGTTCACCGTATTGGCCTGCACCGACAAATGAATCGGCATCTGCGCAAAATGCCGGCGTACCAGCATGATCAACCCGGGATCGGACATGATCAGCGCATCCGGCGCCATGGCGATCACGGGCTCCAGGTCTTTGAGGAAGGTGCGCAATTTGGCGTTGTGCGGGGCGATGTTCACCACCACATAGAAACGCTTGCCCTGGGCCTGGGCTTCAGCAATGCCCAGGGCCAGGTTGGCATGATCGAATTCGTTATTGCGCACCCGCAGGCTGTAGCGCGGCTGCCCGGCGTACACCGCATCGGCACCGTAGGCGAAGGCATAACGCATGTTTTTCAGGGTGCCGGCTGGGGCGAGGAGTTCGGGAGTGGCGAGAGGCATGGCGGTTTCGATCACAAAAGGTCAGAAGGGTAAACCGGTCGCCTGCGGATGTAATTGATCTGGATCTATGCTCCATGAATAAAGATGGCACTCAGGCGCGCCTTGGCTGACTAAACACCAGGACGCCATCAGTCCTGCGCTTACTCACATGGATCGGACATGAACGAACCCACTCTGGAAAACAAATCGCTGCTGGTGCTGCTGGTCCTGGTGACCGTGGCCTTTATCTGGATTCTGTTGCCGTTTTACGGCGCGGTGTTCTGGGCGGTGATTCTCGGCATCGTCTTTGCGCCGTTGCAGCGGCGGATGCAATTGAAGTTCGGTTGGCAACGCACCCTGACCGCTCTGGTTACCCTGAGCATCTGCCTGGTGATTGCGATTTTGCCGGTGATCATCATCAGCGCCTTGCTGGTTCAGGAAGGGGCGACGCTGTACAAGAGTGTCGAAAGCGGGCAGTTGGACATTGCTGATTACCTGTCGCGGTTCAAACACAGCCTGCCACCGTACTTCCAGCATTTGCTTGACCGTTTTGGCATGGGGGATCTCGATGAGCTGCGCGAGAAAATCGTCAAAAGTGCCATGCAGGGTAGTCAGTTTTTCGCCACCCAGGCCTTCAGCTTCGGTCAGGGCACCTTCGAATTTGTGCTGGGTTTTTTCATCATGCTGTACCTGTTGTTCTTCTTTTTGCGCGACGGCGCGGAGCTGGCGCGCAAGATCCGCACGGCGATACCGCTGGATGACACACAGAAGCGCCGCTTGCAGCTGAAATTCAACCGCGTGGTGCGCGCCACGGTGAAGGGCAATGTGTTGGTGGCGGTCACTCAGGGGGCATTGGGCGGGGTGATTTTCTGGTTTCTCGACATTCCCAGCGCCTTGCTCTGGGCGGTAGTGATGGCATTCCTGTCACTGTTACCCGCGGTGGGAGCCGGGATCGTCTGGGCGCCGGTCGCTGCATTCTTTCTGTTCAGCGGGGCGATCTGGCAGGGAGTGGTGCTGGCGTTGTACGGAATACTGGTGATCGGCCTGGTCGACAACGTGCTGCGCCCGATGCTGGTGGGCAAGGACACGAAAATGCCGGATTACCTGATTCTGATTTCCACTCTGGGCGGGCTGGCGATTTTCGGACTGAACGGCTTTGTCATCGGACCCTTGATCGCCGCGCTGTTCATATCAAGCTGGGCGCTGTTCGTTGAAACCAAGCCTCGGGTGCAGTTGCCTTAGGCGCACATGTTATGAACATCCCGGCTTTGCGACAGTGCCTGAGCGGCGAGCAGTGAAGTGAACGGGCCGCTGATCGCCACGCCGTCCTGCATCAGATACCAACAAGCCAGCAGTCCCAGCTCTCTGAGCGGTTCGGGAACGGCGCTGCCCACTACGGACATGATTTGAACTTTGGACATAAGTACCTCCATCAGATGAGACTACCTTATGGGCCAAAGGGTTCAACGAGAAATCATCGCGCTCGATAGTGGACATCGACGCGGGCGAAATCGAAGGTGAAAAGCGTGGCAACGCATCAGGCCCCGTTCAAGTCGGGGCCCGAGAATGCTGCAGCGTGGTGATTACCAGCGTGGTCGACCGTAGTAACCGCGTGGTGGGCCATAGTAGTAGCCAGGTGGTGGACCGTAGTAGACCGGTGCGGGCCGGTAGTAGACCGGTCGCTCGATGTAAACCGGTTGTGGCTGGTAATAGACCGGTCGCGGCTGTTGTATGTAGACCGGTTGTGGCTGGACGTACACGGGCTGCTGCACATAGACCGGCCGGTCGCGACTGATGATTGCCGAGCCGACTATGGCGGCGCCGACCACCGCGCCGAATACCGCTGGCCCCCTCCAATCACCACCATGACCATGACCATGACCACCGGCGGATGCCTGACCTGTGACAGCGAGTGCCCCGATGAGCAAGGCCACTGTAGGGAGTTTGCGAATCATGGCAATTCCTCGTTTCGGCCCCAGCGCTTGTGGTCTGCAATAGACTCAAGGATTGTCGCGGGGATACTTCTCAGACAGCAATTTTTGAAAAATCTACCGAGCCATTGAGTAAATATTGTGTAAGGTCTGTAGCGGTTTCTTTACCTTGAGATGCCGCGAAACCAGGCTCCTGAGCTTCACTGAATAATGATCGAACAGAACCGGTGGGCTGGCTAATCCCGTCCATCTGAAAGTGCTTTTTGAAGGAGAAAAACATGCAGATGAACCCGAACAAAGACACCCAACTGTGCATGTCCCTGTCTGGGCGTCCGGGGAATTTCGGCCTGCGTTTTCATAACCATTTGTATGAGCAACTGGGGCTCAATTTTTATTACAAGGCGTTCAGCAGCAAGGATCTGCCAGGTGCGGTGGGTGGGATTCGTGCCTTGGGCATTCGCGGCTGCGGGGTCTCCATGCCGTTCAAGGAAGCCTGTATTGCCTTGGTCGATGAGCTGGATGAGTCAGCCAAGGCCATCCAGTCGATCAATACCATCGTCAACACCGATGGCCATCTCAAGGCCTACAACACCGATTACATCGCCATCGCGCAACTGCTCAAGACCCATGAAGTGCCACAGGACTCGAGCTTTGCCCTGCGCGGCAGCGGGGGAATGGCCAAGGCGGTGGCCAGCGCGCTACGTGACGGCGGCTACCGGAACGGTTTGATCGTCGCTCGTAATGCAGTGGCCGGTCGCGCCCTGGCGAGTTCCCTGGGCTTCCAATGGCTGCCAGAATTGGGTACCCAACGGCCCCGGATGCTGATCAACGTCACGCCAATCGGTATGGCCGGCGGAGCGGAAGTCGATCAGCTGGCTTTTGCAGCGGATGCCGTCGACTCGGCGGAAACGATCTTCGATGTGGTGGCGATTCCGTCGGAAACACCGCTGATCCTGCGCGGGCGCGCTCAAGGCAAACGCGTGATCACCGGGCTGGAAGTGATCGCCATCCAGGCACTTGAACAGTTTGTGTTGTACACCGGTGTGCGCCCGACCGAGGAGCAGTTCCAGAAGGCGGTGGCTTTCGCGCGGGGCTGATCGGAGGTCCAGGGTGGGGCGCGTCTGCGTAGCAGCTGCCGAGCCTGCGAGGCTGCGTTCGGCCGCGCAGCGGTCGCAATCCAGTGCATGCGGTTGTTCTGTTAAATCGCGATCGCAGGTTTTACGACTGCTTCGCAGCCGAACGCAGCCTCGCGCTGCTCGGCAGCTGCTACGCAGGGTCACTCCAGCCGGGCCAAGCGCTCTTCCAGCGCCGCAATCCGCGCTTCCAGTTCTTCGATGCGCTCCACCGACACGCCGCTGCCGCTGCCGCGATCCGTTGGATTCTGCCGTGCAGCCATAATCACTTCGATATCGGCCGGGTCGCCCAGTGCATGCATGTAGCGGTCTTCCCGCTGCCCGGCCTGACGTGGCAACAGCAATGCCAGGCCGCGGGCAATCAGCCGTTCCAGCTGGTGCACGACCTGTTCGGTGTCTTCGAAATCATGCATGCGACCGCTGCGGGTCAGCAGCTCATTGACAGTCTGCGGGCCGCGCAGAAACAGCAAGCCGGCCAGGATCACCTGGGCTGGCACCAGCTCCAGCGCCTTGTCCACCCGATGCTCCCAGCGATCGGCGCGGCTGCCCATGACCAGGCGAGTGAACCCCCGGCCTTCAAGAGCGCGAAGACTTTGGCCGACCTGGCCCTGGGTGAGGTTCATCACCGGTTCGCGGCTGGTTTTCTGATTGCAGGCAATGACCAGTGCATTGAGGGTCAACGGATAGGTTTCCGGGCTGGTGGCCTGTTTCTCGATCAAAGAGCCGAGAATGCGGATTTCCGTACTGCTGAGCCGCGGTTCATCGCTGGCGGTGTCGTGCTCGGTGCTCATCGCGCTTTCCCTATGCTGTCGAAGGCAACTAGCCTAATCCTTGCAGAATAAAAGACAAGCCACTAGGGTCTGTTGACGTTGGGTGACGTCGCGGCCGTTACCTAACGTCAACAGACCCCAAGCGCTTGAAGCATGGCTATAATCGCGCCAGGCTAACCTCCCGCCACAACCTGCGAGACTGTCATGACTATTTCTCTGTATGCCGCATCCGTCCCGGTTTTCAAACAAATGCTCAGCGCCCTGAGCGGCGTCCTGAACAAGGCCGAAGCCCACGCCACGGCAAAAAACATTGCACCAGAGGTCTTCCTGCAAGCGCGTCTGGCCCCGGACATGTTCCCGCTGGTACGCCAGGTGCAGATCGCCGTGGATTTCGCCAAAGGCGTTTCCGCGCGTCTGGCCGAGGTTGAGCTGCCGAAGTATGACGACACTGAAACCACCTTCGCCGAGCTGCAAGCGTTGATCAGCAAAGTCCTGGCCTTCATCGAGGAGATCAAGCCTGAACAAATCAACGGCAAGGAAGGGATCGAGATCATCACCCGTCAGGGCACGCCAAAAGAGAAACGCTTCACTGGCCAGGCTTACCTGCTGACCTACGGCCTGCCGCAGTTCTTCTTCCACGTCACCACCGCTTACGCGATCCTGCGTCACAACGGTGTGGAAGTCGGCAAGCGCGATTACATGGGCGCGTTCTAAACCCCCGCAGACACAAAAAAGCCCGGCAAGGTTCGCACTGAACCTTGCCGGGTTTTTTTTGGCTGAATATTATTTGGTGGCTGTGAGAGCGTGGCTTTCCCGCGAAGGCGGCCTGGCAGCCGGCCTATCTCTTTCTGGTGTACATATCCATTCCTGCGGTAACGCCGACTTATGGTTCCGCCCTTACGGCGTCTCCTTTCCAGACGCCGTGTAGGAGCTGCCGAAGGCTGCGATCTTTTGATCTTGGCGTTTGGTCGGTGTACATATCCATTCCTGCGGTAACGGCGACTTATGGTTCCGCCCTTACGGCGTGTCACTTTTTCAGACGCCGAAAAGTAACCAAAAGGCTTCGCCCCGGCGTCCGGCACCTCGCCTAGGCTCGGTGTTCCCTCGCTCCGGCATTCATCAGGGGGCATCGCCTCCGGTCTGCTTCGCGACGACCTCCTCTCGATGTGTTCGACTTCGTCGAACGGCGCTGCGCGCCTACCCCCTGATGAACGCCTCCACTCGGCCTCCCGAAGGGGCGGGTAGATCAAAAGCCAAAGCAACAGCAAGGCGGCCTACCGGCCGGCCTGTCTCTCGTGATGTACATAGATCCTTTGTGGGAGCGGGCTTGCCCGCGAAAGCGTCCTTGCAGGCACTGCAAATCCCACAGCCCACAAGAAACCCCACTGACCAGTACCGGTCAGCGGGCTTTCCCTGAATCAAACCTTTTGCGCGATACGCTCGGCCTGTTCTTCCTGGGCCAGGCAGGCCGCGGCGGTGAACAGTACGTCGGTGGAGGAGTTCAGTGCGGTTTCCGCCGAGTCCTGCAGCACGCCAATGATGAAACCGACGGCGACCACTTGCATGGCGATTTCACTGGGAATGCCGAACAGGCTGCACGCCAGCGGAATCAGCAGCAACGAACCACCGGCCACGCCCGATGCCCCGCAGGCGCAAATCGCTGCGACCACACTCAGCAGCACGGCCGTCGGAATGTCCACGGCAATCCCGAGGGTGTGCACGGCCGCCAGCGTCAACACGGTAATGGTAATCGCCGCGCCCGCCATGTTGATGGTGGCACCCAGCGGAATCGATACCGAATAGGTGTCTTCATGCAGGCCAAGTCGCTTGCTCAACTCCAGGTTGACCGGAATGTTCGCCGCCGAACTGCGGGTGAAAAACGCGGTAATCCCGCTTTCGCGCAGGCAAGTGAAGACCAGCGGGTAAGGATTGCGGCGCAGCTTCCAGAACACGATGGCCGGATTGATCACCAGGGCCACGAACAGCATGCAGCCGATCAGCTCGGCCAGCAGCTGCATATAGCCGAGCAGTGCGCCGAAACCGGAGGTGGCGAGGGTCGAAGCCACCAGGCCGAAGATCCCCAGCGGTGCGAAGCGGATCACCATGCGCACGATCAGCGTCACGCCATTGGACAGATCCCCCAGCACGGTACGGGTGGTTTCCCCGGCATGGCGGATGGCAATACCCATGCCGATCGCCCAAGCCAGGATGCCGATGAAATTGGCATTCATCAGGGCACTGAGCGGGTTGTCGACCACACTGAGCAGCAGGCTTTGCAGCACTTCACTGATCCCGCCTGGCGGGCTCACCGCCACATCCTGGGTGGCCAGCACCAGGCTGGAAGGAAACAGCGTGCTGGCGACCACCGCAACGACCGCCGCCGCAAAGGTGCCCAGCAGGTACAAAAACAGAATCGGCCGGATATGGGTTTCCTGACCCAGCTTGTGGTTGGCGATCGAAGCCATCACCAGCACAAACACCAGAATCGGCGCGACGGCTTTGAGGGCCGAGACAAAGACTTTGCCGATAAAGGTTGTCGATCGCGCCACTTCGGGCATGAGCAACGCCAGCAGAATACCGGCGATCAGGCCGATAACGATCTGGGTCACCAGGCTGGTGCGTTTGAGTTTTTGCAATGGAGAAAGGGCGGCAGCAGTCATAGCGGTATCTCGGATTTTTTATAGAGTGTTGTGGTTCAACGAGGGGGCAGCAGTAAAACCCGTGGCCGTGAACGGTCGAAGAACGGGGTGTCTCTGGAAGGGGCCGGACTTTATCACACCGCAGGCCGATTCCTGGGGGCCTGTGACGATCTGCCGCCAGAGGTTCAGGGTTGTCTGGCCGGTTCAGCCACCCGCTGGCAGAGACTCTCTGCTAAGATTCGCGATCCTCTTTTTTCATCTCCAATCAGTGGGCCTCGGGCTATCGCTGGCGTCGTTGTTTGCGGAGTTATGCATGTTGTTGCCCATTTTGCTGTTGTCGGCCGCCGGTTTTACCGTGCTGACCACAGAGTTCATCATCGTCGGTCTATTACCATCCATCGCCCGCGATCTGGAGGTCAGTGTGTCCCAGGCTGGTTTACTGGTGACCTTGTTCGCTTTTACCGTGGCCGCCTTCGGACCGTTTCTGACCGCTTACTGTGCTCGCTTCGAGCGTAAACGGCTGTTTATCACGGTATTGGTGATGTTCGGACTGGCCAACACCCTGGCGGCGCTGGCACCCAATATCGGCGTCATGGCCGTGGCCCGGTTGATTCCAGCCCTCGGTTTGCCGGTGTTCTGGGCCTTGGCCAGTGAGACGGCCGTAGGAATCGTCGGGCCGGATTACGCCGGACGGGCGATTGCGAAAATCGGTTTCGGGATAGTCTGCGCCACGGTGTTCGGGATTCCCGTGGGAACCTTGATATCCGATGCCTTCGGCTGGCGCAGTGTGTTTGGCATTCTGGCCGTGATCGCTTTTGCCAAGGCGCTGCTGCTGTTCATCTATTTGCCGCAAACCGACTTGCACAAACAGCAGGTGAGTTTCCGTTCGCAGTTGAAAATCCTGCGCAGCCCGTTGATGCAGGGGCATGTCTTGTTGTCGATCCTGGTGTTCAGCGGCATGTTCACCGCTTACACCTATCTGGCCGACATCCTCGAACGGCTGGCCGGTTTCGACGGCACCCTGGTCGGCTGGTGCCTGATGGGCTTCGGTGCGATGGGGCTGATTGGCAACTCGCTGGGTGGACGCATGGTCGATCGCCATCCGCTGATCGCCTCGATGGTGTTCTGTGCCTTCATGATCGGCGGCATGGTGGCGCTGGTGCCGGCCATTCACTCGACCCTGGGGCTGGCGGCGGCGATGGGGATCTGGGGTGTCACCCAGGCGGCGCTGTTCCTGGTCAGCCATGTGCGCTTGATAAAGGTCGCACCGCAGGCACCGGCCTTCGCCGCTTCGCTGAATATCGCCGGGGCCAACCTGGGAATCGGCCTGGGCGCGATGGTCGGTGGGCGGGTGATCGATACCCTGGGGCTGGGCAGTCTCGGCTTTGCGGCAGCGGGCTTTATCGTGCTGTCGATCCTGCTGGCGTTGTTGCTGATGACCGCCAAACCCCGGGCGGTCTGCGCCTGAATCCTCAGGGAGTCATCGCGGTAAACAGCTCGCGTCGGGCACCTTCGGTAATGGCGACAATGCCGGGGTGCTTGACCTTGCGCTCCACCGAAATGGCGTAGAAGGATTCGCTCACCGCATCGGTCTGGCCGATCAACTCGACGCCGTACTGACGTTTCACTTCGTCGGCAATCACGCTCGGGGCGATGAATATCCCGCTGCCGGATTGGCCAAAGGCCTGCATCAACGCGCTGTCATCGAACTCGCCGACGATCCGGGGCTGGATCTGCTGTTCGGCCAACCAGCGCAGCAAACGACTGCGGACCACGGTTTCCTGTCCGGGAATCAATAGTGGAGCGCCGTGCAAACCTTGTGGGAAATCTGTCCCGTAACGTGCAGCCAGCGCCGCGGTGGCAAAAAAACTGATGCCGCATTCGCCGAGTTTCTGGCTGTAGCCCTTGATGTCCAGGTGCGACGGCATCGGGCTGTCGGAGATCACCAGGTCCAGACGCTGGATCGCCAGGTCGGCGAGCAGCCGTTCGAGTTTGTCCTCTCGGCAGGTGATGCGCAGCGGTTCGCTCAGTTCCATGGTCGGCGCGATCAGCCGATAGACGATCGACTTGGGCACCACGTCGGCCACCCCGACCCGGAACAGAAGCTGCTGCTCGTTGGGTTGGGCCCTGAGCATGGCCTCCAGCTCGCCACCCAGCTGGAACATCTGTTCGGCATAGGGCAGGGTCTGGCGTCCGGCTTCCGTCAGCTCGAGCTGACGGCCGACCCGGCGAAACAACTCGATCCCGTAGGTCTGTTCGAGCAGGCTGATTTGCCCGCTGATGGTCTGGGGCGTCAGGTTCAGCTGCTCGCAGGCCCGAACGATGCTGCCCGTCTTGGCCACCACCCAGAAGTAATGCAGTTGTCGGTAATTGAGCATAGGGGCATTCAGTTCGTAAAAACCGAAGTATAGCTGCTAAAAATACGAATTTTCCTGAAGTGTTTACCTCCTTAGAATGCTGCGCTATCGACGGGCCATTATTTAAGGCCGTACGTTATATCGAGGAAGCATGATGAAACTCACATCCATAGGCGTCGCTTCGCTGCTGGCGCTTTCAGTGCTGGTACTCAGTGGCTGCGACCAGGTCGAGAAAAGTACTCAGCAAGTGATGGACAAAGCGGCCGAGACGGCGAAACAGGCCATCGACGATACCCGGATCGCCGCGGAGCAAGCATTACGCGACGCGACTCAAGACATTCTCGGCACCCAGGAAAAACCCGCTGACGAGCGCCAACAGCGCGAAGATTCGTCGCAGGAAATCTAACCCCGTCGTACACCGATTTCAGGACTGACTCATGGAATACCTTTTACAACTCGCTGCCAGCCCCACCGCCTGGGTAGCCTTGGCTACCTTGATCGTCATGGAAATCGTGCTCGGCATCGACAACCTGATTTTCATCTCGATTCTCACCAACAAGCTGCCTGAGCAGCACCGGGCCAAGGCGCGGCGTATCGGCATCAGCATGGCGCTGGTTCTGCGCCTGGGCCTGCTCAGCACCATCGCGTTCATTGTGCAGTTGACCGAACCGGTCATCGATGTGCTCGGCCAGGTATTCTCCTGGAAAGACATGATCCTGATTGCCGGCGGTCTGTTCCTGCTGTGGAAAGCCACCACCGAGATCCACCACAGCATGGATCCGGAGTCGCAAGAAACGGCCTCCGCGACTTCGGGCGTATCCATTGGGTTCGCGGCAGCGATCGGTCAGATCCTGTTGCTCGATATGGTGTTCTCGATCGACAGCATCATTACCGCCGTCGGCATGACCGAACACTTGCCGATCATGATCATCGCGGTGGTGGTCTCGGTACTGGTGATGTTGCTCGCCGCCGAACCGTTGGCGAAGTTCATCAACAATAACCCGACCGTGGTGATGCTGGCCCTGGGCTTCCTGATAATGATCGGTATGACCCTGATCGCCGAAGGCTTCGGCGCCCACGTTCCGAAGGGCTATGTCTACGCGGCCATGGCGTTCTCGGCGGCGATTGAAAGCTTGAACATGCTCTCGCGCCGCGCTCGGCAAAAGCGTGTGGCTGCTGCAGCTTAATCAGCGGCCACACTGAACGGTCGTCTGTGCTCGAAAGGGCGCAGACGACCGTTTTTTTATGCGGGATTCAAATGCCAGTCAGTGCGCCCCAGCAATGCGCCGGGCGGGTTTCGGGTTTTTGCTCGGTGCTGTTGGTTGGTGCGGGTGATGATGTCTGCGAGTAATGCGCAGTACGCCCCACAGCATCGCCCCAGCAACGGCCAGCCAGCCACAGATCAGAATGAATATTGTCGTTGCCAGGCTCATAAGTGCCTCCTCAGTGTCCAGCCGCGAACACACACTCCTGCAATGGACAGTCTAGTCGCAGATGTGTTTCAAGCTACCGACGAACAGTCGAGAGCCATCAACCAGTTCGCTCTATCGGCCGCTGCCATCTGCCGTTTAAGGCTATACCGAGGTTCAAGACCGCCCTATGATCGAAGCCCAAGCCGGGAGTGTGTTTGCCTGGCATCTGAACAAGAGAGTGATGATGGTGCGGGTATTTCTTCGATTTCGATGGGCGCTGTTGGCCAGTGCCTGTGTTCTGAGTCTGGCGGGTTGCGCCGGCAGCGTGCAGCCGCAGATCCAGCGCTTGCCGGAGCGTGTCGAGCTCAACGGCGTGCCGTTCTTCCGTAGCGAACTCTATCAGAGCGGGCCCGCGACCCTGGCCAGCATGCTATCCCAGCAGGGCATCGTGATTACCCCGGGGTTGCTGGACAAGCCGCTGCATTTGCCGGGCGCTGAAGACCGGTTGCAGCAGAACATGCAGACCCTGGCCCGCGAGTACGGCATGGTGGTCTATCCGCTCGATAGCAATCTTGCGGCGTTATTGACTCAGGTTGCGGCCGGTTATCCGGTGCTGGTGCGCTTCAGCGAATTCTGGTCCGGGCCAAGGTATGCCGTGCTCGCGGGCTACAACCGGCATAAACAGACAGTCCTGCTCCGGGCGGGGATGAACCGTCGTCTGCTGATGGACTTCAAGTCGTTTGAGTCCGCCTGGGAAAGTGCTGGCAGTTGGGCTGTGCTGATCCAGGGGCCGACGCAGATACCGGCCGGAGTCGACTCGCAGCGCTGGCTGAAAGCGGCCGATGAGCTGGCTCAGGCCGGTCAGGAACAGGCCGCGGCGAGAGCCACCAAAGCCTTGAGTGCGCCCTGACTCAACGCATGAAAAACGGCGCTGTCGAGCGCCGTTGAAGGTGAAGGCCCTGATATCACAGTCAGGTTTTTTTTTGCGTTTATCCAGCGCTATTCAGACGTCTGGACCACCTCGCTTTGGCGGCTCTTGAGGTTCTTGGCGGCTTTGTATTGCAAGGCAGCACCGGGTACCGAACCGCTTTTCCCGGTTTCGAGCCACTTGCGGATACGGCTGGCATCAGCGAAATGGGTGTATTTGCCAAAGGCGTCAAGGATCACCAGGGCGACCTGACGATTGGCCATGCGGGTCACCAGGACCAGGCAGTGACCCGCCTGGTTGGTAAAGCCGGTCTTGGTCAGCTGGATGTCCCAGTTGTCCTTTCTGACCAAATGATCGGTATTGCGAAAGCCCAGACTGTAAGTGGGCTTGCGGAAGGTCACGGTCTTTTCCTTGGTGGTACTCAGCTCGCTGAGCATCGGGTACTTGTGGGCGGCCTGTACCAGCTTGCTCAAATCGCGGGCAGTGGAAACGTTGCGAGTCGACAGGCCGGTAGGCTCCACGTAGTGGGTGCTGGTCATGCCCAGCGCCTTGGCCTTGGTGTTCATCGCAGCGATAAACGCGACGTAACCACCAGGGTAGTGATGGGCCAGGCTGGCGGCTGCACGGTTCTCCGAGGACATCAGGGTGATCAGCAGCATGTCCTTGCGGCTCAATTCGCTGTTGAGTTTTACCCGGGAGAACACCCCTTTCATTTCCGGGGTGTCGCTGATCGACACGGAAATGTATTCGTCCATCGACTGCTTGGCTTCGAGGATGATCAAGCCGGTCATCAGTTTGGTAACCGAAGCGATAGGGACGACGACGTCCGGGTTGCTCGCATAGATGATCTTGTTGGTCTGCATGTCGATCAGCAGCGCGCTGCCGGAGGCAATGTGCAGTTGGGAGGTGTCTCGGGGGGCTTCGATGGTTTCACGAGCATAAAGGTTCGGCGTGGTAAAAGTGCCTGTAAATGCAAAAAATAGGCTGAGGATAGAAATACGGATTTTCACGCGGGCGGACTCGTTAAAAGGTGGATATGCCGTCGTGCAACGGGCTTTACTCGAAGAAACGTTACATTTTATGAGTATGTGCCAGGAAAGCGCTACCCGCCCGCTAAACAGGGGCTTTCGATGAACTAAATTTGGTGCTGTATCAGCTATTTATCAGTTTGATCGGCCTTGAGGATTCGGGCGGTATTTTGCCACGCCAAAACAAAAAACCCCGCCAAATGGGCGGGGTTCTTTATCAAGTCTTCAAGCAAAACCTGAGATCAGTCGTGCAGCGTTTCCGCTGCGTACAGCGTGTTTTCCAGCAGGCAGGCACGGGTCATCGGGCCGACCCCGCCTGGAACCGGAGTAATCCAGCCGGCGCGGGGCAGGGCGGTTTCATAAACCACATCGCCGACCAGCTTGCCGTCTTCCTGGCGGTTGATGCCCACGTCAATGACGATTGCGCCTTCCTTGATCCACTCGCCCTTGACCAGGCCCGGCTTGCCGGCGGCCACCACCACCAGATCGGCGCGGCCGACGTGGCCGGCCAGATTCTTGGTGAAACGGTGGGTGACGGTGACGGTGCAGCCGGCCAGCAGCAATTCCATCGCCATCGGACGCCCGACGATGTTGGAAGCACCCACCACCACGGCATCCATTCCATAAAGGTCGGCACCGGTGCTTTCCAGCAGGGTGATGATGCCTTTTGGCGTGCAGGGACGAAGCAAGGGAATGCGTTGTGCCAGGCGGCCGACGTTATAAGGGTGGAAACCATCCACGTCCTTGTCCGGGCGAATGCGTTCCAGCAGTCTGGAAGCTTCCAGTTGTCCGGGAAGCGGCAGCTGAAGCAGGATGCCGTCGATGTTCGGGTCATCGTTGAGGCGATCGATCAGATCGGTCAATGCTTCCTGGGTGGTGTCGGAGGGCAAGTCATAGGCCTGCGAAAGGAAGCCGACTTCTTCGCAGTCTTTACGCTTGTGCGAGACATAAACTTGAGAGGCGGGGTCGCTGCCGACCAGGATCACCGCGAGGCCAGGAGTGCGCAAGCCTTGCTGGCGACGCTCGGCGACACGTTTGGCGATCTGCTGGCGCAGGCGAGCGGCGATCGCTTTGCCGTCGATTAGTTGTGCAGTCATGACGCGTGATTAACCATCGAGAGGGGGAAGAAAAGAGAACGCATTCTCGCATGTCGTGACGTGAGGGCAAAGGCGCTTGGTCTGCAAATTCCCCTAACCCCTTTAATTAAATGAATTTTTTTCAGAAAAGAGTTGACGACCTGGCGGACCGCCTATAACATTCGTCGCACTTGTCGGGCACAGCCTAGCACTGGTTAAGAAGGTTGAGCAGGGTTGATGTTTAACTCGGTAAGACTGAAAGCACTTAGTTTGTAATCGTCCAAGAATACAGATTAACAAGGCGCCCGTAGCTCAGCTGGATAGAGCATCCGCCTTCTAAGCGGATGGTCGCAGGTTCGAGTCCTGCCGGGTGCGCCATTAGGCAGCTTTGGCACAAGTAACGCAACAAGGCAATATGGTGGGCGTAGCTCAGTTGGTAGAGCACGGGATTGTGACTCCCGTTGTCGAGGGTTCGATCCCCTTCGTCCACCCCATATTTAGAAAGGCGCCAGATTAATAATCTGGCGCCTTTGCTTTAAAAGCTTGATACGCGGACGTGGTGGAATTGGTAGACACACTGGATTTAGGTTCCAGCGCCGAAAGGTGTAAGAGTTCGAGTCTCTTCGTCCGCACCAATTAAGTAGCTATTTAATAGCAGATAACGGCGCAGCACCTGAAAAGGGCTGCGCCGTTTTCGTTTCAGAAGTCGGCGCGGCCGCGGGTACCGAGCTGACAAGGTGACGGTTCGTCGTCATTATGTTGCTGAATGATGCCTGGTTCATCTGCCGGATCCCCTGGGGTCCTGGCTGTCAGGGCGGCGATTGCTCCGTCCTTCTATATATAGAAGGGCTGGCCCAAGGCCCTGGCTCGATTAGCTGTATTTGCTCTCAGGGCGGGGCGCAACCGCTTGTCCCTCGCCTATAAATTGCCTGCTGCTTTTTTACCCGTTTTCAGTAGGGTGACTTCTTGAGTTTGACCCACTAGAATGCATGCCCTTGATTCTGGGGTCGGAAACGGCCGGCTAACGTCTGTGCAACGAGGAATATCCATGCAAGTTTCTGTTGAAAATACTTCTGCTCTTGAGCGCCGCATGAGCATCACCGTGCCGGCTGAGCGCATCGAGACTCAGGTCAACAAGCGTCTGCAGCAGACTGCCCAAAAGGCCAAGATCGCTGGCTTCCGTCCAGGCAAAGTGCCAATGAGCGAAATCAAGCGTCGTTTCGGTGCTGATGCGCGTCAGGAAGCTGTAGGCGACGTGATCCAGTCTTCTTTCTACGAAGCTGTTGTCGAGCAGAAGCTGAACCCGGCTGGCGCGCCTTCGATCGAGCCTAAGTCGATCGAAGCCGGCAAAGACCTGGAATACGTCGCAACTTTCGAAGTGTTCCCTGAGTTCACCGTTGCCGGCTTCGACACCATCAATGTCGAGCGCCTGAGCGCTGACGTGGCGGACGCCGATCTCGACAAGATGCTGGAAGTCCTGCGCAAGCAGAACATCCGTTATGAGCAAGCTGATCGCGCTGCCCAGAACGAAGACCAGCTGAACATCGATTTCGTTGGCAAGGTCGACGGCGAAGTGTTCGCTGGCGGTTCTGCCAAGGGTACTCAGCTGGTTCTGGGTTCCGACCGCATGATCCCTGGCTTCGAAGACGGTCTGGTTGGCGCCAAGGCTGGTGAAGAACGTGTTCTGAACCTGACCTTCCCCGAGGACTATCAGAACCTGGACCTGGCTAGCAAGGCAGTAGAGTTCACCGTTACCGTGAACACTGTCTCCGAGCCGAAATTGCCGGAACTGAGCGAAGAATTCTTCGCTCAATTCGGTATCAAGGAAACAGGTATTGAAGGTTTCCGCGCCGAAGTTCGCAAGAACATGGAGCGTGAGCTGCGTCAGGCGATCAAATCCAAGGTCAAGAATCAGGTAATGGACGGTCTGCTGGCCTCCAACCCGATCGAAATCCCGAAATCCCTGCTGGAAAACGAAGTCAACCGTCTGCGCGTGCAAGCTGTTCAGCAGTTCGGTGGCAACATCAAGCCTGATCAACTGCCGGTCGAGCTGTTCGAAGAGCAAGCCCGTCGCCGTGTGGTGCTGGGTCTGATCGTGGCTGAAGTGGTCAAGCAATTCGACCTCAAGCCTGACGAAGCTCGCGTTCGCGAAATGATTCAGGAAATGGCTTCGGCGTATCAAGAGCCTGAGCAGGTTGTGTCCTGGTATTACAAGAACGACCAGCAGCTGAACGAAGTCCGTTCGGTTGTGCTGGAAGAGCAAGTTGTGGATACTGTTCTGCAGAAAGCTAGCGTGACCGACAAATCGGTCTCTTACGAAGAAGCGGTCAAGCCGGTGGAAGCACCACAAGCTGACTGATTTCTCTTTGTTTGAAAATACACACATAAGCCAGCCTTTGCGCTGGCTTATGCGTATTCAAGACATAACTATTTGGGAGTGACTGCCGGACATGTCCCGCAATTCTTATTATCAGCAGAGCTCTGACATCCAGGCCGCAGGCGGCCTGGTCCCGATGGTTATCGAGCAGTCCGCCCGTGGCGAACGTGCCTATGACATCTACTCGCGCCTCCTCAAGGAGCGAGTGATCTTCCTGATTGGCCCGGTAGAAGACTACATGGCCAACCTGGTCGCGGCGCAACTGCTGTTCCTTGAAGCGGAAAATCCGGACAAGGACATCCATCTTTACATCAACTCACCAGGCGGTTCGGTGACTGCGGGGATGTCGATCTACGACACCATGCAATTCATCAAGCCCGACGTTTCGACCATCTGCATCGGCCAGGCCTGTAGCATGGGCGCTTTCCTGCTCGCCGGTGGCGCTGCGGGCAAACGTCACTGCCTGCCCAACTCGCGCATGATGATTCACCAGCCGTTGGGCGGTTTCCAGGGGCAGGCGTCGGATATCGACATTCATGCCAGGGAAATCCTCGCCATTCGTCTTCGCCTGAACTCGTTGCTGGCCCATCACACCGGGCAAAGCCTTGAAGTCATCGAGCGCGATACCGAGCGTGATAACTTCATGAGTGCAGAGCGTGCGGCCGAATATGGCCTGATCGATTCTGTGATCACCAAGCGTCAAATGCCCGCCTAAGCAGCTCAAATGTAGGTGGTTGGGTTTAACTGGCCACCTGCGGGCTTGAAAAAGCCCGCAATAGCCTTCATCTTGTGTTGCAAGCCTATCGGATTTGGATCGATCGAATGACTGACACCCGCAACGGCGAGGACAACGGCAAATTGCTCTATTGCTCCTTCTGTGGCAAAAGCCAGCATGAAGTGCGCAAATTGATTGCCGGCCCCTCGGTCTTTATCTGCGACGAGTGCGTCGACCTGTGCAATGACATCATCCGTGAGGAGGTGCAGGAAGCACAGGCTGAAAGCAGCGCGCATAAATTGCCTTCGCCTAAAGAAATCAGCGGCATCCTTGACCAGTATGTGATTGGTCAGGAGCGTGCGAAAAAGGTTCTGGCCGTAGCGGTGTACAACCACTACAAACGCCTCAACCAGCGTGACAAAAAGAATGACGACGTCGAACTCGGCAAGAGCAACATCTTGCTGATCGGCCCGACAGGCTCGGGTAAAACCCTGCTTGCCGAAACACTGGCTCGCCTGCTGAATGTACCTTTCACCATCGCTGATGCCACCACCCTCACCGAAGCAGGTTATGTCGGTGAAGATGTGGAGAACATCATTCAGAAACTGCTGCAGAAATGCGATTACGACGTAGAGAAAGCCCAGATGGGCATTGTCTACATCGATGAGATCGACAAGATCTCGCGCAAATCCGACAACCCTTCGATTACCCGGGATGTCTCCGGCGAAGGCGTGCAGCAGGCATTGCTCAAGTTGATCGAAGGCACTGTGGCTTCCGTACCGCCTCAAGGTGGTCGCAAGCACCCACAGCAGGAATTCCTTCAGGTCGATACGCGTAACATCCTGTTCATCTGCGGTGGTGCGTTCTCCGGGCTGGAAAAGGTCATTCAAAGCCGTTCCACCCGTGGCGGCATTGGCTTCAACGCCGAAGTGCGCAGCAAGGAAGAGGGCAAGAAGGTCGGTGAATCCCTGCGTGAAGTCGAACCTGACGATCTGGTCAAGTTCGGTCTGATCCCGGAATTCGTTGGTCGTCTGCCGGTTCTTGCCACCCTGGACGAGCTCGACGAAGCTGCGTTGATGCAGATTCTCACCGAGCCCAAAAATGCTCTGACCAAGCAGTACGCCAAGCTGTTCGAGATGGAAGGCGTCGATCTGGAGTTCCGTGCCGACGCTCTCAAGTCGGTGGCCAAGCGTGCGCTTGAGCGCAAGACCGGTGCTCGTGGATTGCGTTCGATCCTCGAAGGCGTGTTGCTCGACACTATGTACGAGATCCCCTCGCAGTCCGAGGTGAGTAAAGTAGTGATCGACGAAAGCGTTATAGAAGGCAAGTCCAAGCCACTGTATATCTACGAAAACAGTGAGCCGACGGCCAAGGCAGTGCCAGACGCTTAAGCGTCGCACTGCTGGATTCAAGAAGGGGCCTTCGGGCCCCTTTGCTTTTGCAGGAACTTTCAAAGGTTCGGGCCGCGTCGGACGATCTTTTAAGCTTGTTTTTTTCGAAGGCAGCCCCCATCTTGGTTTCAAGCTTAATTCCATCTGTTTCCGGCCTTATGGCCGCCGTAGAGGCGAAATCATGAAGACAACCATCGAATTGCCTCTCCTGCCATTGCGTGATGTTGTGGTTTATCCGCACATGGTTATCCCGCTGTTCGTGGGGCGCGAGAAATCCATCGAAGCCCTCGAGGCCGCGATGACGGGCGACAAGCAGATTCTCCTGCTGGCTCAGAGGAACCCTGCCGACGACGATCCCGGTGAAGAAGCACTTTATCGCGTAGGTACCATCGCGACGGTTCTGCAACTGCTCAAGCTGCCTGACGGCACGGTCAAGGTGTTGGTCGAGGGTGAACAGCGCGGGGCGGTCGAACGTTTCATCGAAGTGGACGGCCACTGCCGTGCCGAAGTCTCGCTGATCGACGAGATCGATGCGCCAGAGCGCGAGTCGGAAGTCTTTGTCCGCAGCCTGCTGGCTCAGTTCGAGCAATACGTACAACTGGGCAAGAAAGTCCCTGCCGAAGTGCTGTCGTCGCTTAACAGCATCGACGAGCCTAGCCGCCTGGTCGATACCATGGCGGCGCACATGGCGCTGAAGATCGAGCAGAAGCAGGAAATCCTCGAAATCATCGATTTGTCGGCCCGGGTCGAGCACGTTCTGGCGTTGCTGGATGCCGAGATCGACCTGCTGCAAGTCGAAAAACGCATTCGCGGTCGCGTCAAAAAGCAAATGGAGCGCAGCCAGCGCGAGTACTACCTGAATGAGCAGATGAAGGCCATTCAGAAAGAGCTGGGCGATAGCGACGAAGGCCATAACGAAATCGAAGAGCTGAAAAAGCGCATCGATGCCGCCGGCTTGCCGAAAGACGCTTTGGCCAAGGCTCAGGCGGAGCTGAACAAACTCAAACAAATGTCGCCAATGTCTGCGGAAGCGACAGTGGTGCGTACGTATATCGACTGGCTGGTTCAGGTGCCGTGGAAGGCTCAGAGCAAGGTACGTCTGGACCTGGTACGGGCTGAAGATATCCTCGACGCCGACCATTACGGCCTGGATGAAGTCAAGGAACGGATCCTCGAATACCTCGCCGTGCAAAAGCGCGTGAAGAAAATTCGTGGCCCGGTGTTGTGCCTGGTCGGTCCTCCCGGGGTTGGTAAAACATCCCTGGCGGAGTCGATTGCCCATGCGACCAACCGTAAATTCGTGCGTATGGCCCTCGGTGGCGTGCGTGATGAAGCGGAAATTCGTGGTCATCGGCGGACTTACATCGGTTCGATGCCAGGAAGATTGATTCAAAAGATGACAAAAGTTGGCGTGCGCAACCCGCTGTTCCTGCTCGATGAAATCGACAAGATGGGTAGCGATATGCGTGGCGATCCGGCGTCGGCGTTGCTCGAAGTGCTCGATCCCGAGCAGAACCACAACTTCAATGACCATTACCTGGAAGTCGACTACGACCTTTCCGATGTGATGTTCCTCTGCACCGCCAACTCGATGAACATCCCGGCGGCGCTGCTCGACCGGATGGAAGTGATTCGTCTGCCGGGCTACACCGAAGACGAGAAGATCAACATCGCCGTCAAATACCTCTCGCCCAAACAGATTCAGGCCAATGGCTTGAAGAAAGGCGAAGTGGAATTCGACGCCGAGGCGATCCGCGACATCATTCGTTACTACACCCGCGAAGCCGGTGTGCGTGGCCTTGAACGGCAGATTGCCAAGGTCTGCCGCAAGGCGGTCAAAGAGCATTCCCTGGAAAAACGCTTCTCGGTAAAAGTGACAGCCGAGATGCTGGAACACTTCCTTGGAGTGCGCAAATTCCGCTACGGCCTGGCTGAGCAGCAGGATCAGATCGGACAGGTGACAGGCCTGGCCTGGACTCAGGTCGGTGGTGAGTTGCTGACCATTGAAGCAGCCGTGGTACCGGGCAAGGGTCAGTTGATCAAGACCGGTTCCCTGGGTGACGTAATGGTCGAATCGATCACTGCGGCGCTGACGGTTGTGCGCAGTCGTGCGAAGAGCCTGGGGATCCCTCTGGACTTCCACGAGAAGCGTGACACCCATATCCACATGCCGGAAGGGGCTACGCCTAAAGATGGTCCGAGCGCCGGTGTCGGCATGTGTACGGCCCTGGTGTCGGCACTGACCGGGATTCCGGTGCGTGCAGATGTCGCCATGACCGGTGAAATCACTTTGCGCGGCCAGGTTCTGGCAATTGGCGGTCTGAAGGAAAAACTGCTGGCGGCACACCGCGGCGGGATCAAGACCGTGATCATTCCTGAAGAGAATGTCCGCGACTTGAAGGAAATTCCCGACAATATCAAGCAAGATCTTCAGATTAAACCAGTTAAATGGATTGACGAGGTCCTGCAAATTGCGCTGCAATACGCGCCGGAGCCCTTGCCGGATGTGGCTCCGGAGATAGTTGCAAAGGATGAAAAGCGCGAGTCTGATTCCAAGGAAAGAATTAGCACGCATTAGTACGAATTTGCCTGGGGGGCTTTCTTGACAGCTTTTTAGAGCCCTTGTTATAAAGCGGCTCTTAAGTGTCAGTAGGCCATTCAGCGCTCGCTTTTGCTTTCACCAAAAAACTTAGAATCATACTCAAATAGATATAAGGGGACTTAGAGTGAACAAGTCGGAACTGATTGATGCTATCGCTGCATCCGCTGATATCCCGAAAGCTGCTGCTGGCCGTGCGCTGGACGCTGTAATCGAATCCGTCACTGGCGCTCTCAAGGCTGGCGACTCTGTTGTACTGGTTGGTTTCGGCACCTTCTCCGTCACCGATCGTCCAGCTCGCATTGGTCGTAACCCACAGACCGGTAAGACGCTGGAAATCGCAGCAGCCAAAAAACCAGGTTTCAAAGCCGGTAAAGCACTGAAAGAAGCTGTTAACTAAGCGTCTTTTCAAGTCTTTGCCCATCCGGGTCGGGGTCATTCCTGACTTGGCAGCGGAGCGGTAGTTCAGTCGGTTAGAATACCGGCCTGTCACGCCGGGGGTCGCGGGTTCGAGTCCCGTCCGCTCCGCCAGTTACGAGAAGGCGCATCCTCGGATGCGCCTTTCTTCTATCCGGATTCTACCCACGCTCCACGGTTGCCTAATTTGAAGTACAACCGTTTCTGGGGGACGCATGCTGCAGAATATCAGGGACAATTCACAAGGCTGGATTGCCAAGACCATTATCGGGATCATCGTCGTACTGATGGCTTTTACCGGTATCGAGGCCATTTTCCAGGCCACTACCAATAGCCAGGACGCCGCCAAGGTCAATGGTGAAGAGATCAGTCAGAACGAGCTGAGCCAGGCGGTCGACATGCAACGCCGTCAGCTCATGCAACAGCTGGGCAAGGATTTCGATGCTTCCTTGCTCGATGAAAAGATGTTGCGTGAATCTGCTCTGAAAGGGCTGATCGACCGCAAGTTGTTGCTACAGGGCGCAGACGAATCGAAATTCGCTTTCTCCGAAGCAGCTCTGGACCAGGTGATCCTGCAGACGCCTGAGTTTCAGGTCGACGGCAAGTTCAGCCCCGAGCGTTTCGATCAGGTAATCCGCCAACTGGGCTACGGCCGTATGCAATTCCGCCAGATGCTGGCGCAGGAAATGCTGATCGGTCAACTGCGTGCCGGTCTGGCAGGTAGCGGTTTCGTCACCGATGCACAGGTTCTGGCATTCGCGCGCCTGGAAAAACAGACCCGCGATTTCGCCTCCTTGAGCATCAAGGCCGATCCATCGGCAGTCAAAGTGACTGATGACGAGATCAAGGCTCACTACGACGAACATGCCAAGGAGTTCATGACGCCCGATCAGGTGGTGATCGATTACCTCGAGTTGAAGAAAGCTTCTTTCTTTGACCAGGTCAGCGTCAAGGATGAAGACCTGCAGGCTCAATATCAGAAGGAAACCGCGAATATCTCCGAGCAACGTCGGGGCGCGCACATTCTGATCGAGGTCAATGACAAGGTGAACGAGGCGCAAGCCAAGACCAGAATCGACGAAGTTCAGGCGCGTCTGGCCAAAGGTGAAAGCTTCGAGGCCCTGGCCAAAGAGTTCTCCCAGGATCCTGGTTCGGCGGCGAACGGCGGTGACCTGGGTTACGCCGGTCCGGGTGTCTACGACCCAGCCTTCGAAAAGGCCTTGTACGCCTTGAACAAGGATGAGGTTTCGTCACCGGTTCGTACCGACTTCGGTTGGCACCTGATCAAGTTGCTGGGCGTCGAGGCACCTTCAGTGCCGAGCTTTGCCAGCTTGAAAGACAAGCTGACGCTCGAGCTCAAGGCGCAACAGGTCGAGCAGCGCTTTGTCGAAGCGACCAAGCAGCTTGAAGACTCTGCGTTCGAAGCGTCCGATCTGGCCCAGCCGGCTCAAGAGCTGAAGCTGACCGTTCACACCTCCGCGCCGTTTGGCCGTGAGGGCGGTGAGGGTGTAGCAGCCAACCGTGCGGTAGTAACGGCGGCATTCAGCCCTGAAGTCCTGGATGAAGGTGCCAACAGCACTGCCATCGAACTGGACCCGGATACCGTTGTGGTCCTGCGTGCCAAAGAGCATCGCAAGCCTGCGCAACTGCCACTGGAAAGCGTTGCTGCGAGCATCCGCGTGCAATTGGCCAAGGAGCATGCAAGTGCTGCCGCCAAGGCCAGGGCCGAGGAACTGATCGCCAGCCTGCGCGACGGCAAGACGCCGTTGGATAAAGCGCTGGACGGCCAGAACTGGAAAGTGCAGGAAGCCGTCACGCGTGGCCAGGAAGGGATCGACCCGACCGTGCTGCAAGCACTGTTCCGCATGCCGAAGCCTGGAGCCAAGGACAAGCCGACCTTCACCAGCGTGACCCTGGCTGACGGTAGCCTGGCGATCGTGCGCCTGAACGGCGTCAACGAAGCGGCAGCGCCTACCGAGGAAGAGAAGGTTCAGTACC
Source organism: Pseudomonas fluorescens (assembly GCF_902497895.1). Classification (GTDB taxonomy): domain Bacteria; phylum Pseudomonadota; class Gammaproteobacteria; order Pseudomonadales; family Pseudomonadaceae; genus Aquipseudomonas; species Aquipseudomonas fluorescens_BP. The sequence goes on from NZ_CABVHQ010000038.1 coordinate 24,129, forward strand.
GTCGCTTCCTGGCCTCGCGGGTGGGTCAGCAAGACTTTGCCGCCTATCGCAAGCAACTGGAAAGCCAGGCAGACATCGAGAAGTTCTGATGCCTGACTGATTCAGTAAGTCGTAAACAAAGACCCCGGCCGCAAGGCCGGGGTCTTTTGTTTAGGGGGCTATCAAATGTTCCAGTCCGCACCCGGCAGCCAGGTGGCGAGTGTTCATTGATCATTTTTCTGCGCGACTTTCCCCCGTAAACCGGGCTCATCAGGCTTGCAAGGCGGTCAAGACACTAAACGGTACGCCCACGAGGGTCGATCTGTTGCACAATACCTCCCGAACCGTTTTGCTCAGGATGTTCAATGTTTAAATCACTCCACATGCGTGTCGCGGTAATGGCGCTTGTGATGGTCGGCGCTGCAGGTTGCTCGGAAAAGAAAGCCGCCATTTATGAGCATGAAGATTTTGCTGACTCCGGCACCTTCTCGCGTACCTACCCGGTCAGCGATAAGACCACCTGCGAGGCTGCGCGCCGCGCCCTGCTGAGTCAGGGTTATATCATCACCAGCAGCGATCCGAAGTTGATCAGCGGTCACAAAAGCTTTCAGCAGACCGGTGATTCGCACATGGAGATCAGCTTCAACGTCGTCTGTGCCGAAGACGGCAGCGCCGGGCATAATGCGACGATGTTCGCCAATGCCCTGCAGGACCGTTATGCGCTGAAGAAGACCAACAATTCTGCCAGCCTCGGGGTCGGTGTATTGGGGTCGGTGTCGATGCCGATCGGTTCCTCCGACGATTCGATGGTCAAGGTCGCCAGCGAAACCGTGTCTTCGGCCAAGTTTTACGAGCGTTTCTTTGCCCTGGTCGAGCTGTTCCTGCCACCAGAGGCCAAGAAAGTCGCGCATATCACCGAGAAACCGAAGACCGTTCTGGGTATGCCCGAACCCCAGGCGGCACCCGCCTCGGCAGCGCCGGCACCCGAGCCTGCACCTGCCGCACCAGAGCCTGGCGCCGCACCCGCCGCAGAACCGGCCAATATGATGCCCGCCGAAGATGCACCGGCCTCGGAGCCAGTGGCACCTCCAGCCGACACCGCGCCGATTGCCCCTGAAGAGTCCGCGGAGCCGGCCTCGTCGAACGAATCCACTGCGCCACCCGCCAATCCGGATTCGCTGCCGCCGCCCACAGAACCCATTTCTTCGATGCCGGTTCAGTAAGCCCGGCTCAGACCGCTGCGGGATAACCGATCCCGTAGCGGATCATCGCTCGCGGCACGCCACGATGAGGCTGTCAGCCCACATCGGTTTACGCCTTCAGCGCGGCCGGCACAATCCTGAAAATCGTTACAAAGCGCGGCGGTAAATTCGTCGGGATCTGCTACGTTTAATTTTTAAGCGCCTCGATGTCATGACGAAGTATTTTTTTCGTCACAAAGGCACTTTATGCTGAGGGCTAAGGTCATTTAATCAATCGGTTTTCACCGCACCCAAAAGGATTTCGCAATGGACGAATACCAAGAAGAGCTGCTGGAATATCAAGCGTTTGAACTGGATCCGCTGGAGCCTGCAGAAGACGCTACCGAGCTGTAAGGGCAGGAGTGAACTTCAGGCGGATTGGCGATGACTGCGGCGAAACTCGCCAGGGGTCAGGCCGTTCCAGCGTTTGAAGGCCCGTTGAAAGGCTTCGGCTGAGGCGAAACCGAGCAAGTAGGCGATCTCCCCGAACGCCAGTTCGGTATCGCGGATATAGGTCATGGCCAGATCACGGCGAGTGTCGTTGAGAATCGCGCGAAACTGCGTGCCTTCCTCGGCGAGCTTGCGTCGCAGGGTCCAGGTCGGCAGTTTCAGGCGCGCCGCCACTTCTTCCAGGTCAGGTTCCCGGCCGCCATTGAGCAGCGGCCCGAGCAACTGAATGATGCGCTCGCGCAGGCTGCGGGTTCGGGTCAGTTGCTCCAGTTCCCTTTCACAGAGTTTGAGCAGCAGGCGCCAGGTGCTGGGGCAATGCTCCGGGTTGCGCAGGGCCAGGCTGGCCTGGCTCAGGCGCAGTTGATTGTGCTCGGCGCCAAAGTGGATCGGGCAATCACCCAGCACCGCATAACGTTCGCGGTAATCCGGTTCGGCGAACTCGATGTCGATCTGCTCGGCGTGCAGCGTCTGGCCCAGGCTGGATAACTGCTGGAGCCAGCCGGCAATGATCGAGTCCACCACAAACCGGTTGTAGGCGTTGTAGGGGCTGATGGAATAGAACCTCAGCCAGGTGCCTTGGGTATCTTCATGAAAACTCGATTGGCCGCGATAATTCGAGCCGTACAAGGCTTCGAAGCGGATCAGGCAGCGCGCCGCTTCCCGTACCGTCGGTGCCTGGGCGGCCGTGACCCCGACCAGACCGGCCTGGCTGAGGCGGCTGAGTTGGCCCATGCGCAAACCCAATGCCGGGTCGCCGGTCAGTTGAATGGCGGCATGGCCGAGGCGCATGTAGCGCGGAATCGACAATCTGGCGCCGGCTTCGGCGAGCCGCGCCGGATCGAGACCATATTGCTCGAGCAGCTGCTGCGGATCCAGGCCATGGCTGCGCACCGCGTCGGCGAGGCTATGGACAAAACCTACCGACAGATCCCCAAGGCGCATCGGCATTGGTTTCATCGGTTACAACCAGATATTCAGCAGGCGGGCGCCACGGGCGTTGCCGTCGGCGATGGTTTGGCCGTTGCTGCTGATAAAACTCTGGCCGTCACTGCCTTGATCCCAGAATTGACCGCGCATGAACACACTCATACCCGCCAGGGCCTGACTGCTGGGAAGCTGGCTGATCAGTGTCAGGCGATGCCAGGCCGCACCTTCGCTGAGTTCGCCGGGCTTGAGACTGATTTCGCCGGGAGTCGACAGGCTTTTGTAGCCGCGCCAGGGTTTGTCCCAGGCGCCGCGGCCGATGACCGAGGCCGGAACGGCTATCAGCTGTGCGCCCTGGTCGTTGAGTTTGCGGTAGTTGGCGGGGTACCAGCTGTCGCTGCCGATCAACACCCCAAGGCGTCCGGCCGGAGTCTCGATGACGTTGATCGCCTGATCGGCACTCGGCTGGATCGAACCCTGCTCATCGAAGTTCGGATACAACTGGCGTTGCGGCTGGCCAATCGGCGCGCCATCACTGCCGAACACCAGAGTGCTGTTGTACAGCACACCCGACCCGACGTTCAGCTGTCCGTCGCTGACGCTGGGTTCTGGCAGCACGATCGAGCCGGCCACCAGCGTCACGCCGAATTCCCTGGCCAGGCCGCCGAATAGCGCTTGGTAATCCTTGGCCATGGTTTTGGATTTCATGCGCAGGTGCGCATCGTCCAGGCGATTGTCGCCTTTGGCGCTGAGCAGTGCCCGGGCAAACGCCAGCGGGTTGCTGACGGCCAGCCAGTGCATGGCTTCGTCAAGGCTGTTGGCCTGGTACAGCTGTTTTTTCTCGCCGCTGAGCATCAGCCAGGTGCCGATATGTTCTGGCAGCACGACGATGGTCTTGGCATTCAGCAAGTCTTGATCCCGGGCGTGCTGCAAGTATGCGGCGAGCTTGCGATGCAAGCGCTGGGGGCTTTGATAATCGGAGGGGAATAGCTCGGGCTGGATGCCCAGCAGATTGCCGCGATCGGCACGCACGCCTTGATCCACCGCAAGGTTGATCCGCAAGTCCGAAAGGTAGTGGCCGACGGGGCGTTCGGCGGTCCACATCCCATAGGTGGTGATAACGGCGATCAAGGCTATGGAAAAGGTCAAGCAAAGAAGTTTGCGCATGGGGAAACAATTAACGGCCGTGTGCAGGGTTCGCGACTAGGGTAGGGCCCATGCACGGGATTGCCAAGGGGTGCTGTGCATTTGGATCAATAAGTTGTCAGTTACGGTCATTGAGTGAAAGGGGGGCGTGCTCTTAGTCTGTCGACATGACTGATGGGAGCCGTAGAGCTCCTGCACTTTTCCGTGATTGCTTGTTGTGGAGTTACCGATGGCCGCCGCTCATTACCCGCACCTGTTGGCCCCGCTGGATCTGGGTTTCACCACCCTGCGCAACCGCACCCTGATGGGCTCGATGCACACCGGCCTGGAAGAAAAGCCCGGTGGTTTCGAGCGCATGGCGGCTTACTTCGCCGAGCGTGCCCGTGGTGGTGTCGGCCTGATGGTCACCGGCGGGATTGGTCCGAACGACGAGGGTGGGGTGTATTCGGGCGCGGCCAAGCTGACCACCGAGGAAGAGGCGCTGAAACACCGGATCGTGACCCGGGCGGTACACGAAGCGGGCGGCAAGATCTGCATGCAGATCCTCCACGCCGGGCGTTATGCCTACAGCCCCAGGCAAGTAGCGCCCAGTGCCATCCAGGCACCGATCAACCCGTTCAAGCCCAAAGAGCTGGATGAGGAAGGCATCGAGAAGCAGATCAGCGACTTCGTCACCTGTTCGACCCTCGCGCAACACGCCGAGTACGACGGCGTCGAAATCATGGGCTCCGAAGGCTACTTCATTAACCAGTTCCTCGCGGCGCACACCAACCATCGCACCGACCGCTGGGGCGGCAGCTATGAGAACCGGATGCGCTTGCCAGTGGAAATCGTCCGCCGCGTGCGTGAAGCGTCAGGGCCGAACTTCATCATCATTTATCGCCTGTCGATGCTCGACCTGGTGGAAGGCGGCAGCACCTGGGAGGAAATCGTCCAGTTGGCCAAGGCCATCGAACAGGCCGGCGCGACCCTGATCAACACCGGGATCGGCTGGCATGAAGCGCGGATTCCGACCATCGCCACCAAAGTCCCGCGTGCGGCGTTCAGCAAGGTCACCGCCAAGTTGCGGGGAGCGGTGAGCATTCCGTTGATCACCACCAACCGCATCAACACCCCGGAAGTCGCCGAACAGATTCTGGCTGAAGGCGACGCCGACATGGTGTCGATGGCGCGGCCGTTCCTCGCCGACCCGGACTTCGTCAACAAGGCCGCGGCCGGACGGGGCGATGAAATCAACACCTGCATCGGTTGCAATCAGGCCTGCCTGGATCACACCTTCGGCGGCAAGTTGACCAGCTGTCTGGTGAACCCGCGGGCGTGTCATGAAACCGAACTGAATTACCTGCCGGTGCAGCAGATCAAGAAAATCGCCGTGGTCGGCGCCGGGCCTGCGGGGTTGTCAGCCGCTACCGTCGCGGCCGAGCGTGGGCATCAGGTGACCTTGTTCGATTCCGCCAGCGAGATCGGTGGCCAGTTCAACGTCGCCAAGCGCGTACCGGGCAAGGAAGAGTTTTTCGAAACCCTGCGTTATTTCAAACGCAAATTGCAGACCAGCCATGTCGAGTTGTGCCTGAACACTCGGGTCGATGTCGCGCAATTGCTCGCGGGCGGCTATGACGAGATCATCCTCGCCACCGGTATTGCGCCACGGTTACCGGCGATCCCTGGGGTGGAACACGCCAAGGTCCTGAGTTACCTGGACGTGATCCTCGAGCGCAAGCCTGTCGGTAAAAGCGTGGCGGTGATCGGCGCCGGTGGTATCGGTTTCGACGTCTCGGAGTTCCTGGTCCATCAAGGAGTATCCACCAGCCAGGATCGCGAGGCGTTCTGGAAGGAATGGGGCATCGATACTCATCTCGAAGCGCGCGGCGGTGTCGCCGGGATCAAGGCTGAGCCCCATGCACCAGCGCGTGAGGTGTTCCTGCTGCAACGCAAGAAGTCCAAGGTCGGTGACGGGCTGGGTAAAACCACCGGCTGGATCCATCGCACCGGTCTGAAAAACAAGCAGGTGCAGATGCTCAACAGCGTCGAATACCTGAAGATCGACGATGACGGTTTGCATATCCGCATGGGCGAAACCGGCGAGCCGCAGGTGTTGGCGGTGGACAACATCGTGATCTGCGCCGGGCAAGACCCGCTGCGTGAATTGCATGAAGGCCTGGTGGCCGCCGGGCAGAATGTGCATTTGATTGGGGGGGCGGACGTGGCCGCTGAACTGGATGCCAAGCGGGCAATCAACCAGGGTTCGCGGTTGGCTGCAGAGCTGTAACCAACGCAATATTGCGACAATCACAAAACCCTGTGGCGAGGGGGCTTGTCGGAACGCCGCATCGCCCCGCTCGGCTGCGAAGCAGTCGTAAAATCGGTGAATGCGGTGTCCCTGATACAACGCCTTTGCAGTTTTTAGGGCCGCTGCGCGCCCGAACGGGGCGATGCGGCTTTCCGACAAGCCCCCTCGCCACAAGTGCTCCCACTCTGCTGCTAATATGCCGCTCTTTCCACCTAGAGCTCGGGCGCCAATGCTTTCCCTTCCTTCCGACTGGCTACCTAGCGCGCCCCTCGAGCACCTTCATCTGGACTGGCTCACCCAAGCCAATATCCACGTCGTCGTGTTGCGCCTGGACCTCATCGACCCACTGATCTCTGGCAACAAGTGGTTCAAGCTGATCGAACATCTGGCAGTCGCCGATCTTGCCGGGGCCCAGGGCATCATCAGCCTGGGTGGCGCTCACTCCAATCATCTGCACGCGCTGGCAGCAGCGGGGAAGCGCTTTGGTTTTCCTGTCGTCGGCCTGTTGCGCGGTCATCCACAAGAAACCCCGACTGTTCTGGATTTGCAGGCGTTCGGCATGCAATTGCATTGGCTGGGTTATGGCGGCTATCGCGCGCGGCATGAGCCCGGCTTCTGGCTGCCATGGCGGGCGCAATACCCGCATTTGCAACCCGTGCCCGAAGGCGGTGGTGGTCTGCCGGGGGCGCGCGGCTGTGCAGGATTGCTGGCCATGGCACGGGATCAACTGGGTGCACTGGGCTGGAACGACTATGACGGCTGGTGGCTGGCCGCCGGGACCGGTACCACGCTGGCCGGGCTGGTGCTGGCCGAAGCGGGGGCGCATCCGGTCTATGGTGCGCTGGCGGTACCGGATGATCACGGAGTTGCTCGACAGGTCGAGGCGATTATCCAGGAGGCGGGCCTGTGCAATCCCGCGTATGAGCTGTTCGATGGCAGTCGCGGCGGTTTCGCCAAGGTCGATCCGGCGCTACTGGAGTTCATCCGGTTAACCGAACAGGCCAGCAGCGTGCCGCTTGAACCGCTGTACACCGGCAAGGCGCTGATGGCCTTGAAACAGCAAATCGAAGCAGGGCGTTTTGCCCCGGGCGCTCGATTGATCTTCGTGCATACCGGCGGTTTGCAGGGCCGCCGGGGTTTTGCTGTAGCGGACCAGCACTAGCCGAGTTTGAACAGCCGAAACAGTTCGGGCGCAGCGTGGCAATCGTTGATGGTCCGCAACGCGATCCGGCGCAAGGAGCGCGCCGAAGACCACGGGCGCCGTCCGCGGCACCTGGATGTGCGTCTGGCCAGGTTCGCCGTAGCGGCGGGCAAGGCCGACAAAGGCTGATTGCGGCTTCAGCGCCAAGTGTCCTTGCCATTCACCAGCCAGTCGAATAACAGACTCGATTCGCTGGCGGCAGCTTGCGCCATGAACGCCGTACCGGTACTCATGAACGCCTGTCGTTGCTCGGTATTCCAGTGTTGCTGGAAGTACTCGGCCAGCGCCACACATTGTCCCGGGTACAGCAGGCACAGTTGGTCGGGGGTTCGAATGAACTCCAGGGCCAACCGACGCCTTTGTTTCGGGCTCAGGTCGAGGCTGCCCAGGTGCTGGCTTTTGCCTTCCATGAGGATGTCGTCGCGACTCAGGCTGGTCAGGTCCTGCAGCCCTGGACGAGGCATGCGGACGATGTACCACCGGGTGTCGGGCAGGCGCTGGTCCGAGGCCGGCGGATGCTCGAACAAGTAGATATCAGCGTTCCACAGTTCGGGCTCGGCGGGTGTTTGTTCAGGCACCTGTGACGGATCCTGGCCTGGGGCGTTTGAGTCGAACATGGCTCCAGACAGCGTGATATTGCTCGGGCTGAGGTGCAGCCGATTGCCATTGGCGGTCAATGTCAGCGGCTGGTTTTGCTGCACCTGCAGTGTTTGCCCCGGCTCGACATGCAAGCGCTGGGTGTTTTCGGCCAGCCGTTGCCCATTGAGGTAAATACCGGGCAGGGCTGTCGCCGGGTCCGCTGTCGGAGCTGGCATTGCAAGACTGCCCGCGGCCGGCCAGACGATTGGCTGGTCCGGGTCGTTGTCGATGAAACTGACCAGCACTTCGCCGCCGGCCATGGGCAAACGGCTGTGCTCGATCCGGTCACTGAGTGCGGGATAAGCGATCGGCAGCCAGAGGCCGCTGCGCTGGTGATGGCTGTTTTGTCGATCCCATGCCAGACATACCTTGATCCGTCCCTGGTCATCCTGCGCTGCCGGTTGCCCTTGGGGGCCGACCACCCAGGCCCGCTGATAGCCGGGCATGCACGGTTTAGGGTGCTTGAGCGCCGGTCGGAAAGCCACGCACCAGGGAATGGCCTGGAACTGATTGCGATACCCCTCGGGCAATGGCGCAGGCGTGGCGTCAGCAAAGCGCTCATGGCTCAATCCCTCGGCCACTTCCCATCCGGACGGCGCCAGGGTCGCAGGCTTGAATCCCGACTGTTGCCACTGATGGTGCACCTCGCTGAGCAACCATTGATCGTTGAACTGTGACAGGGGATGGCTCAGTACCTGGAGGACCTGGCCGCTGCGCAGCCGGGGCTGATCGCTGTGACCGACGATGTGTCGCTGTTGGCTGCGCAGGCGCTCCAGCGCACGCCGACCTCGCAGGCTCAGGTGCACTTGATCGGGGGCGAGTCGGCTGGCGGGGCCGTACTTCTGACCATGGGTTTGATTGGTAGCACCCTGGTCGGCGCCAGGCGTGTCAAGCACCAGGAGTTGGCTATTGACGCGCGTCGGTTGCGCCACCTCGGCAATGTGCCATTCGGACAGGTGGCTGATGGTCGGTTGATCAGGTTGTTGTTCTGCGGGAAAACGATAAGGGGTGATTACCGGCAGCTGCACAAACCCCTCACTGTCATCGGCAAACACCAGGACATGCCGATCGTTCTGGTGCTCGAAGTGGTAGTGGATACCTTCTTCCTCACACAAGCGATGCAGAAAATACAGGTCGCTTTCGTCGTACTGAATGCAAAAGGGCCGCGGCGGGTATTGGCCATTGGGCAGTTCGAAACGGTAGCTGCTGACCGGCAGCCGGTGTTCTTCGAGTAACTGCCGCAGAATCAGCGGTACGCTCAGGTCGTGGAACACTCGCCGGCAGCTGCGTTGCTCCAGCACTTGAAGGTGGGGCGTCAGGGTGAGGCTGTAACCGGTCTGGAGTAACCCGAGAGGGTGTTTGCCAACCCGCTGAATGATGCCGTGGATGCCGCTGTCATCTCCCAGGCGCAGGAACGCCGGTTGTTGCAGCAAGGGCTCGAGGTCGGTTCCGGGGGCGCAGTCGATCAGTTCGATATCGAAACGAAAAGGTTCATTGAGGGCTTCGCGACCGGTGAAACGGGTCACCTGAAGGCTCCAGGAGCCTTCGCAGCTCGACAGGGTAACGGGGGGTTGCAGATCCTTGTGCATCTCATGCGCTCTTGCCTTCGATCAGGGGGGCAGAGGTTACGAAACGACAGAGGCAAATGGGGAGCGCCAACCGGCTTTTAGGAAAGCCCCTACGACATGGTGTGGAGAAGTCGATCAGCCACTCTACTTTTTGGTCGATTGGTAACTTTATGCCGTATAAACTTGCACAACGCGTCGGCCAATAGATGTTTCGGCGCCACAGATCAAGAGAGTGAGTAATGGGCGCACAGTGGAAGGTTAAACACAAAGAAGCGGCATCCAATGCCAAGGGCAAGATCTTCGGCAAGCTGGTGAAAGAGATCACCATTGCCGCGCGCAACGGCGCGGATACGGCGACCAACGCGCACCTGCGCCTGGTGGTGGAGCAGGCGAAAAAAGCCTCGATGCCTCGCGAAACCCTGGAACGCGCCATCAAGAAAGGCTCGGGCCAGCTGGGCGAAACCGTTCAGTACCATCGCGTCACGTATGAAGGCTTCGCGCCGCATCAGGTTCCGCTCATCGTCGAGTGCGTCACCGACAATATCAACCGCACCGTCGCTGAAATTCGCGTGGCATTCCGCAAGGGCCAGTTGGGTGCTTCGGGTTCGGTTGCCTGGGACTTCAACCACGTCGGCATGATCGAAGCGTCCCCTGACAGCCCCGATGCAGATCCAGAGATGGCGGCTATAGAGGCCGGTGCCCAGGACTTCGAAGCGGGCGAAGAAGAAGGTACGACGCTGTTCATTACCGAGCCAGCCGACCTGGACGCGGTACAAAAGGCCTTGCCTGAGCAAGGTTTTACCGTGCTGTCGGCCAAACTGGGCTACCAGCCGAAAAACCCGGTCAGCGGCTTGAGCGACGAACAAATGGCCGAAGTCGAAGCCTTCCTCGAAGGCCTCGACAACCACGATGACGTGCAGGACATGTTTGTCGGTCTGGCGGGTTAAGGTTCTTTCTGCAAGAGCTGCGTTGGCTGCAAAAGATCGCAGCCTGCGGCAGCTCCTACAGGGATCCGGTACACCTGCGTTATCGTGGGTGGACCCCGATCCCCGTAGGAGCTGCCGATAGGCTGCGATCTTTTCAAGACACCGCCGATCCCCGGCTCGGCCAGCGATCTTCCACGGCCAGCCTGTTCAAATCAGGCGCACGGCGACTGGCTTCTGGATCGGTTGATCAGAGGCTGATGCAGATTCGAGTGTTTTGAGTGCAGAGCTGATTCGCAGTGAGAGCAGGGCGCTCTCGGAGTGTTGCGGGCGAATCAGTGAAAGAAGATGGCTCCACGACCTGGACTCGAATGAAAACTTAAGTACCTGTTTTACAATAAATTCATGCTGATTTCTAAAGTCTCTATCCCTACGATTATCCTAATCAAGCCAGTATTTTATGCGAGTTCTTTCAGTACCTCATGAGCGGGGCAGCGGCAACAGTAGAAAATTAATAATCTAACGTTGGGCCTATTTCACTGAGGAGAATGCAGCGCTGTGAAACGGCTGACTGCTTGTGGCCGATTCCAGTGGGTGGTTCATAGGTGCGCAACCTGAGCGCTGTCTTATGAAGAAGTACTAATTTATGATGCCGCATTGATAAATTTGGAAACGGCATCATGAGTACACGTTCCGACCTCCTGACCAGCGCTGAGATTCTGTTGCGTACCAAGGGCTACGCAGCCTTCAGCTATGCCGATCTGGCGGAAGACATCGGTATCAAGAAGGCGAGTATTCACCACCACTTTCCCACCAAAGAAAGTCTGGCGATCGCCATCGTTGAGAGTTATCTGTTCCGGTTCAAGAATCAGCTGGAATGCATCAATGATGAAAATACCGGCATTATCGATCGGCTCAATGCCTTCGCCCTGATGTTCGCGCAAAGCAGTAAAAACGCGATGCTTCCACTCTGCGGCGCCCTGGCAGCGGAATTGCTGGCTTTGCCTGAAAGCCTAAAGGAATTGACGCGGGACTTTTTCGAAATCCATCTCAATTGGCTTCAGGCCAATATCGCACTGGGCCAGGCGGCAGGGGAACTCAAAGCTGAGCTGGACGGCGTGAAGGTTGCCAGGTTCATCTTGAATACGTTGGAAGGTGGCAGCTTTGTATCTTGGGCGCTGAGCGACAATTACGAACAGTCTTCAGGATTTGATTTCATTTTAGATGGGCTTCGGGTTACCGAAACGCATCACTGAGGTTCGATCAGCTTTTTTCTGCGTCATAAAACGACCGATTCTGCCCCTGCTGGCTCGGTCCGTTTTCCCGCCTCGTAAGTGGTTTCAGCCGCTTAGCTCGCACTCTCTGAATTCTTTTTGCGCGCACTCAATCTGACGAGCGTACGTCTAGTCTCGCATTTGGGTTGCGGATACCTACCCATGTCTACACTTTCGGTGTGTGACCAGAAGTACAAGATTAAGTAGAAATTACTGCATTGTTATCGGAGTTATCCCTATTCAGGAAAACTCTGTCGAAGCTGGTTTTTTTGGCGATTGGTTATAAGAAGAATAATCTATTGATCGACAACCTACTAGTTGGTAGGCTTGTTTCTCTTCCGGGCCAAACGCCCGGTCCATCCGAAGAGGAACGAACACATGAGCAACAACCTGAATGGTATCGATGTCGCCGCACTCCAGCAGTTTGCCCAAGGCGTTGCTGAGGATGCGACCAAGCGCCACGCGAGCTTCAACGTCAAGACTCAGTGGAAAGGCCAGACTCGCTCTGTGGCCAAAGTCAATCGCTACAGTCTGGCCGGTGAAACCTATTCGCGGGATTTCGAAATCGTCGCCGATGAGCCTAATGAATTGCTGGGCCAAAACACTGCGCCTAACCCTCAAGAGCTGCTGATGGCCGCTCTCAACGCCTGCATGTCGGTCGGTTATGCCGCCAACGCCGCGATGATGGGTATCAATATTCACAGCCTGGAAATCGAAACGGACGGCACCCTCGACCTGCAAGGCTTCCTGGGCCTCGACGAGAGCGTCAACCCAGGTTACGACGAAGTGAGTGTGGTGATTCGACTGCACACCGACGCCTCCCGTGAGCGCGTTGAAGAACTGCACAAAGTGGTGCTCAAAACCTCGGTCAACTACGCCAACTTCTCGAAAGCCATCCGCATGGTGCCAACCCTCGAAGTGCGTGAGGGCTGATTCGCTCGTTTCAAAGACATTCAAACCTTGCGTGCACCAGCAGGCAGCCAGCCGCCTTGGTGCCGACCCTAATTAGTTCTGGATAACCGGAGTCTGCAATGAACGATTTTTTCAAAGGTAAAAAACTGCTAGTTGTCGGTGGCACCAGTGGCATGGGCTTGGAAACGGCCCGCATGGTGCTCAAGGCAGGCGGCAGCGTGGTGCTCACCGGCAGCAAGCAAGACAAGGCCGATGCGGTGCGTAACGAGCTGAGCCCGCTGGGCCCTGTGTCGGTGATCGTCGCCAACCTGATGACTGAAGAAGGCATGAATTTTGTTCGCAAGGAAATCAATGCCAACCATAGCGATATCAGCCTGATGGTGAACTCCGCCGGGATCTTTATTCCCAAGCCGTTCACCGAGCACGATGAGGCCGAGTACGACATGTACCTGTCTCTGAACCGTGCGACCTTCTTCATCACCCAGGCAGTGGTCAAGAACATGCTGGCTGCCAAGCGCGAAGGGGCGATTGTCAATGTTGGCTCCATCGGTGCGCAGGCCGCATTGGCAGGTTCACCGGCCTCTGCCTACTCCATGGCAAAGGCAGGTCTGCATGCGCTGACACGCAACCTGGCAATCGAATTGGCTCACTCGGGTATCCGGGTCAACGCCGTCTCACCAGGGATCGTTCACACCTCAATCTATGAAGGGTTCATGGACAAAGAGGCGATCCCGGAAGCGATGAAGTCGCTGAACGATTTCCACCCCCTGGGACGAGTCGGTGTTCCCGAAGACGTCGCGAACACCATCCTGTTCCTGCTGTCGGACAAGACGTCCTGGGTGACCGGCGCAATCTGGGACGTGGATGCTGGAATTATGGCTGTTAGGGCCTGACCACGGTGGCGAGCGCGGCCTGATGAAAGCTCCCATCGCGGGAGCTTTCACGCCTTCACTCAGTACAAGTGAAAGAAGGCTGAATGCTGGCTGCAGGAGTCTTCAATGTCGATCACGACAAAAGCGGCGCTGTTGAGAGCCGCGGAAACCCAAATGCGCTCCAAGGGCTATTCCGCGTTCAGTTATGCCGATCTTGCGGCGCAGATCGGCATTAGAAAAGCCAGTATTCACCATCACTTCCCGACCAAGGAAAGCCTGGGCGCGGAGTTGATCAAGGACTACATCAAACGCTTCGATGCGACCCTCAGTTCGATCGAAGAAACGCATGTCGATCCGCTGCTGCGACTTCGTGGTTTTGCCCGGCTTTTCATCATTAGCGCCAACGAGGGGCTGCTGCCCTTGTGTGGTGCCCTGGCGGCAGAAATGGCGGCACTGCCGCTGTCGCTGCAAGGGCTCACTCGGGCGTTCTTTGAAACCCAGCTCGATTGGCTTCAGGCCACCCTCAATGCAGGGGTCCGGCAGCGCAACTGGTCGCTGGACAAACCCGTTGAGACCTACGCGTTCATGCTGCTGAGCAGCCTGGAGGGAGCGAGCCTTATCGATTGGACATTGGGCCGATCAACCGACCCGTTGGCAGGCTTCGATCATTTGCTTGAAACGCTGGTAACGCGGTCTTGATTTCTTTGAGTACAGGACGAGTCATGCAAACTTCTTCGAAAAAATATGCAGTGGATATCTGGTCTGATTTTGTTTGCCCTTGGTGCTGGGTAGCCAAGCGTCGATTCGAGCAGGCGCTCGATAAATTTGCTGAAAAAGACAATGTACAAGTCAACGTCAGGGCCTATCGTCTGGCGGCGAATCAAGCGCCAGAGCCTATGATCGCAGCCCTTAAACGCAAGCTCGGCAATCCGGATTCCGCTGCCGCGATGATGAACACCGTCAGTAAATATGGTCGGGCCGATGGGCTTGATTACCGCTTTGACAGCATGCTGTTTGGCGATACCGCAGATGCCCATGTACTGGTCAAGGCGGTTGCGGACGAAGTCGTTAAAAAACGCTTGGTCGAGGCGCTGTATGAGCAAAGCACCTCCCATGGTCAGTCGCTGTTTGGTCGCGGCAGCCTGGAGGCCATAGCCAAGACCGTAGGTGTTTCGGACGCGTTAATCCAACGGGCGTGGTCATCCGTTGAATTGCGCGAAGAGATGGAGGAAGACGAACATATCGCCGCGCAACTAGGTTCGGGCGTGCCTTTGTTTGTATTCGATAATGCCTTCTCATTGTCCGGTGCTCAGCCTGAGGCTGCTTTTCTTGAAGCGCTGAACAAGATGCAGGAGAAGTCGAAAGTCGAAGATGACGCATTCAGCAGTCAAGTCTGCGGCATAGATGGCTGCAAAATTTGATCAGCAGAAGCGGTGCGGCACTGGGTTGTGCCGCCCTTCATCCATATTGAGAGCGAGATCCAAATGAGCCGTATCGTTGAGTTGAGTGCTCAGCAGTTCGCCCGCTTTGTGGCCAAAGGCAGCAGCGTCGTGCTGTTTTCAGCGTCCTGGTGCAAGCCTTGTCAGGAGATGAAGCCGGTCTTTCATGCTTTGGAAGAAAAGCTTCACTCCCTGGCGGCTTTTGCAAAGATTGATGTGGCGGTGTCTCCGACGATCGCGCAAATGTACGGTATCCGGGCGGTGCCATCCTTGGCGGTGTTCCATGAGGGGCGGCTGCTGCGGGTCATGCCCGGATCCCGTTCAGTTGGAACAATGAAAAAAGCCATTCTTGCGGAGTTGGAAGAGGCGATTTAACCGAACCTCCTCCATCAGCGGTCAGGCTGATCAGCCTGGCGTTCTTTTTCATCCCTCGGGTGTGGATTTGCCCCGGACCAGTTATCGATGGGATGAGCGCGGTCTTCGTTGAAGATTTCCGTTAACAGCGCGTTGGCCCGTTTGTAGGCGTCATACTTGAACTCGGTATCATCCACAGGCTGCGCGGCCATTTCTTCCAGCATCTCCAGGTTCAGGCGACGGAATCGATCCGCTCGTTCGCGGGCTTTGTAGCGACCAATGCCCAGTTGCTCCAATGCCCTGCGGCCCAAGGACAATGCGAAAGCAGGGTCGAGGGGCAGCGTTGAAAGCACCGTGGACAGCCACAGGCGTCAGCCTGCGCATCTGGCAGTAGGTCGCGGTCGCATGCAGGGGTTGGGTAAGCACCGAAAACCCGGGGGTGGTCACCCATGTCGAACTGGTCGTGCTCGCCGCCGGTGGTCACGGCCCACAACAAGCTCTTACTTTTGAGTGCGGTGTCGCCTTTGCCATAGGCCCACCCTTGGGTGAAGACTTTATCGATCCACAATCTCAGCAGCGGCGGGCAGCTGTACCAGTACAGCGGATGTTGCAGGATCAGAAGCTCTGCCTGTTCGAGGGATTGCTGCTCGGCTTGGACATCGATGTTGAAGTCCGGGTACAGGTCATAAAGGGAGCGTATGACCACATCCGGGTTATTGGAGGCTTGCCTGAGCATCACCTCGTTAACCTTGGATTTGTCGGGGTAAGGGTGAGCGTAATGATCAGAATCATTGGGAGCATTCCACGACAAATCGCGAGTTCATTCAGAACGAAAAAACTCTCTGGTCGGTGGGCATAAAGATGCCCAGCGACCAGAGAGTCGCTTCTTGGGGATGGAACCCTTATTTACCTACTTGCAGTTTCAATATGTCCTGCGCAGTCACGGGTTCGCCAGCGATTCCCCAATCTCCGCTTTTGACCTCTTCGAAGATGACCCAGGTGAGGGCGCGCATGTTTTCACCTTCTACAGACACCATGGCGTCCGTCACTTTCTGGATGACTTCGGCTTTCTGCTTGTCGGTAAAAACGCCTTCAATGCCTTTGATGGTAACGAGAGGCATGGTGTGCTCCTTAACGTCTGAAGTGGACAGTGATGAAACAGCGAATAATCAGGCTTTGGCTGCAATGTATTCCGGGTAGTCGGTGTAACCCTTGGCAATGCGATCGCTGACACCGTAGTAAGTCGCGCGATCACCCTCTGCCAGTGGCCAGCCGTTCTGCATGCGCTCTACCAGGTCAGGGTTGGCGATGTAGGCCGTACCGAAGGCGATCAAGTCGAGTTCACCTTTGGCCAGTTCCGACTCAGCGAGGGCTTGGGTGAACCCACCGGCAGCCATCAAGGTGCCTTTGTAGGCTTCACGGAACGCAGCGCTGAAACCAGGCGGCGTTTGCGCGGCGACGATGGTCGGTTGGTAGTTCAGGTGGACGTAGGCCAGTTCGCGTTCATTAAGCGCTGCCGCCATGCTCATCCAGGTTTCTGCTTCACCTTCGTACACACCAAAGTCATACAGGCGGCCAAACGGCGAGAACCGTACGCCAATCTTCGAGCCGCCGATTTCGGCAGCAATCGCGTCAATGGTTTCCAGCAGAAAGCGCTGGCGATTGGCGATAGAGCCACCGTACTGGTCGGTACGGGTGTTCAAGGCGCTGCTGAGGAACTGATCGAACAGGAACCCGTTGGCAGCCATGATTTCGATACCGTCAAAACCGGCCTCCATCGCCATACGCGCAGACTTCACAAAGTCAGCGATGACACGTTTCACTTCATCCGTTTCCAGCGCACGAGGCACGCTGGGTTGCACAGGACCGGATTCGCCAGGCTCGATCCAGGCATATACCGTGGTATCGACCGCCGGCTGAGTACCCGAAGAAACCGGAATCATGCCATGCACCGAAATATGGGACATACGGCCAACGTGCCATAACTGCGCGAAGATCTTCCCGCCCTTGAAATGCACCGCGTCGGTGACCTGACGCCAGCCTGGCAAGTGTTCGTCGGTATAAATACCTGGGGTGTACAGGTAGCCACGGGCTTCGTCGGAAATCGGCAGGCCTTCGGTGATCAGCAGACCAGCAGAAGCACGCTGTGCGTAATACAGCGTGGTGAACTCGTTAGGGATGTTGTCTAGGGTCCGGGTGCGAGTCATGGGGGCCATAACGACCCGGTTTTTTAGCGCAGTACCGGACAGATCGTAAGGGGTGAGCAGCTTATTCATGATTAGTCTCGAAGTCGTTAACAGGTTGAAAGTCAGCGTTTGATTTACGACTTATCAAATGCGTCCAGCACATGTGTGCTGTACACCAACGCGGCACCGGCGTTCATGTTGATTGCCACGCCCAGTGCTTCGGCGACTTCTTCACTGGTGACGCCAAGTTTCTTGGCTTCGGCGGCGTGGAAGGCGATGCAACCGTCGCAGCGGGTGGTCACGGCCACGGCGAGGGAGATCAGTTCTCGGGTCTTCGCGTCCAGGTGATTGGTCTTGCCGCCGGCAGCGCCGAGCGCCGCCATGCCTTTCATTGTTTCTGGAGACAGGCCGTTGAGCTCTACCAAGCGAGTGTTGATGTCTTTGCGGGTTTGCTTCCAATCTTGCATGGGGTTCTCACAGGGATGGTGTTAATTACAGTTATCTAAAAACTTGCTAATAAGCTACCATCCAGTTGGTAGGCGTACAATTTGTTCGTGCTGATTTTCACTATCAACGCAATCGAAGGTATTGATAATTTGGTCGCGAACAATAGAAAATCGCTTCATAGGGATGACAATTACTGGACTGTTGATTGTCAGCACCGCTTGCTGTCAGGCATCGTCGAGACGCTCACATACTGATCGCCGCGGAGCGCCGTCATGGCTCGATTCACACTGGACAACCGGTTTTGCGCGGTGGCGATGCCGATAGCGCACTTATTCAACTAGCTGACGCAGATGTCCGGCGTAGTCCAGCAAGGCCTGCCGATCAATTTGTCGCGCATCGTTAAACCCTGGTCCATTCTCCGAGCGACACCACCGAACAAACGCCTACCAGCTATCACAGTGCGCCTGCACCGTGCCGTAATGCCCGCCGCCAAATAGATCGCACAATGCCTGCGGCCCGGCATAGCTCAGTTGCCGGCCATAGCCAAAATTGCGTCTATCTCGCCTGCCCGCTGGTGCCATGATCGAACTCCTCTCGAAGCCAAACCTTTGAAACTTTCCCCACGTCATCCCGCCAAGGATGTTGAGTGTTATCAGGGATCAAGGCCCCTGCGACCTGTGAGGGGTGTCCACTAACGCGGGACTGGCGGCTCTTTACGACCGGGAGCTTGGGCATCTCATGATCTGGCCTCCTGAACACTTCCGAAGAAGTGGGCGGGTGGAGGCTGCGCTGGCTGACGAGACCAATGCCGCGAGATCCTGAGTCGGGTGAAGGCAGCGAGGCAATGACCGGGGCATGCCTGACTGTCAGTCAGGTGCAGTCCATTCCGTGGGCTGCGGCACCATCATCTGCATCGCTGTTGCTGGTGACTTCGGTGTTTGTCACGCCGATTGTCACGAGGGGGAATGCCGCAAAGCCTTGTACGAGGTGGGCTGCAGCAGTGGTAGGAGCGCCCGTCTCTTTCCGGGAGAAAGAGACGGGCGCAGGTTGGCGCAATAAAATGGCCAAGCGGATAGGTTGCTGCAGGGCAGTTGGGTAGGGGGATGTATTTGCCGCAATGGCAATGATCTGAAGT
Organism: Pseudomonas fluorescens; assembly: GCF_902497895.1. Classification (GTDB taxonomy): domain Bacteria; phylum Pseudomonadota; class Gammaproteobacteria; order Pseudomonadales; family Pseudomonadaceae; genus Aquipseudomonas; species Aquipseudomonas fluorescens_BP. The sequence goes on from NZ_CABVHQ010000038.1 coordinate 43,109, forward strand.
GGGCATCCATCACTCGGTGAGTGACCGTGCGAGCCGCCGGACGCTAATCGCACTTTGGGAGAACCGCCACGGCGTGGCGTAGCCTTAAAGGTTCTGGCTACCTGGGTTGCTGTCAACGACAGCGCTTTGCCCGACCTTTTCTACGCCTGTGGAGAATTCGGGTCAAGGCTCGAATTTTCGGGAGTTCTGCGGCTGTGGATGAAATTATCCACTAATGGAAATCAGTGGTTTTCCACAGACAATTGCGTGGGCTTTAGATTTTTTAAGTGAGGTCCATCCAAACAGGGCGGCTTTGCAGCCCTGTTTGGATGGACCCGCGTGGACAAGCGGATCACTGAGATATGAGGACCGAGCGCTTACTCAGTTGCGCCACGTTTTGCTTTTAGGCGAGTGACATTCGCACCCGTCTGATTGGCGAATTCGCGTGGGCTGACATGCTTCTGCTGATTAGTCTCAAGGTAGCGACTCCACCAGTTCATGATCAGCCTGCGCTCCTCGATGAACTCGGCCTTGTGGATGTAAGCGGCGCGGACGTTGTTGCGTTCCTTGTGGCTCATCTGCCGCTCGATGGCTGTGTCCGTCCACAAACCTGACTCGATCAGTGCGCTGCAGGCCATCGAACGAAACCCATGCCCACAGATCTCGGATTTGGTGTCGTACCCCATCTTCCGAAGCGCGCTGTTCACCGTGTTTTCGGACATTGGTTTCCAAGACTTGGTATCGCCTGCGAACACCAAGTCAAATTTGCCTGTGATTGCGTGGATCTGCTCGAGCAGGGCGATCGCTTGCGGCGATAAGGGTACAAGATGGATGTCCCCGGCCATCTTCGTACCTCTTGTGGAAAAGGGTACGCCTTCCAACGCTGGTCGCGTGTCGGGTATTTCCCAGACGCCACGTTTGAGGTCGAACTCGCTCCAGCGGGCGAAGCGCAGCTCGCTGGAGCGGACAAACACGTGCAGCGACAGCAAGACCGTCAGCCGGGTAAGTGCGCGGCCTTTATAGGTGTCGATCCGTTCCTGCAACTCAGGTAAGCGCGATAAGGATAAGGCGGGGCGGTGGACGACCCGCGAGGCTTTGATCGAGCCTACGAGGTCGTAAGCAGGGTTTACGGTGATAAGCCGGAGGCGCTTTGCCTCGCGCATGATGCTCTGCAGGTAGTTTTGTACCCTTAAAGCAATGTCTATCGTTCCGCGCTTCTTAATCGCGTCCAGGGGCCGCATAAGGTCGTGGGTATCAAGGTCGACAATGGCGCGGGTGCCGATCAGCGGGAAGAGGTGAGTTTTGAGGCGACTCATCACTGTCTTGGAATAGTCCGGTGCCCACTTGGCTGACATTTCCGTGTGCCAGCCGAGGGCAACGCTTTCAAAGGTGCGGCCTTTGATCAGAGCGTCCGTCTTGGCTTGGTTCTTGGCTCCTATAGGGTCAATGCCATCCGCCAGCATTCGCTTGACCTCCAAGCGCTTGCGGCGCGCATTCGCGAGGCCAACGATGGGGTAGTTGCCGAATGAGGTCAGTCCTTCCCGGCCATCAGGTTTGACGTATCTGAGACGCCAGCCTTTGCGGCCATTGGGTTGGACTAGAAGGTAAAGGCCGTCGCCGTCGAAAAGCTTGTAGGCGCGGTCTGTGGGCTTGGCCGAACGGCAAGCGGCGTCGGAGAGTGGAGCAGTGGTGCGCGACATAAGGGTACTCCCTTTTATCGAACTGATCTTTATCCCAAACTCTACCCTTAAAATGGCTGGTACTTACCGGAATCCGACAGAACGCCAAAACGAAAAAACCCGCCATAAGGCGGGTTTTTCGGGGGTTTCAGAGATTTTGAAAGCCTTCTCTGGAACCTTGTCTGGCTCCACGACCTGGACTCGAACCAGGGACCCAGTGATTAACAGTCACTTGCTCTACCAACTGAGCTATCGCGGAATGCAGTGTATGTTACTGATTGAAAAGGAGAAGTCAAGCATCGAATAGGTTCGGCAGGATTTCATCCGACGAGTGCCCGCAGCCATCAGGCCAATGCATTGATTATAGATGACTGCCGGTTACCAGAACCTCGGTACAGGTCTACCATGGTCCCCCGGAAGTGGTTTCACGCGCTGCCGGCCCTCAGCCGCAAAGGTAGTGTCATGACCACGCTCGTGTATTCAACCGTACAACCCCTCGCCACCCCACGACTGTCCCGGGTGGCCCGATGAGTATTGAACAGATCAGCCTGCCCAAAGGCGTAGGCCCGCAGGCTTCCAAACTGTGGGATGCGATCACCCAGGCCGGCTCGGCCGATGAGCTGAATCGGGCGGGCGGCAAGGCCGAAGGTTTTGTGCTGGGGCTGGAAAGCGCCAAAGCGATCAAAAGCCAGGTGGCCGAGTCGCTGTATGTGGCATTCGACAACGCCGCCAGCCAGCGCTCCAGCGAACTGGCTGGCTAGGCTTCAGCCGAACGTCACGGTGCCGAGCATGAACTTCGCGGCCAGCGAAGTGACCGCCAGTTGCACCAGCCACAGCGCCATGCCGCCGAGGAACACCCCCAGGGCAATTTGCCAGACCAGCCCACTGCCACTGCGTTTGTTTTGAGCTCGGGGGGTGTAGCTGTCCAGCTCATCGCGGTCAGCGCGCAGATTATCGTTTTTCATGGAGTCTCTCGAAAGGGAAGGGCGCCTGGCGCTCTGAATTCACCGCTGCGTACACATCCCGCAGGCTGCGATTTTGCACCGAGCGCGATTGTCTCACCGACAAAAACAAAAAGGGGAAGCCAGCCGGCTTCCCCTTGGTTTTTCTCGCCTGTGGCTTAGATCACCTGAACGATGGCCCTGGTCACTACTTCGATGTTGTTCTGGTTCAATGCGGCAACGCAGATGCGCCCGGTGTCCAGGGCGTAGATACCGAATTCGGTGCGCAGGCGGGTGACTTGCTCAACGGTCAGGCCGGAGTAGGAGAACATCCCACGCTGGCGACCGACGAAACCGAAGTCGCGTTTGGCGCCGTGCAGCGCCAGCAGATCGACCATCTGCATGCGCATGCCACGGATGCGCAGGCGCATTTCAGCCAGTTCCGATTCCCACTGGGCGCGCAGTTCCGGGTTGTTCAGAACGGCGGCGACGATGCTTGCACCGTGGGTCGGCGGGTTGGAGTAGTTGGTGCGGATCACACGTTTGACTTGCGACAGCACGCGCGCGCTTTCTTCTTTCGATTCGCTGACGATCGACAGGGCGCCAACGCGCTCGCCGTACAACGAGAAGGATTTGGAGAACGAGCTGGAGACAAAGAAGTTCAGACCCGATTCGGCGAACAGGCGCACTGCTGCAGCGTCTTCGTCGATGCTATCGCCAAAGCCCTGATAAGCCATGTCGAGGAACGGCACGAGGTCTTTCGCCTTGACCACTTCCAGGACGTTTTGCCAGTCAGTCGGACTCATGTCTACGCCGGTCGGGTTGTGGCAGCAGGCATGCAGCACCACGATCGAGCCCGCAGGCAGGGCATTCAAGTCTTCAAGCAGGCCGGCACGGTTCACATCGTTGGTGGCTGCGTCGTAATAACGATAGTTCTGCACCGGGAAGCCGGCGGTTTCGAACAGCGCGCGGTGGTTTTCCCAGCTTGGGTCGCTGATGGCTACGACGGCGTCCGGCAGCAGTTGCTTGAGGAAGTCGGCGCCGATTTTCAGCGCGCCGGTACCGCCGACGGCCTGGGTGGTAATAACCCGGCCAGAGGCGATCAGCGCTGAGTCAGCGCCGAACAGCAGCCTTTGCACGGCCTGGTCGTAGGCGGCGATGCCGTCGATCGGCAAGTAGCCGCGGGAAGCGTGTTGAGCCACGCGAATCGTCTCGGCTTCGGCAACGGCACGCAGGAGTGGAATTTTTCCCTCCTCGTTGCAGTAGACACCGACCCCCAGATTGACCTTGTTGTTACGGGTATCGGCGTTGAATGCTTCGTTGAGGCCCAGGATTGGATCGCGTGGTGCCATTTCGACAGCGGAGAACAGGCTCATTTTGCGGCGGCTCTGAATGGAGTGTGGAGGGACGTGTAGCGCTCCAGCCGAATGCACTAGAGCGGTGCACAAACGGGGAGCTAGTATAGAGAGCATCACAGGTCGCGGCGACAGCCAATTGGGCTTTTCAGGCAGCTTTTTCGGTTTATTTTTCGACTCTTAATCATATTGTAGCGTCCAATGGATGTGGGGCATGCGGGACGTTCGGCTTGAAACCCGTGGCAATTGCCTCCACATCCAGCACAATCAAGTTTTTTCCGACGACATTGGTCGTTTTCGCTCGTTCTCGTTCCTGTTCGGTGTGGCCTTGCAGGAGTGAACCAGAGGTACGTTATGTCCGACTTCCAGCTAGTCACCCGCTTCGAGCCCGCTGGCGATCAGCCGGAAGCCATCCGCCTGATGGTCGAGGGCATCGAGGCCGGGCTGGCGCACCAGACATTGCTCGGTGTGACCGGTTCGGGCAAAACCTTCAGCATCGCCAACGTGATCGCCCAGATCAACCGCCCGACCCTGGTGCTGGCGCCGAACAAGACCCTGGCGGCGCAGTTGTATGGGGAGTTCAAGGCGTTCTTCCCGAATAACGCGGTGGAGTACTTCGTTTCCTATTACGACTACTACCAGCCTGAAGCCTACGTGCCGTCTTCCGACACCTTTATCGAGAAAGACGCCTCGATCAACGACCATATCGAGCAGATGCGCCTGTCCGCGACCAAGGCGCTGCTGGAGCGCAAGGACGCGATCATCGTCACCACGGTCTCGTGCATCTATGGCCTGGGCAGTCCGGAAACCTATTTGAAGATGGTGTTGCACGTGGATCGCGGCGACAAGCTCGACCAGCGTGCCTTGCTGCGCCGGCTCGCCGACCTGCAATACACCCGTAACGACATGGAGTTCGCCCGTGCGACCTTTCGGGTGCGCGGCGACGTGATTGATATCCACCCGGCGGAATCCGATTTTGAAGCGATTCGCATCGAACTTTTCGATGATGAAGTCGAGAAGATTTCCGCCTTCGATCCCTTGACCGGTGAAGTGACCCGCCAGTTGCCGCGCTTCACCTTCTATCCGAAAAGCCACTACGTGACGCCACGGGACACCCTGTTGGGCGCCATCGAAGGGATCAAGGTCGAGCTTCAGGAGCGCCTGGAATACCTGCGCTCCAACAATAAGCTGGTGGAAGCGCAACGCCTCGAGCAGCGCACCCGTTTTGATCTGGAGATGATTCTCGAGCTGGGTTACTGCAATGGCATCGAAAACTACTCGCGCTACCTGTCGGGTCGTGAGTCCGGTGAGGCGCCGCCCACCTTGTTCGACTACCTGCCAGCCGATGCCTTGCTGGTGATCGACGAGTCCCACGTCAGCGTGCCGCAGGTCGGCGCCATGTACAAAGGCGACCGTTCGCGCAAGGAAACCCTGGTGGAATACGGTTTCCGCCTGCCGTCGGCGCTGGACAACCGGCCGATGCGTTTCGACGAGTTTGAGAACATCAGCCCGCAGACCATTTTCGTCTCCGCTACACCGGGCAACTATGAGGCCGAGCACGCCGGTCGAGTGGTCGAGCAGCTGGTACGGCCGACCGGTCTGGTGGATCCGCAGATCGAGATCCGCCCGGCGCTGACTCAGGTCGATGATTTGCTCTCGGAAATCGGCAAGCGGGTGGCGCTGGGCGAGCGGGTGCTGGTGACTACACTGACCAAGCGCATGTCCGAAGACTTGACCGATTACCTGGCTGACCACGGAGTGCGCGTGCGCTACCTGCACTCGGACATCGACACGGTGGAGCGGGTCGAAATCATCCGCGACCTGCGCCTGGGCACTTTCGATGTGCTGGTGGGGATCAACCTGCTGCGCGAAGGCCTGGACATGCCGGAGGTGTCGCTGGTGGCGATTCTCGACGCGGACAAGGAAGGCTTCCTGCGCTCCGAGCGTTCACTGATCCAGACCATTGGCCGGGCGGCGCGTAACCTCAATGGTCGGGCGATTCTCTATGCGGACCGCATCACCGGTTCCATGGAGCGGGCGATGGGCGAGACAGAACGCCGTCGCGACAAGCAGATCGCCTTCAACCTGGCCAACGGCATTACCCCCAAGGGGGTGTTCAAGGACGTCGCGGACATCATGGAAGGCGCCACCGTGCCGGGTTCGCGCAGCAAAAAGCGCAAAGGCATGGCCAAGGCCGCCGAGGAAAACGCCCGCTACGAAAACGAACTGCGTTCGCCAGGCGAGATCTCCAAGCGCATCAAGCAACTGGAAGAGAAAATGTACCAGCTGGCGCGCGACCTGGAATTCGAGGCCGCCGCACAGATGCGCGACGAAATCGGCAAGCTGCGGGAGCGGTTGATGGTGGTTTGATGATAAACGCGGTCCCCTGTGGCGAGGGGGCTCGCCCCCCGCTCGGCTGCGCAGCAGTCGTAAAACCTGCACATGCGGTGTGCCTGGTAGATCTGGCTTGCAGGTTTTAGGGGCGCTGCGCGACCCAGCGGGGGCAAGCCCCCTCACCACAGGTTTGTGCATGACTCAGGATCGATGAACCTCCCCCAGTGCTGGCAATCCCTTGGCTTAAATACCCTGCTCACTGGAGCCGGGCGGGTGTCGCCTGTTACCATTCGCCCCCTGTTTCATCTTCGCTTTTCATATTCCTTCCGAGACATGCCATGACCACCGTCCGCACTCGCATCGCGCCATCGCCTACCGGCGATCCCCATGTCGGCACCGCTTACATCGCTTTGTTCAACTACTGCTTTGCCAAGCAGCATGGCGGTGAGTTCATCCTGCGGATCGAAGACACCGATCAATTGCGTTCGACCCGCGAGTCCGAGCAGCAGATTTTCGATGCCTTGCGCTGGCTGGGTATCGACTGGAGCGAAGGCCCTGACGTCGGCGGCCCCCACGGCCCGTACCGGCAGAGCGAGCGCGGCGACATCTATCAGAAGTACTGCCAGCAGCTGGTCGAGCTGGGCCATGCCTTTCCGTGCTTCTGCTCCGCGGAAGAACTGGACCAGATGCGCGCCGAACAAATGGCCCGCGGCGAAACCCCACGCTACGACGGTCGCGCGCTGTTGCTCTCCAAGGAAGAAGTGGCGCGGCGTCTGGCCGCTGGCGAACCCCACGTGATCCGCATGAAAGTGCCGACCGAAGGCGTCTGCGTGGTGCCGGACATGCTGCGTGGCGACGTCGAGATCCCGTGGGATCGCATGGACATGCAAGTGCTGATGAAGACCGACGGCTTGCCGACCTACTTCCTCGCCAACGTGGTCGACGATCACCTGATGGGCATCACCCACGTGCTGCGCGGCGAAGAATGGCTGCCGTCGGCGCCGAAACTGATCCTGCTCTACGAGTACTTCGGCTGGGAACAACCGCAGCTGTGCTACATGCCGCTGCTGCGTAACCCGGACAAGAGCAAGCTGTCCAAGCGCAAGAACCCGACCTCGGTGACCTTCTACGAGCGCATGGGCTTTATGCCGGAAGCCATGCTCAACTACCTGGGCCGCATGGGCTGGTCGATGCCGGACGAGCGCGAGAAGTTTTCGCTGCAGGAAATGGTCGATAACTTCGATCTGTCGCGGGTTTCCCTGGGCGGACCGATTTTCGATGTCGAAAAATTGTCCTGGCTCAACGGCCAGTGGCTGCGCGACCTGCCGCTGGAAGAGTTTGCCAGCCGTGTGCAGGAGTGGGCGCTGAACCCTGAATACCTGATGAAAATCGCCCCGCATGTCCAGGGCCGGGTTGAAACCTTCAGTCAGATCGCCCCGCTGGCCGGCTTCTTCTTTGCCGGTGGCGTGAACCCGGACGTCAAGCTGTTCGAGTCCAAGAAGCTCTCGGGCGACCAGGTGCGTCAATTGATGCAGCTGATCCTGTGGAAGCTGGAAAGCCTGCGCCAGTGGGAGAAGGACAGCATCACCGCGACCATTCAGGCGGTGGTCGAGTCCCTGGAACTGAAGCTGCGTGACGCCATGCCGCTGATGTTCGCCGCAATCACCGGTCAGGCGAGCTCGGTGTCGGTGCTCGATGCCATGGAAATCCTCGGCCCGGACCTGACCCGTTTCCGTCTGCGCCAGGCCCTTGATCTGCTGGGTGGCGTGTCGAAGAAGGAAAACAAGGAGTGGGAAAAACTCCTGGGCGCTATCGCCTGATTCAGCGCTTTCCCCCGTAGGAGCTGCCGAAGGCTGCGATCTTTTGATCCTGATCTTCGGCAACCCCCAAGGGGCAAACCCCCCATTTTCCGGGGAGAGGGCGGTAAGTGATTGTAATGCCGACAAAAAATATTGAAATTTGTTTAAAATAAGTTTGACAGCCTTGCGATACACCCTTAAGATTCGCCCCGTCCTCACCGACGAGGGGCTATAGCTCAGCTGGGAGAGCGCTTGCATGGCATGCAAGAGGTCAACGGTTCGATCCCGTTTAGCTCCACCAAATTGTACAATTCAAGGTCTGGCCACACCGGCCTTGAATCGATCAGTCTCAGCCTGATCACGTTGTATAGAAGGGTTTTGCGTCCCCTTCGTCTAGTGGCCTAGGACACCGCCCTTTCACGGCGGTAACAGGGGTTCGAGTCCCCTAGGGGACGCCAGTTTTACAGAAGCAGTGTTGTGAGATGCTGTTCCGCCGCGAGGCGATAAATCCGGGGCTATAGCTCAGCTGGGAGAGCGCCTGCATGGCATGCAGGAGGTCAGCGGTTCGATCCCGCTTAGCTCCACCAATTTTACAGTTCAAGGTCTGGCCACACCGGCCTTGAATCGATCAGTCTCAGCCTGATCAGTGTATAGAAGGTTTTGCGTCCCCTTCGTCTAGTGGCCTAGGACACCGCCCTTTCACGGCGGTAACAGGGGTTCGAGTCCCCTAGGGGACGCCACGATTACCCGCTCTGCGGGATTTATAGGGGTCATTCAATTATTGAATGGCCCTTTTGTTTGTCTGGCATTCGCCAATTCTCTCCTTTCCCAACTCTCTGTTCAAAAAAAGGTTCTTCTGACCAGCGGTCATAGCAATGACTTGCGAAAATTTATTATGAGAATAATATTTCAATCGTAATATTCGGAGGCAACGATGAACGACAAAAAAGCTCAAACCCGCGAACGCATCCTCAAGGCCGCCAGCGCAGCGCTGATTCAGCGCGGCCCGGCCGATCCGAGCGTGGGAGAGGTGATGGGCGCCGCCGGGCTGACGGTGGGTGGTTTCTATGCGCACTTCGAAAGCAAGGATGCGCTGATGCTGGAAGCGTTCAAGCAACTGCTCGCCCAGCGCCGTGGCTTGATTGAGGAAATGGACGCCGAGTTGACGGGTGAAGAGCGTCGCGCTTTGGTCGCGGCCTTCTACCTGTCACGCAAGCACCGCGATTCAACTGATCATGCCTGCCCGATCCCGGCCTCGATCGGGGAATTGGGTCGTCTGCCGGACGATTTTCGGCAGGCCTTGAATGAACACTTGGAGTTGATGGTCGCGCAACTGGCGACCAGCCCGGAAGAGGCCGACAAAGTCCTCGCCGATATCGCCCTGATGGTCGGCGGACTGGCACTGGCGCGGGCCTTGGGCGCCGGAGAGTTATCCGATCGATTGCTGCGCGCCGCCAAGTCGGCGGTGCTATGACCTGAAGCGTGATCCTGAGGAAATGAGCGATGAGCACTTTAAGCTGGGTTCGTGGCATTAATGGCACCTTGGGTTGGTTTGCACCGCGACTGGTTGCGAGCCGGATGCGCCTGGCGTTCATGACGCCGCGCGAGCTGCCGCCGCGGGATTGGGAGTTGCCGCTGCTGGCGACCTCCGAGCGGATCACCCTGCGTTTCGGCCTTTCGGCCTTGCGTTGGGGGCAGGGCCCGGCGGTGCTGTTGATGCACGGCTGGGAAGGTCGGCCAACGCAATTCGCCAGTCTGATCACTGCGCTGGTGGACGCCGGCTATATGGTGGTCGCGCTAGACGGTCCGGCCCATGGCCGTTCTCCCGGGCATGAAGCGAACGTGGTGTTGTTCGCCCGGGCCATGCTCGAGGCCGCCGCGGAATTGCCGCCCTTGCAAGCGGTCATCGGTCATTCCATGGGCGGCGCCAGTGCCATGCTGGCAGTCCAGCTGGGTCTGCGCACCGAAACCCTGGTGAGCATCGCCGCTCCAGCGCGGATACTGGGGGTACTGCGCGGTTTTGCCCGCTATGTACGGCTTCCGCCAAAAGCCCGTTCGGCGTTTATTCGCCAGATCGAGCAGGATGTCGGCATGCGCGCCGCTTGCCTCGACGTGGCGCACTACCAGCTGGATATGCCCGGGCTGATCGTGCATGCCGAGGATGATAACTTCGTCCCGGTCAAGGAAGCGCAGCTGATCCACGAAGCCTGGTTCGACAGCCGCCTGTTGCGTCTGTCGGAGGGTGGCCATCAGCGAGTCCTGTCCGATTCGCGGCTGATCGAGGGCGTGCTGGCCTTGCTTTCCGGTCGCAGCGTGCAAGCGCGCCAATCCGCCTGAGCATCCGTTACACTGCCCCGGTCGAATTTAGCTGAGCGGGGAGAGGGGTATGGGCTGGGATCTGGCAACGCCATTTATCATTGATCTGCAGGTGGGTGCCGAAGACATCGACGGGCTTGGACATGCCAATAACGCGGTGTATGTCACCTGGCTCGAGCGCTGCGCCTGGCGCCATTCGCAGCGCCTGGGCCTGGACCTGAGCGAATATCGGCGGCTGGACCGGGCGATGGCCGTGGTCCGCCACGAGATCGATTACCTGGCTGGCGCCTATGAAGGCGATGAATTGCAGTTGGCGACCTGGATCGTCGATTGGGATCGGCGTTTGAAAATGAGCCGACGTTTCCAGCTGGTCCGCCCCAGTGACAACACCACCTTGCTCCGGGCCCAGACCACTTTTGTCTGTATCGAACTGTCCAGTGGCAAGCCCAAGCGCATGCCGGAGGAGTTTATCGAGGGCTATGGGCCGGCGTTGCAGGGCGCGGTCTAATTAGCCAGTTGTACACGATCGGCGTAGGAGCTGCCGCAGGCTGCGATCTTTTGGTCTTCCGCGGCTCCAGCAATGGCAAAAAATCGCAGCCTGCGCCAGCTCCTACGCGGGCGTGGGTTTACCTGGCGAAACCCAGTAAACTGCCGCACGTTTTTCGTTGAGTGTTACCCATGCAAATTGCTTTGGCGCCCATGGAGGGCCTGGTCGACAACATCCTGCGGGATGTCTTGACCCAGGTCGGCGGTATCGATTGGTGCGTGACCGAATTCATCCGGGTCAATGACCGTCTGCTGACCCCGGCTTATTTTCACAAGCTGGCTCCTGAATTGCTCCACGGCGCGAAAACCGCTGCCGGGGTGCCGTTGCGCGTGCAATTGCTCGGTTCCGACCCGGCGTGCCTGGCGGATAACGCCGCACTGGCCTGTGAGCTGGGTTCCGAGGTGATCGACCTGAACTTCGGCTGCCCGGCCAAGACCGTCAACAAGTCGCGCGGTGGCGCGGTGCTGCTCAAAGAGCCGGAACTGCTCAACGCGATAGTCGCCGAAGTGCGTCGCGCGGTGCCGGCGCATATCCCGGTGACGGCCAAGATGCGCCTGGGTTTCGACAGCCCGGACGGCGCGCTGGTGTGCGCCACGGCCCTGGCCGAAGGCGGCGCTGCGCACATCGTGGTGCATGCCCGGACCAAGACCGATGGCTACAAGCCGCCAGCCCATTGGGAGTGGATTCCACGGGTCCAGGAAGTGGTCAAGGTGCCAGTGTTTGCCAATGGCGATATCTGGAGCGTCGAAGACTGGCGCCGTTGCCGCGAAATCAGCGGCGTCGAAGACATCATGCTCGGTCGCGGCCTGGTCTCGCGTCCGGATCTGGCCCGGCAAATCGCAGCGGCGCGGGCTGGCGAAGAGGTGGTCGAAATGTCCTGGGCCGATCTGCAACCGCTGCTCCAGGACTTCTGGGCGCAAGCCGTCGCACAACTGACGCCACGCGCCGCGCCGGGTCGCTTGAAGCAGTGGTTGGCGATGTTGACCCGCAATTACCCTGAGGCCGTGGAGCTTTTCACCGCGATGCGCCGGGAAACCGATCTGGATCAGGTCGGGCGTTTATTGGGCGTTCAGCGCACCGAAGCGGCCTGAAAATTTTTCAGAAAAACCTCTTGAAATGGGCAAGTCGGTCCTTATCTTTTTTATACGCGATGCCGAATTCGGGTCGCGGAGATAACCACTTGCTGAATTTCAGGAGATTGACATGAGCACTGCATTTTCCATGGCTCCACTGTTCCGTTCTTCGGTGGGCTTCGATCGTTTCAACGATCTGTTCGAGTCGGCGCTGCGTAATGAACCAGGCAGCACCTATCCACCCTACAACGTGGAGAAGCACGGTGACGACCAATACCGCATCGTGATTGCGGCAGCCGGTTTCCAGGAAGAAGACCTGGAGCTGCAAGTCGAAAAAGGCGTATTGACCATCAGTGGCGGCAAACGTGACGCTGACGAAGACGTCACTTATCTGTATCAAGGCATCGCTCAGCGTGCCTTCAAACTGTCCTTCCGTCTGGCGGACCACATCCAGATCAAAACCGCCGACCTGAGCAACGGTTTGTTGAGCATCGACCTGTTGCGTGTCATACCGGAAGAGGCAAAAGCCAAACGCATCCCGATCAACGGGACAGACAAACCGGCTCTGCAGCACTGATTGCTGCGACGTTAACCACTGCATTGAAAAGGGCGCCATCGGCGCCCTTTTTTTCTGGTGCGCCAGGCATGGCGCTTTGCCTTGAGCACGAAGGCCATGGGCTGAAGGATGTCGGACAGGTCGGCCATGAGATTGCTACCGAAACCTATGGTGCGTCCGTCATCAAGGAGCAGGGTCATGGCTTCACCCATGGTGTGGCAAGTTGCAGCTTGATGAGGTAGCGCTCTTCTGTGGGACGCTTGTCGTCCCTGAAACGATTAACCACCAGCATCACTTGATACTGGTTACCCGCTTGCCAGTAAGTTTTGCCGCCTTTGTTCACGTCGCGCAATCGGGCACGCCATTGAGGGGTGTCGGCGAACGATGGAAAGTCCGTCCGGGTTGGCGTCCAGCCGCCTATGCGCCATTGCTCCTGCAGATCCAGCACGACCTTGAGTGTATCGTCGAGCAATAGCGGCTCGATTTGCGGGGACATACGGACATTTCCGACCCGCTCATCATCGAAACTAATTGTGAAGAAGCGAGCCAGTGGGGTCACGAACCCGTATTGGGGGTCTATGAAACGAAGGCGGGCATCCGACTTCGGCAATCGCCCCCAGTAATGCCCGGGAATAGCGGGATCAATGGTTGCACTGGAGCGCTGCCGCATGGCGTCCCAAGGCTCGCCAATCACCAGAGCGATTTCCGGCTCGCCCGATTGCACTTGAATCGTCGCCACCGTAAGGAGGGCGGCGACCGCCAGTGCAAATACCGCACGTCGCCAGCCCACACGTTGCAGCAGGCTCATCGCAC